>JAMPEW010000009.1 GCA_023664775.1 Clostridium sp. | reverse complement strand
AAATCTCAGGATTTTTAATACTTCTGTCAACATGTGACTCTGCCGCAAAATGCACGACACGGTCTATGTCGTTTTCAGCAAATATTTTTGATATGGCTTCCCTGTCACAAATATCTGCCTTGACAAATGTATAGTTGTCCCTTTCCTCAACCTCCTTTAGGTTTTCAAGGTTTCCTGCATAGGTAAGGACATCAACGTTTATTATTCTTATTTCATTATCATATTTTTTAAACATATAATGAATGTAGTTTGAACCGATAAAACCAGCACCGCCTGTTACAAGATATGTTCTCATTTTTTTATTCCTTTCTTATTTTATTTACATAGGCATTTGCCAAAGCTCCCCATTTCGGAAGCCCAGTTCGCAAAAAGCAGAGTTTCTCAACTACTTCGACAATAGTTCCTTCAAGATACGGTTTACCTCGCCCGGGTCTGCCTTACCCTGCATTGCCTTCATGGTCTGCCCCACAAGGAAGCCGATGGCTTTTTCCTTGCCGTTCTTGTAGTCCTCTACGGATTTCGGATTTGCGGCTACGATTTCCTCAATTGTTTTGGTAAGTGCTCCCGCATCATTTACGGTTTTAAGACCATGCTCCTCAACATATTTCTCAGGGTCTATGTCGTCCGTAAATATTTTTTCATATACTTCCTTTGCAACTGTTCCGTTGATAGCCTTTGACTCCACAAGTGCGATAAGAGCCGCAAGGTTTTTCGCTGAAAATGACAAATCATCAGCATCAACCGAATGCTCCTTCATAAGACGCATCGTCTCCACCATAAGCCAGTTTGATACCTTTTTCGGTGCGGCACCAAGTGCGATTGCCTCCTCAAAAATATCTGCCATTTTCTTGGAATTTGTTATAATGTCTATGTCATAATCCGGAATATCATATTCTTCCTTATACCTAATACGTTTTTCATCACGAAGCTCAGGCTGTTTTTGGCGTATTTCCTCCATCCATGCATCACTTATGACAATCGGAACAAGGTCAGGGTCAGGGAAATATCTGTAATCCTGTGCATCCTCCTTCGAACGCATCGGATAAGAATATTCCTTTGTGTCATCCCATCTTCTTGTTTCCTGAATCACCGTTTCACCCGACTCAAGCAAATCAATCTGACGCTCACGCTCATTTTCAATTGCCCTCGCAATCGCCTTAAAGGAATTTAAGTTTTTCGTCTCTGTTCTCGTTCCAAACGCACTGCTTCCAACCTCTCTGATGGAAAGGTTGACATCCGCCCGCATGGATCCCTCGTTTAATTTGCAGTCGGATGCTCCAAGATACTGTATAATCAGCCGAAGCTTCTCAAGATATGCAATAACCTCCTCTGCCGACCTCATATCAGGCTCAGAAACAATCTCTATGAGAGGCACGCCGGAACGGTTAAAATCTACTAAGGAGCTGTCCGTAAACGGGTCATGCACAAGCTTTCCCGCATCCTCCTCCATGTGTATCTCATGGATTCTCACAAACTTCTTTTTGCCATCAACCTCGATTTCCACCTTTCCATCACGGCATATTGGATAATAGAGCTGTGATATCTGATAGTTCTGTGGATTATCGGGATAAAAATAATTTTTTCGGTCAAATTTACAGTTCTGCGTAATGGTACAGTTCGTTGCAAGCCCAACTGCTACCGCCTTTTCCACCACTGCCTTGTTCAGCACAGGAAGCGAGCCCGGCATGCCCGTACATACGGGACATGTGTGTGTGTTGGGAGCACCGCCAAATTCCGTGGAGCAGCCGCAGAATATTTTTGTTTTCGTTGCAAGCTCTACATGAACCTCAAGTCCTATGACTGTTTCATATGTTTTTGACATTCCTAAAGCCCCCTTTCAGCAAGCAGTGCAGGTCTTTCATAGTTCCTGCTACACTCAAACGAATATGCAACCCTTATAATCGACTTTTCATCAAAGGTCTGTCCCAAAAGCTGGAGTCCTACCGGCATGCCGTTTTTATCAAAACCGCAGGGCAGTGAAATTCCAGGAATACCTGCCAGGTTTACGGAAACAGTATAAATGTCTCCAAGGTACATTTTAAGCGGGTCAGAAAGAGACTCTCCCTTTGTAAGTGCAGTCGTAGGTGCAACCGGACCCAGTATCACATCATAGTTTGCAAATGCATCGTCAAATGCCTTCTTAATAAGTGCCTTCGTCTTTAACGCCTTGACATAGTATGCATCGTAATAGCCTGAGCTTAAAACAAAGGAACCAAGCATGATTCTTCTCTGTACCTCAGGACCAAAGCCCTCGGAACGTGACTTTTTATACATATTATGAAGGTCCGTATATTCAGCAGTCCGATAGCCATACTTAACACCGTCAAACCGTTCAAGGTTTGAGGATGCCTCCGCAGATGCAATAATATAATATGCAGGTATGGCATATTCTACCATTCCAAGGTCAAATTCCTCAACGATTGCACCTTTCTCACGAAGAATGTCTGCCGCTGCAAGAACGTTTTTCTTAACATCCGCATCAATTCCTTCGCCAAAATAATCTCTCGGTATGCCAATTTTCATTCCCTTTACATCATCAACAAGTGCCGCGGTAAAATCGCTTCCCTTGTCAGTAATTCCATCGCCTGTATCATCCATGTTCTCATTATATGATGTAGAATCCTTCGGGTCATGCCTGCATATAATTTCCAGAATTGCCGCACAATCCGTTACATCCTTTGCGATAGGTCCAATCTGGTCAAGAGATGAGCCGTAAGCAATCAGTCCATATCTTGAAACCCTGCCATAGGTAGGCTTTATTCCTGTTACACCACAAAATGCGGCAGGCTGTCTGATGGAACCGCCTGTGTCAGAGCCTAGTGCATATGGCACCTCCTCGGCTGCAACTGCAGCGGCAGAGCCTCCTGAAGATCCACCCGGAACCTTATTCAAATCCCATGGATTTTGGGTTGGTCCGTAAAAGGATGTCTCCGTTGTGCTTCCCATTGCAAATTCATCCATGTTTGTCTTTCCAATAATGACAGCTCCTGCATCCTTCAGTGCAAGAACAGCATCAGCAGTATAGGTTGGAATAAAGTTACTTAGTATTTTTGAGGAACAGCTTGTAAGCAGCCCTTTCGTACACATATTGTCCTTTATTGCAACAGGCACGCCCGCAAGTGGTGACGAAAGCTCTCCTGCATCTATTTTTTCCTGTATCATCTTTGCCTGTTCCATTGCATTTTCAGCATCAACAGTTACAAATGCGTTTACATCATTTTCTAATTTTTCTATTCTGTCAAGGTATGCCTTTGTTACATCCATAACCTTAAGCTCCCCTGACTTTATTTTCTTTCCAAGCTCTACAGCCGTAAGTTTCGATATATCCATCCTAAGCACCCCCTAGTCAAATGTTTTCGGCACCTTGTAACAGCCGTCCTTCTGCTCAGGTGCATTTGAAAGAAGCTGCTCCCTGTCGTCGCCGTTTGTGACAGCGTCCTCCCGGAATACATTTTTTACGGGAAATGCATGACTCATGGCTGGAACATCGTCTGTATCCAATTCATTTAACTTGCTTACATAATCAAGCATATTGGACATATCCTTCTTTGCCTGCTCCTTCGCCTCATCGGAAAGCTCAAGCTTGGCAAGAATACCAACATACTCTATTGTTTCATCCGTAATAACCATAAGATACCTCCTATCTAACTTCTCACCTTAATGTGGACCTCACGAAGCTGCTGCTCGGTCACCTCGCCCGGTGCACCACACATTAAATCCTGTGCCGTGCCGCTCATCGGGAATGGTATTACCTCTCTGATATTTTCCTCATTACGAAGAAGCATAATCATTCTGTCAACGCCCGGTGCCATGCCTGCATGAGGCGGTGCACCAAACTGAAATGCACTGTAAAGTGCACCGAATTTTTCCTCCAAAACAGACTTGTCATAGCCTGCTATCTCAAATGCCTTTTCCATAATCTGCATGTCATGGTTTCTGACGGCACCTGAGGAAAGCTCAACGCCGTTGCAGACAATATCATACTGATATGCAAGTATTTCAAGCGGATCCTTTTCATTTAATGCATCAAGTCCTCCCTGCGGCATAGAAAACGGATTGTGGGTAAATCCGATGCTCTTTGTCTCAGTGTCGTACTCGTACATTGGGAAATCATTAATATAACAGAACCGGTATGCATTTTTCTCAAGCAAATCCAGTCTGCTTCCGAGCTCTGTTCTGATCTGTCCTGCAAATATTGCCGCCTGCTTCTTCGTATCGGCAATAAAGAATATTGTGTCACCCACATCAAGTCCTGCCTTGTCGGCAAGCTCCTGCTTCATATCATCAGGAATAAACTTGTCGATTGGTCCCTTGTAAGTTTTATCCTCAAGCACCTCAAGGTAGCCAAGTCCACCCATTCCGATTGAGGTTGCAAACTTGAGCATTTTCTCATGCTGACCCTTGGAAAGCTTGGCATGTACGTTGATTGCCCTTACGGTCTTGCCATGAAACGGCTTAAAGGTACATCTCTCAAAAAATTCTGAAAGGTCAATAATCTCTAACGGATTTCTAAGGTCAGGCTTGTCCGTACCGTATTTCAGCATTGCCTCCTCATAGCTGATAACAGGATATGGTGCCTTTGTGACGGAATATCCTTTCGGTGCAAACTTTTCAAAGGTTGCGGAAAGAACCTCCTCACCGACTTTAAAAACATCCTCCTGTGTTGCAAAGCTCATCTCAAAATCAAGCTGGTAAAACTCTCCCGGTGAACGGTCAGCCCTTGCGTCCTCGTCCCTGAAGCATGGTGCAATCTGAAAATATTTATCAAAGCCTGACACCATTAAAAGCTGCTTATATTGCTGCGGTGCCTGCGGCAGTGCATAAAACTTGCCCTTATATTTTCTTGAAGGAACAATATAGTCCCTTGCCCCCTCCGGTGATGATGCACAAAGTATCGGGGTCTGTATTTCAAGGAAGCCAAGCTCTGTCATTTTCTCACGCAGAAAGCTTATGACCTTTGACCTGAAAATCATATTGTCCTTGACCTTACGGTTTCTCAAATCGAGGTAACGGTACTTCAGTCTTACCTCCTCACGAACCTCCTTTGAGGTTGTAACCTCAAACGGCACCTGCTTGTAAACCTTTCCAAGCACATCAACCTTGTGTGCCTCAAGCTCTATGGTGCCTGTTGGAATTTTAGGGTTGTAGGTTTCCTCATCCCTGTGCTCAACCAAACCCTCTACGGAGATACACTCCTCCCTTGTCAGACCGTCAAGCAGGCTTGTATCTCTCATAACAACCTGCATCACGCCGTACATGTCACGAAGGTCAATAAACGATACGCCTCCATGATCTCGGATATTTTCAATCCATCCTGCTATGCGGATTTCCTTTCCAACAAGCTCCTCACCCATGTTTTCCATTGTCATGTCTCTGTAAATGTTTAAACTCATGTTTTTCTTCCTTTCCTAATAAAGTAAAAAAGCCCGAGGCTTTATAAACCTCGGGACGAATGAACAACAGTTATCCGCGGTACCACCCGCTTTAAAATATAAGTTATGTAAACTTACATTTTCTCTCTATCTCCGTAACGTGGATAAAACGTATATACCTAGACCTCACCTAAAGGCTTCAATATATCAGCTCAGGTAGCGTTCCGCCATGTAGGGTGTCATGCTATAGCTCTCAGTCTGCGGCTATATTCCCTGTCATGTCCTTTTACCGGCAGTCTCCGTCATTGCCTTTTCCTTTATACTTTGCAAAGATTATATGCTAATTATTCCCAAAAGTAAAGGGGTTATATGCATTATTTTTCATCATCTGCTATATTTTATCAGCCCATTTATGGCATAGCATAAATTGCACCAGACGGATTTCCAAAATCCATATCCCGCATATCTGTAGGTTTTAAAATTCATAACCGCCGATTTAAGCTTATTGCCGGATTTACTTCCGGGTGTTATTCTGTACAGTAAAAGTGGTTCCTGTATTCCCACTGCATATTCATAATCCTTCAGCATTTTCAGCCACGACAGATAATCCTCATGGGCATCACTATGCTGCATTGGATATTTCAGCATCACATCTCTTTTTACCAATACGGAGGAACAGTTAATGCAGTTTGTTTTCTCAATCTCCTTAAGGGTTATTTTTATCGGGGTTGTGATTATTTTATCAAGCATATCCCCCTCGGAGTCCACAAGAATCCGTGATGTATTGCAAAGCGGTGCCGCCTGATACTGCTTCATGGCTGCAAGCTGCTTTTCAAGCTTTTTTTCCTCCCATATATCATCCGCATCAAGAAAAGCCACATATTTTCCCCTTGCAAGCTTTACGCCCCTGTTTCTTGTGACTGCAACCTTTTTATTTTCCTTGTTTGAGAAAATGTATACAGGAAATTCACTGTTTTTCAGGCTCTTATCGCATACAATGCCTGCCCACCTGAAAATAATTGTTTTTTCATTCAGTCCGCCAATGGAGGTTTTTTCTTCCGAAACCTCATAGCTCCACTTAACCTTTGAGAGAAACTCCTCTATCCACACCTCTCCTGAATGATCATCAACAATAATAATTTCCTTTTTCACATCCTGCTTTACCACAGAGGAAAAAGCATCCATGATATATTTGCCCGGATTGTATGCAGGAATAATTACTGATACCATTTATACTGCCTCTTTTCTTGAACATCGCTAAAACCTAACTTCTCGTCCCTCTTTTTTCCACTGCCGGAATTCTGCCGTAGCGGCAAAGAGAACGTCTCCTGAGGAATTAATTGCCGTTTCAAAGGAATCCTGCACAACGCCAACAATAAATCCTACGCCTACAACCTGCATTGCCACATCGGCTGGAATACCAAAAAGCGAGCATGCCATAGGAATGAGCAGCAACGAACCGCCTGCCACACCCGATGCACCGCAGGCTGCAATTGCTGAGAGCAGACTTAAAATAATTGCCGTCGGTATATCCGTTGCAATATTCATTGTATTTGCCGCTGCCATGGTCATAACCGTAATTGTTATGGCTGCACCGTCCATATTGATTGTAGCACCAAGAGGAATGGAAACGGAATAAACATCCTTATCAAGCCCGAGCCTTTCGCAAAGTGCCATGTTAATCGGAATATTTGCGGCAGAGCTTCTCGTAAAAAATGCCGTAAGCCCGCTTTCCTTAAAGCATCTTAGTACAAGGGGATACGGATTTTGATGCAGGCAAATCCACGCAATAAGCGGGTCAACAATCAGTGCCACGGCAAGCATACATCCCACCAACAGAAGAAGCAGCTTTCCATAATCGGTAAATATGCTAAGACCGTTCGTGGAAACGGTAGTAAATACAAGTCCCAAAATTCCGAAAGGTGCCAAATTTATAATCCACTTTACTGCCTGCGACACAGCATCGGAAATATCCTGCATCGCCCTGATTGTCGTATCTGCCCCGTACTTTTTAAGTGCCAGTCCAAATATGACCGCCCACGCCAAAATTCCGATATAGTTGGCATTCATCAGTGCACTTACGGGATTTGCAACAATATTGTTCAGGAGGGACCGCAGCACCTCGGAAATGCCGCTTGGAGCCGTCTGCTCCACAGCCGCCGTAAGCTTCAGGGTAACAGGAAATGCAAAGCTTGCAAGCACAGCTACAACCGCAGCAAGAAATGTACTCAGCATATAAAGGATAATCACTGTCCTGAATTTCTTTCCGATACCGCTGCTTGCCTTCGCCAAAGAGCTTATGACAAGCACAAATACCAAAATAGGTGCAACTGCCTTAAGTGCCCCGACAAAAATATCACCAAGAATTGATATAGCCGTTGCCTTTGGTGCGAAAACACCAATCAGTGCCCCGATAACCAAGCCTATAAAAATTCTTAAAATCAAGCTTGTTTTGTTATATATGTCCACAATTTTTTTCATACCTTTTCCCTCCACTTTTGAACATCGCCACATCCTAATTTTGCTTCGCAATACGTTCCGATTTACGAAGTAAATCGAGAACCTTAAAGTGGCGATGCTACATGCCAAGTTTTCATAGAAAACTTGACACAACATTCATTTCCTCTAACGTGTCTCCCATCGCAAGCCTCATAATCCGCTTTGTTGCATGTCCGTCACAGGCACTCATATATTTCTCCTTAAACTGCGTTACAATATGCTTGTCAAAATTTGTTTCCATCGTTTTTATGCAATCAAGAACCTCTTTCCCCGACCTGCAAATAGGTCCCGGAACAAACTCGTCATATTTGTAGTAAAAGCCTCTCCAGTCAAAGTAATCCTCCAAGTCATAAGCAAAGAATATCATAGGTCTTTCAAAAAGTGAATACTCAAATACAAGGGAAGAATAATCAGATATACAGATGTCGCTTACAAAAAGCAAATCCTCTATGGACAATTCCTCCGTAACATCCCTTGCAAAATCTGAAAATGCATCGTCTATCACGGGACGGTTTTTCACAAATGGGTGATGCTTGAAAAGCATGACATATTCTTTTCCCAGTGCATCGCTCATCATCTGCATGTCAAATTCATCAGGCGTCTTTGCCGATGCAACCCTTCCCCTGAAGGTGGGCGCATACAAAATAATTTTCTTTTCCCTTGCCTGTGGAAATACCGAGTAAAGCCTGTCAAATGCAAGCTTTTTCATTTCAGAGTCATAAAATATATCCGTTCTTGAAATGCCTACAGGCTTTACAATGTTTTCCTCATGCCTTACATTCATCGCCTCCTCATACGCCCATATAACCTCAGGCGAGCTTACGGTTACGTGCGTATAATTGCCATGGTACGGATATTTGCCTAACGTCTTTTTGTCATCGCCAAATTTAAGCTCGGCAATGCTCATTCCAAATTTTTTAAATGCACCGCAGGCATGCCAAAGCTGCGTAACAACCGTTTCTTTCCTTAGGGGCAGACAGCTAAATACATTTGATGCATCATTTAAAAAAACATATTTTGCATCTGCCACATCAACTACCATTTTTTTACAAAACTGTTCATACTCCCGCCAGCGTGAAAAGCTCATATGCAAAAAATGCGTGGAAATTTTATAGGTATACTTATTTTTTAATTCGTCATAGATATATCTGAAATTATCGCTTATTTCAGGCATGCGCACCTCAATAAAAACAACCTTTTCCTTGTCAATTTCCTTGTTCGCATGTTTTTTGTAAAGGCGTGGATACATAATTCTAAGGGAATAAAAACGATACAGCTTTTTTGCCCCTCTTAAAAAAAACTGATAGATATGTGATTTGTATATTGTTCTTCTCCATCCTGTCAGCATAATCGTTACCTGCTTATTTCCTTCACAATTCTTTCCGTCACGTGTCCGTCACAGGCAGACAGATACCGTTCCTTAAATTTCTGCCTTAAAGCATGCATCTTATCTTCATTTGTGACGTTATTCTCTTTTTCATCTCCAACAATAACATTATACAAAATCCTTACTGTCTCATCAATATTATTATTTTTCACAATATGTCCCGGCAGACTGTCAAAATCAAGATAAAAGCCTCTGTCCCTTGCATAAGCCTCATAGTCAGGTGCAAAAAACACAATGGGTCTGTCCAAAAGAAGATACTCAAAAAAAATGGAGGAATAATCTGTTATAAGTACATCGGCACATACAAGAAGCTCAGCGGAGGCTTCACGGGTCCCTCCTTCCTCCTTTTGGTCGTAAGGCATTCTCCCTGCTTCGCGGGTCCCTCCTTCCTCCTTTTGGTCGTAAGGCATCCTCCCTGCTTCGCGGGTCCCTCCTTCCGACATGGGATGCAATGCCTTTATGACGTACAGCTCATTTTGATACAACTCGGCGAGCCTGTCTATATACTCCCCGCCAACCACAGCCGCAGTGCCTGCATTTCCCCTGAAGGTAGGTGCCCAAAGAACCACTCTTTTCCCTTCTGCATCAGGGTGTGTACGCTTAAATTTCTCCCTGCACAGGCTTAGATATTCCCTGTCAAACAGCCTGTCAGTAATACAGCACCCCAGCGGCTTTACGATTCCTTTGCCAAGCCTCATGGCTGACTGAAAAAACGGTACACAGTATTTTCCGCTTACAGTTACAAGGTCATAATTTTTATATACATTTCCCCTATATCCCTTTGGTATATCATCAAATGCATCATAGCCAAATTTCTTAAATGCGCCACAGCCATGCCAAAGCTGTATCACCTTTGTTTCCCTTCTTTTTTTGCAGGCAGCCACAGGGAGAAAATTGTTACAAATGATAACACAGCCGCTTACGGCATACAGTCTCATAAATCCGAGCATTTGTTTCATGCCTGCAAATGCGCTTATTTTCCCCAAATCAAAAAAGCACTCCTGAACATCAAAGCCCAAATGAAGAAGGGCATCCCTTACCTGCTTCATATGTGGAGGACAGTTCTCGTGGTGTGCATCTGCAAGAATAATTTTATTTTTTTGAACCGGCTTAAACCGATTTAGATTATATACAAGGGGAAACAAGAGATGCTGGGAGAGCATTTTCAACCACTGTTTTATTTGAAATTTTATCTTCCTCATAACTATTACCCTCAGTTTCTCAGACAGTCATGGTTCCATATAGAAATCGTATGTCCGGCTCATCTCTATCCTATTAGAGTTTTATCATTTTCTACTTTGTCATACTCTCATATGCAGATACGGTTTCCTCCATATCCCCATATTTAATAAGCCGCCCGCGTTCAAGAACAAGAGCCTTATTACAGATACGCCTTACCTGCTCCATGTTATGTGATACAAACAAAACCGTAATGCCCTTGTCCATCATGTCCCTTATCTTTTTCTCGCTCTTTTTCTTAAATTTGGCGTCCCCAACGGAAAGCACCTCGTCGAGAATCAGTATATCAGGAGATACGGCAGTGGCAATTGCAAAGCCAAGCCTTGCCCGCATGCCCGATGAATAATTTTTGAGGGGAACGTCAATAAATTCACGAAGCTCGGAAAAATCCACAATTTCATCATATTTTTCCTCCATGAATTTTCTGGAATGTCCAAGCACGGCACCGTATAGAAATATATTTTCAGCACCCGTATACTGCATGTCAAAGCCTGCCCCAAGCTCTATCATGGGAGCAATGACGCCCTGCTTTTCCACAGTACCCTCCGTCGGCTTAAACACCCCTGCAATCACCTTCATAAGCGTGGATTTTCCCGCACCATTCAGACCAAGGATTCCTACCCTGTCCCCCTGTTCTACCGTAAAGGATATGTCGCGCAGCGCCCAAAATTCATTAAAGGAAAGCTCCCGCTTTATGCGCTTAATGAAATATTCCTTGACGCTGTCTACCTTTTCCCTGCTTAAATTGAAACGCATGCCTACATCCGTAAGCGTGATAATATGATTCATAATTTATACCCTTTTATATATACAAAATAAAGTCGTTCTGTTTTTTTGCAAAGACAAGCCCGCCTGCAATAACGCTTACAAGGGCAACTATGCTTGCGTATGCCAGCATACCCATGTCCATCGCCTCACCAAACACACAGCTTCTGAAGTTTGAAATGATACAGAACAGGGGATTATATTTTAAAATCCAGCCCACGCTGCTTGTAAGAATCGCATCAGGATAATAAAATATGGCACAGGTGTACATAACAAGCATAAGGGCGACATTCCACAAATATTCAAGGTCACGGAAAAAGACGCCTGCCGTTGCAAGTATCAGTCCCACTCCCACCGATAGTACAAATAACACAAGCAACGGCACTACTGCAAGCAGCATGTAAAGGGTAGGATAAACCTTAAGTGATATGGAAACTGCAAACAGCACCACAAGGGATATTAAGAACAGCACATAGTTATATGCTATTCCTGACAGGGGGTAAAGATATTTTGGCACATACACCTTTTTTATCATTCCCTGATTTGTCCTGATAGACTTTAATGCATTTGTTGTTGACTGCGAAAAAAGGGTATAGATAAGCCGTCCTGCAAGAATGTAGACAGGAAAATCCTTCCCATCATGTCCAAGCAGCGTTCCAAATACAACGGTAAGCACAATCATGGTAAGCAGCGGCTCAGCCATAGACCATATAATGCCAAGATATGACCGTCTGTATTTTAATTTAATTCCCTTTCTTACAAGCTCCACAAACAAATTGCCGTATTGCTTAAACTCCTGAAAAAATGTTTTCATACTGTTTTATACCGTTTCTCCTAATCATGATAAAACAATTGCCTTAACTAACCGATTAGCTGTCACACGCTTAATTTATAATTTCTTTTACTATATCAATCGTCCTGATTAACCCATCCGGCATGCCATAAAGCGATGTCCAGCCCGTGCCCTTTAATTTCTGACAGTCAAGCAGCGCCTTTGTCGCCTTGGAATAGCCTGCGCTTTCCGTTTTATCGGGAAGCTCGTAAACAACCCTTTTGCCAGCATAATCTGCTATAATTTTTGCAAGCTCCCGAAGCGTCAAATCGGAGGCATCGGACGCAACATTGTAAGCCTGTCCATTTTCTCCCTCAAGCATAAGCGTTATAATTGCAGAGGCGGCATCTGCCACATAGACGTATGAATAAAGCTGCGTGCCCTCACTTTTTAACACAATATCCTCACCATATGCTCCCTTTAAGATAAACTGGGATATCGCCTTCGTGTCCGACAGAAGCATGGTCGGTCCATAGGTTCTTGAAAGCCGTGGAATAACAACGTCAAGTCCATGCTGCTTCCTGTATGCCTGACAAAGTGCCTCCCCCGTCCTCTTGCTCTCAGGATAGCCTGCACGAAGCGTATTGCAGTCTATATATCCAAGATAATCCTCGGCAAATTTATCTGTATCACCCTTATTTTCACCGTAAATCTCAACGGATGATAGAAATACGAACCGTTTACAGCCTGCTTTTTCGGCGAAATCCAAAAGATATTTTGTTCCAAGCACATTTGCAGATATTGTGCCTATGGGATCACCCGCATAAGCGGCAGGGTGTGTATTGCTTGCAGCATGTATGATGTAATCAACCCCATTCAAATCTGCAGCTTCGCTTATGTCCAGCGGTTCATTTATATCGTGGCAGACAAAATGAAGCTTGTCACAATCCATATAGCTTCCAAACCTGTCCCAAGCCTTTTTTTTGCTTCTTCCAATAACATATACGCAGGCTTCCAAGTCCATAACCTCATTTTGGTACATAAGAACATCAACGATAAAGCTTCCAATCATACCTGTACCGCCTGATATTGCTACGGATTTTCCTCTTAGCATTTCCCATTTATAATTGCAACAGGCAACACGCTTTATATCCTCCCTATAAAGCCTGCTATCATATAATGACATAACAAAACCTCCGCCATGGAACAGCAGCCATTCCGGTTTTCCTTTCGGCATATGTTCCGATTTACTTCAACCACTTGTCTTTTTCCGCAGTCAGATACCCCTTAAATATCTCCAAATCATCCTTTGTGGTAAGCTTTATATTTTTATCAGAGCCTTTTGCAAAATAAAGCCGTTCTCCAAGCTCCACCATCATTGTATTTGTGTAGGAGGAGCCGTAAATTCCGATTTCCTCCTGAAATGCCTTCTCATATGCCCAAATAAGCTTATCCAGCTTATATGCCTGCGGCGTTGACACTCTCCTCAGCGTCTCCCTCGGAATGTATTTTGTTGTGGATTTTTCATCATCCACAACGAAAATCTGCTCATTGTACGGCAGAGAAGACACACCATTTCCGTATTCATTACATTTATCAATCACATCATTTAAAACCGCATCATCAACAAGTGGTCTGATTCCATCGTGAATGATAATGTTATCGCCTCCGTCACAGTTATCCTTTAAATGATAAACCCCATTTCTTATGGACTCCTGTGCACTGCTGCCTCCTGACACGACCCATTTAAGCTTTGTTATGTTAAACTGCTTTGCATATGCCCAAAGTATATCATGCCAGCCGTCGATACAGACAACTAAAATGGCATCAATCATATCGTGTCTTTCAAAGCTCTCAAGCGTATACACGATGACCGGCTTGTCATATACATTGATAAACTGCTTTGGTATGTCCTGCCCCATGCGGGAACCCGAACCGCCCGCAATAATAACCGCTATATTCATGTAATGCTCCTCCCTCTTGAACATCATCCCATTCCAAATATCTAAATTCCTTCAGAGCTTTCCTTCCTGAAAATGACACGGAAGGTTAAAATCATCAGCTTTATATCAAGCCAATAGCTGTATTCCTGTATGTATGTCAAATCAAGCTTAAGCTTGTCTATGGGCTTCGTGTTGTATTTGCCGTAAACCTGCGCATAGCCCGTTATGCCCGCTTTCACTTTCAGCCTTATTGCAAAATCAGGTATTTCTTTAGAATATCTTTCAAATATTTCAGGGCGTTCGGGACGTGGTCCCACAATGGACATATCCCCTGCAAGCACATTAAAAAGCTGTGGCAATTCATCTAAATGCAGTCTTCTTAACACCCTGCCTACGGGCGTTACCCTGCCGTCATGCTTTTTTGCAAGCTGTACCCCCTGCTCCTCAGCATCAATGCCCATGCTCCTGAATTTCAGCATCATAAAGCATTTGCCCCCAAGCGTAAGCCTCTCCTGCTTATACAAAACAGCCCCGCCGTCATATACCTTTATGAAAAGGGCAATGATAAGCATAAGGGGAGCCGTTACTACGATACCGGCAAGCGCTGTTACTATGTCCATAATTCTTTTCACAAATCTCTGGTCCAAATGAAGTCCCTGATTTCGCGAAAGAAAAAGGGGCGTGTCCACAAGATGCATATAATCCGAGCCGCGCATAATAATATCCGTGATTTTCGGCACAACATAGGTACGGATATCATGCTCATAGCAATATTTCATTATGCTGTTCCGTTCCCCTGATGGAAGGTCATACAAAAATACACCCTCAAAATCAAGCACATCACTGCATATCCTTTCAAAGCCCTTCTGATAATTTAAAATTTCCTTAACCTCATATTTATCCGTTCTTGTATTAAGCTTTTCAAGGAAGGTTTCCAGTGGATAATTTCCACATATAATGATAACCTTTCTTGGCGGAAAAACCTTTCCGTATATCACCCTTGTAAGCTTTATCCACACGCCTGCAAAAACAATCTGCAAAAGTGCCCCAAGCAAAACAGGAAGCACAGGCATGTAATCCGTAAAAACCATACAGATAAACACATAGCCCGCACCGCTTGAACAGATAATGGCAAGCATATGGGAAAGGATCAAATCAACCGACCTCATATAGCTCACATTATAGCCGTTAAAGCTTTTTGTGAGCAGGTACATGAATATGGCATACAGCCCGATAACCGCCATATGTCCGTACTTAAAGAAATGGCTGTTATAGGGATTATGATAATACCGAAACCATACGACAGCAAATGTAAGTGCCTCAAAAACCCACAATATGAAATTGGACGTTATGCTGAAAATTCGTTTTTGCTGTTCCGATTTATACATATCTTTCTCCGTTATAGGACATAATCAATAGTATATAAAGCAATTCACATTATACTATTCATAATCATTATAAATATCACTTAGGCAGGGTAAAGGGCGGAAGCGACACTGGGAAATTAATGTTATAAAAAGGATCCCCATCCCTTAAAATATCCTGCCACTTTTCTCTGAACAGGGAAATTTCCTTTTCAAATCTTGCCTTTTTTTCAGGGGTATCTTCATATCCTCTTGATTTGGATTCATAGTGATACCACTTTGCATTTGCGCAGTAGGTAACCAAAAGTCCAGCCCTGCCAACCCGCAGACAATAATCGACGTCATTGCCCGCAACGACAAATTCCTCACATAGTCCGCCAACCTTATCAAACACTGCCTTAGGCGTCATAAGACAGGCAGCAGTAACCGCACTGAAATTGCTGTTTATCCTTGCCCGCATCATATAACCCATATTAGTGTCCTCATAGCCGGAAAAGACATGTCCCGCATAGCCGGAAAAGCCTATCACGATGCCTGCATGCTGCACCGTATCATCTGCAAAAAAAAGCTTTGCCCCCACGGCTCCCACATCATCCCTCATGCAAATTCCAACCATTCTTGAAAGTGCATCGGGACTGATAAGCTCCGTATCATTATTTAACAATAAAATGTATTCCCCTTTTGCCATAGAAACGCCAAAATTATTGATTGCCGAATAATTAAAGCCCTTTTCCCATTTTACAACATGGAAGTTGTCGTGCACCTGCTCCATAGCCTCATAATATCGGAAGGTTTCTTCCTCAGTACTTCCATTTTCGACTATGACAAATTCAAAGCGTTTATAAATGCTTTTATCATATATGGAGCTTACACATTTCGTCAAGTCATCTATATGGTCTTTATTTGGAATTATAATGGAAACAAGCGGCTCCTCATCAATCATGTACCTTACATCATAAAGTCCGGTCATATCGGTAAATCCAACCTCAGCCTTAATTCCCACACGGTCTAAATGTGCCTGCAGCGCCCTTCTTCCCGCATCATAGGCATATTCCTTGCTTTTGGGGTTTCCCGCAGTAGAATTTTTGTGAATCCTCCAATGATAGAGAATATGTGGTATATGTTTTATTTCACTTGTCTGCTCAATACATTTCAGTATAAGATCATAGTCCTGCGCCCCGTCATATTCTTTGTCAAAGGCACCCACCTTATGGATAAGCTCCTTTCTCGCAACAAAAAAATGAGTGATATAATTGTGTACCAAAATAAGATCCATGGAAAAATCCGGCTTAAACTTTGGTGTCATCCGCTTATTTCCCTTGGAATTAATCATATCCTCATCCGTATAAATAATATCATATGCTCCATGATTTGAAGTCGTGTTTTCATTTAACACACTTACAATATGGTAAAGCGCGTCCGGCTCAAGCAGATCATCATGGTCAAAAAGTCCCACATACTCGCCCTTTGCAAGTGCAAGCGCGGCATTTGTATTTTCCGAAATGCCCTTGTTTTCTTCAAGAAATGTACACGTTATTCTGCTGTCCCTTGCCTGATATTCTTTTATGATATCCCTTGTAAGCCTGCCTGCCTCTTTTTTTGTATCGCTTCCGTCTGCAATGCAAAGCTGCCAATTTTCATAGGTCTGTGCGAGAACCGACTCCAGCATTTCACGAAGATATTTCTCAGGCGTATTGTAGGCTGGCACAAGAACACTGATGACAGGCGCATAGGAAAAGCGGACCTTTTTCTGTCTTTCAAGCTCCTCAGAATCAGCCCTGTGCTTTTCAAACCATTTCGGATAGTAATAGTCCATTCCCCAAAAAACCTGCTTAATTTTTGTTATAAACAGACCAATGCCATTTTGAAATAAATATTTTATGCCTTTTATTATCATTTTAGGTTTCAATAATTCTTTGTTCATGTTTCGCTCCAAACAGATTGATGCATCTGCTTATATTTTACAGGAGATAATAATATCACATATCCTGTCAACATCGGCTAAGGAAAGCCCTGCATAAAGCGGCAGCGTCAAAACCCTCTTACTGATATGTAACGCCACGGGCGTAAGATTCGCATCATACCTTCCGTTGAAGCAGTCAAACGTATTGGTAATCGGGTAAAAATATTTTCTTGCACTGATTCCCTGCTGCGCTAACGCATTAGAAACTCCATCTCTATCTGTGCCAAAAAGCTTCTCATCAAAAACAACAGGAAAATATGCATAATTTGTCCGGGTGTCAGGCTGCGTACTGTTTAATCTGATGCCGGTAATATTACTAAGCCGTTCCGTATACCGCTCGACTACAAGCCTTCGCTTTTCAATCTCCTCATCAAGATGCCGCAAATTACAGACTCCCATTGCAGCACAAAACTCATTCATTTTAGCATTTGCGCCGATGCCATCCACCGTCTCCACATCACGTATGCCAAAGTTCTTCAGCCTATAAAGCTCTAATCCAAATGCATCATCGGCAAAGCATGCTGCTCCGCCTTCAATCGTATGAAATACCTTTGTTGCATGAAAACTAAAGCAGGACACATCGCCATAGCTGCCTGTACTCTTTCCTTTATATGTTACCCCAAATGTATGGGCTGCGTCATAGATAACCTTCAGTCCATGTTTTTTCGCAATGCTGTCTATGGCTTCAATATCACAAACATTTCCGTAAACATGAACCGGCACTATGGCACTGGTTTTATCCGTAATCAAAGCCTCCAGCTTTGAAACATCAATTGTAAAATCATTTGGATTAATATCACAAAAAACCGGCTCCAAGCCATTTCTTACTATGGCATGGGTCGTGGATGCAAAGGTAAAGGGCGTCGTAATAACCTCCCCCTGAAGCTTTAATGCCTGTAAGGAAAGCTCCAGCGCCATATGCCCGTTTGTAAACAAATCTAGCATCGGCACGCCCAGATACTCCTTCAACTGTTCCTTAAGCTTATTATGCTCAGGTCCCATATTCGTAAGCCAATGGGTATCCCACATCCCCTTTATTTCATCAACATACTCGTCAAAGTCAGGCAGGGAAGACCTTGTTACTAAAATATTTTGCGACATATTATGCCTCCTGATAATACAATATACGTTCACGATATTTGTATTTTGAACGATATATTTATAGCCTATTTGTTTTTATAATCCTTAATTCCGCCCCACTTCTTATCCTTGTCAGAAATGGTAAGGTCAGCCTTTGTCATTCCATCAGGAAGGGGCCACGCTACCCCTATATCAGGGTCATCAAAGAAAAGCCCGCCCTCATCATTCGCATGATAAAAGTCAGAGCATTTATAGGTAAACTCAGCACTTTCAGAAAGGACAATGAAACCGTGTGCAAAATTTTTTGGAATAAAAAACTGCTTTTTATTCTCGGCAGAAAGCACAACGCCAAACCATTTTCCAAAGGTTTTTGAGCCTTCCCTAAGGTCAACTGCCACGTCAAAAACCTCGCCGTTTACCACACGCACAAGCTTATCCTGTGGATAATTTATCTGAAAATGCAGTCCTCTTAACACGCCCTTCTTGGAGCTTGACTGATTATCCTGCACAAAATCCACATCAATGCCTGCTGCCTGAAAGTCCTGCTTCTGATAGGTTTCCATGAAATATCCACGCTCGTCGCCAAATACAGAAGGGGTAATTACCTTAAGTCCTTCTATATCACATGTTTCAACTGTTATTTTTCCAAATTTTTCTGTTTTACCGTTCATTTTTCCGCCTTTCTAATAAATATTTTTCATTTATAAGTTATTTACAAAGTATAAAATTTTACAACTTGCTTAATTGCCGTCCTTTCATTATAACAAAGTTATTTTTACAAGTAAACGACAATAAACAAATAACCATTAACCCATTATGTACATTCTTTTAATATGGCATCCACGCAAGCTTTTACTTTGCTATTTTGCTTTTGCTCATTACCCATGGACAAATAAACAGTAAGCGGGTCAACAAAGCCCGTTCCATTAAAATTGATACAATAACCAAGCTCCTGAACAACGCAGCCTATTTCATCGCCATCTAATGCCTGCTCCCTCGTCTTAATCTGAAATCTTTGCAAATCCCGTTTCGTAACCGCATATGTAGGGTAAGGATTATCCTGCAATCCAAAATACCGACAAATTGCCGAGCTGCCTGATTTTACATCTGCTGAAATATCCTCGATAAATTCAAATGTCTTAATCACAGGATTTCTAAATACGGGTTCCAACAAGTTCCACAGCTCCTTTGCAGGAATGTCTATGGAAAGCAGCCTTGCCCTTCCAACATCCTTGATAATCGGAAGCTTTAAATACTGTATTTCATCAAAGCATTTACGCACCGCCACAGTTGTAACATTAAGCTTCTTTGCAATTTCTTGCACAGGCACATCCTGCCACTTTTCATACAAAGCCAAAAGCAATAGCTTTTGCGTAAGAAATGCAATTCTTTCAACAGGCATAATCGTTTTATCTGCTCTCGCATATACCAATATATCCAAAAAAGGAAGAAAAACCATTTTGTCCCAAATGATAAAAGGAATCCCCTCCTCCACCATCGTATTCCTTATATAAAGACTTTGGTTTTTGAGATACAATGCACACTCCATACCCGAAATTATCTTCATAAGTCTTTGGTGCTTTCTCATAAAGCTCAGAGAAAACCTCATTAACGGCTCAGCAACCAGCCATTCAACACCATCCATTTTGATTATATAAAAATCGTAGGTGTTTTCAAAGGTTCGTGACAATTCTTTACAATCCAGATATACTGATACGTCCATGCGTCTTTTAAGTGCTTTTTCTAAATATTCCTGCATTTGCATTTTAGTATTTCCTTGTGTTGTTTTTATATGTGCTTATGGTGGGTATTATAAACTAAAATGTGGGTTGGAGCAAGGAGATATTATTACAATCAGCGTTGACAAAGGCGCAAATGTCGTCTATAATAAATTCACATTTTAGTTTAGACGTGTTTTTGGATATTTAATATGCAGACTTTTAGGAGGAATTATCATGACATATATAAAGAGATCTGCCGAGGATACGATTGCACGGATTTCCAAAATGTTTCCCGTGCTTTTGGTAACAGGTCCGAGGCAGGTAGGAAAAACAACCTTACTGCAAAAACTGGCAGAGGAACAAAAGGGACTTGGCGTAAACCGTAAATACGTAACCCTAGATGATCCTGACGTGCGATACCTCGCAAAACATGACCCGGCGTTATTCATGCAGAGATATGAGCCACCAATACTGATTGACGAGATTCAATATGCAACAGAACTCCTTCCGTATATCAAAATGAGCGTTGACCATTCAAAACGAAAGGGCGATTTTTGGATTACGGGTTCACAGGTTTTTAGACTTATGGAGAATGTCAGTGAAAGCCTTGCGGGACGTGTCGGCATTATAAACCTGTTGGGACTTTCCGATGCAGAGATTTATAAAAAACCAAGTCAGCCATTTTGTACAGATGCCAGACAGCTAATGAAGCGCATATCAACCATAAAACCACGGGGACTGAATGAAATTTACAGGAGAATTTTCAAGGGCTCCATGCCAGAGCTTTATGCAGATAAAAATGTAGATTGTGAAACCTATTACCGTTCCTATGTAGATACCTATCTGCATCGGGATATTCGTGATTTGACGCAAGTCGCTGATGAAATGCAGTTTTACAATTTTATGACGATTGTTGCAGCCCACACCTCCAAACCAATTGTTTATGAAGAATTGGCAAGTGCAACGGGTATCTCTGCTCCAACGGCTAAAAAGTGGTTGTCCGTTTTGGTATCCTCCCACATCATTGCACTGATACAGCCATATCACAATAATGCACTAAAACGTGTTGTAAAAATGCCTCTTCTTCACTTTTTGGACACCGGACTTGCGGCATATCTTTTGAAATGGGGCAATTCCGAGGCATTAGAAAAAGGAGCAATGTCAGGGGCATTTTTTGAAAGCTATGTATTTTCGGAAATCTATAAAAGCTATCTCAATGCTGGAAAGGAGCCTCCGATTTTTTATTACAGGGACAAGGATAAGAAGGAAATCGACCTGCTGATTTATCAAAACGGAACCCTTTTCCCGATAGAGATTAAAAAGTCCGCTTCCCCTGGTAAGGCGGCAATCAAGAATTTCCATGTTTTAGAGCCTGTGACCCGAACTGATACCTTTAACGATTTGGAAAGCTTAAAGATTGAAATCGGAACAGGCAGTGTTATTTGTATGTCAAGCGACTTACTTCCGATTGACGAAAAAAATTGGTACGTGCCTGCTTGGTTGATTTAAGGAGAACATTTTTCTAAATATTTTTGCATTTTAGTATTTCCATGTGTTGTTTTTATGTGTGTTTACGGTGGATATTATAAATTAAAATATGGGTTGGAGCAAGGAGATATTGCCCAACCCTTTTAGAAATTTTATGACATTTCCGTATTTTAGAGCCTGTGCATCAAAATAGTCTTACAATTACACAGTAATTAAATTTAATTTCCGTAATTCATCAAACGTATTTTCAATCGTTGCTTCATCAAATTTTGTTCCCTTTATCTCTTTAAATTTATTTATAATTTTTTCCTTACTGATAGGAGCATAAACAAGATTATTAGCAACATAATCCATAGTAGCAAGCGCCTCTAATTCCCTAGGACTTCTATGTGCAAACTGCTCTATTACCTGTATGGCACATTTTTTTTCAACATCTGACAAGCTATTGTGAGATATCGAAACACCCCCTTTACTTATTACATGCGTTTTTCCACTATCATCAATTTTTATTACATTTTCGCTTTCAAGGTAATACATAATATTGTCTAATTTTTCACTGTAAGGTCCATAATAATGTATACCATATCGAAGATTAAGCGCTATGCCTTCTCTCTCAAAAAAGTAAAACAACTTTTGAGCTGCTTTTTTCCCAAGCTCAGCACCATCAAATTTTTCGCAAATCAATTCAAAAAGATACGCATGGTTTTCATATTTCATAATTCGTCCTCCATAATACTATCATTAACGTCTTTCATGTATTCAAACGCTTTTTCTGCAACATTGGGAGCACAGTATATTCTCATTATATCAATTTTTTCTGACAAAGCATTAATAATTTCCGACTCCTCAGAAATCGTTGTTACCCTGTCAGTTTTTTCATCATAAATTATTATAGCCTTTTCGTCAGAAAACTCAACCCTTTTAGGAATTTTATGCGGCATTTTACCTGCCGATTTATCCACAATCAAATTTTCTTTCCCTACTTTTTCTGATAATTCAGAATAATTCCTCTGAAATTCTCTCTTATCCGCTTCAACCGGATGTGTTTTCGTATAGCAGACCCGTGGGTATACAATTCGGAATATAATATTTCTACACGCCTCATCTTGAGCATTTTCCTTTAAAGCCTGTATTACCCTACAGTCATCCCACTCCAAATACTTCGCTGTATTTACCGGATATATCCCATCAGGTAAAACAGACTTTAAAGCTCTTACAAGCATAATGTCAAAATATCTTCGGGTTCTATGGAAATATACCTGTATGAACATAAAGTATCTCGCTAAAACAAATTCCTCAAATACCTGAACACCTCCATGTTGAATTGCAAGCCGAGGGCAGTCATCCATAAAGTAAATTGTAAATGAGGAAATTAAACGTTCAATATCATAAACACCATATTTTACCCCACAATAGTATGAATCACGCAGCAAATAATCCATCTTATCACAATCTAATTCACTATCCATAAAACTTTTTAAAAACATAAATTCAGAATTTGGTCCTGCATCTCTTCCCCTGTAAATATCACATAACAATTTGGGCGTTATATTATATTCCTCACCATACTTGTTTACAAATTCATTACCTATTTCATGTATAATGTCTGCAATTTCTGTTTCAGTTATAATCTTAACAGTATAGTCTTCATGTTCCAGCCCATCAGAAAAAAGTTTTTCAGATGCATGGGAAAATGGTGCATGACCTATATCATGTACAAGTGCTATCAGCCTTAGCAATTGCTCATACCATGCACGCTTAGGTTCAGGAAATTTATCTTCAAAGCCTTGTATGGCAGAACTAAACGCTCTAGTTACAAGGTGCATAACTCCTAACGAGTGTTCAAAACGTGTATGTTCCGCACCAGGGAAAACATAATAAGTCATAGCAAGCTGCTTTATGTATCTAAGTCTTTGAAATGGTTTGGAATTGATAATTTTCAGCTCACCACTTCTCACTTCAATAAAGCCATGAATCGGGTCTCGAAATTTGTCTTTTTTCAACTTATCACCTCATTTGCATATAGAACATTTGTTCTATTATAATTGTTTTTAGATATAATGTCAATGGGTATGCCAATTTCCCGTAATCCCCTTATATCGAAGACGAAGCTCATTAGCATAATCATCATCCTCCATACCAAGAATATCCAAATAGGAAATCAGTTTCTCAATTTCTGCAATATAGTATTTCAAAGGTTTTGTGAATTTTTGTTTTGCCGAATCGTTACCCGCCTTCAATAAAAATATAACGTATGTATAAGAAAGCCCCAGCAGGGAAATTCGCAATGTATAATGCGGATTATGATTTACTCCCGAGCGGGCAATCATTACATAATCATGCAACATATTTACTATAGTATTATTATCTTTTTCTTTTATACTGGAAAGCATTTTCTCCAATTCAGCCCTATATTCAGAATGTCCTTCCGCATTCTTACCACATAAAACTGAAGCACGTTTTTCTTTTGTATAATTTAAACATTCACCATCCATCTCGGAAAATTCTTTTCTAAAACATTTTTCATAATAAGACAGTATTGTATGATATATTTTTTGTTTTCTTATCTCCATTATAGTACCGTCATTATGCATTTTTATAAATGCATGTTTGTAGTTGTCCATAATTTTATTCTTATTTACAAACAATTGATTAAATACTTTATCCAGACCTTCATATGCACACCCAAGATTTCTAAAATAAACCTCTCGTTCATAAGGAGTATTTTTGCTCCATTTAGCAGCACACCCACAATAATAAACTGCTTTATTTGCACAATCCTTCATATCTTTTTTTGTTTTAAATACAGCATCTGTACCACATACGTTTACAATTCTGCTATAAGAATCACCAACGGCTCCTGCCAAATAACATGCCAGTTCAACACTATCTCCATTATAATCCGGAGGATTATCACGTTTATCCTCATCATATTCCAATGGTATATCTATTTGTTTTGCAAAATTGGTACATATATTGATAGCGCTCATAAAGCATTCGTAAACATCCTTTATTTTTTCTTCATTATATCCTTTATAATACTTAAATTCAGCAATTCTGTAATCTAAATACTGCTTCACTAATTTCTCCGGCTGTTTACTTGATGCATACTCCTCTATTTTTTTCAAACCAACATTTGCTTTTGCTATTAATAATTCATGTTGATTACTTCCTGATGTATACAAGGAATAAATTTCAACAAAAACATGCTCAATTTCCATAAGCGACAGGACATCATCATTATGGTTTTGCGGCTTATTAAAATATTCTATAAATTTTTCATAAAAATACATTGAAATGGCATCCTTTGAAGTTTTCAATAATTCCTGTAAAAAGAGCATATTGTAGTTATTAAAACTCACTTCAACAGATTTTTTTATACGTTCAGAATCTGATTTCAATTCTTCCAATTCTCTTCTATTTATGGAATTAGCAATGTTCAAGCCTGTCCACACCGTTATCGCAGCACCAATAATTGCAATTCCAGTTGACAACAATGATGCCTCTGCATATGCAGCAGCAACTGCCTTATCAAATTTCATAAATGCAATAAATATAGTAATAGGGCATGCAAGGATAAGAAGCATAATACTGATAATAATACTTATTTTAGCGATTTCAGCAAACTTGCTTTTACTAGATTGGTTCATTTTAATAATCCACCTTTCTTCTGTTATTTAATATATCATACCATGTCAAAAAATGCATTTAGCTCATTGTCCTAGTTATAGTGTATTTGTGCCAGTTAAACCAATTTAGATAAATAAAAAAGTCTGGTAAATGCTATATTTCTAGTATTTACCAGACCTTATGTGTTGAAGTAAAGATTTTTCATTAATTTGTTCAAAAATAATACTAACTTATTTCATATACTGATTATACCACTCGACAAACTTAGTCAAGCCATCTTCCAAACTGGTATCAGGTTTAAATCCAAAATCTCGTTCCAAGTCACTTACATCCGCAAAAGTTTGATATACATCCCCTTGCTGCATAGGTAAAAACTCTTTATCTGCCTTTTTACCAAGACACATTTCCAAAACTTCTACAAAATGCAATAAATTTTCCGGCTTATTATTACCTATATTGTACACTTTATATCTAACACCATCTTTATTTTCAACAGGAGGGTTTGGTATAATCCGCATCATCCCCTGTATAATATCATCAATGTATGTGAAATCCCTGTACAAATCACCATTATTGAATATCTTTATGGTTTCACCTGCAAGAATTTTATTTGTAAAAGAAAAATATGCCATATCAGGTCTTCCAAAAGGTCCATAAACTGTAAAAAACCTTAGCCCGGTTGCTGGTATACCATATAATTTACTGTATGCATGTGCCATAAGCTCGTTAGATTTTTTTGTTGCAGCATATAAGCTTACAGGATTGTCCACCCTATCTTCAACAGAATACGGTACTTTCTTATTTGAACCATACACGGAACTAGATGAAGCATACACTAAATGCTCAACCATATTATATCTGCAACATTCAAGAATATTAAAAAAACCTACTAAATTAGAGCTTATATAAGCCTCCGGATTTGTGATACTATATCTGACACCTGCCTGCGCTGCCAAGTTTACAACAATTTGAGGTCTGACGTCCGCAAAAACCTTTTCAAGTGATTCTTTATCAGAAATATCAATTTTGAAAAAATCAAAATCCTTATATAGTTTTAGTTGTTCCAATCTATCAAGTTTAAGCTGGACATCATAATAATCGTTTAAATTGTCTACTCCTACAACCACAAAACCTTCATCTAAAAGTTTCTTAGAAAGATGATATCCTATAAAACCAGCACTACCAGTAACCAAAATTATTTTTTTTTCGTTGTTTTTTTTATTCATATTTTTAATCCCTCTTAAACACATCTCTTGTATAAACCTTTTCTCTTACATCGTCAAGTTCAGCATCATAACGGTTTGCTATAATTGCATTACATTTAACTTTAAATTCATTTAGGTCATTCACAACCTCTGAACCAAAAAAGGTTGTCCCGTCAGGCAAAGCCGGCTCATAAACTATTACCGTTGCTCCTTTTGCTTTGACCCGCTTCATAACACCCTGTATAGAAGACTGACGAAAATTATCCGAATTTGACTTCATCGTAAGACGATAGACGCCTATAACAACCTCTTTCTCGCTTTCTTGATCCCAAGAACTGTTTGCGCTATAATATCCTGCCTTTTCCAATACACGGTCTGCAATAAAATCCTTTCTCGTCCTATTACTCTCAACAATAGCAGACATCATATTTTGAGGCACATTATCATAATTCGCTAGTAACTGCTTCGTGTCCTTTGGAAGACAATATCCTCCATATCCAAAACTTGGGTTATTGTAATGTGAGCCAATTCTAGGATCAAGGCATACCCCCTTAATTACTGCTTCCGTATTTAAGCCCTTCATTTCGGCATAAGTATCAAGCTCATTAAAATACGATACCCTGAGTGCAAGATAGGTGTTAGCAAAAAGTTTTACTGCCTCCGCCTCTGTAAATCCCATAAATAGTGTATCAATATTCTCTTTAAGGGCGCCCTCCTGTAAAAGTGTGGCAAACGTGTGTGCTGCAAGTGTGAGATTTTTGTCGGACTCATCAGTACCCACAATAATTCTGCTTGGATATAAATTATCATAAAGCGCCTTTGACTCTCTTAAAAACTCAGGACTGAAAATAATATTTGATGTATTATATTTCTTCCTTACAGAAACTGTATACCCAACCGGAATTGTTGATTTTATAACCATAACAGCATTTGGATTTACCTTTAAAACCAACTCAATTACAGCCTCAACAGCCGACGTATCAAAGAAATTTTTATGACTATCATAATTTGTAGGTGTAGCTATAACAACAAAATCAGCATTCGCATATGCGTTCTCCGCATCTAAGGTTGCCGTGAGCCTAAGCTCTTTTTCCAAAAGGAATTTTTCAATATACTCATCCTCTATAGGACTTTTTCGGTTGTTAATCATATCAACCTTTTCTTTAATTACATCAACCGCAATTACCTCATGATGCTGCGACAGTAGTGTAGCAATAGAAAGTCCTACATAGCCTGTGCCTGCAACAGCGATTTTTATGTTTTCAAAGTTATTCATTATTTTGCCCTCCCCATGTTAAAACCTTAACATATTTTTATATAAATTTCATAATTTTACAATACCTGCTTGCCATTTATACATCAAAACATTATCTCCATTGTTTCAACATTATCTTCTAAATTCTTCATTCTCCAATATATCATAATTTTACCATGATCAACCTTGGGAATTGCAATTTCCCTGTTTTTACTATAATCTTGCAACATCAGCTTAGAAGATGTCTTATATTCTGCGCCTTTGTCATCAACCTGTTCAAAAACAACTTTAAATTCCATATCAGAATTATCACTGGCCGCAATTTTTATAATACGTTCTTGTTTATTTATCCAATATGTCCCATATAACTTCGGTGTTTCATTTTGCATTTTTTCCTGAAACGAATCATAAAAATACATATTCTTATCTACAGTTTCATTGCTAAGTACCTCACAGAGTATTCTGGTAAATTTTTTAGCTCCTCGACTATTTAAATGTCCAATATCATAAAAGTCATCTATGTACAATTCCAAATATTCTCCTTTTATAAGATTGAAATCATAAATTGGAACTGCATATTCATCTGCAAGTGCTTGAACGGAATCTAAATAAGTATCATACCCTTCTATAGATAACAATTCCGTTTCATATATTGGCGATATAAACAATTTTAAATTTATTTCATGCTCATTGCAATACTCAATTATTTTTTTTATATAATTTTCTGCATCACCCGTCATACACATATCAAGTTTGTCTCGTGTTGGTGTATAAATAAACTCATCCATTATTCTTGTGGAATACCAAAAGCCTTTGCGATTTAAATCTATTTCATAAAATCCATTTTCAGGAAAATCATAATGATATTTATAATTTTTATAATCGTCTGAATTCTTAATACTAATTCGTTCGGATATATAGTCCCAATCAAATAAATATGCCCTATATCTTACAAACGGCATCAGTGCATCAATTAAATGTTCACTATCATTCATTTTCCATACACCCTCAAGCCACGCAAACCCTTTCTTCATATAATCCGTATTTTTCCATGAATTTTTCATCGCATTACCAGTATTATAATCACCATCTTTATCTGTTGATTCAACATAATATAGCTCAACATACACATTTTTAATATCATAATTTTGATTTGCCTCAATCAAATTATAATACGACTCCTGTATTCTCTGTGAACTGGTAGACATATCAAATGACTTACAGTTCATAACCTCATCAACCACATACACGTCAACATCACAATATACATGAGAAGAACCCAAAAAAATTGTATCAACATCATCCTGATCGTAAAAGCTTTTCCACATAATACGTGCAGCATAGTCAGGCTCTTGGTATAAATAATTCAAAAAATACACTACCAAATTTATTAATCCTATCAAAACAAGAATTTCGATAGTTCTTTTTGCTTTTGTCCTAAAATTGAAAGTAAATAAAACTTGCCGCATCATACAATTCTCCATAACAACCAAATAATAATATTGTAAAAAACAATGCTATTTCCATTAAACAACGGAACCAAAAATGTTGTGAAAAAAATTCCTCTACCACATCAACGCCCCTATATTTTCTATAATCAATCATAAATAGGATTAAAATAGAAATTAATAAAACACAAAAGTGTTGACGTGAAATTCCTAAATCAAAAATTGCACCATTAAACAAAATATTAAAATTAGAAGTCGAAATAGTACATTTTAACATGTCTAAAGCCGTCATAAATCCACCAGCTCTGAAAAAAAGCCACGCAAAAGTTATTAACACAAAAGCTATACAAGCTTTTAAAATTTTTTCAGGCGTTTTATCCTTCCAATTCAAGAAAGACTCAATTCTGTTTTTTATTGGCTCAAGTAAATTTGAAACAAGCTGGTATACGCCATGTACCCCCCCCCCAGAAAATATACGATATACTTGCACCGTGCCATAATCCACTAACCAAAAATACGATAAGAAGATTAAGATTTTTCCTTATCATTCCTTTTCTGTTTCCCCCTAAGGGTATATACAAATAATCTCGAAACCATGACGAAAGAGAAATGTGCCAACGTCTCCAAAACTCTTTCACACTTTGAGAAAAATATGGTGCATTAAAATTCTCTACCAAAGAATATCCCATCGTTAAAGCCACTCCTCTTGCTATGGTAGAATATCCGTGAAAATCGCAGTAAATTTGAACGGAAAATAAAACTGTAGCAAATACAATATATAATCCTCCATATGTATGATAATCACCATATACACTATCCACAAAAATTGCAGTGCGATCTGCAATTACAACTTTAAGAAACATTCCCCAAGCAATTAGCAAGAAACCTCTACGCAAATTCTCATATGAAAATTGTTTCGGTGTATTTAACTGTTTTAATAAGTTTTTTGAACGTTCTATAGGTCCCGCAACAAGTTGTGGAAAAAAAGAAACAAATAGTGCAAATTTAAAGTAATTTTTTTCTGCGTATATATCTCCCCGATAAACATCAATCAGATATCCCAATGACTGTAATGTATAAAAAGAAATTCCCACTGGAAGAATTATCTTTAATGACCATATAATCCTATCATTTCCTGTTGCAATAAGTATTCTGTTAAAAATTTGGACTCCAAAATTTGCATATTTGAAAACCGCCAATATCCCCAAACAAATTACCAAACATATCGTTAAAATAAATACTCTTTTCTTTGGATTTTCTGAAACTCTTTCTATTGTTATTCCCCCAAAATAAGTAATGGTTGTCACAATTATAATTAATACAATATAATGCAAATTCCACTGCATATAGAAATAATAACTTGCAACCAACAACCATATATATCTTATTTTATTTGGTATGAGCCAATATATTATTAACACACTCACAAAAAAGATCAGAAAATTAACTGTATTGAATAACATCTGTACATCATTTAATCATTTCATAATTAATGATTAGAATTCTCCTTCACATCTATTCTCTATTTTCATACCAGATCAAATCCTCATGAAAATCTTGTATCTGCAATTCATCCCATATTATAACATTCACAGAACGTTTATCATAGCAATATTCCAATATTTGTGAAATATCCGTTTCAATTTTAAAAATATCATCTGATTTAACATATAATTCAGAATTAAAAATACATCTTCCGCTTAACACAATTGACAACAAGACGCCAATTGTAATAAAAAATTTCTTTAGTTTTTCGGTGCAATTTATAAGTAAAGTTAAACCATAAGCAATTACTAAAAAAATAGGCATTAAATAAAATAATTTAATATAATATACATCTAACTGCATGTTGATTTTTTCCAGTATACGTTGTCCCAATATAACTGCCAGTGGATTAAATATAAATAATAAAACTATTATGGTATAAATACAAATAATTTTACTATTTTTCTTATTTTCAAAAATCAATATTAAAACAAGACAGAAAAAAAACAATCCTTCAAAGGCGGAATTTTCCCAATACAAATTAACTATATTTTTAATAAACTGCCAAGCGCCCATTATATCACCTCAAAAAAAGCATCAATTGAACAATAGGTAAAATGCAATATGCGGAAAAAAAAGTTATTATAACCCTTTTTTTCTTATATACAAACAATAAAATCAATACAATAAAACTCATAATCAGCATTGCTACAGCACCCCATGCACTAAGAGAACAAGCAGATATAGAAAAAGATATTCCCCACATAATGTCATGTGTATTTATATTAAATTTATCCATATTAGGAATTAATGCTATAAAAAGTGGTATAATTATCAAAAAAACAATATTATGTCCTTGCCACAAGTTTAATAATAATGCTACTGTAGGTGAATATGAGGAAAAACCACCAAATAAATACAATACTGCTAAAATCAATAAAAAAATTAATCTATTTTCCCGTTTATCAAACAGCTTTACCGCAAGTAAATAATATATCATATATGCTATTACAATGAAAACCGCAGGAATTACTGTATAAATTATTGTTGCCGTATCCAGCCCTGATGCTATAGACAAAAAAGCTATATAAATCGGCCATGTAATCATTGTATTTTGGGCATTTCCCAAAATTAAGCCTGCTAAATCGACGTCATATATTTTACTTTCTTTCAAACTATCTAAAAAAAGCACTATATTATGATATTCGTCCGAAAGCTCACTTACGGATTCATTGAAAAAAATAAAATACATTTGTATGATTACTACACCTACAAACATAGTCAAATATAAAATTTCATATAGACTAGATTTATCAAGTTTTATATTAAATTTTATTTTTTTCTTAGTAATAAAAATTTCAAATAAAAATATAATGCTCGAGAAAGCAATTATACAAGTTAAAAAAATATATATTAGGTGGATAATATTCAAATTGAAAATTAAGACCGGTAAACAACAAATCCAAAAAAAAGACATTAGTATAACTTGTCCCTTAACAATCCTCATGCAAATGCTATATAAAGTTATATTATATTCATCATACACAACTGTGTCTCCAAATAAATATGATACAAATAGTAACATAAATATAAACAGAAAGAATTTAAGAAATAACATTTCCACCATCCTCAACAAAATAATTTATGATTTCCATAATACATTTTCTTCCCTGAAAAATATATTTATTTAATATAATCCAAAAACATTAGGAGCTGTTGTATAATCATATACAACAACATTTTTTTTCTTGAAAAAATCTGCCAAATCTTTTGTCGAAAGACGTTCCCCTGACATCATCCAATCAGGTGCATCAAAAAAAGCATAATCAGGTTCTATAAACTCATAAAAAGCTTCAGGTAAAGAATTGTATCCATGATATCCAACTTGTACATATTTCGCTTTCAAGTCATATTTATATTGTTCAATCAAATAATTTGCTATGTACTCTGAATTACAATCGGAACAAAAAAGCACGCTGTCATCATTAGTTTCAATTTTAAACACTAATGAAGCATTATCTAAAATATTATTTTGTTTTAACATATTATCATCAAATACATTCAAAAAAGTAATAATCATATCTTTATATTGTAATTTCTGACCTGCTTCTGCATGATAAACAAAATCTAAATCTTCAGTAACTTCATTATATTTTTCATAACACTCAATATCATCCCATTCTCTTGCAATATCATAATATATTTCTGAATCTATGAACACATCATATATTTTTTTTATCTCAATTCCTTGTGGATTTTCACATATTTTATTAAATGCCCCTATATGATCAGCATGATAATTAGTTAATATCCATGTATCAACTATACCACCTTTTTGATCAATAATTTTCCTCACATAGCTCTCATTAGCTTCCCATCCTCCATCTATTACAATTAAAGTCCCATCGTCCGTATTTTGTATCGTATAAAACATTCCTCTTTTATAGGAACTTTCAGCGTACTGTGTTAGAATCCACTTTGGCATCATAAATACTGCATATTGCTCAGTCAAACCATACAATTCGCAACCTGCCTTTTGATAGGAATTTATTGTATTACCAATATTTTTACATACAATGAAATCGACATCATGTTCCATTGCATATCTTATGACTGTCTCTACATCCTGTGTATCACTTTCAAGCTTATAACTAATGGTACTTTGTCCATATCTGCCAAATGGTAATGAATATTTTGAATCAATCTGCCTAAGATAAACAGCCAAATCAACCGGTACCATAATTGAAACAATGTCATCAGATTCCAAAAACATATCATTTATTTGCATTACATCAACAGGCACTTTGTTAAAATTATTGGCTTTAACAAACCATTTCTCGCCATATACGCAATTCCCGCTAATTGCTATAATCACAAGCATGCATACTGTAAAGCAAGCTTTTCTCCACCCTGACAAATTTCCTAATATCAGTACAAGACCATATGCTATAACAAAAAAAACAGGAATCACACAAAACAGCCTTGAATAATAAGCATATATCTTTTCATCTCCAAACAATTTTTTACATAAAAAAACCATTACAGGATTAAATATAATAATAAGCATACATACCGTATACCACGCCCAATTTATTTTCTTTATTCTATTGCGTTCAAATATAACAATTACAATAAGTGCTAAATAAAAAAGCACCTGTATCCCATAATCTCCCCAATAAATCTTTAATAAGTTTTTAAAAAAATCAATATATCCCATACTATTTACCTCAAAACAAGATACAATATCAATTGTATACTTGGAAAAAAGCTACAAATAATTGCATACCACATCCCACTCAGCCGTTTATTATAGACAGACATGGCAATACTCATGGCAACACAAACACAAATTATCATCCCGGAACCCATAACTGTAGTACAACAAGCAGCAGCCGAAACAACAAGCAAATAAATAATATTTTGTTTTTTTACCTTATCATTGTAAATATTAGGTAAATACGCAATCAGAAAAGGTATAATTATCGTTGAAACTATCGCTTTTCCTTGCCACAAAGCCACCAACAATCTAAACGTCAGGGAATAATCTGAATATAAACCAAAAATATTTAACATAGAGACAATACATAAAAAAATCAACCGATCTTCACTCTTATTAAACAATTTTTTAGCCATCAAATAATAAACAATATATGCGATTAACAAAAAAAACATCGGCATAATGGTATGAGCTATTACGGTAACATGTACCCCTGTTGTTTTTGATAAAAAAGCAATGAAAATTGGCCAGGACGCACAAACTCTTTTTCCATCGAAATCAGCTATTATTTTCCCAGAATTTATATCAGTTATATAAATACCATCATTAGTAATAGCATCCAACGATAATGTTATATATGAGTAATCATCATATGAGCTTGTTGTCACATCATAAAACAAAGCAAAATATAATTGTACAAATAACAACAAAATAAATAACATAAAATACATCATTTCAAAGCGATTGAACTTTTTGAAATGAGGCTTTAATAAAATGTCTCTTTTCTTTAACACTAGGCAAATTGAAAATATGCAACAACAAATTATTATAAAAGAATAAAAATTAACAAATTGTGTAAATGAACACCTAAAAAGGGTCATTGGTACACATATAGTCCAAAATAATGCCAAAGACAAAAAAAATCCTATTATGTATTTAGCCAATGGCTCTTTTATATGAATTGTATCATTAACCGAAATTAAAAGCCCTAATAAAAAAGGAACAATAATCAATTCAACAACAAAAATACTTATCTTTAAAAAAAACATTAAACCCCTTCTCTGTTCTTATCATATATACATACCCAATCGCCCTCTAAACTAAAATACCTGCCGCCTGCCAATCCACCTTCTTTTAAAAAGCTTTTGAATCTATACATATATGGGCAAAAATTAACATGTAAATCCGGTGTATACTTATATTCTCTTTGACGCGGCATAACAATAATTAACCTTTTTCCCGTAACTCTGAGCAACTCGCTAATTGCTTTTCTGTAATCCCTTATATGCTCTAACGCATGTGTGCATATTACTGTGTCAAATTTACTGTCTTCAAATGGCAAATCAAGCAATGAGCCTTTAATGGCACAGCCTCTTTTTTTATTTTTATCATCAGGCGCAACATCAACACCTACTGCTTCATACCCTTTATTAATCAGCCGGTTCAACATATAACCCCTTCCACATGCAGCATCTAAAACAGTGTGTCCCTTAATATGAGATAAAATATACCTGACACCCGCCTGATTCAAATCCGTCATACGCTTTTTATTAATTGGCGCATCTGCAATAAGCTCATAATAATGGTTGATTTCTTCATCTGTCAGGTTAGGATATTTATCCTTAAATTCCATAATATATTTCGTGTATTTTCCATACGCAAACCATATAATTAAATACATAAACCATCTACATTCCCTCATGATTGGAAATAACAGGTTTTCTAAAATCCAATTAACCTTTACGGTTATGTTTCTACTAAGCATTTTTAGTATCTCCTCCATTATTTTTTGAACTTACATGCTCTTTAACCAAATATACTGGTCTTGCTTTTGTTTCTTTAAAGATTTTTGACAGATATGCCCCAACTATTCCTATACAACTAAGCTGTACTCCTCCCAAAAACAATATGACACATACCATAAATGCATATCCTTCCACATCGATTCCTACAAATAACTTTTGTATAATCATATATATAATTACAATCAAAGATATCATGCATGTTACTATACCGGCAAGTGATGAAATAACTAACGGGAATGTGGAAAATGATAATATTCCGTCTATTGCATAGGAAAAAAGCTTAAAAAATGACCATTTTGTTTTCCCATTCTCCCTCGCAACATTCTCATAACTAATCCACTTTGTATTGTATCCTACCCATGCAAAAAGACCCTTTGAAAAACGGGATGTCTCAGGCAACCGGGCAATCGAATCATTCATGCTTTTTTTCATTATTCTAAAGTCTCTCGCCCCATCAGGTATGTGTATTTCTGTTACTTTATTAACTATTTTATAAAACAATTTAGAAAACCACGAACGGAGAAAAGGCTCTCCCTTCCGATTTACTCTTCTTGCCGCTATACAGTCTACAGTATCATCATCAAACCCATCCAGCATGTCCTTTATTAATTCTGGCGGATCCTGTAAGTCTGCATCCATTATAGCCACATAATCAGAATCATCACTGACATTCCGCATACCCGCAAGCATTGCCGCCTCCTTGCCAAAATTACGGGTCAATGTTATATAACTTACATTATTATATTTTTCATTAAGCGCAATTAAACGTTTCACTGTATCGTCACTGCTTCCGTCATCGACAAAAAGCATTTCATTTTCAATGCCAATTTCACTTAAAATACAATTAATTCTGTCATAAAAAACATTTATATTTTTAGATTCATTATAACACGGTACAATAACAGTTAATTTCACAATACCACCCCAGCTATTTTTTCACGGCAACCATTATAATTGATACACCAAACGGAAATCCCTTTTTTCTTAAATGTTTCTTTTCTGACACAAAAACATTGTAACACAACTTATTTAAAAAGCCAAACTCTCTGGTTTTTCCCATATCATCTTTGTTTATTTTAAATAATTTTTTTAGTTTTCTGACTATCCAAATCGGTATGAAAAACCAAAAATTATAGTATGAACACATTTTTATCTTAAAACCTGCTTTATGGCACATGTCTATCAGTTCCTTTTTTACATACCGTCTGTAATGCTTTACCACAACATCATTATATCCCCAAAGGGTCTTAAAGGCGGGCACAGTAATTAACAAATTCCCCTTTGGCTTTAGCATACTATATAATGCTTTCACAGCTTCCTTATCATCCTCAATATGCTCCAATAAATCCAAGGCTAAAATATTATCAAAAAAATCATTTTCAAAAGGAAGGTCATCTGGCAGCGTACCCTGTAGAATTTTGTTCCGTCCCCACTTTTGCCCGCAATAATTCACAGAAATTTCTGACATATCCATTCCATATACATCACCGTACTTTGACAAAGTCTCCAACATAACCCCCATGCCGCATCCTGCATCCAAAATCCTATTATCTTTCTTCTTATGTTTACAGTATCTTGAAAAAACATCCATTATTATTTCCTTGCGGGCAGCAAACCACCAATGATTATTTTGAATTTTTTTCATTTCAATATATACTTTTTTATTCATACACCCACTCCCCACAACATTTCTTCTCTTTATATTTATACACAAGCAATTACGCCAACCACATTACAATCACATTCGTTTACAATGCTTATCAAATCCAAAAGTTCTTTACGAACGCAATCACCTATTTGTTCAATGATTATAACATTAGAATTCCTTTTCATATTATCTATCATATTTATATCATACATTAAATTCTGCATATTCTCCACTAAGACACCACTTTTCCTCAATTGCTCCAGCAGCTTTTTTACATTTATGTTATCAAACAAATTATCATTTGTACTAACAACAAATATTTGCTCCATGTTCTTAGAAATATAGGTCGCCTTTATTTTGGATATTGCCAAATTCTGCTTTTTATCGTCTTGACAATCCGAAACATTATAATATACATCATCAATCAAATTATCAAGCTTCTTTAAAAAGCCCTTTTTTCCATCTACTACTTTTATTGTTTCCAATAAAAAACCATTAGAAAGATTTTTCAATTCATCGATTGTATTTACTCTCTTATCCTTCAGAAACATAACAACAGAAATTAGGCTTGCCAAAATCATTCCTAAAATGCAGCCTAATATAATATTTTTACTACTAACTCTATAAGTTTTTTTATCCGTTTCCTTTAAATACAAGTTATCCTCTTCTATATTTATGCCATTCAACTTGTCCAAATATTTTTGTTGGACATCCGTAAATGATAATTCATATTCTTGAAGGGTATTATTTATAGAATTTATCTTATCATAATATTTTTGTTGATCATTCATAATTTCCGGTAAATCTAGTACATTAGAATTTGTCTCAAAAAGCGCTATATTATGTGTGCCTATCTTTTCTTTTATATGATAATAGTATTTATCAATTTGGTTAATTATCTTTTGACCAATTTCATTGCAAAATTCTTCACTATTACCATAAATTACAATTGCAAACATGATACTTGCATTATCTTTATTTTCAAAGTACATTCCTTGTTGTAATTGTAAATCAGAATTATCAGCAAACGATATAATTTCATTAAAATATTCCGAATCATCGGCACCAAGCCCCATATCAGCATATAGTTTTCCTCCATTAACATAATTTTTATATGCATACAGTATGGAATGAATATCTACATTTACAGGACATTCAATATAATATTGCACAATCTCTTGATGAACTTCGTAAGGGTTTAATTTCATTTTTAACGAATTTTCTACATACGCATTATAGTAATTCAACGTATCCTTCAATCTTAAATATTCGTTTACATCATATAATTCCTTTTCAGTCAAATCCGTTTCTTCCACTTTTGGGACAGGTTGTAAATCATTATTTCCTAATTCAACCTGTTTTCTGTATGAAATAACACCAATAACAATTCCGCAGAAAAGTGCACATAAAATAACAAGACGCCACCTTTTTGCCACACAATATATAATTGTCCTAAAATCGCTAACTATTTTCATAACACTTATTCTCCTTATATATACATAATACGTTTATTACAATTCAACAGTAGAAATTATATCAAAAAAAGCATTAAGCTTCAACTACGTCACATATTTCCCCAAAAAAAGGAATTCCTCTATAATTTTCCATTTATCATTTCAGCTCAACTGTATTTTTATTATAAAATCTTGCTAATACAAAATTTCTCCAATCATTTTTATCATTTGAAATATCAGAGAAAAACAGAAGTTTTGGTTTAACACTAAATTCCGAAACAACAACATTTTTTTTATTATCGTCACTATATAATATAATTCTTTCGTCCCATTCGGCATCATATTGCTTAGCTTCACCCGAAGTCAATTCACGTATAGCCTCTATTGATGTGCTATAACTTTTATTTCCCCAAAATCCAACAAAAAGCACTCCCATTATAATTAGACAATAAACCTTTTTATTCCATGAATATTTGATATTATATGTTTTTAACATCAATGTCACTCCACCTAACAAATAATACCAAATACCAAACATACAAAAACAAAAAGTGTAAAAAATAAAATCCTGTACTCTGCCTTCTCCAAAATATCCCATTGCATAATATGGTATACACACTTCTAATCCCAGAAGCGCAATTGTCCCAACAACAATAAGAAATAATTTTTTTAGGGAAAATGACAAAGCTTCATTTTTTTCATGAATATTTATAAAAAGTGGTAAAAGAATTAAAAGCATACAAAACAAAGCAAGTGAAAACCAATCATCTATATTTCTTAAAAGTTGGAAAAATCCCTCATATAATGCTTTGAAAAAAGAAGGACGCCCCACCATGGAATAATGCTCTAAACGTTTTGCCGTTCCTCTGGAAAAATTACTTAATAAAAACCCAAAAATGGCACATACACATGGCGCAATCAACCGATACTTTTTCCTTAATACCGCAAAAATAATTAAAGCCATGAAAAAAATCAAACATAATACAGAAAGTAAATGATTTCCTCCGACGACAAAAAAAGATAACAGACTAAGAAGAAACGTCTTTAATGCTATATATTTTGTTGAATTTATCAATGAATAGAGCAACGCCCAGTCAATCAAAAATAGAAAGAAAAAGCCTGTGTAATTTACTGCCCCACTAAACCAAAATAATCCTTCTACCGGAGATGGCATTTGCTCAATAATATATAGAGAAATCAACATACTGGCAATGAGCATGTTTTTATCTTTAATTTTCAAAATCTTTTTTATAAAAAAATATGTTCCATAAAATATTAAACATATATTAATGATAGAGACAATTGCATATAATTTTTCACTATATATAGTTGGTTGTGCAAACACCAACAATGCAGAAATACTATACGGACCATCATTGTTATTATAGTTTTCTTTCAAAAATCCAACTGTTTCTGCAATAACAGTGCCTATAGAAAACTGCCCATCCGCAATCAAATGTTTAACCACATATGAATATGAAAAATCATCAGCAGACGGATGATTATAAATTGAAATAATGATTATAGGCAAAATAATACATAGCACTAACAGAAAAACAATTAACACGTCTACATTTTTTTTTGTTTTCGTCATATACTAACCCTCCTGTATGTCATATGGTTCAAAATTACAGTCTCGTTGTTCCTCAATTTTAATTATAATCCACGAAATTAATATTTGCCAGATAATCAGTCTCAACTCGTTTCCAATAGAATCACGTACCCACCAAAGTACATTTATAAAAATCGGGGTAATATAAATTATTGCAATATAGTTATTCTGATTAAAAGCATCCCTCATCTTTTTTGAAATAAATCCAAATCCTATTCCCACCAATCCAGCAATGATATAACATTGTTGCCCAAAATTATAATATAATTCTCCTATATAAGAACCGCCTATCGCATGCTGTGTATCTATCATTTTTTGAAATATCGAGGCATGATTATAATAAGAAAACAAATCACCTATATCAGGCACAAGACTAACTAAAGAATATAAAAAACCCTCTCCCCAAAATGGATTAAGAACTGTTCCTTTTTGTTCAACCACCAAAAAAGGAGTAAAAATAGTCTCTCCAAATGATCCCATGGTTTCAAATAATATATTTACTCGCAGGCTATTCGATATACATTCACCCGCATGAGTAAAAAAATATTCTATTCCCGCTCCTCTTATTAGCATAATAACATCTATAAAAACCAATGCAGCATATCCTAATATAACATATAAAAGAAATCTTATTAAAGATACCTTTTTGCTTTCTGCCATAATAAAAATTACAAGCACAACAATTAAATTTACCATTTGATGTCCGCGCGAACCAGTCAACATTACAACAAACCCATATAAGACAGCAAAATAAATAAAATCTTTCTTCTTTCCATACCCCAAATATAAGAAAATCATTGACGCATACCAAAAACTGGCAATCGTTGTAAAAATACCTGGAAGTCCTAAAGACCACGTTGAGCTATACCCTCCTAAATAAGCATTTATTAACATCTTCCCATCTATGAAAAAACGAAGCGGCGTAGATATCAAAAATAAAACCTGTCCAACATGCCTGCATATCTCCCTCTGGGAATGTTGATTAACAGGAATACTATTATTATCATTTGAAAAGAAATAAAACGCAAGAATTCCAAGGAATGTAAAATTAATGATCCACAACGACAACTCCATTGTCTTTATTGCCGCATCCCTTGCCTCGAACATTTTTTCAACATAATCATAATAATCATATTTATAGTTTGAAAACAATCCATTCATAACTACTTGTCCAAAATGGAACAAATAATTCAACATTACAAACAATGATGCAGGCGTAAAAAGTCCCAATTTAAGCAACAAAATCATACTAATTTCCACTATAAGGTTTATGGTTGACATAATTGCAAAAAATTTTGTCACATTGTATTCGTCCATTTGAGAAAAGTCGGACATTGTTATTATTAAATATTCTGTCAGCATCAAAGCCACATAGCATAATAAACAAATACATATATTAAATTTTCTTTTTGTTGTTTTATTCATCAACTAATCCTCAAATGCATATTAAAACATGTGTTTTATTTATTTCGCTTGAACAGTGGTCTATAAATTTTATTGTATAAAATATTTTCAATTCTCTTTTTTGTTTTTTTCTTATCTGAACAAATTAAAAATGCTACCGGAAAAGAAAATTTATCTAGCAAACGTAAAAATTTTGTACTATTCCGATTTTTTTTTGCTGACTGAAAAATACAATTATTTTCCTTAACTGCATCCTCAATTTTACATTCTCTGGCATAAATTCTTTTACCTAACAAGGAAAAAAAATCGAATCCCTTATCAGAATTAATCATAACCAGAGATGTTCCTTTATCTTCATCTAAAGCTGTATCAACATGCGACACTCCCCAAAAATCTGCTAATGTAATATCTGATTGTCTTGGAAAATCCTTAAATAAGCAAGCTTCGCAGCAATCCCGCATATACAAATTTTGTTCTATATATCCTCTCATAAAAAGATCTGTATATCGATCCTTAATATATTTCTTACCATTCAAAAAATCAATTCTTGTTGAAAATCGATTCCAACCATACGTTTTATTCTTAAACCACACTCTCTTCACTTTACTTCTATACTTCTTTTCCAAATACTCTAAATATTTGACATATGCCTTTGGAGAATTCGTCCCTCTACAGACAAAGTCTATAAGCAACAAATTATCAGGGCAATTGCCTAACACTGATACAAGCCCCGCAACCTGACAAGGGGCAGCACAAAACACAACTAACCTTCCATCTGACAAAAGTTGTTTAACATCTCTATATACAAACCCCATGTCACTTTGAATATATTTTGATTGTCTTATTTTTTTTAGCCCCTGCTTACTGTTGACTATAACATGCTCAACCAAATGTTTTTCATTGTATTGCGCTCCTACTAAAACTCCATTTCTCTCAAGCACGATATTGGCTAATTCAGAAAAAATCCCTCCTGATGTACTATTTAACCGTATTTCTTCATCATTGGACCATGCGGCAAAAACCTTTGGATTTTTCAAATGATTAAATGCTTCATTTTTATGCATAACCGGGCAATTATTTAAACACAAACCACAATTAACACATTGTTTTGAATCAACACTTGGATACTTAAATCCATCTTCTGCTGTTTTCATGGAAATGCAATTTTTAGGGCAATTATTTACACAAGCCCAACAACCTGTACATTTATTTTTATCAACAACATTAACTGTTCTTACTTCCATTTTACTTCTCTCCGTAATATTTTAGCAGGGACGCCAGCCACTAAGGCTCCCGCAGGCACATCTTTTGTTACAACACTGCCTGCTGCAATAACTGCACCATCTCCAATATGAACTCCTTTTAATATAATTGCACGAGTTCCTATCCATACATGATTTCCTATATGTACAGGCGCACTAATATTAAAACCCTCCATATCAATTTCATGAAAATCAGAATCCATAATAGTTACGTCATGCGATATAGCAACGTCATAACCAATCTCTATACACTCTTTACATCTGATTTTCACATTAGAATTGCAAAATCCACTTCCTAATTTAAGGTTTCCTCCTGAAAAAACAATGATATCTGCCCCATAATACATCTGGAATCCTTCTTCTACTCTCAAAATTGAGCCTGCATCCAAACGCAAAATAGAGCTTCTTCCATTCTTCTTTATGCAGTTTGCATTAAGCACAAGCTTTCCCCCTAAATCTATCTTAGCATCCTTATCTAAAATTATGCAAGTGCCATGTTGTGGAAGAATTTTGCCCCCATTTCGCACTATTTTTTTACAAAAAAAATTATATCCTATAATCTTAAACAAATTATAGTTTTTCATAAGCGTCCTCCATATCTTTTATAAACACATTATAAAATTTTTTTTGCCCTTTCTCATTTAAGAAATCAGAATTCATGTATAAATCATAATTTACAAATCTACTATCATTACTATAATCCAAAATAGGAATATTCATGCTATTTGCTTTGTTTATATTATCATATAAACAAATATCCAGCAAATCTGAAGGTATCATTTTTTTTAATATTTCTGATATTGGCGGAATAACAATAACAGGCATTAAATCATGTTCTTTACAAAATAAAATCATATCATTTACAACTTTTACATTTATTTCAAACGAACCTGCCATGTCCTTAGTAACAGATTTTAAATCAAACTTTTCCATTCCAAATTGTTTCTGCCATCCTTCAATTCTTTTCTGTGCTTCCTCCCTACACCTTTTTTCTGTGGCAACTATATCCTCAACAGTTTCTGATACATCCTTAAATATATATCTTATATTTTTAGGGTTGTCTAGTAATGGAAATTTTAACTTTATTATTTTTTTCAAAGCAGTATAATTTAATATATATTGTTTATCAAGAAAAAAATAATACTTAGTATTCGCCCTGTCATTTTCATAATCGACAAAACAGAAAGAAAAATGTGTTATCACCAATGCAATTTTACACCCTTTTTGCATCTTTGAAATATACTGCTTTATAATACGCAGGTCATATGATAATGACTGTGGTTGCAGTGCGAAATTAAATGCGTTCAAATCAGCGCTATATTGCAATGCGTATTTAGCATGTGAACTTCCGGTATTTGCCAATTGAATGTGATTAGGAACATCATTAAATTTTTCAATCTGACTTATAGAATTCAAATAGTATGTAGTACCTTTATATAACTGATTAATAATTAGGAAAAAAATAACAATCAGCACTATTATGATAATACACAATATACCATATTTCATTTTAAACAGTCTCCTTCATCACATGGTATTACAGCTCCATTAATACATTTCGACGCATCACTTAACAAAAAGGCAACAACCTCTGCTATTTCTTCCGGGAGAAGGACACGACCTCCCCTAGTGTTATTATATAAATTTCCTTTGGTATCAATATTATTAATATTTGATGCTACCATTCCCGGTGCGACACCATTGATGCGAATTCCCTTTTTTATCAGTTCCCGTCCCAATCCACATGTATAATTAATCAAACCTGCTTTACTTATACCATAAGGATGCACATCCCCCATCAAGCCTCTATTTGATATCATCATTACAATATTGCCTTTTATTCCATTACATAGACATTTATCTACAAATTGATTTGTCAAAAAATAAACACCCTTCAAATTTGTGGCAATGGTATAGTCAAAATCAAATTCAGTATAGTTTAATTCTTTTTTTTGCAGATAAGTACCTGCATTATTAACAAGGCTATCTGGCATTTGTCCAAATAATTTTTCTGCCTCATCAAGCATTTTATTCATATTTTGTACTTCTGATAAATCTCTTACAACATACTTACAATTCTCGCCAATTCTTTCTACTGCATTTTGTAATTTTTGTTCATTTCTCCCAACAATAACAACTTTTGCTCCACATTCAACACATTTTTGTGCAATTGCGAAACCAATTCCGCTGCTGCCTCCTGTAACAATAATATTTCTTCCTTTCAACACATCATTTGCTTTCACGCATGTTACAGTGGTATACACTACACCACCATTCTTTATATAAGAAAAAAAATTTTTCATCCATTTTGTTAAACCCATATCTATTTTTTCGCCTTTCTAATTTTATGTAGGAAATTATAAACCATTTTTTTGTCCTCTTGATCAAATGCCATAAACCATGCGTTGAAAATATATATCAAAGCATAAATTATACACACTAAAAACAAATATACCCAATTTGTTACATCAACCTTCCAGCTAATAAATAAACCTATAACCGCAGTTGGCAGCATTTTTAATACTATCATTGCCGCATTTTTCAGAAAACATATAACATCAATGTTTGCAATTTTATAATAATAAATATTCAAAACCAAAATCTGTCCAACAAACATTGTTATAAAAGTTCCAAATGCACTTCCAATCTCACCTAGTTTATAACATAATGGAATAGAAATAATAATATTAGATATACATATAATGAAGTATATAAAATTCAACTTTCCATGAAGATTTTTTGCACGCATAATTTCTATGCCAATATTTTCTGATAATGATAAAACAATTGGTAATATCAGCAAAATTCCTATCCAATATGCATTTTTAAATTGACTGCCTGCCCATAATTTTATAAAGTCATTTCCAAATAAACAAAAACCTATAAATACCATCCATGCAATAAAAAATTGTATACGACTGACTTTAACAAAAAGCTTGTTTATACCTTCTACATCATTATTATTTACAAGCGAATGCACCCGTGGTGCAAAAACATTTGAAATACAGCCACAAAACTGCACATAATAAGTATTTATTTGACTTCCTATCGTATATACAGCCACAGCACCGCTGCCTATAATTCGAATCAGTATGAATTTATCTACTTGCCAATTAATTTGATCCATCAACATTTGAAGAAAGATAAATGCCGAAAAACCAAACATTCCTTTAAAAAGTTTTACATCAAACCCTTTAAAATCAAATTCAATTTTCAAACATTTCAAGCAATAAAATATGTCTGCAAAAAAAGTTATTAACGTTAGTGAAGTAACTACAATCACTACTGCTATTGTTTTATGTCCGAGATACAATAACGGAATTGTAATAAGTGGATTTGCAATTGTACTTAATAAGTCAACACCCCGTTGAAACAAAAATTTTTCTCTACTGGTAATAAATGCTGAAAAAACACTTTTCGGCATTGACACCGCCAAATTAAAACACATAATTGCAAGCAGTATTTGTGCCAATCTCAATTCTGTATCACTTATTTTATTCCCCAAAACAAAACGTACATTACATGTCATCCAACCACCGATAACAATTATCATTGCCGCAATAATTGTAAAAATTGTAATAAACATGCCATTTAGTTTTTTTATCATTTGATAGTCATCTTTGACTTTGTATTGTGAATAAAATTTTATATAAGCACTACCAAACCCAAAGCTAAGTACCGATAAATAACCTATAACCGAACTACATGTACTGTAAACACCATACTCATTTGTGCCTACCATTCTCAAGAGAATCGGGGTATAAACTAGGTTGATTATCACTTTCAATGCCAGAGATAAATATGATAAAATAACTCCTGCTTTAATTTGATTTACTTTCATCTCATTCCTTCTTTCCAAGGTTTTCAATCAAATTTACCAAGCCTTTTATTTTCTCGGGATATTCCTGCATTTTCATTTTTAATGTATTTATAATACTCATTTCATTTTCTTGCAGCCACAGAAATGAATCCAATAATTCTGTGTCTTCTTTTAAATTCGCAACGTCTAGCACATACTTTTCCGATGTTCCAAACAAATCCTTAGCAATTCCTTCAGCCTTAACAGAATACCCCGTTACAATGGTCGGAACACAAGATGAATATGCAGCAATAGAAGCGTGCGTACGTGCTGCAATCATATATTTGCATTTTGATATACAATATTTCAATTCCATAGCATTTAATGTTTTGTATTCATCAACAAGCACGACTCTGTCACCATATTCTTTGTACCTCGCTTTAAATATTTTAAGCGTATTCAAATCATCATAATTATCATTCACAACATGAGGAATTAACAAAATGGTATACTTTGTTTCTTTTAAAATATATTCAATCAGTATTTCATAATTTTTAAGGATAGAATTTTTTTTGCCTTCATATTTTAAAATTAAAGGGCTTATATTAATTCCTACACACGCTTGTCCTGCATCAATTGGTGCTATTTCACATTTTTTTCTTTCCAAAGCAAACGCTGAATCCGGAATATAATACACATTTTCTTGTATTCCTGCATTTTCTAAATTTTGCAGGGTAATTGTTTCTCTAACTGTAATTAAATCATATAACAATAAATCATCTACTACAGTTTTATCCGAAAGAATATCCTTATTAATGGAACAGCCAATCAAGGCAGTTTTTACCCCTGTTTTTTTCAATTCACGATTTAAAAAACCCAGCCATTGCTGTTGTCCATCATAACAATAATTATCCCCACCTATAGAACATGCAACATCAACACCTGCGCTGAACATTTTTTGATACTCAAAGCGATAGTAATGTTCAGCATTTTTCCTTATCTTGCGTAATATTTTAAACCATATACGCCTAAAAAAAGTATCTTCAATATGATAAATTGGAATAAATTGTATCGGTGTATCCTTTACATATTTTTCTTCATCATTTATATCCTCGCAGTAATTAATAATATCATTTCTTCCTGAAACGCTTAACAGAGAACCTATTGTCCTTAACAATGCTTCACAGCCATGATTTTTACTGGTGCCATTTGCATATAATCCAATTTTCATAAATTCACCTATACCCTATCATTCTCTTTACAATTTCTTTTACACACATTTTGATTTTTCTTTTTAACCAACTAAAATGAATATATATTTCAAAAAAAATCTGACAATTAAAGTTCTTCCATATTATCTTTTTATACCCATACAAATATTTTTCAAATTCATGTTTTATAATATAACTTCTTAACCGTTTACGCACATCATATGGAATTTCAGTAATATAATACACATAATTCGATGCATTATTTGCCAGTGCACAGGCAGCTATATATTCTTCTTTCATAGAATTTTTTTTATAACGTTCAATCCATTTCCCGACAACAAAAAACATAGTTATAAATTTTTTTGCCTTTTTTTCCGTCATGGCAGAATCAACCCGATTTACATTGTATACATAATATTTATTTTCAATATACCTTGCGCTTGAGCTTTCAAGGCATACAGTAAACACCCAATCTGCATCCTCTCCGATTTTAATCTTTGAATCGAACATTATTTTATTTTTACGAACAATGTCCCCTTTAACGAACATCAACCAAACGGACCAATTACTATTTGCAACAAATTCAACAAGCTGCATTCTGGATAATTTTTCTTCGTTGTATTCACACCGTTTTTTTGTCTGACGTTTTCCAGACGGATAGCAGATTGTATAGCTTTTTGCCAGGTATGCACTTACATTTTCATTTCTTTTAATATCATTGTATAATGCTTCCAATAAAAAACAATCTTCCCATGAATCATCACTATCTATAAAGGTAATATAATCACCTGTACTTCTACAGATTCCGGCATTCCTGGCACTGGATACACCTCCATTTTCCTTATTAAGCAATATAATTCTTTCATCTTCCTCGCAATATCTTCTACATATTTCTTCTGTATTATCAGTTGAACCATCATTGACTAATATCAATTCCCAAAATTCATAAGTCTGACTTTTAACACCTTTTATACAGTTTTCAATATATTGTGCAGTGTTATACATTGGAACTATAATGCTATATTTCAGTTTGTGCATTTTCCCTCTCCTAATTGTTTTCCATATAAATTTCTTTCAAATCATCAACCGTTCTATTAATGGAATATTCACTTTCTTTTACTTTACCAAAATAAGCCTGTCTGTCCGGCATTTGTGATAAAGCGTTGACTATATTTTCTGCCCAGAAATCCGCATCACGCTCCAACGGAAGATACGAAATCAATGGCGTTATTTTTACTTCCTCCGTAACCGTATCGGAAACAAAGCAATATAAGCCTGATGCTTGTGCCTCAATAAGTGAAATTGGCAAGCCCTCATAAATGGAGGGAAATAAAAAAATATCCATACAATTTAATATCTCATCAACATTTCCTACTGCCCCCATAAAAATAACATTATTAACTATTTGTTTATCTCGTACATATTGTTCTATATCAGTTTTTAGTTTTCCTTCACCAATTAGCAAAAGACGAATGTTTTTTTTCTTTTGTAGTAGCTTTTCAAAAATATCAATTATTTTTTTATGATTTTTAGGATAAGAAAATCTCCCTACATGCCCTATTATCATTTCATCTTCATTGATACCTAATTCATCTCTTATTTCTTGTCTTTTATTATAGTTAAAGCGAAATCTGTCAATATCTATTCCATTACTTATAATCTGTACATTTGCTTTCTTTCCAAACATCCAATAGGCTGCGTTTTGCGAACACGCTAAATACGTTGTTGCATACCTACAAATAACAAGTCTATGGGCTTTATGCAAAACCAAATGCATCCAACTTCCTTTTGCAAAGCCTGTACTATGTCCATGAATTATAATTTTAAGAGCTCCTGCCCTTTTTGCGGCTTTTAAAGGTTCTATATAAGATAACGAGGATTCATGCATATGCACCGCGGCATACTCTTTTACATGTTTTTCAAAAAATAATCTTAATTTCTTCTTGTTTTGATATATTCCCTGTCTCCTCGATGGTACCCTATAGATTTTCCCTCCAAGTCTTTCAATTTCTTCGTCATATGCTCCCGTTTTCTCTGTGTGCACTAAGAAATCAAATTGTATCTCTGAACGATCCAATTTACGATAAACATTCATAATAAAAGTTTCAAGTCCACCACGATTCATGCTAGACACAACCTGCAAAATCTTTATCATATTCAACCTCAATAATTAACTATACTTTTAATTCGTCATCTTTTAAAAATTTTTCAAAAAAGCTACGTCGACGTTGCTCCAATAAATCTGTTTCGTATTTTTTTGCTTCATTGAAATTTCTCCTTGCCTGTTCCGTCAAAGCATTAGAGTTAATTTTCAAAAGCAAAACTTCAATCTGCTTCGGTACATTTTTTCTTCTTTTAAAAATCCAATTTTCATCAAGCAACTCAGGAATGCCTGCTACATCCGAACCAATACATAGTAATCCCCTGCTCATTGCCTCAATCACTGCCCTTGGAAGCCCCTCCTGAAAGCTCGGTTGAATATAAACATCCATCTCGTCTAATAATTCAATAACTTTGTTATGTGCTAAACTACCATGAAAAATGACATAATCCTCCAATTCGTATTTTTGTGTAATTTCCTTCAAAAATTCAGGGTCACCCGGACCCACTAAATGATATGAAAAATTCAAATTGCCACTTTTCTTTAACCTTGCCATAGCTTTTAATACAAACTGTTGCCCCTTATATTTTACATTAACAGCGGCAACAGTACACAACTGGAACGTGTATTTTTTATTTTGTATTTCCTTTATTTTATCAAGACGACTATTTATGGTTGTCTCACTATGCTTATTCAGCAAAACATTTGAAACATTTGTTGTTTCCCCTTTTGTAGGATAGCGTTTTTGCAAAAACTTTTTTGTAACATAAACTACATATGGCGCATATTTAATCTCATATCGCATTCTTCCAAAAAGCGGAAACGCAACAACTTTTCCAAATAATCCTTTATTCCAAAAGGAATCTCTCACGCACCCTACAACCTCAATCAAATATTTCTTGCTATGTTTTCTACAATATTTTGCTGCAATCAGCCCCAAGAAACTATCTAACCGAATAATTATATACTCGCTATTTAATGCATATTTATATACAATCTTCTTTATTTTAAAATAATTTTTGCAAAAACTGATTGGTGTAAAAATACCAATTTCATTTACAAACTTTATTGAAGTACCCGATGCCTTTACAAGGTCTCTCTCACTTTGTAATGAACCCATTTGTCCGCATCGATTTAATATGTTCAATTCACCAAAGCAATCTACATACCGTTTTTTTAAAATTTCATAAGATAAGTTTGTTGTATATACATTTCCCTCTTTTATATAACTTCTAAAATCGTGAACAAATAAACATGCCATAGCTTTCCACCTACATTCTTTTCTTTATTATCTGCGCTGGATTTCCTACAACCACACTATTTTTTTCTATATTATGGGTAACAATTGAAGCTGCGCCTATTACACAACCCGATTGTATATTTACTCCTGCCAAAATAACGCAACCACATCCAATCCAAATATTATTATGCAAAACCGTCTTTTGCAGTATCATGTCTTGATATTTAATAGGCACCACCATATCTTTATAACTATGATTACTTGAAAGAATTGTAGATTTATGCGCTATAGATACATTATCGCCTATCTCAATACCACCCTCGGCATCTATATAACACATCTGATGAATGCTAACATTATTTCCAATTGTAAGGTTTTCAATGTTTTCGAAAAAAACCCCAGGAAAAATGGATACATTATCACCCACACTTTTAGCTAGTGTTTTTAAAAGAACGTATCGTTTAAACATAGCCAATTTCCCGTCTTTATTTCGAAGTCTGGCAAGCTGGTTTTTTCTAAATCTTTTAGGAAGTTTCTTTTCCAACTCAACAATTAAATATATTAATTTATTATATTTTTGAAATATTTTTCTTCCGTTCATACCACCGCCTCCTTCAAAAATCAATCTACTAAATTTTTTATCATTTCAAGATAAGCGTTGACAACTACCTCTCTCGAAAAATGCTCCTCCATTCTCCCTCTACCTTTTATGCCCATAAGCTCTCTGCATTTGTTATCCAAAGATAAAAATAATTTGATTTTTTCAACCAATTCATCAATATTTCCGCCCTGATAAATAAATCCGGTTTCCCCATCATTTACAGTTTCTCTGCATCCTGCGTTATCAGTAGTAATTAAAGCCCGTCCTGATGATGCGCTTTCCAAAAGCACATTGCTCATTCCTTCTCCATAGGTTGACGGATGAATTGTCGCATGTGATTTTGCAATAAACGGCCTTACATCCTTCTGTTGACCTCTATAGAATAATATTTCCTTCTCCTGCAGTTCCTTTAACTCATCCTCATACCTACTTTCAGTTGGTTCTATAAATCCAATAATATTAAATTCCGTGTTTGGAAATTTTTTCTTAATGCGTTTGGCAGCCTCGATGTAATCATCGATTCCCTTGTCATGCATCACTCTTCCAATATAATTAAACACGACCTTTGCACCTGTCAAGCCATCTCCACCGTCAGGATATTCTTGAAGGGGAAATCTTTTTGTATTAACGCCTGACCCCGGAATCAACAGACAGTCTCCGTAAACAAGTCCATTTTCTTTTGCCAACAACATATTTTCACTATTTTGAAACATAATACAGGAGGAATGTCGAAACGACATACGAAATAAATTCAACACAAATTTTTGCATAAGCCTGTTCATTCCCAATACACTTCCCAACCCCGTTACATTACTGATGTACGGTATACCTAAGCTGTATGCAGCAAATCCCGCATACACATTGGGTTTTGAAGTATATGTCAGCACAACATCCGGTCTGCTTTTTGAAAATAACCTTCTGTAATGAGCAAGCAGCTTCAAATCAGAAACTGGATTAGTGCCCCTGCGGTCAATAAAAACATCATCATAATAGAATTTTATTTCTCTCATCAGCTCCAATTTTTCACCATGAGGACATGATATTAAAACATTGTAGCCTGCATTTATGAGTCCCTCAACCAACTCTTTACGAAAACAGTACACATCATCATCATGGTTAGTAACTAAAGCTATTAATTTTCTTTTTCTATTTATATCTTTTTTCATACTTTATTTATCCCTTTTAAATACTGTAACTATCGTTTTAAACATTGTGCATATTTCTGAGCTGATACTAAATTTCATCAGACTATGTAAATTATACTTCATCTTTTCAGGTAAAATTTCTTTTACATAAACAAAATCTGCATCAACTGCATTCTGTAACAGCTTATCCTCATCTCTATATTCAATACTCGCTTCGGATGTAACTCCCGCAGGCAACAACAATGTTGCCATCATCTCCGGGCTATATTTCATTACATATTTCATAACCTCTGGTCTTGTACCAACAAAACTCATATCCCCCAAAATAATATTAATCAACTGTGGCAACTCGTCCAAACGATATTTTCTTAATGTCATCCCTATTTTTGTTACCCTGCTATCATTTTCTACTGTAACCTGGGTACCCTTTTTTTCCGCATCTGAAATCATTGTCCTAAATTTGATTATTTTGAACCTTCTTCCATATTGAGTGACCCTTTCCTGACGAAAAAAAATTTTTCCCTTAGAATCCATCTTTATTAATATTGCTATAACAAATAATACCGGAATAATCAAAATAAGCAAAATAGTTGCAACAACAACATCAAAGCTGCGTTTCGCTAAAAGACTTACTTTTTTTCTGCTCAAAACGTCATAATACGGTTTAACTGCCTCAGTTCTCATATATCCGGGCAGTTCGTCCCATTTAGATAAACCCACTGCAATTTCCTCACTTAATAATCTACAGACACCTTTTCACACATTCAATCACATATTCTACGTCATCATCTGACAGACATGTATGCAAAGGCAGTGTCACCTCATTTTTAAACATATCGTATGCATTAGGATAATCTAAAATGTCAAAGCCAAGTTTTTGGTATCCTGTATGCATCGGAAGTGGCTTATAGTGTACATTTGCAGCAATACCACACTCTGCCAACCTGACAATAAAAGCATTTCGTTTTTCCTCACCACATCCATTTAAATTACAAATATATAAATGTCCCGATGACTCGTACCAATCTGAAAAATGCTGTACAAATGTCAGCGGCAAATCCTTAAATTCACGATTCATTTTTTCTATTATTGTTCTTCGTCTAGCTAAAATCGCATCATATCGCCTGATTTGCCCAAGCCCAATCGCTGCGTGAACATCTGTCATATTACACTTATACCAAGGGGCAGCAATGTCATATTCCCAAGCCCCCATCTGTGTTTTTGCAAGTGCATCCTTGCTTTGTCCATGCAGACTTAAAAGCATATATTGATGATACATTTCATCATTGTCTATACCGTCAATATCATTCCATACAACTGCGCCACCCTCCGCAGTAGTTAAATTTTTAACTGCATGAAAGCTGTAATTTACAAAATCCGAATATTTCGCAGCAGACTCATTTTTATAGGTTGCACCAAATGAATGAGCGCCATCTGCCATGACTATAATTCTTCCTACAGCCTGCTGTATGGGATTATCACTTGCTCGAAACATATCCCTTTTACGGCGGACTATGTCCATTATTCTATCGTAATCACATGGTATACCAAACAAATCAACGGGTATGATAACCTTGGTTCTCTCAGTAATTGCAGCTTCAAGCTTATCATAATCCATCGTGAATTTTCCTTTTTCACAATCCACCATGACAATTTCGGCACCCACATGCGCAATCACACTTGCCGTTGCAGTGTAAGTATATGCCGGAACAATTACCTCATCACCTTTACCGACACCTAAAATGTGCAGTGTCATTTCTGCGCATGCTGTATTTGAATTCAAACAAACAGCTTTTTTTGTATGACATCGTTCTGCTATCAGCCGTTCTAATTCCTTCGTCTTTGGACCGGTAGTAATCCACCCTGATCTCAAAGCATCAACAACCTCATTTATCTCATCCTCCGTGATGTCAGGCGGACTAAATGGTATATGTGTCATTTGCAGACTCCTTTTTGTATATTTACGGATGATAGGTTGGCACAATCTTCCTTACCCAATCTCTTATATCCTCCGGTTCCAGTTTCACATGCTCCTTCAATTCTTCCAGTTGCTCCATAAATTTATCTTCATCTATTTCAATCGGCTTTCCAATATGAATAAGCTTATTTTCCGTATCCTGCAAGCCTTCCTCGTCCATCAACATTTCCTCATACAACTTTTCTCCTGGACGAAGTCCCGTAAATTCAATTTTGATATCCTCACCCGGCTTATGACCTGATAAACGTATAAGATTTTTCGCCAAATCAAATATCTTGACCGGCTCACCCATATCAAGGACAAAGATTTCTCCGCCCTTTGCATATACGCCTGCCTGAAGCACAAGCGATACAGCCTCTGGAATTGTCATAAAATATCTTATAATTTCAGGATGTGTAACCGTAACAGGGCCTCCCGCCTCTATCTGCTTTTTAAAGAGCGGTATAACACTTCCGTTGCTGCCAAGAACATTGCCAAATCGTACTGCCACAAATTCCGTATCAGAATGTTTATCATACGTCTGTACTATCATCTCACAGATACGTTTTGTCGCACCCATAATATTGGTAGGATTTACAGCCTTATCCGTTGATATCATAACAAACCTTTTAACCTTCCACTTATCAGCAGCCTGTACTACCTTCCATGTGCCAAGCACATTATTTTTTACCGCTTCATTTGGACTATCCTCCATAAGTGGTACATGCTTATGTGCTGCTGCATGATACACAATGTCAGGCCTATACTTCTCAAATATCATATCCATACGTTTTGTATTTCTGACAGATGCAATAAGCACAACAAGATTAAGCCTCGGAAAGCTGTTTCGAAGCTCCTGCTGAATATCATAGGTTGTGTTTTCATAAATGTCAACTAACACAAGCTGTTTTGGGTTATGGGAGGCAATCTGACGGCACAATTCACTACCAATAGAGCCTCCTCCGCCTGTTACCATAATTACCTTTCCTGAGACATAATCCAATATAGAGGATAGGTCAACCTTTATGGGTTCTCTTCCTAACAGGTCATTCACATCAACATTTTTTAGCTTGCTTACGCTTACGTCGCCATTAACAAACTGATAAATACCCGGCAATCTTTTCAGCTCACAATTTGTCTGCTTACATATATCCAATAAATCCTTTAATTCAACCGCCGAAGCAGACGGAATTGCTATAATTATTTCCTTAGCTCCCGTCTTTTCAGCGATCTCTACAATTTTGTTTTTGTCACCAAGAATCTTTATTCCATGAATATAGCTGCCAATTTTATTTTTATCATCATCAATTACACCTACTATATTCATGTTAAGATGCTTGCTGTTGCGTATCTCCTTAATAAGTGCATTGCCCGCATCACCAGCTCCCACAATAAGCACCTTTCGTTGTTCATTTTGATACTGTCTCCAATCAGCAAAGGAGCGAAGTGCTCTATAAGCAAAGCGGCTAAGCAAAACAAGTATCCATAGTATGCCACCATACAAAATATAAAAGCTTCGCGGAAGAGGTACATCTATCCCATGATATAAAAGCAACGCAACACCTATAGATAATATTCCTTCTGTCACACATGCTATGGTAACATTAAATACCTCCATAGCACCTGCATATGCCCATAAGCTTGAATATAATTTAAATACGGCAAACACCACGATAGCTGAAATAATCAAAAGAGGAAGACATTTCCATAATCTGTCTAAATATTTTTTTTCGATATTATGATATGAAAACTCATATCTTAACCATAATGCAGCAAATGCTGCCACAAAAACTGCACAGGCATCGTAGCATATCAAAAACAAACGCTTTATCCATAATTCAGCATTTTTTTGCATCATCAGTAGTTTCCTCTTCCTGTTCCATTATAAACTTCAACAATTGTAGCACTTATTTCTTTATACTTCAAGTGGTATTAATTTCTCACATAGTATATGCAACAGTTTTTTTATCAATATTTTATTTATATAAACAACATTTTATCGTATATGTCCGTCTCCCTGCAAATACACATATCTTCCGAGCCAGTCATATGTATATGTGTTTGTCATAAGGGTTCCGTCTGCATTTGCATATCCGTAGCCTTTTCCAACTTTGTTATTCGTTCCTGCCCATACACAGGTATCTGAAAATTCAAACCATTTTCCCTGCTCTATTACACCATAAGGATTTACACAGTATAAGTTCTTTCCCTCCTGGTCATAGGTCATAACGTCAACATACATGTATCCGTATACATCAAAGAAACAAAGGTCATCTACAGGATTTCCTGCTATTGCTTGTTCTACATGATGAAAATTGCTGAACACCTCGTGTCCATATTCGTCAAAGTATATTATGTGCACCCCGTCCGGATGGTATGTAAGCCTGTTTTTCATTGCTGTTCCGTCTAGCTGGAAATAATATGTATAGGTTCCATCACAGCGAAATCCATTTATCACAGGCTCTCCTGCACTATTCTTGCAGGTTACATTTCCGTTTGCGTCTCTATGGAATGTATGTCCGTCATATTGGGCAAAATCACCCACTGCACTAAGTGCCGGATCAACCGAATTTGGCAGTTCAGGTGAATAAAAGTTTATATCATATGATTTTTGCATGGTCGAAGTCGGATTACCTGCAACACGAACCGTACATGTAAGCTTATAGGTTGCATTTTCCTGAGGATACCACTTAAGCCATTCATTATTAAGTGTCCAACCGGATACCACAGTTGTTTGTTTCGTCGTGTAATTATATGCACTCCATGTATATTCCAAATCCACAACATCCTTGCCCGGATTCGTTGTCAGCCCGATAAAAATTGAACCATTCTCTTGCTGGGCAGTCGGATAATATGTACTTGCGTCCTGAAGGGTTACGCTTGTAGCAGGCGTCTTGTAAAGTATATCATCTGTCCATGCAGTAATTGTTCTTCCCGTCCATGAGCTCAGCTTAGCGAGATACGGGTCTACATATGCTGCTTTTCCACTTGTGTTTAAATTTTTAAATACATTGAATGAAGGCTTTTTATTTCCGCTATAATCCAATACTCCCATATCATAATTATCATGATAAACAGAATTTGTGTCCTTCCACGTAGTTAAAATAACCGCATCAATCATATCATTATTCGCACCTGCATAATAAGTGTATGCAATCATTGCCGCCTGTTCTTCTTGTCCGTATTTTGAATCGAAGCTCTGCTCTGACAGCATAATTCTGTGATTGGATCCAAATTTATTTTTTACATAATCCGTAAGCACATTAAGATTTGGTGCACAGATGAATTTTGTGTCCTCGTCATTTCTAAGGTATGCAGAGGTTGCTTTTGTCCACACCTGCTCATGCATTTGCGGAGGATATGCATGGAAGTCAATATTCCAATTCTTTGAACTGGTCCTTGTGCTAAAAGTATCCAAAAAATCCTTTGTAGGCACACCTGTTCCTGAGTTGTCATTATTCCAATCATGCGTTACCGATACATATACCTTTGCATACGGATTGTTTTCTGCAAGTGCCTTATACATAATATCATATGAATCCACAGCAAGCGTTACAATTGTTGATTTAAGCGGTATTCCGCCTGTACCTGCCCCTGTATAATTATAATCATGTGAAACATTGACCTCGTTTCCAACTCTCCAATACTGCACAAATGTATCTGAATAAGAAAATTCTTCAGCCATAAAATATAAAATTGCCTCTACATGATCCCGTACCTCCTGGTTCGGAGATGAGGAATTAAGTGCATAGTATACTTTTCCCGGCTGTGGATTATACATAAGCTTCTGTATCTCAGGATTATCACTCCACCCAAGCACAAGACAGAAGGTTACAGCAACATCCATCTCCCGAAGCTCTTTAATACGGGCTTTATATACCTTTAGCATACTTCCCTCAGCATCATTGAAGTAATATGTTTTCCCCTTATATTTGTACGGTTTTCCCGTCCCATTCGTGCTGATAATATCCGTAAGGTTTACATTAAACATAATGTGGTTAATTCCTAAGCTTTGCAGCGTTTCACCGTTAGCAGAATTCTTGCACCAATCCATTACTTCAGAACCCTGTACTCCCTTTTTATTGTTTGCATTAGGGGTAAGTACATCTGCTGATGTGGCTTTTGTATGGGACACTGAAGCTGCCTTGGAATTTAAAACCCCGTTTCCAAATAAGCTTGCCAATTGCGGTATTTCTGATAATATAATTATCACCGCAAGCAGCAGTGCGCAAACTACCCTACATATTTTTTTTGCCTTTTTCATAATAATTCCTCCATTCATTTTATTATTTGATTGACAAATCAGCATATATTTTCAAAGCCAAAGCACTGCTCATCTATTAATTTACCATTTTCATCATATATGCGGAACAACGTCCAGTAATATCCATATAGCGGCTGCCAAATTGTCCAAAGACACGTATCTGGTGCATAGCATTGTCCTGTCGTATAGATCCATGCATCCTTTCCCTGTGCAAGAAGGGTACAGTCAAGAATAAGCATTTCATAGCGATAAGCATGGTTAGGATTTTCGTAGCTTTCAATTCCTATCAGGTAGCCTCCGCCTTCACCAGTATATGGCATCTGACATATTCCTTTTATGGCAGGATGATAGCTTATATTTGTCACTGCCTGACTGATAGTCGAATCATCCTGATTATATCTTACTTTTCCAACAACAACATAATCCCCAAATTCCTCCGGAGTCCAATTAAGCCACTCACTGCCTCTTGTCCAGTCCTGAATTTTTATCCATGTCTGTCCGTTATCCTTCGTTGCCCACCAGCTAAATTCACATTCACTTTTTGGTGCTCCGTCAAAAACCAGTCCGAGCGTTTCTCCCGTGTAGTCGCTTTTTGCGGTGTATATACCCGTCGCATCAGGTGATGCACCTTCTACAGTTACATTTAAATTAATTGTGCCAAAAGGAACATACGCAGCGCTATTCTTTACCTTATCATTATAAAAAACACCTACATATTCTCCGGTATCACTTTTTTCAAATGATTTAAACGTATAGTAATGCGTAATGCCACCATATCCTGTCTCTTTCTTCAAATCTGCGTACGTATCCGAATCACAACGTTCTATTGCATTATACTGTCCATATTCATTCTGCTTTATTTGAAATATTTTGCTATGATTTGCATCTCGGAATAAACTTGCAGTCATCGTTCCTGATGTCCCCACATACGGATTCCTATCTGCAATGCCCAACCAAGTTGGGTGGATTGAGAATGTATAATTAAATGATATTTTTTTTAGGACACCATTTGGATCTGTAATTCTGTTTGGCAGGCTCGACTCATCTACACTATTTGTCCAACATTGATTTGCTTCATCCAATACCCATTCACCACTAACAGGGACCTTATATGTACAGCCATTTTCAACTTCAAAAACAACCTCCTTAGGAAGTGTAGTCTGTAGCTTTTTCAATGTGTGCTCCTGACCGAGCGCACTTTCATCATTTATTATATAGCTGCTGTAAGGCATGGCCATACCAGTAACCTCCGATGCGCCATACACTTTTACATCCATAAAATCCACACGATACTTAATTTGTGCTTCCTTGCCAGTAGTCCAATCCTTCATTCCTGAAATAACAACCTCATATGAGCTCTCATATCGATTGTTTTCCTTATTGTAATCATCGGGTTGCACAAAACACATATACCCCGAATAAAATTGCATGTCATTATCTGCATCAAGCGGTTCTGTATACTTATTTCTTATCCATGTCTTTCCTGTATCCAAATTAGTAATTCTAATCTCTACTTTACTTTCATCAGAAACAGAAACATTAGAACTGCCATACTCAAAACTCCATGCAGCCGTACTCGGTCGTATCAAATCATTAGGCATAGCCCCCGGACATGGGTATGCAGCAAATCCCTCATAAGAGTTATCATTTTTTGCAGCTAACACACAACCTATACTAACACCGGCGGAATAACCAAAGCCAATTTTCGAATGCCGCTCCGATATAATTGCAGTTCTATGAGCGATTGAGTTCCAACCCCAATCCCATTCTTTTTTCCTTAAAGAATAACCTTCATTCATCCATGCGTAAATTGCTCCATACGGTGTAGTTCCATAAGCCAAAATGTTATGAGAGGCGTCAGCCCCCATATTCCATAGCTCATCTGACATATCAGCAGGTTTTTGGGAATTATCCACCGTATGTCCGGGGCTGAAATTCCTCACAAATGCACCTGCCTGAAGCTCTGCATCGTTATACGATGTAACTGGTTTGACCCCAACAAGCCAGCGATAAAAATTTGTCATTCCAGTCATTACCGCAAGAGTATCCTCATGCAAAACCCCCGGCTCATATGGAGCTTCAAACGAAGGTTTAACCTTATAGTATGTTGCACTCTCATTACTTACATATGAAGAACCAGCATTTTGGGCCTCCCAATACTTATCTGCAATTTGTTCAAGCGTTCTGTTTTTGAACGTATCCATCTGATTCAAATCATAAACAATTACATCTGCCTCACAGTCTTCAAACTCCTCCTCATAAGCATCAGTAGGTGTCTGCTCCAATACAGCCATTTCTTCTGCATTGACATTCATACCAAATATGCCTATTGACATAACAATTGTCAGCCCCATTGAAATAAACCTTGTTCTCATACCGCCTTCCCCCTCTTATAGAATCGTCAACATATATTTTCAAAGCCGAAGCACTGCTCGTCAATTAATTTACCATTTTCGTCATATATGCGGAACAATGTCCAGTAATATCCATATAGCGGCTGCCAAATTGTCCAAAGACACGTGTCCGGCGCATAACATTGTCCTGTCGTATAGATCCATGCATCCTTTCCCTGTGCAAGAAGGGTACAGTCAAGAATAAGCATTTCATAGCGATAAGCGTGGTTAGGATTTTCGTAGCTTTCAATTCCTATCAGATAGCCTCCGCCTTCACCGGTATATGGCATCTGACATATTCCTTTTATGGCAGGATGATAGCCATAGGTTGTTGCATACTGCACTACTGTAGAATTATCCCCTGCTTTTCTTGCTTTTCCAACAATTACATAATCCCCATATTGGGAAGGGATAGCTATAATACCATCTGCGCCCTTTTCCCAATCGGAGAGCGTCATCCAAGTTTCCCCATTGTTATTGCTTGCATACCAGCTATATTCCATACTTTCCGTATCAACGGCATTTGTCTGTAAAAACATGATAAAACCATATCTTGGGTCGCTTTCCATAACAATTATGTCATTCGCTTTAAGCTCATAATTTGCTGCATCAACAACAACGTCTATTGTGACATTTTTATTTTCAGGAATACCAGATGTAGGAATACCAGATGTCTCAATAGCATCATAGCCAAAAAGCTGTACCCAGTAATATACTCCATTGTGATAAAAGCATCCTATTCCGACTGATTCATATCCGGTTTTCATAATATTATTTCTATGTCCTGTTGAATTCATCCATGCGTTCATAACAGCAGACGAAGATTGATAGCCATATGCTATATTTTCACCATATGCACTCTGTGAAACAGAAAAGCAATCTAAACCACATGGTCTCGTATGGCTGAAGCTAACAACAATTTCTGCCGCCCTTGTCATGGCTGCCTCTGTCAACCTTCTGTCCATCACAAGCGGAGACAGACCTTCCTCTGCTCTTCTTTGATTTACAATTCCAAGCACCTCATACGCCTGTGCATAATCCTTTGTCCCCGATACAGCCTGTGTTCCTACGCCTGCAAGCTCTATTTCATCAACAAAGAGCTTTGGATTTTCTTCATGTTCCCTATCTGCTGCCTCACCGATATTTTGCTCAGTGGAAGTCTCACTCTTAGTAGTCGTAACCTCCCATTCTTCGGTTTCCGTACTGTCCTGTCCTGCAGCCCTTACTCCAGCTTCAGGAAAAACCGGATTAAAAAGTCCAAATCCAAGCATTACCCCTACAGTAAGCGCACATACCCTCTTTTTTAAATTTTTTCTCATCCAATACCACTCCTTCCTATATTTTTTGCAAATCAATTATATATTAATTAATTTTCACGTTCCGTAAGCATTTTCATAATTTTATCATGACAATGGTACAAAAGCCATGTTGCAGCAGACACAACAACACATACCCACATAAACAGCAGGTAGCTTTGTATCACTGTTATATCATTCAGATTAACCTTTGCAGCAATCTTGTAAATAACATAATGATGAATAATAAAACATGCATAAGAATACTTACCTATTGTTCTGCATATATTTTTTATCCATGTCCATTTCACAAAATATGAAATCCATACCAAAACAATAAAAGAGCATATCCCTATATACGTAGTCTGCACAATGCTATTAAACCCTGGTGCGATTACCGTATTAAGCCCAATGATTGCAAGCGATGGAATGACCCATTTCCAATTAATCTTTTTAATATATTTAACAAAGTACATTCCAAACAAAAATTCCGGAAGTCTTGCAAAAAGCACAACCGTTGAATTTACTTTCCATATGGACAGGACATACATTACAGCTATAACAATACCCAATACTACAGGATGCTCATTTACAAGCCGCCTGAGTATCGGAAACACAACATATATGATAATAATTAGCCCTAAAAACCATTCTGCCACAATTGCGAACGTAGGCACAGAAAAATTCATAAGCCACATATCAATTCCCAATATTGAAAAAATAATATTTTTCTTCGGAATCCCCGCCGGAATTCCTGCCGTATAAAAATTATACAGAAAACAGATACCATATGCCAGCCAAAACATCGGAAAAATATTTAAAAATCTTTTTTTATAAAATTTTTTAAGCTCACATTTTTCCTCATAAACATACATCAAAGCTGCTCCTGAGATAATTAAAAAGAGAGAAACTCCAAAATCTCCTATATAGATATTGGCTACCCTTGCCGTAATTACTACCTTTTCAGGTGCCTGCGGGTACACATTATAAAAAAACAATGCATTGTAATGTGTAAGTACAATTGCCACCGTAGCAATAGCCCTTATAAAATCTAAATAAAAAAGTCTCTCTCTTTTCATATTTCCACCTTATCGTATTTCATAAAACTAATACTTATATTATATCTTTTTTTGCGTTTTCTGTAAACAAAAAGCCTTTCGAACAACAAAATATTTTTTGTCCATTCAAAAGGCTTTTCTTTTTATACTAACTTAATACGCATTCACAAACCCGTAACATTCCTCATCTAACAGGTTTCCATCTTTATCATAAATGCGGAATAAGGTCCAATAATATCCATATTTTGGTTGCCATACCGTCCATAAAGCATTTCCGCTTGCAACAAGGCATTTTCCAGTTGTATATATCCATGCATCTTTACCCTCAGCAAGCAAAGTACAATCAAGCACAAGCATTTCGTATTGATACGACTGGTTTGGGTTTTCATAGCTCTCCACACCTATAAGATAGCCGCCGCCTTCACCAGTGTATGGCATTTGGCATTTCCCTTTTATTTGCGGATGGTAGCTTATGTTTATGTAGCCGGTATCAACTGTGCTGTCATTGCCCTTTATTCTTACCTTGCCAACAATAATATAATCTCCGTATTCTTTAGGCGTCCAGTTAATCCACTCATAGCCTTCTTTCCAGCCCTGTATCTCAAACCAATCCCCTGTTGAGCCCTTGCACGCATACCAGCTATACTCATACTGCGATTTATCATTTTCAAGAGTTACAAGTCCTGCCGTAATACCTGTTCTGTCCATCTTTGTTACATATACACCATTTGCTGTCGGCAACTGCATTGTTCCCTCAGAAAGCAATTTATTACAAACACTGCATCGTTCCTCCCAATATTGACCTCCAACAAAGGTGCGTTTACTTTCATGTCCCTTTGCCGTTCCGTATGTATAATATTCGTTTGTAGATACTCCGCACTCACTGCATACTTTCCGGTATTTAGCCGGTTCCGTACATGTTGCCTCAGAATAAAGAAATTTTTTCGATGGATTTTTTTCTTCAGCAAACTTGTGCAATGACCGTTGACAATTGACACTTAACTGAAACGGTGTCCCTGGCTCAGCCGTTCCATCATAAATCAAACCGCTTGCCGGATGCATGTCAACTTTTCCGCCAATTTCACCACTGGCAACCATCTGATTAACTTCATCACGTGTCAGAATCATAGAATCCGGCAACACCATATTCGAATAATACCAATTACGTCCTACATAAGAATTTGGAGCCCGCCAAGTATCTGTATCACTGTCATATCTATAATAAACATCCCTTGTAACTGTTGCTCCCGAATTGTCCACAAACGTCATATTCCTTATAAGTATGTTGCTTTTGGATGTGTCTATTATTCCGTCCTTTCCATATTCATATGTGTCACCAAATTCAAATGCATCTGTATAACAGTTATATATACTTACATATCTTCCATCCACCCATGTATTTTCAATGCTGAAGCTGCCACAATCAGGTCCATAGGAGGTTACATAAGCATAAGTCCTTCCATATATAGAAGATCCCTCAGCCCCAACACGAAGCCATGTTCCACCATTTGTTTTGGCATCAAATTCATCACCCTTAATTTGGGAAATGTATTTTGACATAGCCGTACTTGTAGCTGTCTGATATTCAAAATATTTTTCACTTATTTTTTCTATCGATGCATTGTAGGCAAAATCATCAGCAGAACCGTCAAATTTGTATAATTTTTCTACACAGCTACTGTATATATCGGCTGTTGAACCACTGCCCGCTCCTCCATAACTATGTTTTTCACCATTATACTCAACTGTTACCATATAATGTACAGAGCCCGAATCAACTGTACAGTCCGGTTCAAGTGTCTCGGCAACAGTTGCAATCGTTCCCGGAAATGTCAGGGAATGGAGAACATATGGATGAACAGCCAACGCCAGCAAAGAATCGCCGGTTTCATACATATCATAATGTGCATTCAAACCAAGCTCATAATACGGTGAAACGGCAAGCAATGGATATGGTCTGGATTCATTCGGTTTCGAAGTATCCAGCACACCCTTTGGGTATAATGACAGACTATTTAAAGCACCTTGCACCTTGCTCAAATTCGTAAACAAATCATCAGTTGGGGATGTATAATTATCAATTAAATACTGTATTGATGATTTTACTGGCGGACAGTTTACCGTAACCTTAGTATCTGTATATATGGGAACAGTCTCAGAATACCAAGAAGATGATGTCTTTGTGCGGTAATACGGTCTATCTCCCTGCTGCAATACAAGACTGCCTCCATCCATATTATATCCATGATGCCTTACAAATATATAACCGCCCTTTACCCTGCCGGTTTCATAGTCTTCATATGCAACATCTGAAAAACGTACCCCGGAAGGTCTTATTGCACAAGGACCATTCTCTCTGTCATAATCCTCCTCCGTATAATAAACACTTTCCTTATCCACAAATCTGACATATCTCGGATCAGGATTGTCCGTTTTAACATAGAAATAGTCATTATACGGAGGCAGAAGTGGGATTATCTCATAAGTGTAATTCTCCACATGAACAATATCGCTTTCCCCTGATGCCCCGACTGTCAGTTCATCTTCCAAAAGCTCGTTATTTTCCGTTAAATCTTCTTCAAATTCAGCATAATATCCTGCCGGAATTTCTCCATCTAATTCCCCTTCATATACAGCCGTAATTTCATCTTTCCTAACGTCATCGTATATAACTTCTGCATTATCTGTGTCCACATTTACATTAACTGCATCAGTAATATATGCATCTGTATTTGTAGCCGCTTCGGTTTCATGCAATATCTGTTCTTCTGTAAGTTCCTCAGCTCTTACACTGCATGGTGCAAGTCCAAGAATCATTGTTGCAATCACAATCGTTGATATTATTCTTTTCATATTTTTTACCCCCATCCTGCATTTTATAAAACCAATACTAATATTATAACTTTTTTTGCTTTTTCTGTAAATAAAAAGCCTTTTCTTGAGTTTCCGCATAATTATCCACACTTCCTTGATTCGTACCAGACTATTAT
>JAMPEW010000008.1 GCA_023664775.1 Clostridium sp. | reverse complement strand
GCTTAATTAATTTCCTTGAATAAATATTATCATATATCGTAAGCTTTTCAAATACTCTTGAAACATACCGCAGATAGCGAAATGGCATGTTTGGATTTACCGTTGACTGCTGTTCGTACATGTCAAGGGTAAAATCTATGACGCAGGCAACGTCATTTTTACAGCTCATGTAAATGGCATTTTCAAGCGTGACAATCTCCAAGTCGTCAGGGTTATCGTAATTTGTTCCGTTTATGCCGTTGTAAAGTGCAAGCAGTTTTCTCTTATCCCTGAGGAGCATACGAAATACAGTATCTTTGTATTCCCGTATCACGGTCTGTATGCCTGTAAGCTCCTGCCACTGCTCCCATGTTAGCAGCTTCTGTTTTGTTCCGTGTTCCAATTTCTCATTGTTTTTCATTTGGTTTCCTCCCCTAATCAAATACCACAGGAGGTTCCCCAAAGCTGCTTTACTGGAATTTTGCTTATACCGACTTTTCGCTTGTAGCAAAATTTCGTTTGTACTAGAATTTTACTCGTACCGAATTTTTGTTTGTATAACAATTTCATTCTTACTGAAATCTTATGCATACCACAATAAAACAACCGCATACATTATCCTTCCAAATACGGACAACCCCTCTGCTTAAATTGTAATGTAATGAACTCAAAGCATCGAAGTTCCGAATTTTTCTGATTTTTGATGAGGCACAAGCCTCGAAACAGAATGGAAAGATTTATGCTTTAAAAAAATGATAACACAACCCTGTATATAATTCAATATATTTTTATAAACATACAATGAAGCAAACATACATGAAATATTAAAAAAGACACATCAAAGACAAAACAAAAGATAATCAAACATAAACTAAAACAATCAAATACGCTCTAAAAATAATCAAACACATGTTGAAACAAATGATATATAACAAACATAACTAGCCAAATAGAAAAAGGGTTGACACATCAAGAATATTTATATCATTAAGAAAATATCCTTAGAGCGACAGACCAATGGATAACAACAATCCTGTTGATTTTTAAAAAGAAACAGTTTATAGGTAATGTCCCCTATTGTCTAGCAAATATGCACTTTTTGAAAAATGGTAGCTTGCCATACGGCAATTAGAAAAATTGAAATGATAGACAATAAAACTGGCATACTCTTTAAGCTTTTGCAATGCAATACTTAGGGAGGAATTAAAGCGATGGGATACTAAAACTGACATACTTTCAGAGGTACATGTAATATGATAACGTAGGAAACTAAAGTGAAAGTAAAACAGAATAACAAACGCTATGTTTGCATTTTATTTCTTATATTGTGTTTCTTTTTATTAAAATACAATATGTAGTGGTTGTCGCATTGAGTTATCCACAATTGAATTGTTTGGAACCACAAAGTTATCCACAAAAGTGTGAATAACTTTGTGGATTGTTTGTATGTTTCACGTGAAACATATTTCACTGTGAAATGGACGATTGCCCTTTTAAAGTGCCATTGCTTTTATTATACAAAAGTAAATTTTATAAAATATTCACAAGTTTTATAAAAAGCAAAACCGTGTTTTAATAATAGATTTCGCTACTTATAAAATTAGGGCTTTATATCTAAATTGCATGAAACAATAAATAAAAAAATTTTATATTTTTTAATAGCACAACATTAATTGTAATAACAATTGCTTGATTTTGTTGTAAGGTTTAATGAAAAGTAAACTATATGTTATTTTGCACTTGCTTTCCTGTTGTGTGGCTTGCATCTTTTTTTACTATATGTGTTGTCATATGCTACAAAGCTTTAATTATTTTATATATTATTGTTTCACACACATTTTTGTTGTGAAAAGTGCAAGCCTTCTAATCTTGCTATAGATGTCGTACTCTGCTCCCAAAGGTTTAAATTTATGAAGGCAATATACATTGCCTGAACTTGTTTTTGTTGTAGAGGCTAAAGCCCTATAGTATTGTCCTGTACAGAATTTATTTGCCTATTGTAAGCTTGTGCCTTTGGAAATATTGTTATGATTTTTCAAGATATATAATCATTTTCGATATTTAGAATAACAATGATAACATGTTCTAATATTTGCAAATTGCCGTATATTTCCAGCCTTTTGAAACGAAATACCTTTCTTTAAATAATATGTTTCACGTGAAACATATTACAATAAAATAGAATTAATATAATAAAACCCTACTTTATGTTTCTGCTTTTTATGATATATCTATTGATTATATATATGCAAAAAGTTCTGTTTCTTAATTTGAAAATCGCTCTCTATCATCATGTTTTGTTTAAATTGTTTCACGTGAAACATATATAAACATATGAGAAACCATGGAAGAAATGCTGTAGGTTCCATATGATATGCGTAAAACACATATAAACATACGAGAAACCTTCATGTGTGTAATGGAAGCTGGCTTTGGTTTCGGTCAACCTAATATTTTAAATATGATGATTTTTATGCATAATATTAAAACAAGTCCTTACACTTTTGTTTTTCTTTTGATTGTTTCACGTGAAACATATATAAATTACATATTATTTCTGCATACGTAGTATTATAAAATATAATTTTTCTTGCCTATATTGTCTAAAAAATTATGCTTGATTTCCCAAATTCATAAGGGTTAGAAGATAGTTCAGATAGCTTCTGCCTTAAAATGTTTCACGTGAAACATACATAATCGATAGGTACATATATTTTATCTTTGAAATACTCTTTAAACTGTTCTATTAATTTTTCCTATATATCAAGAATGACAAAGATGGAGGTTAAAGCTGTTCGCATATATAAAAAAATGTGAAAATAAACATTGAAGTTATCTGATGGAAGTGTTCAAAGAATTGTAAGAGTGCGAAGCTAGTTGAAAGTTACTTGCTCAGTATCTGTTGGTAATGTTCAAAGAACAGTAAGAGTGCGAAGCTAGTTGAAAGTTACTTGCTCAGTATCTGTTGGTAATGTTCAAAGAACAGTAAGAGTGCGAAGCTAGTTGAAAGTTACTTGCTCAGTATCTAATGGAAGTGTTCAAAGAATAGTAAGAGTGCGAAGCTAGTTGAAAGTTACTTGCTCAGTATCTAATGGAAGTGTTCAAAGAATAGTAAGAGTGCGAAGCTAGTTAAATATTACTTGCTCAATATCTGATGGAAGTGTTTAAGGAATAGTAAGAGTGCGAAGCTAGTTAAATACTACTTGCTCAATATCTGTTGGTAATATGTTCAAAGAACAGTAAGAGTGCGAAACTTGTTAAATACTACTTGCTCAATATCTGTTGGCAAAGTTCAAGGAATTGTAAGAGAGAACGTAGCTCATTGAAAATATCTGCTCAAAAAACGGCAAGCACATGACAACGCATTTATTTATATCCTTTAAAAATAAATACCCGAACATATTAAAATAATATCTTAGTTTTTTTCTTTTGTTGTAAACATATTGTTTGTAAGAATTGTGCAATCAACTAGAAAACAAGCAATGGCTTAATTTGTTTCCTGCTTAAAAGTGTTTCACGTGAAACATTTGAATATGAATCTTGACAGAGTACATTTGCCAACTAAAAATTTGTACAGGTGTAAGAAAATTTGTTGAATAAAAAATCTTACCTCATTTCAGCCATTCGCTATACCATATTTACTATGTGTCCGTATTAAAATCTATATATTGTGGTGTCGACTTTTTTCGAACCATATTTAGATATAGCGAAAGAAATATGAAAGTGATATAATGTTGAGATGAATGGGTACTAGATAAAGATAAAATTTGTATTACGGAGGCACATTGATGGGTAGGATAATAGCTGTAGCAAATCAAAAGGGTGGCGTTGGCAAAACAACAACCTCCATTAATCTTGCAGCTTGTTTGGCAGAGCGGAATAAAAAGGTATTAGCAGTAGATATGGATCCACAGGGGAATTTGACAAGTGGATTGGGAGTAGATAAAAATGCTTTGCCATACACAATATATGAAGCAATGTGCGGAAACTGTAATATCGGAGAATGTATGATTATTCATCCGTTGGGTGACCATAAATTAAATTTAAGTCTCATTCCTGCCGGAAGGGATTTGGCAGGAGCTGAGGTTGATTTTATAGATGTTGATAAAAGGCAGTACATATTAAAGGATCTTTTATCTCCCATACGGGATAAATATGATTTTATTATTGTTGATTGCCCTCCTGCGCTTGGAATGCTGACGGTTAATTCCATGACAGCCGCCGATACGGTGCTTGTTCCTATTCAGTGTGAGTTTTTTGCACTTGATGGATTAACCCAGCTTATATATACAATTAATCTTATTAAGAAGAAACTAAATAAGGCTTTAGAGATTGAAGGCGTCGTATTCACAATGTTTGATGCTAGAACAAATTTATCTTTAGAGGTTGTAGAAAATGTAAAAAGTAATCTGGATCAGTTTATTTACAAATCCATTATTCCAAGAAATGTTCGGCTTGCTGAAGCACCAAGCTTTGGGCTTCCTATTAATTTGTATGACAGCAAGTCATCCGGTGCTCAGGGTTACAGAGAGCTTGCGGACGAAGTTATTAACAATAAACTTTATTCAGGTATTTGACGCAATGAGTATTGCAAAATCTAAGGAGGAAAGGTATGGCAGTTAAAAGAGGGTTAGGACGAGGATTGGACAATCTTATACCAACAGATGAAGCTAAATCCGATAAGGCGCCTGTTAGTGATACAAAAGTAAAAACAGAGGTTAAGGAAATAATAAAGAAGGTAGAGCAGACCTTAAACATTAATCGGATAGAGCCGAATAAATCACAGCCGCGTAAAAATTTTGACGAGGATGCACTTGTGGAGCTTGCGGATTCTATAAAGCAGTTCGGTGTTATTGAACCACTGGTTGTTACAAAGAGAAAGGGTTACTATGAGCTGATTGCAGGCGAGAGAAGATGGCGGGCTGCCCGTATAGCGGGACTTAAGGAGGTTCCGGTTGTCATTAAGGACTATACGGATCAGGAAATTGTGGAGATTGCGCTGATTGAAAACCTCCAAAGAGAAGACCTGAATCCTATTGAGGAGGCAATGGCATATGACCGCCTGATAAAGGAATTTCATTTAAAGCAGGATGAGGTTGCTGATCGGGTTTCAAAGAGCAGGACTACGATTACAAATTCATTAAGACTGCTTAAGCTTTGTGAGCCGGTTCAGCAGATGCTGATTGACGATATGCTTTCAACCGGTCATGTCAGGGCGCTTATCTCCATAGAGGATAAAGAGCTTCAGCATGATACGGCAATGTATGTATTCGATAAGAAGCTGAGTGTAAGGGAGACGGAAAGCTACGTGAAAAAGCTGCTTTCCGGAAAAGTAAAAAGTCAGAAGGAAGCTGCCGTTACGGAAGAAAATCTTGATTTCCTGTATAAGGACATTGAGCAGAAGCTCAAGGATATACTTGGAACAAAGGCAACCATAAAGGCTAAAAATAATAATAAAGGAAAGATTGAAATAGAATACTATTCGCAGGATGATTTGGACAGAATTACTCGTATGCTATATCATTCAGCCGAGTAAAGTTCAAGGTCAGGAGGAATAAAAATATGGATACCATTTTTGGTATGAACATAAAGGCAGTTGTCACCATTCTTTTTATTCTTGTCATACTGTTAATTGCACTTGTAATTTTTATTATATATAAAATGAATATTATGATTAGAAAATACAATGCTTTAATGACTGGAAAGAAGGGGGCAGACCTTGAGAAAGTAATCCGTAAACGGTTTAAGGAAATGGATCAGGTTATGGCGACAGCCAGAAGGATTACGAAGGAGCATAAACAGACACAGAAATTTATGAATAACTGCGTAAGCAAGGTCAGCCTTGTAAAATATGATGCATTTGAGCAGATGGCAGGCAAGCTCAGCTTTGTCATAGCATTGTTAAATAGTGATAATACGGGAATAATTTTTAATGCTATGCATTCGAGAGAGGGCTGTTTCACATATGCAAAGGAAATTATAAAGGGAGAGTCATACATTCCTCTGTCTGAGGAGGAAAAGGAGGCGCTTGAAAAAGCAAAGACATTTGAGGAAGAAATTAAGGATTTAAAGTCGGAGCAGGAAAGCGTATCGGAAACGGAGACAGAAGCACTTTTGAAGGAGTTAAACAGGGAGGAAATATAGATGCTGGACATTAAATTTGTAAGAGAAAATCCTGATATCGTTAAGGAAAATATCAAGAAGAAATTTCAGGAGGACAAGCTTCCGCTTGTGGATGAGGCGATTGCGCTTGATAAGCAGGCAAGGGCATTACAGCAGGAGGCAGATGACCTTAGGGCAAAGAAAAATTCCATTGCAAAGCAGATAGGCGCATTTATGGCGCAGGGTAAAAAGGAAGAAGCTGAGGAGGCGAAAAAAGAGGTTGCAAAAAATGCAAGCAGGCTTGCCGAGTTAGAGAAGCTTGAACCTGAGGTGAAAGAAAAGCTGAAAAAAATAATGATGGTTATTCCAAATATAATTGACGCTTCTGTTCCGATTGGAAAGGATGATACGGAAAATGTGGAGCTTGAAAAATTTGGAGAACCTGTTGTTCCGGATTTTGAAATTCCATACCATACGGAGATTATGGAAAATTTAAGTGGTGTTGATCTTGATAGTGCCCGTAAGGTTGCAGGAAATGGCTTTTATTATCTTATGGGAGATATTGCAAGACTTCATTCTGCAATTATTTCTTATGCAAGGGATTTTATGATTGACAGAGGCTTTACTTACTGTGTTCCACCGTTTATGATTAGAAGCGATGTTGTAACGGGAGTTATGAGCTTTGCAGAGATGGACGCCATGATGTACAAAATCGATGGTGAGGATTTGTATCTTATTGGTACAAGCGAACATTCCATGATTGGAAAGTATATTGATACAATTGTGGATGAGGAGACGCTTCCGCATACGCTTACGAGCTATTCCCCTTGCTTTAGAAAAGAGAAGGGCGCGCATGGAATTGAGGAGCGAGGCTTATATAGAATCCATCAGTTTGAGAAGCAGGAAATGATCGTTGTGTGCAAGCCTGAGGAGAGCATGGAATATTTCCACAAGCTTTGGAGAAATACGGTTGATTTGTTCCGTTCCATGGACATTCCTGTAAGGACGATAGAGTGCTGCTCCGGTGATTTGGCTGACCTTAAGGTTAAATCATATGATGTTGAGGCTTGGTCGCCTCGTCAGAAAAAATATTTTGAGGTTGGAAGCTGCTCCAATCTTGGGGACGCTCAGGCAAGAAGGCTCAGAATAAGGGTTAAGGGCAAGGACGGAAAGTATTTTGCACATACATTAAATAATACTGTTGTTGCACCACCGCGTATGCTGATTGCATTTTTGGAAAATAACCTAAATGAGGACGGAAGCATTAATATACCTGAGGTTTTAAGACCGTACATGGGTGGCAAGAGCATAATTAAGAAGTAGCATTGAGAAGGTTATAAGCATTTATATCAGATGTTTAATGAGTATGTAACCATAAAATTTTGGGGAAAGGAGACGCATATGCATTCATATCTGAGAGCAATTGGCTTTAGTCAGTATAAGGCAAGAAAACAGCTTGAAAAGGTATATTATGAAACGCTTAGGAGACCGAACCGAAAAATTATCACAACTATAAGCATTGATACTTCACTTATTCAGTTTGAGAAGGATTTTGGTCCTGGTATAGGCATAACTCTGATAGGGGAATATGATGTGAACGGCGCTTTGTCCATAGAGCATTATTATCCGTACATTAAGGGTACGACAATTTCAAGCTATGAGGATATTACAATTGAAAAGCAGACGGATAAGGAGTCATATGCGGGAGTATGCGAGGATTATCGGCTGGGAATGACGCTTATATTTTATTTGCAGAATATTGCTGATTATGCAAAATCCAAGTGGTTGAATTATTCTAACCGTCACCTTTCAAATGTTAAGCTGTCGGCACTTTCAATCAATGCGACAATTTTGCTTGGCATTCACAGGGACAAACGGCAGAAGCGGTTTGATGCGGAGCAGAAAGCATTTAGAAATAATCTTTTGGCTGCGGCAAAAAACGGCGATACGGAGGCAATTGAAAATCTCACGCTTGAGGAGATGGATATGTACACCTCAGTAAGTGGAAGAATTAGAAAAGAGGATATATTTTCAATTGTAGATACAAGCTTTATGCCATGCGGCGTTGAGTGTGACCATTATATGGTTTTGGGTAATATACTTAAAGTAGAAAAGCTTACAAATGAAATAACAAACGAGCATGTTTATAATATTTTAGTTGAGGCAAATGAGGTCATATTAAATATAGGCATTAATGAGCTTGACCTTCAGGGAGAGCCGCTTGAGGGCAGGCGCTTCAGGGGCGAGGTTTGGCTTCAGGGTTATGTGAGGATATAAATAGTTTACTTTCGGCAACTGTTAGATTCATTTTTATATGAATACTCTTGGAGTGGCAGGGTGTGCCAAAATAGGATTGGTTTCTATGCGAACCATATCCCCCTCTTTAAAATCCGTGTCCGTTAAATCAATTGTAAAATGAGCTACGCCTGCACATCCGACGATAGGTACATGCTTGCCGTTTATTATAAATGTTCGGATATGATGCTTTGGGCGGAGCTTTAGTGATATTAGGTGAATGATTCCGCTGAAAAACTCGTCGGGTATGTCGGAGTATGATAAAAATATTCCATCGGCATGTCCGGCTCTTACTATGCCAAGCCGGGAATCTCTTTTTAATTTTACGGTTGCAAGGTAGCCTACCGTACTTCCCTTTGGCAGCTTCATTGTCTGGTATATCGGTGCTTCTGTCCATGTTGCACATTTAAGCTTGCCGTTTCCCATTCCCAGCTTACCGATAATTGCAGAACCGCATCTTACTGCGTCCATTCCCAAGTCGCCCAACAGCATGGTTGCCTGTGAGTTGCTTATATGCTTTAAGCCGGGGTCAATCCCTTGGTTTTTTATTGTATTTATGGCAGCCTTGAATTTATCAGCCTGTATGTTGACGTCCTGCTCATAATGCCTTGGCTTGCCGTGAAGATGCGTGTAGCAGCCATCAACGCAGACGTAGTTATTTATGTTTGACAGATTAGGTATTTTGTTCCAAAAGAAACCAAAACGTCCCATGCCTGTATCTATCGCAATATGGACATGAGGCTTTTTGTTTGTCTTTTCGTAAATGGATTTGAGTATAGTTAGCTGCTTCATGCTGCCACAGACAAGGGTAATGTCAGCTTCAGTCAGCTTGAGGGCTTCGTCATATGACATAGAGGGGGTCATAAGCAAAACCTTCTCCTTGCAGCCAAAGCTTCTAAAAGCAAGAGCCTCCGCAGTGTTTGTTACAGCAAAATAATCAAGACCATTTGATTTTAATAAATCATATTCAGCCTTTAGCCCCATGCCGTAACCGTTTTCCTTAATAACTGCAATGATTTTTTTGTCGGTTCTTTTTTTTATTACTTTAATGTTGTGTGCGATGGCAGCAGTATCTATTTTAAGAATTGTCTGTTTGTCAAAAACAAGGTTATTGTTTTGTTCCATGTAAATCTCCTTTGGTGTATAACTATATTTTAGGAAGTGTGCGATGTTCTTTCGCAAAGTATAATGTACGTTTACGTACATTATACCATAAAATGCATAAAAAAATAATTTCCTATTTACTTTTAGGTTATAATATTTTAAAATGTATGAGTATGTTTTAGACTTTCTTATAAAATATAGGTTTTGTAACTGTCGCTATAGCTCAGCTGGATAGAGCGACCGCCTCCTAAGCGGTAGGTCGGAGGTTCAAATCCTCTTAGCGACGCTTTAAGAAATGCTGGAAACAAGGGATTTCCGAAGTTTTCGGCATTTCTTATATCTAATGCTAATCAAAGATGGCATTTCTGCCAATTTTTCTAAACGCTTTGTTGTAAATTGAAAATCTTGTTAAGTAAAAAGCGAGGACATAAGATAATGTAAAAAATGAGGGGAAGGATGATAAATATGACAGAAACCAAACAGAAGGTTTTAGTAAATGTTGATGCGGATATTGAAGAACCACATATAGAAATAATGCAATTTGATATAAAAAATATGATTTATGTTGTTCGCAATCAGCAGGTTATGTTAGATAGTGATTTAGCAATGTTGTATCAGGTGGAAACGAAAGTATTAAATCAAGCGGTAAAGCGTAATATCTCAAGATTCCCGGAAAGATTCCGATTTCAACTGACGAAAGAGGAATATGAAAACTTGAAGTCACAATTTGTGACTTCAAGTTTGGAGGAGGATAATGGATATGGTGGGCGTAGAAAATTACCATTTGTTTTTACAGAACAAGGAATATCAATGCTTTCTGCTGTTTTGCGCAGTGATGTCGCTATTCGAGTAAGCATCAGGATTATGGATACTTTTGTGGAAATACGGAAATATATGGCAAATACATCTCTGTTATATGAGCGTTTAAATGCGATGGAAATTCGCCAACGAAATTACCAAACTGAAACAGATGAGCGTTTTGAGAAAATTTTTGAGTACATATCCGAACATGAGGAATCTAGTCAAAAGGTGTTTTTTGATGGACAGATATATGATGCGTTCAGTCTGATTGTCAGCCTTATCCAAAAAGCAGACAAGGAGATTACTTTAATAGACGGATATGTTGATGTTGGGACATTAAATCTTCTTTCCAAGAAAAAAGAAAATGTGACGGTCACGGTCTATACCTTGAAGCGGACAAGACTAACGAAAATGGATGTGGAGAATTTTAATGCACAATATCCGATATTGGAAGTAAAATATACAAAAGTATTCCATGACAGATTTTTAATTCTTGACCGAGAAATAGCTTACCATGTAGGAGCATCTTTAAAAGACGTAGGCAAAAAATGTTTTGGAATTAACCTTATTCAGGATGAGGGGATTATTCGGGATATATTACAGCGGTTATGCTGAATCCTAAAATCGTTAATGTTCTCCTTAAGGCATCGGTCATAGAGTCCTTTGACATAGGGTACGAGAGAACATTTGCTGCCTGCGAAAATGTAGGCGTAAAGTATGAATATGAAAACAGGATTCCGGTTTGTATTTTATCGTCCTCTTGGACATCAGAATGTCCAAGAGATGACCAAGAGCGAAAAGCCTGTCTATGAACACCTGAAGGAATGCGACTATCTGACAATAGCCAAAAAATTGGCAAGTCAAAAAAGACAGTTGATATCAATGCTTTCTGCTGTTTTGAGAAGTGATGTTGCAATTCAAGTGAGCATTTATATTATGGAAACGTCAATCAGGCTGTTGTATTTTACGATAAATAAGGATATAATAATTACAACAAGTTAAAAGGATCGAATGTTATGCCAAATATAAAGCCAGTATCGGATTTAAGAAATTATACGGAAGTCCTGCGTGATATTGCTGATGTTGAGAAACTGTTAGGTATTGCCAATGGCTGACATTCAATTTTCATCGGAAGCGATTACCGTTTTCTTGTATGTGAAAATTATACGGCTTTTTACCGATTGGAAAACGGCATTGTCTATATCGTCCGTATTCTGTATGGATGGAGAAGCTTTGTTCAAAATCTTTTTGGAGAGGTGAAAGACAATTAAGCAGGACATGAAAGGCTATACAGTAATAACAAAAATGCCGAAAACATTGATTTTTTCAAGGTTTTCGGCATTTTATTGTTTCAAGAATTTTATCTGGCAATGTGCGATTAGTAGAAATATTTTTTAGGTATTGACAAACTATACAGAGTACTCTAAAATATAGAGTAAACAGATGTTGCGTGATAATGTTATAAAAAATTAACATGTAGTATGTCCGGCGACACAGTCGCCGTGATGCTATGTCGCCACAAAGTTCTCTATTTACTTTGTAAATCGGAACATATTGAAAAGTAAAATTAGGATGTGGCGGCGTTCAAAAGAAGGAGGTCGCAAAATGGAAAAATATAACGCAGAACAAGATATCCAATTTATTAGGACGGTATTAAATAAAACACAAAGTGACATTTCTGAAATAGGAATGTGTTTTATCTTAATCGGTATTGCTAATCTAATTGGCGAGGTGGTAAAATACTTGGGGTACATATTTATTGATGCACAAAAGGAAATATCAGGATTTCAATGGAAAATGCTGCGTGCTGTTGATGGTATAGTATTTATTGTTATTTGTGTGATTTTTTTAGTGTATTATAGAAAGCTTTTCCATGTTGGGAATGACATTAGTAAAAGCATATTGAAAATTTGGGGAGTGCTGTTGATTGGTGGGAAGGCTTTTACAAAAGTCTTTGCGCAATTGGCAATGCAAAATCAGACAAGAGCAACGGGCGAATTTGCAGCTACATTGGAAAAGGCATTTTCCTTTTTATGTGTCATTATTGCATTGGCAGTATTGGGCATTGTAATTCATGATAAATTGATATGTGGCGGTGCGATATTAGGAATTATTATGTATTGTTTATTGTTATGCGGAAATCATGTTTTTACAATTGCACAAATACATGGAAATTCAGTAAATTTGTATTCTTGGGACATTTTTTCAATTATAATTTTATCACTTGGTATGGTCCTGCTTGGATTGTATGTCAAAATAATTGGGAGGAAAAAGCGTGGAAATTCATAACATACCAGACTTGTTTAGCAATAGGTTAAGATTAGCTGTAATGGTTTCACTAATTTCAGGCGAAAAGAATTTTCAAGAGCTGAAGAAGATTACAAATGCAAGTGATGGAAATTTAGGAGCACAATTATTAAAATTAGAAAATGAGAAATATATTGAATGTACAAAAGCATTTGTTAATCGAAAACCAAGAACCACTTATAAAATAACGGAAACAGGGACGTTAATGTTAAATGAATATGTCGATTTATTGGAGCGGGCAATTCATGGAACGAACGAAAAGGACAAGTAATTAAACAAGGCAGCAGGGAGTAAATCTTTGCTGCTTTTTTTTGGCAAGTTTAAATGGAACCATACAAAAGCTATTTAGGTCGCAAATTGTGACCTTAAACAGTAAACATTTCACATCATTATAGATACATTTTAAAGCATAATTATTGTTTGGAGGAATATGGGATGGTAAAATATTAAATTTAGTAAAGAAAAGGGGTGTTTCCGTGATTAATATTGCAATTTGTGATGATGAGAAAGTCATGTTAAAACGCATAAAAGAATTAGTATCAGATTTTTTTTGCAGTAAGAATATGGAAATCAGAATTTTTATGTTTTCCAGTGGAGAAGAACTATTAAATAGCGATAAAGATATAGATATTTTATTTCTTGATATTCAAATGAAGCAGCTTGACGGAATTGAAACAGCAAAAAGAATGAGAAATAAATGTTATAAAGGATTCCTGATTTTTATAACAGTTTTAAAAGAATTGGTATTTCAATCTTTTGAGGTACAGCCATTTGATTATCTTTTAAAGCCGATTGAATATGATAATTTTAAAAGTACAATGGAACGGCTGATGCTATCTTTGAAAAATTCTGATAAAGAAAAATTGCTTATTCAAAGGGGAAATGAAAGCAGTATTATTTCTTTTGGCGAAATAATTTACTGCGAAATAATAGACAGAAAAATTTATCTGCATTTGAGGTCCTCAGATGTTATTGATTATTATGACAGAATTGAGAATTTGGAAACAAAACTTGATAGTCGGTTTTTTCGTTGTCATAGAAGTTATTTGCTAAATATGCAATATTTGATTAGCTATAAAAATGGAGTTGCATATATGGAGGGAAATCATCAGATACCCGTGTCACGTTTAAGAAGTAAGGAGTTTTCTAATGTGATATTACGGTATATGAAAGAATGGGAATTATAATATGAGCGAGTGGATAATTGGACTATATCCTTATTGTGACGGTATCATTGAGGTTTTGGTAGGATATTATTTTTACAATCGTTTTTTGGGGAAAAGACAACCATTTGCTTCTTATGTTCTGTTTGCCGTTGTAGGAGTTGTTATCTCATTGATATGCAAAACGGACAGTATTGTGGAATTTTTGGCATATATCACGTTGTTTACGCTAAGTGGTGTTTTGATAAAAAAAGCGAATGGTTTATATGCGTTGTTGTGTTCCGTTATAACAATAGAGGTTATGCATTTGTGTTATGGGATAATTGATTCCTTGTTGTTTTCTGTTTTGACAATGGGCCTCAAGATAAATCTTCAAAGCATAAGTTATATATTTATGGGAATTGGCAGTGTTTTATCCCTTTTATTATCTATGTTGTGTTATGTATTTATAGAAAAATGTTTTAAAAGTGATGGAACAGACGGCAGACAATATGCACTTATGATTTTGACACCCACGCTACTGATATTTTTAGTTAGTGAATATATTAGTCGTGAGATATATGGTAAAACAGTAACAATAGATAATAGTGGAAAAGTAATGTTGTGTTCTAATGGATTGAAAATATTATTTATTCAGTTATTGGGAGCAGCTAGTTTGTTTTGCATCTTGTATGCCTACAAAAAAATTAAGGAAAGCTGGGAGTTAAGTAAGCAATTTTCATTATTGGAGCAAAATGCTCATTTATTAAATCAATATGTGGAAGAAGCAAAGACGCGTTTTGAAAAGACAAAAGCTTTTCGGCATGATGTGAAAAATCATATGACCATTATAAAGGAATTGATACAAAATGGCAGGACGGAAGCTACATTACAATATATGGATGATGCAGAATTATTAATGTCTGATCTGTCTTTTTCAGTAAATACAAATAATCCTGTACTGGACATCTTATTAGCAAATAAACTAGGGTTAGCTGCAAGCAGGAAGATACACACGCGATGTTCTTTGTCTGTGCCATATCCGTCCAAAATAAATGATATTGATTTTTGTATTGTTTTTTCCAATGCATTAGACAATGCAATTTCTGCTTGTGAAAGAATGGAAGATGATGCACAAAAATTTATTCATATATCAGGAAAAGTACAGGGCTTGTTTTTAATGATTGAAATATCTAATAGTTATACAGGAAAAAAGGCAGTAAATAGAGGAACAGGTATTGCAAATATAAAAGCCGTAACTGAAAAGTATCAGGGAGCCATGGATATAAAAATGGATGGGAAAGTATTTACTTTAAGTGTGCTTTTTATCATTCCACAGCAATTAGTTGGCATCTCACAACAAACAGATGAAGCATAATGAAAAGAATGACGAAAGAGAAGATGAAGCAACAATACAATATTTGGTCCCGCAGGCAAGGAGGAAAATAGCCACATGGAGATTTAACAAATGCTGCGAGGGGCATACTATTTGACGTTAGGAGGATATAAGCATGTCAATGGAAGTAAGAGGCAAATATGAGGACAGCTATTTAGACAAACTACAGGCTAATCAGCAGAAAAAAACGGAAGAAGTCACAAAAAGTGAAAAAAAAGAAAGTAAAATGGAAAGCATTTCGATACAAAACGATGAATATATCAGCAGTGAAAAAATGGCGAAAAAGCCCAGTGGGTTATATCATATGGAACGGGATGACGAGGGATTTCCTAAAGTTATATATGATGACCCGAAAAAGAAAACTGTACAATCAGCAGAAGAACCAAAGAAGAATGCAGAAAAAACTACTACAAATACAGACAAAGTTGACAGGGAAATAAAAAAGCTGAAAGAAGAAAAGAAACAGCTTGAACAACAAATAAAGGCTGCGGCAGGCGATGAGGAAAAGATTAGGGAATTGGAGAAAAAAATAGCACAGATAGAAAATGAACTAAGCGAAAAAAATAATGATACATATAGACGGCAAAATGCAGAAATTTTTTAAACTATACTTTGCCTGCAAAACTAAACCCAAAGAAGGATTATTTAGCAGTAAAACCGATAAGCTTGTGAGAAATCACGGTTTATCGGTTTTTTCATCATGGGGAAATACACTTCATATTGGAATGTGCTATGAAGTAAAATCCTTTCTTGTGTAGCCTGCTAAGTGTGGAATTGCACCATCGAAGATATTATTTACATACATATTTGTTAAATTTAGGTAATAAGATAAAAAAACCTTTTCAAATTGCATAAAATCACGTATTATGTAAGTACTATATAATAATGCAATGGGTATATAGGTATTATGGGTATTTTGAACATTTAACAAATGGCACATGTAAATTATGGAAAGAATGAGGGCAAAAAGCATGGCGATGAAGGGGAACAAGGCGGAGCTGATGAGGGCTGTTTCAGAATTGAAAGCAGTTGATTATTCAAAGGAACCTGAGTTGAACAGTATGTATATGAGACTGTCAAATGGAAGAAAACAGTTTGCGGAGATTTTTGAAAAAAACATAAAGGTTATTATGCAGATTAGCTCCCTTGATTTGACATTACAGCATCAGACAGAAAAAATTATGGACATATCCAAGAACATAGAACAGGCGGCAGAGGCTATTTTCGGGACAGCTTCCGGCGCGTCTTATGCAGCAGGAAGCTCCAACAACCAGCATGAAGAATTGACGAATACAATTGTTAAGGTTTCTGAAGATACAAAAGAGGTATATCAGAAAATTGAAACCGGTCAGAATGAACTGACATCTGTAAAGGAGCTTTCTGAACAGTTGTTGGTTGTTTCCAAGGAAATGAAGGATGACATGGAAGCTTTGTTTGAACTCATGGAGCGGATGGGTGAGGTAATAACCGGAATTGATACAATATCCATGCAGACAAACCTGCTTGCGTTAAATGCTTCCGTTGAGGCGGCAAGAGCTGGAGAGGCAGGAAAAGGATTTGCTGTTGTGGCAAATGAAATTCGCCAACTGGCGGGAGAAACCCAAAAGATGGTAGGCAGCATGGGGGATTTTGTTGAAAATATGAAGCATGCGTCCCAAAAAAGCTCAAAGAGTGCATCCAATACAATGAATGCACTTAATTCCATGACAGACAGAATTAAAAGTGCGTGGGAATTAAACGATGAAAACCGAAAATCCGTTTCACAGGTCAATGAATCTGTCAGCTCCATTGCTGCTGTCAGTCAGGAAATCAGCCACTCAATGACGGAAATGGAAAATCAGATAATCGGAAGCACAAATTTTATGCGTCAGGTCAGCACAGATTTGAATCAGGCGATTGAGCCGGTTGTAAGCATCGAAAAAACATTGGACGAAACAGTGAAGCAGATGGGAGCAATGACAGATGATGCCTTTTTCCGTATGGAAAACAAAGAGTTTGCCGAGTATATGAAAAATGCTATTTCATCACATCATACATGGCTGGGTAATTTGCGAAAAATGGTAAGTGAAAGAAAGGTAATTCCGCTGCAGTTAGATTCTTCCAAGTGTGGCTTCGGACATTTTTACTATTCCATGACACCGAAAATTCCAGAGGTGCTCCCGATATGGGATACGCTTGGAGAAAAGCATAAAAGATTTCATCAATTTGGTGCGTCTATAATTCGTGCTTTAAACTCTGGCAATTATTCGGATGCGGAGCAGGTATATAGAAAAGCAGATAAGTATTCCAAGGAGCTGATTGCAGATATGGAGAAAATACTGCTTCTTGCAGAAAGTTAATTTGCCTTGCGAAATAGAATTATAAATCATTTGAACAAGCAATAATTAAGATTGCCCCTGCTTGATTTTAACCGGCAGGGGCAAAATTCAAGCTGTACGAATAGTTTGCTTTTGCCCATATTTATGGTATAATGTGCACGAAAGCAATGAGCAGTGCCAGTCCGGAAGATAAAAAACGGCTGCTTGCAGTCCGTTTTTTTAGATTACGGACTGATAGGGCGAATGCCCGTGAGCGAGATGAAGCGTAGCGAAATCGAGCTGCACTGTGGAAAGTTGTGCATCGCCAATCTGCGATTGGCGATATGGTATAATGTACGTAAACGTACATTATACTTTGCGAAAAGACCATCGCAAATAGCGCATCGCCAATCTGCGATAGGCGATATGGTAAAATATAGGAGTATATTGTATGAAGACAGGGAAATCACAATCGATACTTGCAATAAGCGCAGTTGCATTTGTTGCCGCATTATTAATTGACTTATATTTAATTTTTGCGGCACCGTCAAATATTGGGCTTATTATTGCCGTTTCTCTTATTGTTGTTGTAGATACATATTTTTTTGTGGATGGAATACTTGAAAAGGTCGATGAAATTGTTGCGGTAAATATTGATAAGCAAAATGAGCTTACCAAGGTTGAAAAAGGAATTTACTCAGTGGCAAAGAGGGAAGAAATTACCCGAAATCAGAGTATGTCTGCCATGCTGAATGCTATGGTGGATATCAGGGAGCAAAGTGCAAAAAGCTATGCAGATTCTGCGGAGCAGGATAAGATGCTGGCAAAGCTTTCCATAAAAAAGGATATGGATAATGCAAATAAGATTATAAACAGCAATGAAAGAATTGCCGTATTGCTTGCTAAGATGGCAACAGCCAATGCGAAATCATCTGACGAGGCGATTGATATTTTAAATGATATATGCAAGGGCTTAGAGCTGGGAAGCTACAAAGAACAGGCAGTCAGCAAGGTGGATGCTGTAAGCGTAGTTGGTAATTCAGATAATTTGACCGATATTAATGATTTAGGTGCAGTAGACAATTTAGACATATTTAGTAATTTAGATATGGTAGATAATTTGGATGAAGCTGGCGGCTTAAATGCGGCAGACAATGCAGGCATATTTAGTAATTTAGATATGGTAGATAATTTGGATGAAGCTGGCGGCTTAAGTGCGGCAGACAATACAGACATATTTAATAATTTAGATATGGTAGATAATTTGGATGATGCGAAAGGCTTAGATGCTGTCGATGGTTTACACATGGCTGCGGTTAAAAATTCAGAGACAGTTGATGATATGGAAGCGGCAGATGATTTAGCGATGCTTGATTATTTAGGATTGATTGACAGCCTTGGCATGGTTGACAATTTAGATGAATACGAGGATAAGCATCCCCAAAATGGACATGCAACTAGTAAAATGGATGCGTATGATGATGCCGAATATGAAACAGACGAGTACGAGGATGAGGCAGACGAGTACGAGGACGATGATACCGAGGATGAGGCAGACGAGTATGAGGATGATGCCGAGGATGAAGCGGATGAGTACGAAGATGATGCTGAAGATGAAATGGATGAATATGAGGACGATATGGTATATGATAATGTATACGAAATTCCTGAAATGGTGAACAACTTAGATGAGGATATGGAATTTACACATCTTAAGGTTATGAATTCATAATAATTTTGACAAAGGATTTGACATGAATTATATTGTTTTGGATCTTGAATGGAATCAATGCTGTGGCGGACGGGAATTTGAAAACGCCAGAATGCCATTTGAGATAATTGAAATTGGAGCTGTAAAGCTCGACGAAAAATTGAATATGACAGACAGTTATTCAAGCATAATTAAGCCGAGGCTTTACCGAAAGCTACAGCCTCATATCAAGGCAATATTAAATTATGATGAGGACACCTTGAAAAAGGGAAGGCCCTTTGACATGGTATGCAGGGAGTTCATAAAGTGGTGTGGAACCGATTACATATTTTGTACGTGGGGTGCCATGGATTTAAACTATCTGCAAAATAATATGGATTATTATTACATGAAGCAATTGGAATTTCCGCTTAAATTTTATAATGTCCAACAGATATATGCTGACCTGATAGATGATGATGGAGCCATTGCAAAGCTTGAGAAGGCAGTTAATAAGCTTGGTATTACGATAGACCGGCCGTTTCATTCAGCGGTAAATGATGCTTATTACACAGGAATGGTTTTAAAGGAAATAAACCCCAGCGACCTAGAGGACAGATATTCCTATGACATTTACAATACACCTCAAGAAAAAAATGAAGAAATAATCTCCTACCATAAAAATTATATGGAGCATATTACGAGAGTGTATCAAGACAAAAGCGAAGCAATCGCTGATAAAGACCTTATCACCATGAGATGCTACAAATGTGGGAAGAAGCTTACAAAAAAAATAAAGTGGTTTGTGAACACGCCAAATACCTATGCCGGTGTAGGCAGATGCTGGTATCATGGTCTTGTAGCAGGAAAGATAAGGTTTAAGCAGACGAAGGATGGAAAGGTTTTTGCAATAAAAACAATGCTTCCAACAGATAAAAAAGGAATGGAAAATATAAAAGAAAGACAGGATGAATTAAGGCAGAAGCGTCAGGACAAACGCCATGAGAAAAAGAACAGACAAAAATCCGTATGAGTAATTCATTCTAAAAACAAACAGCCCCTTTCATTAAAGGGGCTGTTTGTTTGCTATACCGGCTTTTCTCGGATATAACTTAGGCGTAGGCTTTATTTTTTTTATTACGACAAGGCTTCTGCCTATATCGGAATCAGGAAGCATTAGCTTTATGGTTTTCTTATGGGTGCCGCCCAATGTTGTTATTGCGTGTTCTGCATTTACGATTTCCTCATCGGCAGAATTTGTTTTGTAGGAGATAAAATGTCCTTCCTGCTTTACAAAGGGCAGGCAGTATTCTGACAAGGTGGAGAGGTTTGCAACTGCACGTGATACGGCAAGGTCAAAGCGCTCACGCAGAAGCTTGTTCCGTCCACCGTCCTCTGCCCTGCCGTGAATGGCATTGCATTTTTCAAGTCCAAGCGCATGAATAACCTCCTGAATAAAAACAATTCGTTTATTTAAGGAATCGAAAAGCGTTACCTCAAGCCATGGAAATGCTATTTTAAGCGGTATCCCCGGGAAGCCTGCGCCCGTTCCTACATCAATTACAGACAGCTCCTCCGACATATCAAAGCACTCGGCAATGGAAAGACTGTCAATAAAATGCTTTAAAATAACCTCCTCCCTGTCTGTAATGGCAGTGAGGTTCATAACCTTATTTCGTTCAATCAACATTTCATAAAACAGCTCAAACTGTCGAAGCTGAATATTTGACAATGACAGCTTTTGATTGGTCACATTTTCTATATAAGCTTTTAATCTGTTCATAGTTATACAATCCTTTTAATGTGTGTTTTAACATAGTGGGGCAGCAGCACTGCATAGTGAGATATTTTATATCCCTGCAGTAAAAACCGTTTGAAACGTTGGTACTTAGCGAGGTTTTATCGAGCTTAGTACCATTACGTTTCAATCGGAGCGCAAGCGTTTTTTCTTTTGCAGGGATATAAAATATCTCACTATGCAGTGCTACTACCTACATATTCTACATTAAAAACTGTATGTATGGCAACCAAAAAAACTGTCAACAATTAAAACACCGATAGAGATAGCAAAACTTATCAGCCCATGAGTTCCCGATTTGCAAAGTAAATCGGAACATATGTAGAAAGCAAATTTGAAATGGGCTGACGTTCAAATAGGGAGGTCAGTTATGAATAAGAAATCAAAAATATATCTTATCGCATTAATATGGTCGGCAGTGCTGTTACAGCTTTTTATAAATGCCTCTGTCAACCGAGAGAAAAAAATGGTACAGCAGGTTATGAGCGAGGGCGTTTCGGGAATATCCGAAAGCAGCGTGAGAGCCTATGCATTTTATGACAGACAGGAGCTTAATTCGTCAAAAAAAGAACAAATGGTAAAAAAATTTGCCGAAAGGCTTGGCATTACAGCAGGCTATGAAATAAATCACAGACAGGATAATGGCAATGAAACGACAGAGCTTGTAAAGCTTGGGGCACAGGGAGATACAAAAATCAAGCTTATATCCATTGCCGTTGTGGATGAATACGGGCAGCAGGAATATGAAAATTATGTATTGATAGAGATAAGCTTAAAGGGAGCCGCAACAGCGTCCGTGTATGAATATAAGGACATTCTTGTAAACATGTACGAGGAGCTTGGAATGGGTGCAAACACAAATCTTTATGTATGCAATCAGGTTAAGGGAAAGCTCGCACAGCAGGAAATGGAAAATGAAATCAGCAGCTTTTTTAATGAGATGGATGCAAAAAAGGTAAAAGAGCTGGAGCTTGATGAGGGCGTATGCGTATACGCATATAGTTCTGGCATAAATGAGTTTGTATATCAGGATGGGGAAAAGGTAAACGTGAATATTGCATTTACCTATGATGCGGAAAATGATGTCACGCTCATTCACAGAGCCATACCATTTATTGATAAATCCTTTTAAAATTTATAAGGGGCTGCCACATAAAGCTATGAAGTGTAAGCATTCTTTTCCAAAATAAAAAACAGTAAATGTATCATAAAAATGGAATGATTAGGTAAATTGCCACATATTATTTTTAAAAGCAATATAGGAGCTGATAAAGGGTGAAGGCAATAAAAAAATTTATCAAAATTGTTCCATTTTTATTTGTCTGCGCATTGTCCGTTTTGGCGGCAGGCTGTAGCAGCAAAAACAGGGAGGAGGTCCGCAAGGATATAGAATTTACGGTTTGCGACAGCACAAGAATGCCCGATGAGCTGAGAACAATCATTGATGAAAAAAAGGCGAAGCCATTTAAGCTGTCATATATAAGCGGCGAATATCTATATATCGCCGTGGGCTATGGGGAGCACAGCAGGGCGAATTACAGTGTTGTTATTAATGATTTATTTTTAACGGAAAATGCAATATATATAGATGCGGATTTATCAACAAGCACGCAGACAAAATCGGATGCTTCCGTAAGTGAGCCGTCAATGTGTCCCTACATTGTAATTAAGTGCGAAAAAATAGACCGACCCGTGGTGTTTAACGTTGATTGATTTTATGAATAATTGCAGAACATTTGGAATATATTTTAAAACATAGGTTATAAATGTGATAATTATTTTTGGAGGGCGTATGGATTTTGTAAGAAAGGATATACATACAAGTATTTTGAAAACATCGAAATACTCACAGCTTACAATAGATGACGATTTTAATATTCCGGACTGCAAGGATGATATAGAAAATATAATTGCCACGGATGGAAATGTGGTTGTGGAGGACGTATCCTGCGAGGAGGGAAAGGTACGTGTCGTAGGTGTTGTTTATTTTAAGGTAATGTACAAGACAGACAAGGATAAACAGAATATGGAGGTATTTTGTGGAGAAATACCCATAGAGGATTTTGTAAATATTGACGGTGCAGGCAAATCAAACCGTGCCGAGAGCAGATGCAGGCTTGAGGATTTAACGATTAGCATTATCAACTCAAGGAAGCTGGAGGTTCGGGGGCTTATCGGCAATGAGGTAAGCATATACCATGAGGATAAGGTAAATGCAGCCATAGATTTGGATAACGGACAGGGAATTGAATGTCAGTATAAAAAGGTGGCATACACGGAAACTGCAATTTGTAAACGTGATGTTTTCAGAATAAAAGAGGAGATAGATATTCCGAAAACAAAGCCTAATATAAGTGAGATTTTATGGTCCTCCGTTGAGCTTCGCAACATGGATACAAAGGCAGGGGATAATTCCCTTTTAATCAGAGGCGAGGTTGAAATATTTATCATATATAAGGGGCAGGAGGAGCATTTGCCGATACAGTATCTTTTCTCTGTAAGGGCAATTACAAAGGAAATAGAATGTCAGGGAACGACAGAGGGAATGGTTTTGGAGTCAAGCTGTGTGCTTGGAAAGGGAGATGTAACAATCAGGCAGGATGCCGACGGCGAACCGAGAATTATCGGAGTGGACTACTGCGTTGATATGAATATAAAGCTTTATGAGGATAAAGAGGCTACGCTTTTGGCTGATTTGTATTCCCCACAGGTTCAGGTTGAGCCGGAGACAGAGGTGTTTGAATATGAAAATCTTTTGATGAGAAATGTGGCAAAGGCGAAGGTAAGCCACAGAAAACGGATAAACAGCGAGGGCGGAAAGCTTTTACAGATCTGTCATATTTATGGCAGTGTTGACATTGACGATGTAAGTGTTAAAAAAGATAGTGAGGCAATGCAGTATGTTCAGGAGGAGGGCGGAGAAATTGCCCCTGACCAACAGGCAGGTATGGATGGCAAAGGAATCATACATATATCAGGTGTTGTAAAATGTAATGTTTTGTACATATCCAGCAATGATGACCCTATGAACTGCATGAATGTTCATGTACCGTTTGAGCATTTTGTTGAAGCGGCAGATATGAATAAGGAAACCTCCATCAGAATAGTACCTGAGCTCGACCAGTTAGGAGCAACGCTTCTCAACAGTGAGGAGATGGAGATAAAGGCACAGATAAGCCTTGGCATATCGGTATTTGAAAAGACATCGGCAAACGTAATTATGGATATGAAGCTGAATGACATAGATTATGAGAAAAAGGGCGCAATGCCGGGAATTGTCGGCTATGTTGTTAAAAAGGATGATACGATATGGTCAATTGCAAGAAAATATTATGCGACAACCGAATCCATACGGAAGGTAAATAATCTTGAAACGGACGCAATTAAAGAAGGCGACAGGCTTATTATTGTAAAATCATAAAAGGAAGCATATTTGTTGGTGGAGCGCATATAATGAAATAACAGAACAAAGTGCCTTTCCTATAAAAGAACAAAAAAATTTCATATGGAAGGTTAAGTAATAGCATTAATAACCGATATATTAATTGAAAGTACAAGACCTTATAAGATTTCAAGCTCTTTCAACTGAGGCGGTGGTACCGCATTGTTGGAGGGGCTTAATCTAGCATTCAAATATAACCAAGGAGGGTATTGGATATGGAATTAAATGGAGTTAATTCAAGTACGTATACTGCATCATACACTGCATCATCTGCTGCCACAAAAAAGGAAGCTGTTGCAGCATCGACAGACGAGTCAGCAGTAGTATACGAAAAATCGCAGGAATCAAAAGCTTCTGTAGCGGCTACATATACAGCATCAAGCACGAAGTCTTCAAAGGTTGATGCTGCTACGATAGAGAAGTTAAAGGCAGACGCTGAGGCACGTTTTTCATCACTTCAATCACTTGTTGACAAGCTTCTTACAAAGCAGAGCGAGACACATGAGTATGCATCGCTCAGTGATTTGATGACAGCAGTTAAGGACGGCAAGATTGCTGTTGACCCAGAGGTTGTTGCACAGGCAAAGAAGGATGTTGCTGAGGACGGTTATTGGGGCGTTGAGCAGACAGCTTCAAGAATTGTTGATTTTGCAAAGGCACTTACCGGTGGTGACGCAACCAAGGTTGAGGAAATGAGAAAGGCAATTGAGAAGGGTTATAAGGCTGCAACGAAGTCTTGGGGCAGTGACCTTCCAGAGATTTCACAGAAGACAAACAGCAGGGTAAATGAGCTTTTAGACCAGTGGGCTGACGAAACAAACTAATCGCTTTATAAATAAAATAATAATGGGGCAGGCTGCCATTTTTAAGAGTTTATCTTAACAGGGCAGCCTGCTTTTTTGATTTATTTTATAGGAAATTCCTCTGAATTTTCTATAGGAAGGATTAAAAATCCTGCTAAGATTCGCCCAAAGTGCCATAAAGGTAGTGGTGTCATAAAAGGTGCCGCAGGCACTATGTTCTTTTGTATAAAAAAGGTAATTCTGTATATACTAGCCATAAAATACTGTGACAGATAGGGGGAGTGGCATGGATACAGAGATTGATAAGCTGTTTGACAGCGACAACAAGCTTAAGGTTCAGATACAGAGAAGCCTTGATGAAAATATTTCTGTGCTTGAGACACTTTTTGATAAATGTGGTGACGTGGTACAAAAAACCTTTGTGATAGAGCGGGAGCAGGGCGATACAAGGCTTCATATCATTTATATTGATGGACTTACGGATAACGGCATGGTTGAGGAGACGATTATTAAGCCTGTATCTTATGAATGGCGGTACGAGGATGGAAGGAATTTATGGGAGTCCATATTGTACCGTGAGGCACAGACCGCAGACATCAAGGAACAGGAGTCCTTTGACTCGGTGATAGGCTCTGTCCTAAAGGGAGATACGGCAATCTTTGTTGACGGATATGCAAAGGCGATGGTGATGTCCACAAAGAAGCTGCCTTTACGGTCTGTAAGCACAAATGACAGTGAATCCGGAATGAGAGGTCCAAGGGACAGCTTTAATGAGGGCTTCAGACAGTCAACGGCACTGATAAGAAGGCGTATCAGGGACGCAAAGCTTAAGGTTGAGCAAAGCTCCTTGGGACAGCGTTCAAGAACGGATTATGCACTTATGTATATTTCAGATGTGGTAAAGCCGGGGCTTGTGGAAAATATTAAAGCAAGATTCGAGAAATATGATATAGATGCCGTTTATGACAGCGGCATGGCGGAGCATCTTCTTGAGGAGAAATGGTATTCTCCATTTCCCGTTTTTCAGTCGACAACCCGTCCCGATAAGGTTGCATCAGCCATTACGGAGGGAAGGGTGGCAATTGTTTTTGATAATTCACCTGAGGTTATCATTGCACCAAGCAATTTTAATATGCTGATGCAGGCTTCGGATGATTATTATAACCGGTGGGCAGTGGGAACCTTTGCAAGATTTCTTCGGTATATAGCGGCATTTCTTTCCGTTACCCTCCCAGGCTTTTATGTGGCTGTGACCGTGTATCAAAGCGAGGTAATTCCCACGACTCTTTTATATGCAATATCCTCTGCACGAACCCTTGTGACGTTTCCCATTATTATCGAGGTGCTTATCATGGAATTTTTGTTTGAGCTGTTACGGGAGGCAGGTATCAGGCTGCCTGGACCCCTTGGGAATACAATCGGTGTCGTAGGCGGTCTGATTGTAGGACAGTCGGCAGTGGATGCGGGAATTGTAAGCACAATGGTTGTCATCGTCGTGGCACTTACGGCAATTGCTTCCTTTGCCATTCCAAATGAGGTATTTGCCTCCGTGTTCCGGCTGCTTAAATTTTTCATACTTCTGACATCGGCATGCTTTGGCCTATACGGATTTATTTTGGGGCTTATCATAATCGCAATTCATTTATCGGAGCTTACAAGCTTCGGCGTTCCTTATATGGCGCCTGCCGTAGGTGGTGGCATTGACGGAATGCAGGGAAAACAGGACTTTTTGGTAAGGTCGCCGATTAAGGTAATGGTAAATAGACCAATATGGGCTAAGAAAAAGAATAAGAGAAGACTGAAGCAGAAGGGAGATCAGGAGTAAATGTATCTGGATAACGGAAAAATATCAGGCAGACAGGCATTTCGCATTGGAATACTTGAAAATATTGCAGTCGGAATTATTTTTATTCCGTATCTTGTGACAGGGCTTGCAGGAAAATTTCATATAATTGCGCTCCTGCTGGGTCTGTGTTTATTTGCCTTGTACAGCATCATTATTTATTATTATTCGGTATGCTTTCCGATGGGCTTCATTGATACGCTGCACACGTCAATGGGCGGCTTCGGCAGAGTTTTAGAGGGGATATACTCCCTGCGGTATATGATTAAAGCGGCAGTAATATCAGTTTTTTTTGCCCTTATTGTTCAGGAATATATGCTGCGAAGCTTTAACCTATGGGCAATATTAATTTCCTTTGTTTTGATAAGCGGATATGGCGCTGCGAGGGATATAGAAAAAAGGGGAAGACTTTTGGAGTTCCTTTTTTGGTGGATGATTACACCTCTTATATTGGTGGCGGTTTTATCAATCACAAATGTTAAATGGGATTTATTTTCATTGCCGATTTTGAACAAGGGTGACTTTATATCAGGCGGCATATGGGAGGGCAGCTACAGTATTCTTATTCCCCTAAGCTCCGTAGAGCTTATGATGATGACCCTCCATCGGGAGAAAAAAAGAAGCTGGAAAAGCGACCTTGGCATTTTATTGTGGATTATGATTGCAATGGTGCTTGCCTATATATATGTTGTGGGAATTATCGGTGCAGGCTGGGCAGGAAGCGGTCAAGGCTCTGCATTAAATGTCATGCAGACGGCATCTGTTTCAAGCGATACCGTAAGGCGGCTTGATTATCCTGTTTTTGCTTTTTGGATTATAGGAGTTTTTGCAACCGTAAGCGGATATATTTTTTATGCGAAAGAATTTACAGGCTCCATGCTGCGGCTTGAGGAGGAAAAAAGCTACCAAAAAGCATTAGCGGCTATCACCCTTCTTGTTCTCATCTTTATAGCATTGCTTCATATGGACTGGTGGAGAAGCTTTGTTGTCACATATATGATTTGGGCGGATATAGCCATAAGCCTTATCGTACCAGGAATTTTGCTTGCTGTTACGAAATATGGGGAAAGAAAAAAACAGGCTGTGGAAAATGGAAGGGAAACCAATAATGAGACGGGTTTACGGAAAGGTAAAATGGAAATCTTAAAACTATTGGTTTTATGTGTGGCAGTGTCCTTTACGTTTACAGGCTGTAAGGGAAGGGACATTATGGAAGGGCTTGCAGGGGGTGTCCGTAATGCCGACGCAAAGGCTTCAAGGGCGCCATCCATTGAGGGCAGAGCCTATGTGACGGAGCTTAAAATAGAGGGTGGAAATACCTTGGCGCTTGCAACGCTTACAGATGCGGGATATGAAAAATCATATATTTTTACATTTCAGATTGCGGATTTATCGGACTATAAGGGGGATGCAGGAGCAAAATTAAAAACCGAGGAGCATTCGTATGAGGGGATAAATTTAGAGGATGCAGTAAATACCTTTCAGGAAAAAAATAAAATGACACCGGATATGGGACATATGAAAAAAATTGTATTGTCAGGTGGCTGGCAAAGCTACGAGGATATTCTGCTTGAAACCTCGGACATGCCGAATGTAAGCAAATCAACAAAGGTTGAGTCTGGGGGAGAAGAATATACGCTTATGGAGCTGATAAGCGAGGTATATAGTTGGTAATAAATGGGAATGCTTTATTTATCAGCGGATGGCTGACGTTCAAAGGGTTGTGTCAAGTTTTCTATGAAAACTTGACATGCAGCGTCGCCGCTTTTGCGAAGCAAAATTAGGATGCGGCGACGTTCAAAGATAGGAGGCATTTTTATGGAGAGAAGTAATGCGGGACGCATTGCAAGAGGAGCAATAATCGGCATATTTTTAGGAGTTGTAGGCGGCGTAGGTCTGTCATATGGAATACATTTTAAAGATATTTTACAGGGAAGCATGACAGCAAAATATGATAACGCAGCAGAGGTTTTCAGTGTAAATGATGATGGATCGGATGCGGCGCTTAAAACGGCAAATGTAAATCCACCGGAATGTACAAGCCTTCAGGATGCCATACTTAGATTTCACGTAAAGGCTAACAGCGACAGCAGCGAGGATATTGCTTTGAAATATGCAGTACGTGACGCTGTTCTTATGGAAATTGGCGGAGAGCTTGAGGGAACCCATACAAAGGAGGAGGTGCTCCTTTATTTGTCAGAAAATTTAGAGCAAATACAGGATATTGCAGTCAGGACAATTGATGAGGCGGGCTTCACATATCCTGTGAGGGTTTACATTTCCAATGATTATTTTCCGATAAGACAGTATGGGGACATGGTTTTTCCAGCGGGAGAATATCAGGCGTTGAGGATAGACATAGGCGCTGCGCAGGGAGAAAATTTCTGGTGCGTATTATATCCGATGACCTGCTACACTTATGATTCGGCGGCAGTAATCACGAAGGAGGATGCTGAAGAATTAGAACGGTGTTTATCCGAGGAGGAGTACGAAAAGCTGTTTATCAACAGAGAGGTTGACAAGAAGGACGTTAAGGTAAGGTTTAAGCTTTTAGAGTGGCTTGGAATTTAAGCAAAAATTAGAAATCGTGTGTTTTGGCGTATCGATTGAAACATATACTATAAACATAGGCACTATTGACTTTAATTGTACTTGAATGGTACACTGTAGAGTAATGGTCAGTGTGCCTGTGTTTTTTGTTTTTATGGAATGGCATTGTCTGCCAATGAACCCATAAATTAAAATAAATTTTGGAGGAAGCTATGGAAAAGAAAAATATTGCAGTAATTTTTGGAGGGAGGTCCTCGGAGCATGAAATATCATGCATATCTGTGATTACGATAATAAATGCGATTGACAGGACAAAGTATAATCCCTATCTTGTGGGGATAACAAGGGAGGGAAGCTGGCTTCTTGCAAAGGACGTGGCTGACATTGAAAGCGGGGGCTGGCAGGAAGGTAAAAGACATGCCATTATTTCGCCTGATACGAAGGGGGAGCTTATTGTATATGCAGAGGAGGATGGTACATATAAGGTGCTGGAAAATGTAAGGCTTGACGTTGCATTTCCTGTTCTCCACGGCATGTACGGTGAGGACGGAACGATACAGGGACTTTTCGAGGCAGCAGACATATCTTATGTAGGCTGCGGCGTGCTTGCTTCAGCGGCAGCAATGGATAAATTTTATACGAAGCTTATTGTCGATACGCTCGGCATACGGCAGGCAAGCTATGTTCCTATTCTTAAAAATGAGCTTTCGGACATGGAGGAGGTTGCAGCAAGGGTTGAAGCCGGCCTTGATTATCCTGTTTTTGTAAAGCCTTCAAAGTCAGGCTCCTCAAAGGGAGTTTCAAAGGCGGAAAATAGGGAAGCTCTCATAGCTGCGTTAAGGCTTGCGGCAGAGCACGATTACAAGATTTTAGTTGAGGAGACCATCGTGGGAAGGGAGCTTGAATGTGCCGTTATGGGACACGATAAAACTACAAAGGCATCAGGCGTGGGAGAAATACTTTCTGCTGTGGAATTTTATGATTATGATGCAAAGTATAACAGTGAGGAGTCAAAAACAGTCATTGATCCTGCGCTTCCTGATGGCGTTGAGGCTGAAATACGTGATAAGGCAGTCAAAATATTTAATGCCATTGACGGCTTTGGTCTTGCAAGAGTAGACTTTTTTATGGAAAAAGATACAAACAGTGTTGTATTTAATGAGATAAACACACTTCCGGGCTTTACCTCCATAAGCATGTACCCAATGCTGTGGGCGGCAAGGGGATATGATATCAATAAGCTTGTTGAAACGCTGATTGACATGTCTGTAGAGAGAAATTAATATGTAACACGGAACATTTTGATTTGTAATGAAGGAGGCTTTTATGGAAGCACCAATCGGAGTATTTGATTCGGGAGTTGGCGGACTTACTGTCGTAAGGGAAATCATGCGCCAGCTTCCAAGTGAAAATATAGTATATTTTGGCGATACTGCCCGTGTTCCTTACGGAAGCAAATCCAAGCAGACGGTACTTAAATTTTCCAAACAGATAGTGAGATTTCTTATGACAAAAAATGTCAAGGCTATTGTTTTTGCCTGCAACACTGCAAGCGCCCTTGCCCTTGAGGATATGCGGGATGAGATGAAGCTTCCTGTTGTGGGAGTTGTAAGACCGGGTGCAAAAATGGCAGTGGAGATGTCAAAGACAAAAAGCGTCGGCATTATTGCAACTGAGGGAACGATAAAATCAGGTATATATACGGACTATATCAGGCAGCTTGACAAGGAGGTAACTGTTGTTGGTAAGGCATGTCCGCTTTTTGTACCCCTTGTTGAGGAGGGGCTGATTGAGGACAGGATAACTGACGATATGGTTGACAGGTATTTGTCTGAGCTTAAGGAATACAAGGTGGATTCCCTTGTACTTGGCTGCACACATTATCCGCTGTTGTCCAATCCCATAAAAAGGTACATGGGTGCAAAGGTCACCCTGATTAATCCCGCATATGAAACGGCAAAGGAGCTGAAAAACATTTTGGGCGGAAAGGATATGCTCTGTACCGAGGATAAAATGCCGTTGTATGAGTTTTATGTAAGTGACGGCGTGGACAAATTCAAGGCATTTGCAGACCGGGTACTGCCGATACACGTAGATACTGTAAATGTAGTTGATATCGAAAGCTATTAGGATATGTATTGCAGGGAATTTATGATATGAAGGTAAACATGGAGCTTGTTACAACTGATGAAAATGGTGATGTGAGCGAAACAAAAATAGCCGCAGTAATGGAGCATCAAGGACAGCAGTTTCGGCTTGTGTATGTCTCGGATTTATCGGGAGATAAGAAAATGACGAGGACAACGATTTTGATAAATCCTAAGAGTATGCGTGTCACAAGGCGGGGTGCGCTTGTTTCTGATTTTATTTATGAGGAGGGGCTTGTCCACCATTCTATGTACAAAACGGCATACGGGGATATCGCCGTCACATTAAAAACGACAAGCTACAAATTTGAACAGTCGGATAATGGGACAATCAATGTGGAGGCTGTGTATTTTCTCGATATGGGAGAAAGCAGGGCAGCAGCACCCGTGAAGCTTCTTGTAAGGATTGAGGTTGGATGAATGAATAAAATATCAGAGCTTTCATTTGAAAAATTTTTAGGTATCAACACGTCTGAGGAAAAGCCTGTTGAAGAAATTGCTCCTGGGGAAACAAATTATTCTTATGCCGCCTCCGAGTATGACGGACTTGTAAAAATATTTGACAGGGTGAAGCTTACAAAGGAAGATACGCTTGTAGATGTAGGCTGCGGCATGGGTCGGGTTTTATTTTTTTGCAATCAGAGGTTTATGTGTCATGTGACAGGGATTGAATATGACAGTAAAATTTTTGAACGGCTGGAGGAAAATGCTGCCTATTATCATACAAGATTTAAAAATCAGGAGGACAAATTTCATCTTTTTAATATCAAGGCAGAGGACTATGACATACAGCCCTGCGACAGCTTCTTTTATATGTTCAATCCATTTTCAAGGGATATACTTGCAAAAATTCTTGATAAAATTATAAGCTCCATGAAAAGCAGTCCGAGAATGGTAACGGTCATACTTTACTATTGCACCTATGAAATGATGGAGGCAATGAGAAATACACCGTTTGCACTTAAAGAAATCATAAAGCTGGGTGCTTATAAGGACGACCCCGACGAGAAGGTTTATATATATGAGTGGATGCCGTAAGTAATGGAATACACAACAAGCCATAGTGGAATTATTCAAAATAATATTCTCTTTCCTGTTTTGTAATATAGTCTTTCCAAGGCGGCAGGTTAATTAATATAACATTAATAATCGGTATACACCATCCATCGTACATAATAGAATTAATAATAGCTTAATATGTCGTCTAGCGTCAGACGGAAAACAGATACTGCAACATATGCTTTGGAATCCCCAAAATGAAAGAAAACGGAAATTTCGCCTTTTCTAAAGCCAAGATATGCTCCTTCGTCAAATTCTAATGTATAGCCAAACTGTTCCATCGTTGCGTCTATTTTTTCTCTGTCATCACCGACGGTAAGACCTAGAATATTATATTTACTCACATAGATATAAATTTGCGTTATATACCAATTATGTGAGTTATCATATGGATATGGAAACCCTAACCCATTTATTTCCCTATTAACGCTATCAGGAGCAACATAAGGAGTATCTAAGGAAACAAATTTTTTATCTATTTCTGTAAGCTCAACCTTTCTCATTAGCTGCATTGGAAAATCACTGTTAAGTGTTAATTCGATTACATAAATTGAGTTTATAAACCCCATTTTTTGCCGTTCTTCGTAGCTTGTACAGCCTGAAAGAAATAACGCCATAATAAGAATTGGAATAATCAATCTTTTCATTGAACCCTCCTATTTAGTAGTACAGTCTTGCCAAGGCGGCAGGTTAATTAATATAACATTAATAATCGGTATACACCATCCATCGTACATAATAGAATTAATAATAGCTTAATATGTCGTCTAGCGTCAGACGGAAAACAGATACTGCAACATATGCTTTGGAATCCCCAAAATGAAAGAAAACGGAAATTTCGCCTTTTCTAAAGCCAAGATATGCTCCTTCGTCAAATTCTAATGTATAGCCAAACTGTTCCATCGTTGCGTCTATTTTTTCTCTGTCATCACCGACGGTAAGACCTAGAATATTATATTTACTCACATAGATATAAATTTGCGTTATATACCAATTATGTGAGTTATCATATGGATATGGAAACCCTAACCCATTTATTTCCCTATTAACGCTATCAGGAGCAACATAAGGAGTATCTAAGGAAACAAATTTTTTATCTATTTCTGTAAGCTCAACCTTTCTCATTAGCTGCATTGGAAAATCACTGTTAAGTGTTAATTCGATTACATAAATTGAGTTTATAAACCCCATTTTTTGCCGTTCTTCGTAGCTTGTACAGCCTGAAAGAAATAACGCCATAATAAGAATTGGAATAATCAATCTTTTCATGTCAGACCCTCCGTTTAATAGTACAGTCTTGCCAAGGCGGCAAATGCTCTTGCATCTGCCTCACTTAGAGTATGGTAGTAATTTTCAAGTTCATCATCTGAATATTCTATATTTTGCCTCCACCCATCAATTATAGACTTAGGTACATTAAATTTGTCAGGCTCGAGTTTTACTTTTTTTTGATACATATGTCTTGCTTCATGGGTCATGGTGGCAATAAATTTATCTACGGAATATTTTTCGACAGGGCTGTCGATAAAATTATAGTTAAGCCAAATTGTGCCGCGCTCCGTTTTTCCGAATTTGCCGTCTTCAAGATCATCAAATTTTACTTTGTAGTATATATTGACTTCACCACCGTATATTTCTATCAGCTTTTTGATGTATTTCTTTGCAAGCTTCTTTCGGTCACTGTCGGACATATCGACCCAGTTATTTCTAACATCGGCTGTAAATATTTCATTTTGAGCCTCAGCGATTTTTAATGCTTTTTTGTATTCGACCTCCCAATAATCCCCTTCTATCAGTGCCTGACTTAAATCATAGGATATTTCGTCTGTATCAAGCGCAGCAACTCTTGCTTCAAAGTCTGCCTTCAAGGTGGCATCATATATATCTGCACTTATAAGGCTTTCCAGGGAATATGTAACTTCTGTTCCGGAAGGACCTGTCGTGCTTACTTTTATGTCCTTTGGGTTAAGGGCATATGCCGCCTCCACTATATTTCCCATTGCAACAGAAAAGGGATTGTCTGCTAAATATGATAATTCATAGTGAATCCCGTCAGCAAAGCTGATCAGTTTTCTTCTTTTTTCGTTTAAATCCTCCAGCATATCAAAGGTTACATTACAGTTAAGATTCACTGTCTTGCCGAGTGCTGCAAGCTTTGTTTTTAGCGTACTGAGTTCACCGTCGATTTTATATAAGTCATCTAAGGCTTCTCTGGTTCTATAATTATACATATCCATGGATATGTCTATCCAACTGTTTTGGATTGATTTATAGATAAATCCCATTAATTTTCCTCCCAATTTATACCTAATATTTGCATGGCATGTGCATTCAAATTATCAAGCAGAAGCATTGTGTTTTTTGATGTTGCAACATAAGCTTCTGCACTTTCGTAGCATAGCTTTAAAAGCTGTAGGTGTTCCTTTGTTTTGGAAACAAACGCAGGAATTATCTCGTCCGATGCCTGTCCCTCATACGTATCATTTAGCTGTGTGCCAAAGCTGTCAAGCTCTAAAATTGTGTTCTCCACGATGCTGGCAGCTTTTTTATATTGGTCAGCTATGTTATCCATCAGGTCCTCGTTGTATACGATTTCAAACATACATGTATACCTCCTTCTTCAATTGCGTTAATGCCTCATTGCCAACGCAGGTTTTTAATATCTTGTTTTTATAATCAAATATATGGATTTTATTGTCATATAAAAAATATTTTTTGCTGCTTTTCAAAGAATTTTTATCATATATCTTAATGTCAAAATTGTTTTTTGCATTAAAGGTGTATTCATCTAGGTTGCTGCATGCAATTTCTTCTCCAACATCATGTGTATTACAGTTTGACATGAAACTATATTTTTTCAGTATCATAGATATTACTTCTCCAAAAGCCACTGTTTCCAAGCTGTATTCATCATAATGTTTATTGTAAAAAAGTAAGATTGCCTGTTTTGTTTCTGTCAGTGCAAGGATAATATTATCAATGACTATGTAGCTGTCAGCATTTTTATAGGCTTGCAGGCGTTTTGTATATATAAGTCCTTTGTTTGAAAATCTATCGTAGGCTTCCAATATACCGCTTAGAATCAGGCGGGTTTTAATGCCTTCAATGATAAGCTCTGTAAGCTGGAGCTTTTCCTGATTTTGCAAGCCAAATATATCCTTGCCGTCTAGCGCTCTGTTTATTACATATAATTCCTGTTCTCTCATTTATCCTCCATTAAATTCCTTTAATCAATTTTATCTTTTCTGATATATCCGAAAAATCATATGCGTTATACATTAAATTTTTCATTTCCTCTTCAGCCTCAAAAATTAACTGAAAAATATTCTCGGCATAGGCTTCAATTACACGATGGGTAAGGTTTGCCTTTTCCTTTGCCAAGCCCTTCCATGCGTCATCTGACAGCATATCACTAATAGTTTTGTTTATTCCACGAAGCTCGTCGAATTCATACCGTATATTCGTTAATATATTTACGGCGCTCTCCGCATCCTCATCTAACTTATATATTTCGCTCAACTCTATCACCCTTACCCCTTCTTTTTTAAATTCCACGAAGCTGCTTTATGATTGATATCTGCAATACAGTTATCAATATTTGTTAATACGGCATCATACTTCGCTTGTATTTGTGTTATCTCCTGCATCCATGCATTCCTTTTTTCAATGTATATGTCGTAATAGTCTCCCTGAAGCAAATCATCCCTCGTGTTCAATTCCCCTGTAAGCAAATGCGATTTGGAATTATTCAGATGCTCCGTTATAGTATTTTTGTAGGTCGTTAATAAATTCAATACTGCGGTGTCTCCCATAGGCTTTACTTCTTCTTTTATGTATATCAGTTTGTTTTCCCCCATGATATAACCCTCCTATAAAATAAAGTATCTTCTTTAAACAATAGCATTTTTTAAAATGGTTTTCAACAGGTTGGCGATTTTTGCAGATTGAAGGACGATTTTTGTAGATTAGACGCCAAAAAGGACTGTCACATCAAGGATTTTTCTATCAATACTCCTAATGTGACAGCCCTATTTTTTATCCGTATATTATTTATCAGATGACCTTCGTTTTTGCAGTTTCACTGACAGCCATGTACACCCAACTAAAATTATCAGGCATACCACCCCAGTTATGATTGTCGTGGCAGTGGTTTTAAATAAAAAGAGTGTGACAGGAGCTAAAAGTATGCTCGTGTTAATTGCCATGTGGAACAGTATGCCTGGAATCAGGCTATTAAAGCTTACAGCGAGAACGCCCAAAAGGGTACCCAAAACAAATGCATAAATTCCCTGTATCATATTTCCGTGGTAAATGCCAAATAAAAGTGCCTGAAACAATATCGTGCAAAGAACAGCGCCCTTATCCATAATTTTGTGGAAGAAGCTTCCGATATATTTCTGCAACAAGCCCCTGAACAAAATTTCTTCGGCAATAGGCGCTATAAAAAATATGGTAAAATATAGCACATAGGAGGCTGATGCCCCAAAAACCTGAGATGTAACCTGCTTGTCATATTCTGCAAATGCAGTTGGGAAAAAAGGACGTGCAAGCATAAGGGCACTGTCTACAAAAAATTGTCCGACAATGCCTGCAAGAATTATGAAGAAAATAGCCGGTATGACGGGACGGTTTACAAGCTGTTTACGCTCGTTGACGGAGCTTATTTTACGCAGCCAAATTCCGAAAACAACGATAAAAACGATATATCTGGCGAGCGTAACATATGCAATATTCATAGGCTGATTATAATCCCTTGTCATAATCAGATTTACGGAAAATGCATTTGCCGATTTCTCGTCAGATATAAGATTTTTTATAAATATAATTATGATGTCAGTGATAACTACCCCGTACTGTATTAAAATCATAACAAGAAGGGGTAGAAATATAAAAACGATATCCTTCAATTTTAAGCTTTTACTTGATTGCATCTTTTATTTTTTTCGCTCTTTCCTTTTCTTTCTTAATATCTTCCTTGGATTTTTCCTTTTCCTTGTTCTGCTTTTTAGCAAGAAGCTCGTCATTTAACTGCTTCTGATATTCAGCCTGTTTTGCAGCCAGTTTTGATCTGAAGCTCTTTTTCTTCTTTCCGTTTTCTTCCTCGGCAGCAGCCTTATTTTTCTTTCCACGTACATTTTTAACGCTTATTATGTATATACCGCTAATCATTGCTTTAACCTCAGTTTTAACCTGAACGTCATCAAATATTGCGTCGTCGCAGATGAAGTTCATAATCTGAGGTCCAACCTTAGCCTTAACAATCGGAAGCTTCGCCTTCTGGTATCTCTTAGGCGTCTGCTCCATTACCATTTTAGGAAGCCCTGCGTCCTTCAGCGGCATTATTTTTTTATCTATAATAAGCATGGTTGCAGGCTGTGCAGCATCTGCAATCTGCTCTTTTTGTGCTAACTGTTTCTTTTGCAGCTTATCACCTACTTTGTAAAGAACAAAGAGAAGTATGAGAGCTACGGCTAATACGATAAGTACGATTCCCCACCAAGGCATATGGTGTTACCTCCTTTTTATATTTCGTGTGTGTCCTTCATTTCCCGTATAATGTCAGGCAAAGTGGCAAGCAGTGCCTTTCGCTCCTTCGGGGGCAGTGATGAAGGATCTAACGGTTTACCAAATTCTATAATAACCTTTCCTTTGCGCACATGCTTTTTTGGCGCAGATTCGAGGAGCAAATCCGATCCTGAAATTGCAACGGGAACAATCGGACATTTTGCTTTTTCCGCCATTTTGTAGCCACCCTCCTTAAAAGGAAGAAACTCCTCACCCTGATTTCTATGTCCCTCAGGGAACAAAATCATGGAATGTCCCATTTTTAAAAATTCAGCTCCACGGTTTATTGTTTCAAGTCCCTGTTTTATGTTGTCTCTCTCAAGGAACAGGCATCCAATGTCATCCATGTAAAGAGGGAGCAGAGGGATTTTCCGCATCTCAGCCTTTGCAATAAAGCCGACAGGTTTACCGATTGCTTCATGGTAAATGAGAATGTCAAAATAGCTTCTATGATTTCCCACATAAAGCACAGGACCATCGGGTATATTTTCTTTTCCTCTTATTTCAGGCGTACAGCCTGCGATTTTAAGCTCTGTTTTAAAAAAGCCCGAAACATATTTGCGGCTTTTCTGCCATGATTTTTCCGGTTTCTTCTGCCATAGCTTTCTCAGATAGAAATGGTAGGGCAGGGAGAAAAACAGCGCCAGCATAAGTATGATAAATACTCCTACAGTTTTCATGTATGTCACCTTCCAAACATTTTACATGTTTCATAGAGGCGTGCCTCAAGTGCCTGAGTTAAAGCCTCCTCCTTATACCGCCATGCCCAGTTGCCTTCCCCAACGCCAGGGGTGTTAAACCTTGCCCATGAATCAAGACAAAGAACATCCTGCATAGGAACAATCGCCATGTTTGCAACAGAGCCAAAGCAGGCTCTTATCAGTATCCAGCATATATCGCAGCCGTCAGTAGAAAAATATCTTCTCAGCTTATCCTTTGATGCCTCGTATGCGTGGCTATACCAGCCAAGCGTCGTGTCATTGTCATGTGTTCCTGTATAGCAGACACAGTTTCTGACATAATTATGGGGAAGAAAATCATTTTCATTTGGATTTTCAAAGGCAAACTGTAAAATCTTCATGCCCGGGAATCCAAATTTATCACGAAGCTCTATCACGGAGTCGTCAATTTCGCCCAAATCCTCTGCTATGATAGGAAGCCGGTAGCCTAAGGTTGCTTCCAGGTGCGTGAAGAAGTTTATGCCCGGAGCGGAAATCCACTCGCCGTTAATGGCAGTTTCCTCGCCATAAGGAACCGCCCAAAACTTGTCAAAGCCCCTGAAGTGGTCGATTCGTAAGAAATCAGACAGCGTAAGCTGGTAGCGTATTCTGTTGAGCCACCACTCGTAGCCTGTTTCCGTATGTTTTTTCCAATTGTACAAAGGATTGCCCCAAAGCTGTCCCGTTGCCGAAAAGTAATCAGGGGGAACCCCTGCAACAACAGTAGGGTAGCCGTCCTTTTCAAGCAGGAACAGATTTTGGTTCGCCCATACGTCAACACTGTCCCAAGCCATAAAGATAGGAATATCCCCGATTATGGAAATATCCTTGTCATTTGCATATTTTTTCAGGTCAGTCCATTCAGTAAAAAACATGAACTGTATAAACTTGTAGTAGCCCATTTCCTTGGAAAGCTTGTTAATCCAAGCCGCCTTTTGTTTTTTGGTCGGCTTTTTCAGGTCGTCCTCCCACATATACCAAGGCGCTCCATCATGGTAATCCTTGCCTGCCATAAAGAGGGCATAATCCTCAAGCCAATAGGAATTTTCGCAAAAGTCTTTATATTTTTCCATCATTTCATCGCTTTTGGAAAATTCGTCTGAATAATTTTCATCTATAAAACGCTCATAAGCCAGCTTTAAAAGACCTGTCTTAAATTCAATCAGGTCGCCGTAGCTGATCTGTTCAGGATTCCAGTGCGGCATATCCCGAAAATCGGAGTCCATAAGAAGACCAAGCTTTTTTAAATGGTCAAGACTTATAATAAGCGGCTGCCCTGCAAAGGCTGAAAAGGGCTGGTACGGCGAATCGCCAAAGCCCGTATGTCCAAGAGGCAGAACCTGCCATGTATTTAGTCCTGAGCGTTCAAGAAAATCTATAAATCTGTAAGCACTGTCACCAAGCTCGCCAATTCCGTAAGGTCCGGGAAAGGAGACAGGATGTAATAATATGCCGGTATATTTTTTTGGTTTTTTTCCGGCGCTGTTATTGGATAACATTTCAAATTCCTCCTAAGAATACTTATCAACACACTAATCTCCATTATACAAAATATACACATAAAACACAACAATTTATTCGTGCGAATGGACAATATTTTCACATCAATAAACGATATTATGTCAAAAAGCATCGTCCTAGGCGTACATTTTATAAAGCTTTTCAAATAGAGGAATTGCACGCTTTACCATGTCGGTCGTGACACAGTAGGATATTCTAAAATGCCCCGGACAGTTAAAGCTGTCGCTAGGTACTAAAATAAGGTCAAGCTCCTTTGCCGCTCTCCAGCAAAACGCATTGGCATCCTCAGTCAGTGAGCGTGGGAACATGTAAAATGTGCCGCCCGGCTCTACAACATGATAGCCGATTCGCGTAAGCTCCCTGTAAAGAATATTTTTGTTTTCCTCATATATGCTAAGGTCGCTTGTTGTGTCAAGGATTTTTTCCACTGCAAGCTGTATAATGGACGGCGGGCAGTTATGTCCCGTGAAGCGTGAAATCTGACCGCACATCTGTATAATAAGCTTTGCATCCTTACATGCAGGATTTACTGCAACATAACCAATTCTTTCGCCGGGAAGGGAAACAGACTTGCTGAAGGAATAACAGCAAATGCTATTGTCGTAAAATGCCGATATAAAAGGGGCATCCGTCCCTTCAAAAATAATTTCCCTGTACGGCTCATCTGATATAAGATATATGTCATGTCCGTACTCCTCCTGCCGTTTGTTTAATATGTCGGCAAGCCGTTTAATTGTAGCCGTTGAATAAACAATACCAGAAGGATTGTTTGGTGAATTTATGAGAACAGCCTGAACATTTTTGTTGAGCGCTTTTTCAAATTCATCAAAGTTTATCTGGAAGCTTTCCGTATCGGCAGGAACGATTGTAAGCCTTGCACCTGTGCCTTCGATGTAAGGGACATACTCAGGGAAATATGGCGCAAAGGTAAGAACCTCGTCCCCATCTGCAACTACACATCTTACCGCATGAGCAATGGCGCCTGCCGCACCCGTTGTCATAAATATTTCGTCTATTGTATAATTCATGCCAAACCGTCTGTTTAAGGAGTCGGCAATTGCGGCTCTTGTGGAGTCTATTCCAAGTGAAGGGCTGTACCCATGAAGGGAAACGGGATCCTTCGTATTAAGAAGCTCAATCATGTAATCGGTAAAGGCTTCAGGGGTAGGAACAGAAGGATTGCCGATTGAAAAATTAAAAACATTTTCAGCGCCAATTTCTGCCGCACGCTGATTTGCATAAGTAAAAAATTGTCTTATGACGGAGCCCTTACCCGTCATATCCTTGTAAAGCTGGTTAATCATATATATTTCCTCCTGATTTTTGAACATAGCAATATATGTCATAATTATATCTCAAAAAAACTGTTGTTGTAAAGGACATATGAGCAAGCGGTTGATTTGAAACAAAAAAACAAGTGATAATAATTTCGGGGAGAAAAATATTATCACTTGTTTGAGGGGAGAGAGGATTCAAATATATGAAAAGCTCTACAATATATAATATAACATCGAATTGTGTCTAAAATATGTTCTTAATGTGAAATCTAATTCACAAAATCTTAAAAATTTTATTCGTTACACTGCTCGCCCAAACCGTCAACTGCCGTATCAAGCTCTCTTAAGGTTTTTTGTATCGAGTCGTTGATGACCCCTGACTCGTGTGCCATTTTTCCAAACTCATGTGCAACAACGGTAAAGCCCTTTCCTGCCTCGCCTGCACGTGCCGCCTCAATGGAAGCATTGAGCGCAAGGATATTCTGCTTATTCTCAATCTTTTTCAGTCCCTGGGATTTAACCGTAAGCTCCTTAATCAGTGTTGAGGCATTATCTATCTCTCCACAGAAGGAAGAAAGCTTTTCCGTATAAACCATTTTACGGTATGAAGCCTCAAGGAGGTTTTGTATGGAAGCTGCAAGAAGTCCCGCCGCTGCCTCGACCTTTTCCTCGTCCTCATCCTCGTCCAGTGGACCGCCGATAATTGACGCAACAATAACATCATCTACCTCAATATCCTCGCTAAAGGCTTCGATGTTATCACGTGAAAATTCCAGTACATTTGAAAGGAAATTGCCTTCATCATCAAGGACAACACAAATCATATTTGTAGACGCTGCCCACTTTTGAAGAAGGTCATTTAAAGCCTCCATATCTAAATAGTCATTTATAGACATATAAGTTACCTCCAATGAAAAATATTTGTACATACCATTTTATACAATTTCTGAGCAAATTTCAACAACGATTATGCTAATATAACAAAAATATTTACAAATCTTTAAGCGGTTATTAGAATATAGGTATATTTATCGGAGGTATAGTATGTATAAAATATTTGAAACCCATGCACATTTTGATGATGAGGCATTTGACAAAGACAGGGATGCGCTTATTTTATCCATGAAGGAAAATGGAATAGAAAAAATCGTAAATATCGGAGCAAGCCTTGAAACGTCCCAAAATACGCTTAGGCTGCTGGATCAATATTCCTTTATATATGGGGCGATAGGCGTTCATCCCTCTGAGGTCGACTGCCTGGAGAATTTTGAGGGCGGAGAGCTTGAAGCAATTAAAAGGCTGGAAGAAATGGTAAAATCAAACACAAAGTCTGTCGCCATAGGAGAAATCGGACTTGATTATCATTATGATAATACGGATAAAGCAAAGCAGAAAAAATGGTTTATCAAACAGATGGAGCTTGCACGTAAGCTTCAGCTTCCTATCGTGGTTCACAGCAGGGAGGCGGCGGAGGACACGGTAAACATTATGAAGGAGGCTGATGCGGCAGCCATAGGGGGCGTGATACACTGCTATTCATATACAAAGGAGCTTGCGAGGGTATTTCTCGATATGGGTTTTTATTTTGGAATAGGAGGCGTCGTGACATTTAAAAATGCAAGAAAGCTTGTGGAGACGGTTGCCTATCTTCCTATGGATAAAATTGTGCTTGAGACGGACAGCCCGTATCTTGCGCCCGAACCATATAGAGGTAAAAGAAACAGCTCGCTTTATCTTCCTTATGTGGCGGAGGCTATCGCCAAAATAAAAAACAGATCCGTCAATGACGTGTATGCCATAACATGGGAAAATGCCATGAAGCTGTATGGGATGGAGGGAAATTAGCGTGGAAAAATTAAGTAATCCACAGACGACAATAGAAATAATTAAAAAGCACAACATTGCTTTTCAAAAAAGATTCGGTCAGAATTTTCTCATAGACGGACATGTGATTGAAAAAATAATAAGGGCAGCAGATATAACAAAGGAGGATATTGTCCTTGAGATTGGTCCCGGGATTGGAACCCTGACACAATATCTTGCAGAGGTGGCAAAAAAGGTTTATGCGGTTGAGATAGACAAAAATCTTATTCCTATTTTGGAGGAGACCTTGTGTGAATTTGATAATGTTAATGTGATGAACGAGGATATACTTAAGGTTGACATTAAGAAGCTTTTAGGGGAAAAAACTACGTGTAAGGTAGTTGCAAATCTCCCATATTACATAACAACCCCAATCATAATGAGATTGTTTGAGGAACATATCCCTGCCGAGTCAATTACCGTAATGGTTCAAAAGGAGGTTGCCGAGAGGATGCAGGCGGCTCCAAAAACCAAGGATTATGGTGCGTTGACGCTTGCAGTAAGGTATTATGCTGATGCTTACATCGCAGCCAATGTGCCTCCAAACTGTTTTATTCCAAGACCAAACGTAGGCTCGGCAGTGATACGTCTCACAAAATGGGATAAGCCTATTGTCCATGTGGAGGATGAGGCATTAATGTTTAAGCTTATAAGGGCTTCCTTTAATCAACGCAGAAAAACCCTGCAAAATGGAATTCATAATTTTCCCGGACTTTCCTTTACGAAGGAGGAGGTTTCAAATGCCCTTTTCAGTATGGGACTTGATGAAAATATAAGGGGAGAGGCATTAACCTTAGAGCAGTTTGCAGAGCTTGCCAATAGATTGGGATAAATGTATTCCGCTGTTATAATTTGATAAAACTCCGCATATATTTGTTATAAGTATAAGGGGGGTTTTGTAATGCAGCAGGGCAGATGGGTGTCGTACATATTCAGGTATAGAAATAACGTAAGATGTGAAAATGCCGGTTTTATAAAGGTACAGCGCATAACATCAGAATACAGGGTCATTTCAAAAAAAATGAGCCCTCAGGAAATGCATGAGGATACGGCAAGAATACAAATCGGCATGAAAATGTATAAGGAATATACCTGCAACTGTAAAATATATCTTATGTACCGGCAGGAGGGAAATTCGTCGCCGAGTATCGATTTTCTTGAGGAGATACATTTTAAGGCGAAGGAGCGTGATACAATCGTAAAGCGTTTTGAGCTTGATTGGGACAATCCGTTAAATAACGGCATGTCATTTGATTGCTTTGATGGGGTATTTTTTGTATGCGATGATGGTGAAATTCTTGTTGGAATGTGGAATGAGTATGCATTTTCTCCCGATACGGTAAGAACAGCAGGAAAAAGAGTGAATAAAAATGAGGCGGCTGCTGAGCCATCGGAAGCAGTTGGGCAGTTAGAGGCAACAGAGGAAAATGCAGGGATGACTGCTGAGCCGTCAGAGGTGATGGAAGGAAAAACGGAGATGGTTACTGAGCCGTCAGAAGCGATGGAAGGAAAAACGGAGATGGTTACTGAACTGTCAGAGGTGGAAGAAGGGACAGAGGAGGTTACCGAGCCATCGGAAGCAGTTGACAGACAGTCAGAGGCAGCAGAGGAAAATGCAGGGATGACTGCTGGGACGTCAGAGGCGATGGAAGGAAGAACGGAGATGGTTACTGAGCCGTCAGAAGCAGCAGAGGAAAATGCAGGGATGGCTGCTGGACCGTCAGGAGTGGAAGAAAAGACGGAGGCAGAGCTGGAGCAGGGAAACGAAAATAGTGAGAATGTCTGCCAAACCATGCTTAATACATTTCCAAAGCTGCCGTTGCTTGCAGACAGTCAGTTTATGGAGTGTGTAAAAATTGTGCCTCATGATATAGGAAGGCTTGCAATGGGCAACTGGAAGCTTGGTGTAAACAGCTTTTTGTCACACGGATATTATCACTACAGATATATAATGATGGGAAAGGTCAAGTTTGAACGCAAGGAGGCATATGTGATAGGCGTGCCGGGAGTGTATACAAACAAGGAAAAATATCTTGCAAATATGTTTGGATTCAATATATTTATACCTGCCAAACGCACAAAATTTCTGACTGGCAATTTTGGTTATTGGATATCTGAAATATTGACGGAATAACGCATCAAATCCTCATATTTTCCGAGGATATTTGCACATTTTGGCTCAAGGCGAATCGGCGTAAAGCCGATTTTCTCTGCCAGCCTTTTTGACGCCTCGTTGTCAGGATGTATTCGGGCGTCAACCCTGTTTATGCCGTAGTCTTTTTTTATTACCTCAAATGCGGACATGCATGCTTCATATGCGAGTCCCTGATTTTGGTGCAGCGCATCAATTTTGTAGCCAATTTCTGCAAAGGACTTGTCATTATCGTGATAAATATTAAAATTGACTGAGCCGATGATACGGTTGGGACGCATTTTCAGAAAAATATAATACCGTAAGAATGTGCCGGAAATATACAGTTTGTATTCGCGGGCGAGTATCTGACGATGATATTCCACAGTGTAGAAATCCTGTGGCCTTGTTGGCTCAAATCGTTCAAAGACAGTCCGGTTGCGCTGATAAAGCTCAAGAACCTTACGGGCGCTGTCCTCAGTTTCAACCTTTAAAATTAAATTGTCAGTATATTTAATTCCCGGACCCATTTTGTACCTCTTTCCCAAAGCATATTATTAGTGTATACTGAAAGCATATAAATTGTACATAGTTTTTTGCAGAAATTTTTAATCGGTTCATTTATTTATTCGGATAAAGCACACAGGAATGTGTGATAACGGTTATTGTAGCAGATAGGAGAAAAGCAATGGATGCAGACGATAGAAAGCAGCATGAAAAATTTATGAGGCAGGCTGTAACGCAGGCAAAGAAGGCATGGAAAAATAAGGATGTGCCTATCGGGTGTGTTATCGTTTACGAGGGAAAGGTCATAGCAAGAGGCTACAACAGAAGGAATATGGACAAGACAGCCCTTGCACATGCGGAGATTATGGCGATAAAAAAGGCTTCAAAGGTCATTGGTGACTGGAGGCTTGAGGAGTGTACAATGTATGTGACCCTTGAGCCTTGTCAAATGTGTGCGGGAGCCATCGTGCAGGCCCGTATACCAAGGGTTGTTATCGGATGCATGAATCCCAAGGCAGGTTGTGCAGGTTCCATTATAAATTTGTTTCATATGAAAGAATTTAATCATCAGGTTGAGATTGTAAAAGGTGTTATGGAGGAGGAATGTTCTGCCATGATGAAGGATTTTTTTGCATGGCTTAGAGAGGAAAAAAGGAAAAACCTTGACTTAACATAATATTTTAGATATACTTTATTATGTATTTTTATTTTGTTTTAATGTGTTATAAAATTTCCGCGCAGCTGGGGAGTTAGCGGTGCCCTGTACCTGCAATCCGCTACAGCAGGAGTGATGGCTGGCTTAGGGTTGTTGCTTGTAGGGCAGCCCCTGATAAGTGGCGTTGATGTTTGGGTCTTGCGCGACAGGAGCCTATGAACCGTGTCAGGTCGGGAACGAAGCAGCACTAAGTAGGATGTCTTGTGCGCCGCAAGGGTGCCTGGGCTGAGTTAACTGTCAGGGTAACGTCTATGAGAATTTCACGAAGCCGGTCGCGCGGGTTTATAATAAACTAAAAAAATATAGTATTTTACCTAAAAAAGTGTTATCATTAGATAAATGTGGACTAAAGGGGCGGAGTTATGAATTACGCAGAGGTAATAGAATACGTTAAAAAAATGACCACAGAAAACGGACGTCCACCAAATTATCCGTTTAGAAGCAGATATGAGCATACCATGCGAGTATACAGATGGGCGATAAAGCTTCAGTCGAAGCTGGGTGGTGATTTGGATGTCATTGCGTTGGCAGCCTTGCTTCATGACATAGGCTGGGATGACGAAAGACCACATGCAGAGGTGGGTGCTGAGCTTGCTGTGGAATATCTTGACAGTATAGGCGTTGACCCTGATATTATTAAGCGGGTCGGCGAAATTATCATGGCACATTCTGATAAGGACACAGAGGCAGAGTTATCTCTTGAATGTAAAATTGTTATGGATGCCGATTTATTGGATGAGGTAGGTGCTATCGGTATCATATGGGATGCCATGGCAACGGCAGTTGAAGAGGATCCAACATACAAAAAGGCATATTACAGAATAAAGAATTTTTACAGAATTAATAAGCCTAAAATCAGGAGATGTAAGACAGATGCTGCAAGAGCAGAATATACAAAAAGAATGAAGCTGATTGAGGATTATATATATCAGCTTGAAAAGGAGCTTTTTTAAGGGCTGTCGCATTAAGAATATTTATACCATCATAAGAGACGTGTTTTGTTATGGTATAAATGTTCTTGGTGCAACAGTCCTTTTTGTTTTTATAAGGCAAAATTAAAAAGCCTGCTAAGAGGAGAACGGTATGTTCTTAACATCCGTTTTTTCGCTTGTGTGCAAAAATAAAAGATTGTATAATAAAAACAACTATGAAATTAGATACATTATGAGGGTTAGTTTATGTCAATTTTTTGCTGAAAGCAAATTTGGAATGGATTGACGTTCAAAGCGAGGAGGAAATTATATGGCAAATTGTATTTATTGTGGACAGCAGATTTCAGATGGGGAAGCAACCTGTCCATACTGTGGGGCTGTGCAGGAACAAAAAACGGTTTTAGTGAATGAAACGAATACGCAGCAACCGGTCAATGGGCAACCACAAGGCTACGGGCAGCCGATGATGAACCAGCAGATGGGGTATAATGGACAGGATATGCAGCAGGGCTACGGACAGCAGCAGGGTTACGGGCAGCCGATGATGAATCAGCAGATGGGGTATAACGGACAGGATATGCAGCAAGGCTACGGACAACAGCAGGGTTACGGGCAGCCGATGATGAACCAGCAGATGGGGTATAACGGACAGAACATGCAGCAAGGTTATGGACAGCAAGGTTACGGACAGCCTAGAGTAAAGAAGCCTATAAATGGTAAACGGATAGGAATTATTGCAGGTGTTGTTGTGGCACTTGTGCTTGTCATTGTCTTTGTAACTAAATTTACAGGACCGGGCGCTCCCACACAGAAGGCGGCCTTGAAGTCATATATTGAGGCGATAGTAGATAAGGATGTTGATGATTATATTGATGCATGCCTTCCAAAGAAGCTTCGGAAAGCAGCTATAAAGGATTTCGGTGATGATTATGATGATCTGGAAGAAAGCGTCGAGTTTATGCTGGACTGGTGGTACGATTATTTGGAGGACGCAAAGAAAATAAAAATTGTTAAAGTATATGAAGAAGACAAGTCTGATATAAAAGATTTTGAGGATGACATAGAGGATGAGTATGATGTTAAAATTAAAGTAACAAAGCTTGTCAACATTGAGTATGAATATGAGGTAAAAGAGTATGGTGAATGGGAGGAGGACAGCGATTCCATTACATTGTTTAAAACTGGTGGAAAGTGGTTTGTAAGTGACTTTTTCTTTTAGAATATGCTGAAAGCAAATTTGGAATGTACTGACGGTTAATGAGCGGAGGGAACTGTATGACAAAAGGGAAAAGGATAGGAATGATTGCAGGCATTGTCGCGGTGCTCGCACTTATTATTGTATTTGTAATTTGGTTTACAGGACCGGGTGCTCTTACGCCGAAGGCAACCACAAGGTCCTACATTAAGTCGATAATAGATCAAGATGTGGATGATTATACGGATGTATGTTTTCCAAGGAAGCTTCAAAAAGAAATTGATTTTAAAAGTGAAGTTGAGCGAGTGATGCCCCTGTTCCCATACGCTAAGGCGAGCGATGTCAGGAAAATAAAAATTGTTGATAAAAAAACGGCAGATAAAGATGTTATAAAAATGCAGGAGGATATGATAAAGGATTACTATAATATTGAAATGAAAACATCAAAAATGGTTTATGTTAAGTATGAATGTGAAATAAAAGTGGATGGTGAATGGAAAAAGGACAGTGGGGCTTTTTGGTTGTATAAAACTGAAGGGAAGTGGTTTCGTTTATGATAGGTGATTTGCTTTAGGATATGTTAATTAAGTACATTATGGGGTTTAGGAGGAAGCCATATGGCAAATTGTATTTACTGTGGACAGCAAATTTCAGATGGGGAAACAACCTGTCCATACTGTGGAGCTGTGCAGGGGGAACAACCAGTTATGAGTGTGCAGCAAGATTACGGACAGCAGATGATGAACCCACAGATGGGGTATGACGGACAGGATATGCAGCAGGGGTATGGACAGCAGATGATGAACCCACAGATGGGGTATGATGGACAGAACGTACAGCAAAATTACGGACAACCACAGCCGGATGCCAAGAAGCACAAAAATGGAAAAAAGGTAGGAATTATTGTAGGTGTTTCCGTAGCACTTGTGATTGCTGCGCTTGCTGTTGTATTTGTGGTTATGTTTGCAGGGCCGGGCGCTCCTACACAGGCGGCAGCCGTAAAGTCCTACATTAAGGCAATAATAAAGCAGAATGAAGATGATTATTTGGACGCATGTTATACAAAGCAGCTTTTGAAGGGTATTCAAAAGGAAAATGGAAGTTCAAATGATGACTTTGAAGATGAAATTGAACAAATGATGCAGGAGGACGATTACTCTGACAAAGACGCTGTAAGAAAGATAAAAATTATTGATGAAGAAAAAAAGGACAGCTTCGATGTAGAAGAACTTGAGGGTAAAATAAATAATGAGTATAACATTAAAATAAAAATAGAGGAGATTGTTTTTATTGAATACGAATGTGAGTTAAAAGAGGGCGATGAATGGAAAAAGGACAGCAATACCATTACATTATATAAGATAAAAGGAAAATGGTTTGTAATGGAAGATTCGCTTATGTATGTAGTATATAATGGATTTTACGTGATTTCAGAGATTTCTTCTTTGGGAATGACTTTCCCGGCAGATGAATTTGAAAATTTTTCAGGGCAAAAGGTTGATATGTCGCTTACGATTAAGGGAAACAACTGCATCGTCGAAACAGCAGGGGGCAGGGGAAATGCCAAGATTACGTTTGACGGTGCTGACGTTACCATTGAAGCAAAGAATGGTACATTTACCGGCAGATATGATAGCAGCGAGGAGACGATTACCCTCACTGTTCAGGAAGTGGACTTGGTGTTTAAGAAAAAATAAGTGGATGGCGTAAAAAGGGGCTGCCACGCTAAGGCGTGACAGCCTTATTATTCTAGAAAAGAGTATCTATTATCTCAACATGCCTTTATATCGGTACAATACTTTTCTAACAAATAATAGATATTAGCTATCAGTGGAGAGCTTAACCCATTTTGTTGATTTGCCATAAACAAAGAACGTGAAACGGTATCTACAAAGGAGCAATTGTGAAATGTTGTAGGCAAAACAAACATACTTGCATCTGTTTTCTCTTTTGCAACTATAAAACCCTTTAGCAACTCCCATGAAGCCAAAAAAGCCAATTGCTCATTGGCATCATTTAACTTTCCAAACGAAAAGGCTTCATCCGTCTGTAAATCCCTATTCACTAAAGGATGACATTTTATAATGGCGACTGTTACACAAGCACAAATCTTGTGACGATCTAATAAAGAATTTTGTTTCCCGTACATCATATGGAGCATAACATTTTGGTGCATATATTCTTCATATATTGCATCTAAATTATCCGTAAAAAAATATTGTTTCTGTTCTTCTATTAGTCGAATGGCAATAATCTTTATGCAATCGTCGTAAAATTGTTTAAACTCTGTTTTCGTCATCTATCTTTATCCTCGACATATCTGAAATTATTATATTTTCAACAGCACTGGAAAATTTAACCTCGCTATTTCCATCACCCAATATATCAACTGCCTTTAGATCTTCACTTTTTATCTTTAAGGCACTTTCTCGGACATAAGCAGTAGAAAAGCTATAGGTATCTTCAATTGAAAGTATCTTCCCGGCTTCTCTATTCATATAATAATTCCATAAAACTGATAAAATCGCTAATATAGCGATAACGGCAATAAATCCAATTATGTTTTCCATTTTCGTTACCCCTTTTCTCTTATCGGTTGTTTTCAACATTTAATTTATAGTCTCTATACCAAAACAAAACTGGCAATGACACAATTATGACAAAAACAGACCGTACCACAATACACTCCATCCATGTCCAAGCGTTATACCAATACACCAATGAGGTGGTACCTGCTATAATGGACAAAATTACAAGTGCTGCAACTAATTTCTTTGCTTTTTTATTCAGTAAAGGATTACAATAGATATCTGTAAATGTATCGATATTTCCAAGTGATTGAATAAGGACTACCGCATATAATGATTTTACATCAACTGCTCCTGTTGCAAAACTTATAATTATTATTGCGATTAAAAAACCAATCTTTTTCAAATCCGCTAATGATGTCTCACAAATTGTTATTTCCATACACGTTACTCTTTAGCCTATTGCTTCCCCTTTTTACCTTTTGTTCCAAACACCATAACATAGAAGATAGGCAACAGAGAAATTTTACAATCTCCATTACCTATTTAATCTATTAATAATATGCCTATTTCCCTTTATTGACATACATTATCCTCTTAATTTCAACCTTCTATTCTGATGGATTGTTCTACCATACATAAATGCAACATAATACAACTATATAGCAAACATACCACGTTAAGCCGTTATATGTCAACTGGTATTTTTGCGTTTTGTCGCACTTAAGCCGCTTCTATGATATCCTAACTTTCTTTATCTCGTCTGACCATAACTAGAGTTACAGCTTAGCTCCTCTATCATATTTACAATCATGGTAACTGAATCGTGCTTTGCACTACATTCCATTGCACGAATATATGTGTCACGATTGTTATATACATAATTGATTGCATCAAGGAGCGATGCGTCATTTACATCCTCCTCCATGAGAAGCTTCGCATATCCACTGTTGTCAAAAGAGCGGGCGTTTAAAATCTGGTCGCCCCTGCTTGCCTCAAGTGAGAGGGGAATCAGGACGCTTGGTTTTTTAAGCGCTAGAAGCTCGCAGATTGCATTGGCACCTGCACGGGACACGACAACGTCTGCAAGTGCAAGAAGATTTGCAAGCTCCTGTTTTATATATTCAAACTGCACATAATTCTTTTTGCCGGTAAGGCTGCTGTTCAGGTTGCCTTTTCCACAAAGATGAATGACATTATATGTTTTAAGTATCTCATCCAAGCAGGACCATATCGCCTCGTTTACCCTGACGCTTCCAGAGCTTCCTCCTATGATAAGCAGGGTGGGACGAATCTCCTTAAACTGACAGAAGGACATTGCATTTGCCGCGTTGCCGTCAAACAGTTCCTGTCTTATGGGCGTGCCTGTTACAACTGCTTTTCCATCGGGAAGCTTCGCTGCTGTCTCAGGGAAATTGCAGCATACCCTGTCAGCCTTTGGAATTGCAATTTTGTTTGCAAGTCCGGGCGTCATATCTGATTCATGTATGATACATGGGATTTTCTTTGAGCTTGCCGCAAGTACAACAGGAACGGAAACAAAGCCGCCCTTTGAAAATACCACGTCAGGTTTAAGCTCCTTCATAAGTGATTTTGCCTGTGAGAAGCCCTTTATAACACGGAAGGGGTCCGAAAAATTTTTCAAATCAAAATATCTTCGCAGCTTTCCTGTCGCTATGCCGTGATATGGTATTCCCATTTCCTCAATAAGCTTTTTTTCTATGCCATCGTATGAGCCGATGTAATGTATGTCATAGCCCTTTTCCCTGAGAGAAGGAATAATTGCCATATTTGGCGTTACATGACCGGCAGTTCCCCCGCCTGTAAGTACAATTCGTTTCATATATATACCTCACACTTTTGAACATCGCCGCATCTTAATTTTGCTTCGCAAAAGCGGCGACGCTACATGTCAAGTTTTCTATGAAAACTTGACACATCCTTTTTGTATATGTCGCAGCCTATAAATTCAACCGTTTCATATATGAGTTTGAAAGCTCTTTCGTAATTGTCTGCAGCTTTTTTGACTAGTTAAATAAGTTTGTTTCTTAAATATTATATGTATTATTTTCAATAATCTTACAGCATGCATGAATGTTTTTACATTGCCTGCCTTAATGCTTTGGCAAGCTGGTCGGGACATGAGGTTTCCTTGAAGCCGCATTTAGTGCCTTCAAGCCGCTTGATAACCTCTGTTACAGGCATGCCTTCAACTAATCTGCTTATGCCCTGGGTATTGCCGTTGCAGCCTCCGATAAATTTAACGCCTGTAACCTTGCCGTCAACTATATCAAAATTTATTGCCTGAGAACAGGTGCCGGAAGTCTTATATGTCATAGTATATCCTCCTTTTAAAAAAATAATTAAAGATAAGAAAAATGCGTAACCATAAAACAACGCAATTTCATTTTAACATAAAACATGAAGGTGTTAAAGCATGAAATATGTCAGAATAGATAAGTATTTGCAGTATTAAAAAGCTTGATTTATTAACTTCGCCTTTTCTATAATCACCACATCAAAACACAAATCGGGAGCGAAAATCTTAAAAGCACTATGGGTATGCCCGTAAAATTACAGCCGCTGCTGTTATATGAGAGTGCAAAAAATTTAAGCCGGTTATCGTGTAATGAAGAAAGAAATTATGAGTTGTGTCAAGCTTTTATGAAAAACTTGACATATAGCAGGTCCGGTAACAAAGTTGCCGGGACTCAGCGTCACCGCCTTGGCGAAGCCAAAATATGAATGTGGTGACGTTCAATGAAAAGAGGGAAAGTATGTTAGAAAAAATCATGGAAATGGATACATATGTTTATGTCCTATGGGGAGTAGGAGTATTGGGATTACTACTTAAAATGATGGCGAATACTTACCTGAAATCACTGATAAAGGCATCTGAAAATATGGCAACCACAAAAAAGAAAAAGCTTCAGATTATAGCGAGGAAATATAGAAACAGACAGAGCCTCGGCATGAATAACTGTAATGGAGATGCATTTGTAGAAAAAAATATCAGGGGAATGAAATTTGCCGCCCTGCCCTTTGAGTTTTGGCGAAAATGCGGAAACACGCTTGCATTTGTCGTTGTTGCGCTCGCCGCCGGCTCGTTTTTGTATTATGACGTGTCTTGGCGGGGGAGTCCTGAAATGATTGCGTTAATGGCAAATAGTGTTTGTGTATGTGCATTTTTATTAGCACTTGAGAATATATTTTTAATAAATAATAAAGTGGAGATATTGAAAGCAAATATCAAGGATTATATCGAAAATGTAACGCCGGCACGGGAACCGGTAAAGCTTAAAAGCAGTATAAGAGCCGACCCGTCAGGCAGGCTGTCGGAGCAGGAGGCAGCCGTTACAAAAACTGACGGTGTAAAAAAAGACTGTACCTCTCCTGAAATGGTAAATCAGATACAGGAGGAGGTAAAAAGAAAGCAGCTTGAAAAAGAGGAAAAAAATGATGAGGGCAGAGCCTCACCAAATAACGATGTAATGATTGATAGCTTTCTGCGTGAATTCTTCTCTTGAAAAAAATATTTAAGGTTTGTTGTGTAATTATTATTGCTGTAGGAATTGGTTTTTTGTTGGTTAAGGAGGGCGTTTTATCATGTGATATATTCAAATTTATAAGCTATAGGAATGATAAGGTGGCAACGGATAATGATGCGGAGCATGACGCAGATGAGCCTGATGATACAGAGCAGGAAATAAATAAAAGATATGAGTGTCTTCCGATAATCAGTCAAATCCGTGATAAAAGTGAATATTATGATTATCCAAATGAGAAGCTGGCATGGTGGTTTAAAAGGAATGATAACCATATGCCAAGCGGTTGTGATGATAAAGTAGATCTCACAGAGTATGGCGCCTACTATGTAGACTACAGAGTGTTGTCAAATTATGATACGGCTACTTCGGAGGATGCTGCTGAACAGTGGGAGGATAAGGTTGTATATCTGACATTTGACTGTGGATATGAAAACGGATATACGGAGCATATATTGGACGTTCTCAAGGAGGAGGATGTTCCTGCGTGTTTTTTTGTAACGCAGACATACATACGTGATAATGTATCATTGGCGAAAAGAATGAAAGAGGAGGGACATCAGGTTGGCAATCACACCATAACCCATCCGTCATTGCCGAAGAAGTCATATGAGGAAATAATTGATGAGGTAGAGGGCACTGCAAATTATATGAAAGAGGCTACAGGATACGACATGGATCCTTACCTGCGCCCGCCTATGGGAGAATACAGTGCCAGAACCCTTGCAATTACCCATGACTTAGGATTCAAAACCATATTTTGGAGCATGGCATATTTGGATTATGATATAAATAGCCAGCCTGGGGCCGACTATGTAATCAGGCATTTTGAAAAATATCACCATAACGGTGCAATTATCCTTATGCATAATGTGTCACAGTCAAATTCGGAGGCACTTGCTACTGTTATACAGAACATGAAAAGGGAGGGCTACAGGTTTGCAAGCCTGAATGAGCTTCCATAAATAAAAAATATATAGGGGCTGCTGCAAATTGGGATTTACCTGTGTGCGGCAGTCCTTTTCTTTTTAAAGTAATAAATTTCTTGTAAAAAAATAACAGAGTAGGTATAATATTACACAGAAAAAATATAAGGAGATAAAAACATGGCACAGACAATCAAATTTGATTTTAGTAACACTGAGTTTATGGCTTCTAAGGAAGACGTTGCGGCAATATCCGAGAAGGTTGTGGCTGCTAAGAAAACCCTCCTTGAGAAGACTGGTGCGGGAAACGATTTCCTTGGCTGGATTGATCTTCCCGTAAATTATGATAAGGAAGAGTTTGCAAGAATAAAGAAGGCGGCAGCAAAGATACAGGGAGATTCGGACGTGCTTATCGTTATAGGCATTGGCGGTTCCTATCTTGGAGCAAGAGCGGCAATTGAAGCTTTAAGACATGGATTTTATAACATGGTGGACAAGTCGGTAAGAAAAACGCCTGAGATTTACTATTGTGGAAACAATATAAGCAGCACGTATCTTTCACAGCTCATGGACGCTGTGGCTGACAAGGATTTTTCAGTAAATGTTATTTCAAAATCAGGCACGACCACAGAGCCTGCAATTGCATTCCGTATATTTAAGAAAAAGCTTGAGGCTAAGTATGGCAAGGAAGAAGCAGCAAAGAGAATTTATGCGACAACTGACGCTGCAAAGGGTGCGCTTAAAACGCTTGCAACGGAAGAAGGCTATGAGACATTTGTTGTTCCTGATGATGTAGGCGGACGGTTCTCCGTCCTGACTGCTGTAGGACTTCTTCCGATAGCAGTAAGCGGCGCTGACATTGACGCTCTTATGGCAGGCGCTGCAAATGCACGTGAGTATTGTATCGCAAATGATTTTGATTCAAGTGATGTAATGCAGTATGCGGCAGTCCGCAACGTGCTTTACAATAAGGGACTTGGAATGGAAATTCTTGCAAATTATGAGCCGTCCCTTCACTATGTATCAGAATGGTGGAAGCAGCTTTACGGCGAGAGTGAGGGAAAGGACGGAAAGGGTATATTCCCAACTGCCGTTGATTTCACTACTGACCTTCATTCACTTGGACAGTTTATTCAGGAGGGTACAAAGAACCATTTTGAAACTGTCATCAATGTTAAAGCTCCTAAGCTTGAGGTTATCATGGAGGAGGAGCCTGTTGACCTTGACGGATTGAATTACCTTACGGGCAAGTCTGTTGATTTTGTTAATAAATGTGCCATGAACGGAACAATTCTTGCTCATGTTGACGGCGGTATTCCAAATATCCTTGTGAATATGGAGAAAATCGATGAGGCATCACTTGGAGAGCTTTTCTATATGTTTGAATTTGCATGCGGCATCAGCGGATATGTGCTCGGCGTAAATCCGTTTAACCAGCCGGGCGTTGAAAGCTATAAGAAAAATATGTTTGCACTTCTCGGCAAGCCTGGCAATGAGGAGAGACGTAAGGAGCTTCTTGCAAGACTGGAGAAATAATCTGGCGGCATAAACAGCTCTTACAAAAAATTGAGAGCGATGATTTTTTTAAAATTATTTCTGTTGCTGTATAAAAACTTTGATGTTGGACATAATTAATTATGTCACATCTGTTAAACAGATGAAACCATATGGGGAGAACCCGTAATCAGGAGGATGTTATGGCACAGAATAATCAGTCAAACAACACAAAGAACAATTCATCAAACAATGCTCAGAACAATCAGAATAATCAGAGCAACCAGACTAACAGCCAGAAGAATAATTCACAGAAGAATTCTTCTAATTCTTCAAACAGCAATAACTGTTATTAGTCTGAGAAGTCAGTGTGGTTTACACTGTAGCATGAATTAAAGAAACAAAGGCGCCATGGCTTGGATATTCCCTGCTGTGGCGTTTTTATTTGTTAAGATATGTCCTGACAGCAAATCGTTTGTTGCGAAGCCTGCTAAGATTTGCGCTGCAGTGTCAAAGGCAATTTCTCTTTCGCACCTTTATTTTTCGTCTGAATATTCTATAAGTAAAGATAAAGGGAGGCGGAGCTTTTTGAGGTTTCATAATATAAATATTAGAAATATTCTAAGTGAAGCACTTAACTATGGAGGAATAATAGTAGACGTAAGAAGCAGTAGTGAATTCGCCAAGGGACATATCCCTATGGCTATTAATCTGCCTCTGGAGGATATACAGGGCAAACGGTATTCTTTGCCTAAAACAAAGGTGTTGATACTGTACTGCGAAAATTCAGGAAAAAGCTCACTTGGAGCAAAGCTTCTTGCAGAGAGAGGCTTTAGTGTTATAAATGCTATCGGGGGTCTAAAAGAATATAAGGGACCTCTGACGAAACCGTCAAAGGAAGCATAGGATAATGGGGCTGACGTATACAGGCTGACACTGCCCATGTGGCTCACCTTGTGTATGCAGCCCTAAAATTTTGCATAAAAGAAATGGTTTCTTTCCCAATAAAATAGGTAATTATTATCACTTGACTGGTGTGTGTTGTGACTTTACAATGATATTTGTGGTATTTTGTATGTTAAGTGAGGAAAAATATGGATCGTGATATAAGAAAAGCTGATGAGGCGTCTTATGAATTAATTGCGCCCTGTCATTTTGGGCTGGAGGCTGTTTTAAAAAAAGAGATTATTGGACTTGGATATGAAATTGTTTCCACGCAGGACGGACGGATTACCTTTCGTGGTGATGAGACTGCAATTCCGAGGGCAAATATTTTCATAAGAACCGCAGAGAGAATTCTGCTTAAAATGGGCAGCTTTCAGGCTGAAACCTTTGATGAGCTTTTTGAGGGGACAAGAGCAATTGAATGGGAGAAAATACTTCCAAGGGACGCTAAGTTTTGGGTTACGAAGGCAACGACAAATAAGAGTGCCCTTTTTTCGGGAAGTGCGATTCAATCCATTGTAAAAAAAGCGGTTGTCGAGCGCATGAAGCAGACCTATAGAGTGAATCATTTTGCTGAGGATGGGGACGAATATCCAATCCGTGTGTTCATTTATAAGGATATGGTTACGATTGGAATTGATACCTCAGGTGTTTCTCTGCATAAGAGAGGCTACAGACAGCTTGTGGGAAAGGCACCACTGTCGGAGACGCTTGCAGCGGCACTTATTATGCTTACGCCATGGCATAAGGACAGGGTTCTTGTAGACCCTTTTTGTGGAAGCGGCACATTTCCAATTGAGGCTGCGCTTATGGGCGCAAACATTGCCCCGGGCATGAACAGGGAATTTACGGCTCAAGCATGGGGTAAGCTTATCAGGGAAAAAGTATGGCAGGATGCATATGATGAGGCGCATGATGTAATAAGGCATGATGTGGAAATGAATATACAGGGCTACGATATTGATGCAGATATTATTAAATGTGCCATGGCAAATGCGAGAGCGGCAGGCGTGGACAACCATATCCATTTTCAGGCAAGGGATGTGAAGGATTTAAGACACCCGAAGCATTACGGATTTATCATTACAAATCCGCCATATGGGGAGAGACTTGAGGATAAGGCAGCGCTTCCTGCACTTTACAGAACATTAGGCGAGAGCTTTCAAGAGCTTTCCGATTGGTCCATGTATCTTATTACCTCGTGGGAGGACGCTGAAAGACATATTGGACGAAAAGCAGATAAAAACAGAAAGATATATAACGGCATGATAAAGTCCTATTATTACCAGTTTATGGGACCGAAACCACCAAGAAAGTGAGTTACATATAAATGAGGAAAATATGCACTACATTAGCAGTGCTTCTGACACTTGTTGCAATTACATATTTGTTGAGTAAGACACCTGTTGTAACCATAGATAAGGCGCCTGATTTTCAAAAGCATGCAGCGAATTTTGAGCTTAGTCTTGTGGCACGCCTGAATGAGGAGGCTACCACATACACTGTTATGGGAAGCAGTGTAATGAATATGGGATATGACTTTTATGTGAGTGACGATATGCGTCTTATGGTTGAGGGGGATTTTTTAAGAAGTCTCTTATCGTGCTCCGTGCTTGTGTACAGCAATGGTAATGTTATTATCATGAAGGGCGACAGCCGTATAGATATGCAGGTAGGCTCCAATGAGGCAACTGTAAATGGATATAAAAAAATAGGGCTGGGCAGCATGGTATATTTAGATGGAAATAAGCTGTTCGTGCCTGTTGACGATATAGCAGAATATTTAAGCTATAATGTAAATTATTATTTCGATGAGCAGTGGGTTGATTTAGAGCTTGTAAATGAGGAGAAAAAGCTGCCGGAGTCATACGACATGAGAGATTATGGACGAGTAACGCCTGTTAGGGATCAGGGAAGATACGGAACCTGTTGGGCTTTCGCATCTCTTGGGGCGCTTGAAACTACGGTTATGCCAAAAAGGTATGAGATATATTCTACGGATCACATGACGCTTTGTAACAGCTATGACCTTGACATTAACAGGGGTGGAGAGCATACAATGAGTATTGCTTATCTTGCTGCATGGCAGGGACCTGTTTTTGAGAAGGATGACCCCTATGGAGACGGCGTAAGCGATTCCAGTCTTGAAGCTGTTTTACATTTGGAGGAGGCGCTTGTCATAAATGAGAAGGACATAGAAACCATAAAGAGTGCCGTTTACAGATATGGTGCAATAGAAACCTCGCTGTATCTCCAAATGGAATATGTGGACAGCGTATCGCAGTATTATTCAGAGGAAAAATATTCTTATTATTATGATGGGGATGAGGAGCCAAACCATGATGTTGTAATCGTCGGCTGGGACGACAATTATCCGAAGGAAAATTTTACAATGCAGCCAGCAGAAGACGGAGCATTTATATGTAAGAACAGCTGGGGAGAGGCATTTGGCGAGGATGGATATTTCTATGTTTCCTACTGCGATAAAAATATTTGCAAGAAGTCGGTTGTCTACACAAGGGTAGGAAATGCGGATAATTTTGATAACATATATCAGTCTGACCTTTTGGGCTGGGTCGGTCAAATGGGATTTGGAAAGGAAGAAGCTTTTTTTGCCAATGTATATACAGCAGGCAGCGGGGAGGAGCTCTCTGCGGTTTCGTTTTATGCCACAGGGAAGGACACTGAGTTTGAGGTGTATGTGGTAAATGATTTTGAGGATGCGAAATCCTTTGACAAAAAGCAATTCATAACAGCAGGCAGCACGAAATATGCGGGATATTATACGGTGAAATTCCCTAAGCCGGTAGCGCTTGGCGACAATGAAACCTTTGCGGTTGTTGTCAGAATAAAAACGCCGGGCGCAATTCATCCGATTGCTATAGAATACGCTGTTCCCGATGATGAGAGAACGAGTAATTTTGATATATCTGACGGACAGGGATATATTAGTCTTTATGGTGAAATGTGGCATAGTGCCGAGGAAACTGAAAACTGTAATGTGTGCCTGAAAGCATTTACAAATAATAGATAGTTGCGAAATTATGTTTTTTAGATAATATGTTGTTCAAAATGTATAATTCAATGCATGACACGCTTGTGCTGCTTGTTGCATGTAACGGTAATAAGGAATCTGTCTGTTTCGCATCAGCCTTAGGATATACAAAGCATATTGCGTATGAATTATACATTTGTATAACTCACTTTTTGAAACTGCTAAGTTTCGCAATTGCCTAAAAATTTTAAGATTGTGAGGAAGGATATGGAACGATTAATATTTGCGACAGGAAATAAAGATAAAATGAAGGAAATCAGAATGATACTTGCTGATACGGGTTATGAGATTTTGTCCATGAAAGAGGCAGGAATAGACGTGGATATTGTTGAGGACGGAAGCACATTTGAAGAAAATGCAATTATTAAGGCAACGGCAATCAGCAAAATTGCAGGCTGTCTTGTCCTTGCCGATGACAGTGGACTTGAGGTTGATGCAATGGGCGGTGCGCCTGGGATATATTCTGCAAGATTTGAGGGCGTTGACACGCCGTATTCCGTAAAAAACAAAATCATAATGGACAAGCTGGAGGGACTTCCTGAGGAGGAGCGGACGGCAAGGTTTGTGTGTGCCATAGCCGCAGCGTGGCCTGACGGCAGGGTTGAAACGAGGCGTGGAACAATTGAGGGAACAATTGCACATGAGCCAGCAGGTGAAAATGGATTTGGGTATGACCCGATTTTCTTTGTTCCTGAATATGGAAAAACAACGGCAGAGCTTGACCCGGAGGAGAAAAATAAAATCAGTCACAGGGGCAGGGCGCTTAGAATGATTAGGGAAGTATTGTAACATTAATTTTTTGGAGGAATTATGAGAAGAATTCTGATTGTCAGCGATTCGCATGGAAATAACGAAAATGTCAGAAAAGCCATAGAAAAAGCAGGCAGGATAGATATGATGATTCATCTCGGAGATATAGGATACGATTATCTTGAGCTTGAACATATGGCACATGTGCCTACATATATGGTATCAGGAAATAATGATTATGGACTGCCGTTAAAAGACAGGATTATTATTGAAATTGGCGGGCATAGGATTTATGCTGTTCACGGACATCGGCATGGGGTTCATTTTGGACCTGATACCATAAGGTATAATGCCCTTGAAAATGAATGTGACATAGCAATGTACGGACATACCCATGTGCCGTTTCTTGACGATGAGGGCGACGTGACGATACTGAATCCGGGAAGCCTTACATATCCGAGGCAGCAGGGACATGAGAAAACATTTCTTATTATGGAAATAGACGATTATGATGAGGTGACGTATACGTTTGACCATATATGATTGGACGAGTGGAGTGATAGGCTGATTTTGGGGTTATGCCATTGGCAGGAAAAGAGGCTGTCGCACTGAGCGCGTTTCATGATATAAAAAAATCATACCAAGGATTGGCATACAATCAATAGGCTGTCGCACGAGGAGTAGTTCATACTATAAAAAGTTTGAAGATATTGTATTGGGGTGATTCGTACCTAAGAGGCTGACTGCTATACAGGTAGGAGCTTCTATTTGGTGATATGACAACAGGTGATGTGTACCTAGGAATTCGCCTACCATGTAGGTGTCTTAAGATATATTACATTATTGTCGTTAGGGCATAAGACGAGCGAAAGCGTATTTTTGTTATTATGATGTAAATATTCTTGATGTGAAATCTCTGCTTGTGATATTGTTTATGTTATATAATGGGATTTTGAAAATAAGGAATTTCAAAATTGTTTGGATTTTTGTTTATATATGAGGGGGGACACTTTGATTTGAAAAAGGGCGAAATATACGAGGGTGTAATAACAAAATATGATTTTCCTAACAAGGCAAGTCTTATGTATGAGGACAGGAAAGTGATTATAAAGGGCGCACTTTTAGGACAAAAGGTGCGCTTTATGCTTACGAAAAAGAAAAGCGGAACAGGAGAGGGAAAGCTTCTTGAGGTGCTTGAAAAATCGCCTTTGGAGGACGCTGTGCCAAGCTGTCCTTATTTTGAATTGTGTGGAGGCTGCTCGTATCAAACCATGTCTTATGAAAATCAGCTAAAGCTAAAGGAGCAGGTTGTAAGGCAACTGATAGGAAAGTATATCGGTGAGGGTGATGCTGATAATGGACAAACGAAAGCTTCAAATACGTTTAGTTCTTTAATAGAAAACTGCACTTTCGTAGAACCTGCTGACAGTGGGACTGTAGGTTTGGAGCAAATTTGTTTTAACGAAGGGAAAAAACTAGATGATAATGAACGTACAATGTGTACTTGGGAAGGAATTGTTGCCTCGCCCATGAGATATGAATATAGAAATAAAATGGAATTTACATTTGGCGATGAATATAAAGATGGACCGCTTGCTTTGGGACTTCATAAAAAAGGTGGATTTTATGATATATTAAATGTAAGCGGCTGTCGCATTGTCAGTAAGGAATGGAGTGCCATACTTGATTACGCACTAAATTTTTTTAAGGATAAAGGCATTTTGTTTTATCACAAAATGAAGCATGAGGGAATATTGCGTAACCTTGTTGTGAGACAGTCTTTCGCAACAAAGGAATTTCTTGTAAATCTTGTTACCTCAACACAATGGGATAAGTATGGATTTGATAAGGAGAGCGTTTTGTGTGAGTTTGCGGACGGACTTGTTTTATTGGCAGACAGTGCAGGCTTTAATGGCAGCATGGCAGGTGTTTTATATACTGAAAATGACTCGTTGGGAGATGTGGTTGCCTGTGACAGTATGCAGGTGCTTTTCGGAAAGGACTACATTACCGAGGAAATTTTAGGACTGAAATTTAAGATTTCACCCTTTTCATTTTTTCAGACAAATACAAAGGGCTGCGAGGTGCTTTACGCAAAGGCAAGAGAGTACATCATGTCGGGAACGGTTATGGGTAACGGGTTAAATGAGAATGCTATTATCAGTAGTGCGAAGGATAAGGTCATTTTTGACTTATACAGTGGTACGGGAACAATTGCACAGATGCTGGCACCTGTTGCAAAAAAGGTTATCGGAATTGAGCTTGTGGAGGAGGCTGTTGAGGCGGCGAAGGAAAATGCAAAGCTTAATAATCTTCACAACTGTGAATTTATTGCAGGAGATGTGTTGAAAGCCATTGATTCGGTGGAGGACAAGCCTGACGTTATCATACTCGACCCACCGAGAGACGGCATAAACCCTAAGGCATTGGAGAAAATTTTGGCATTTAATGTGGAAGAAATGGTGTATATCAGTTGTAAGCCGACCTCTCTCGCAAGGGACTTGGAAATAATAACAAACAGAGGGTACGAGGTGAAAAGGGCATGTGCCGTGGACGAGTTTCCGGGGACGGGGCATGTGGAAAGTATCGTGCTTTTGTCCCACAAATCACCAGATACTCATATTAATGTGAAGGTAGAATTTGGAGAAGGTGAGGGAAAAGTGCCATTGGATGCAATTGCTGAATGAGCGAAAAAGTATCAGCCGAAACCGAAAATCACATATAATAATGATACAAGAATATGTGGAAAGCAAATATGGTCTTAAGGTATATACAGCATATATTGCAGAGGTAAAACGGTTTTTAGGATTAACAATGCATGATGCCCAAAATGCAGTAGAAGAATTGAAACAGCCAAGAAAACATCCACCGAAAGAGAAAATTGAGGCAATAAAAGACGTACTTAAATATTTTGAGGTGATTTGAGGGAAGAGAGTATATTTCAAATAGTAAGACAGATAAATCAAGTGCATAAGAAAGCTTATGATATTTATTTGCCATTAGTCAATGATGTGTGTAGAAGGAAAGTATCGGAAGATGAATTGTCGCATCTTTTCGATTATTTATTGGATTTTGCATGTGATGAAAAATGTTGGGTTTGTATAAAAAGGTGTGCAGAACGTATTTGTATATTTATCCGAACTGCGTTAAGTCTTATATTGTTGCATATCGGGAGATGTAGGAAGATGAAATTGAATGATTGCTCAGTAGAAATTGCTCGTTTAAAAAGTAGTACATAAAAATTCATGATAGATTACAGGAGGGACAATGGAAAAAATAATTAAGGAAACAATTCATGCGAAAGGCATTGATATTGGTATTTATACAACAAATTTTGAAAGTGAATTTATCTCGTTGACAGATATTGCAAAATATCGAAATGAGGATGATCCCAGATTTGTAATTCAGAACTGGATGCGTAATCGAAACACAATAGAGTTTTTGAGTGTGTGGGAAGAATTGCATAATCCAGATTTTAACCGTGTGTAATTCGAGGCGGTTAAAAATGAAGCCGGGTTAAATCGTTTTGTAATGACACCAACTAAGTGGATTGACCAGATGAATGCCATTGGTATTGTGTCAAAAGCGGGACGTTATGGCGGAACATATGCTCATAGTGATATTGCAATGTCTTTTGCAACTTGGATTTCTCCAGAATTTCAGTTATATATTATGAAGGATTACAGGAGATTAAAGACGGATGAGAATAGTGATTATCTTTGAACTGGAATTTGAATAGAGAGATTTCCAAGTTAAATTACAGGATACATACGGGTGCAATTAAGGACAATTTGATACCTCCAGAATTAACTCCTGCACAGGTAGCTTATACATATGCTAATGAAGCAGACATGTTGAATGTTGTTTTGTTTGGAAAGACAGCAAAGCAGTGGAAAGATGAAAATCCAACCGCAAAAGGAAATATGAGAGATATAGCAACACTGAACCAATTATTGGTGCTTGCAAATTTGGAAAGTTATAATGCTGTTTTAATAAATCAGGGTAAGAATCAAAAAGATCGTATGGAATTGTTACGGCAGCTAGCGGTACAGCAGATACGGACGTTAGAAAACGTAAGCTTAAATACACTGCCTAAATTAGAAATAAGTTCGAAGGAAAATTAGATTTCAGAGAGAAATAGTCGGTGTATCAAATTGTAAAGTTGAGTTGTCGAATTTGTTGCCTGTGGGAAATAGAATTTCTATGTTGGCGATAGAAAACTGCGGAATAAATTTAGATAAGAGTAGAGGCAAAAGAATGAATAAAAATCACAAAACAAAAAGTTGTCAAGATAAGAAATATAATTGTCAATATAAATATTGGTGGATTGTATGCGTGTATTTATTTGTACCTATAATTCTAATATTGCTTTTTGACAAAGCCTTTACTCCTTTACTACAAGATTTCATGGCTGGTGCAAAGATAGGGGAAGGAGATGTATTAAATTCTACATATGCAGTGGATAATGTAATATGTCCATTTATTGAAAGTTTGATGATTATTATGGGGGTTATAGTATCATATAGTATTTTGAGATTGGTGCGAAAAAGTTATTAAAAAGAAAAATATATTTTGTTGGAGCAAAAAAATTCCTGAAATATTTTGAAATAGCTACACTTTTATTAGCTGTAATTATTGCTGTATATGGTAAAATAAATAGCTTTGATTATTCTCAATATGGGTATAGTGTTAACAAAGTTAAAGAAGCTATTTTTCAAGAAGAATTACAATATATACCGTTAGAAGAAATTCCAAGTATACATAGTATTGGAATAGCTACACAAGAAGGGAATTTATTATACAATATGTTATTACATATGTCACAGTTTGTGTTCTGCTTATCGGATAATTTGGAAATCATTATAGCCATTGCAGCCACAATTGTTATTCCTTTGAAAAATTATTCTGAGGAAGTTGAAGCGAAGAAAAAGATGTAAACATTATCTAAGGGAAGAACCAGAAGTTGTGGGAAAAGGTGATACCGTTGAGACGGTCGTTTTGATGTCAAAGGCGAACCCTAACAAATAAAAAATATGTTGATTTATAAGGTTTATTCAGGGCCTATCGTTAATCGGTAGGTTTGGCTCTGAATAAGCCTTTATTTTTTTGCTCTAAAAAGCATTAGTGGGAACTGGTCTACTGTATAAGGTTGACACTACACTTTTGACAACAGTGAAAATGAACCTTTTGAACCCTAGTAGGGTGTACTACTTTTGTCTAAAATATTTTTTGGTATTAAAATACCAAAAGCTATTGACAAGGAATAAAATCGGTGATATACTATCGTTAGAAAGTACAGGAGTCTATCTTTTTAAGGAGGTATATTGCATGAAGAGGGACAAAGATAGAATTGATAGAATATATTCCTTTTTTAACGCCATCAGAGGAACTAACACGCCGAGCGAATATGAAAGTACATTAGCTGTGCTGAAGAAAGTAATGGACATACATGAGCAAGCTATAGATGAGTTGAGTGATAATGATTTATACCATATCATGAGACAGGTTGCAGCTGATTTTGAAGTGAAAAATCTCTTCCCTGAAAAAAATAAATTCATTGATGTTTATAGAACACTCAGAGGCTTTGAAGCGGTTACCTGGGCCGACATCATTGAATATGGCGACAGACGCACTAAGTTTAGAGTTCCGGAAGCGCTGGTTGATGAAATGGAGAAGAATTTTATAGATGGCTTCCAGGAAGTTCTTATTCCGGAAGCGGAAAAATTCTCGCCTTGCTTAGAACGATTAGTTGAAGCACATAGCGATTCACATTTTACACTGACTTCTATGGATCCGTTTTATTTTAAGGTCCTTACGGAAATGTTCAGCGACAATGATATGGTCAATGTTAAGCAAACAAGTATTTATCAATACGAGTTTTCGTCAGAGAAGTTTGACTTGATTCTTGCGGTGCCGGTATTTGGTGTTAGAGATAAAGCGGATGAAAATAGAAATTTTATTTGCAGAGAGTACGATTTGATTGCGGCAGAAAACTTAGCGCTTCATTTAAGAAGCGAGGGCATATTGTCAATCGTCCTCCCTGCCAGAATCACATTTGGCGGCGGCAATGTCAAAGAACTTCGTCATTTCATTCAGTCGATGTACTGCTTGAAAGAAATCGCAGATTTGCCTGCGGGAATCTTTGAAAATACCGGTGTTAAGACGTATTTGTTAACAATTACAACGGGCCGAACTGATGAAGTAGTTATTAAGAGATATGTCACAGACACAGAAAACCAAAGAAAAGATGGTATGAATAAACTTATCGTCCAGGATGACACTTTTGTTTTGGAAGATGAATTGTACGATATGGGAGATTGGAATATCGACAGAATTTTCGAGTCTCAGGATGAAGACTGGATTAAGTTCCAGGAATCAAATGTGAAAAAACAGGAGCTTGGAACCGTAGCTTTAATCTTCAGAGGTAAGGCAGTTACAAAAAAAGATGCTCATGGAAATATCGGCGTAGTAAACATTTCGAACATTGGTGATTATGAAGTCGACTATTCTTCCTTAGACCATTTAGAAGAGGAAGAAAGAAAGGTTGCCAACTATCTGCTTCAGGACGGAGATTTGCTGATTCCGGCAAGAGGTACAGCAATTCGAGTGGCAATCTTCAAAGAGCAACCTTATCCTTGCATTGCATCATCAAATGTGATTGTGATAAGGTCTACGGACGAAAGTTTGTCCACCACATTTTTGAAACTGTTTTTCGATAGTCCGCTTGGCAGAAAAATGCTGGTAACCAGACAGCAAGGTACTGCAGTAATGAACATTAGCTATAAGGAATTGAATCACATAGAAATTCCGCTTCCTTCTATAGAGGAACAGAAATCTATAGCTGAAGAATATGAAAAAGAACTAGAAGCTTATAAGAAGGCAATCCAAGCTGCAGAAAACAGATGGTCGTCTACTTTGGCAAGGCTTCAAGGAAGGATATAAGGTGATTAAATGTTAGGAGCTATTATCGGGGATATTGTAGGATCCCGTTTTGAATGGAACAACAACAGGAGCAAGGAGTTTGATTTCCTTACCTATAAGTGTTTTCCTACAGATGACAGTATCATGAGTTTAGCGATTGCGCAGGCAATCCTGGTAAGTAAGCCAGACTACAGTGATTTGTCGAAAAATGCGGTTGAATGTATGCAGAGTGTCGGAAGAAACTATCCAAATTGCGGATATGGTGGCAGGTTTTACCGCTGGATGTTCTCTGACAATCCTCAACCATATAACAGCTACGGAAATGGTGCTGCAATGAGAGTTAGCGCAGCAGGTTTTGCGGCGGAAAGTTTGGAAGAAGCAAAGAAGCTTTCTAAGCTGGTTACGGAAGTAACGCATAACCATCCAGAAGGTATGAAGGGAGCAGAAGCTACAGCGGTTGCTATCTATATGGCTAAGACCGGCAGCAGCATGCTAGAAATCAGAGATTACATTGACAAGCATTACTATCCTATGAATTTTACTCTCGACGAAATCAGGGATACATACGAGTTCAATGAAATCTGTCAGGATACAGTTCCTCAGGCATTGCAGGCATTCTTTGAGTCAACCGGATTTGAGGATGCAATAAGAAATGCCATCTCCATTGGTGGAGACAGTGATACACTGGCAGCTATTTGTGGTGGTATTGCGGAGGCATACTATGGAATACCTACCGATATTAGAAAACATGCATTTACCTTCTTAGACCAGAAGCTGATGCAGTTGTTAATCTTATTTGAAAATAAGTATCCGCCGGTTATGGAAAAGAAACGTGACGATGTAAGTGTAGGTATCAAACGTTCAGCGGATAAGAAAGTAAAAACAGGAGGTCGTGGTTCTATGATTCAATCGGCTACAGAAGTGGCAGATCAGGAGTTGAAAGATTCCATTCCTGAAAATGAAGAGACTACAAGTAAAAAGTTGTTTGCTCATCTATATGAAGCCTGCAATATTTTAAGAGGTCCTATTAACCAGGATGAGTTTAAGGATTATGTTACACCAATCTTGTTCTTTAAGAGAATCAGTGACGTGTACGATGAAGAAACTCAGGATGCTTTGGAAACTTCCGGCGGTGATGAGGAATTTGCAGCATTCGATGAAAACCACAGCTTTATTATTCCGGAGGGCTGCCATTGGAGTGACCTGAGAAATGCAAGCAAGGATGTCGGGAAAATAATCGTCAAAGCTATGAATGGCATTGAACGTGCAAACCTGGAAACACTTAGCGGCGTATTTTCTAGCTTCGACGATGTAACATGGACGGATAAAACAAAGCTAACAGACGAAAGACTGAAAGACCTTATCGAGCACATGTCCAGTTTGAAGGTTGGCAATAAGAATTATAGTGCAGACGTCATGGGTGATGCTTATGAGTATCTCATCAAGAAGTTTGCAGACCTTTCAAAGAAGAATGCAGGTGAGTACTACACGCCTAGAACAATCGTAAAACTGATGGTTATGCTGATGGATCCCAAGCCTGGCGATACAGTATATGATCCAGCCTGTGGTACGGGAGGTATGCTCATCGAGGCTATCCGACACATCGATAACAAGCAGAAAACTTACGGTAAGATTTATGGACAGGAAAACAATCTGTCTACATCTGCAATCGCAAGAATGAACCTGTTCCTTCATGGCGCAAATGATTTCAAGATTGCACAGGGCGATACTCTTAGAAATCCTAAGTTCGTGGAACATGGCCAGTTGCAGAAATTTAATTGCGTATTAGCAAATCCACCTTTCGGTCAGGAAAAATGGGGCGCAGATAGCTTTGAATCCGATAAGTATGGTCGTAATATGTGGGGCTGTCCTTCCAATTCAAATGCTGACTATGCATGGTTGCAGCACATGGTTAAATCTATGAAGCCGATGGATGGTAAAGTTGCGGTGGTTCTTCCACAGGGTGTTCTTTTCCATAGCAGTAAAGAAGGAGAAATTCGCGAGCAGCTTATTAAGAGTGACTTGATTGAAGCAGTGATTGCGCTTGCAGGCGGTGTGTTCTACGGAACTGGTGTATCTGCTTGTATCATTTTCCTTAATAATCATAAGAAGACGGAACACAAAGGAAAAGTGTGCTTAATTGATGCTACGAAGATTTATACTCCACAGCGTGCGCAGAACGTTATGGAAGAAAAAGATATTCAAGAAGTTTTCAAACTGTATCAGGATTATACTGACGTAATCGAGAAATGTAAAATTGTGTCGATTGCTGATTTGGACGCTGCTGGTAATACGTTAGCAGTTAATACGTACATCGAGAAAAAGAAACAGGAAGTTGTTTCACCGGAAATAATTAGGTTTGAATATATTGATGCAGTCGAAAACGCAAAGAGAGCAGAAACGCGTTTGAAAGCGTATTTAATTGCAGGAGGTTTTATTAATGAAGAGTAAAATTACAATAGATGAACTTGAGAAGTACCTCTGGGGCTCTGCTGTTTTGCTTCGTACACATGTGGATGCAGGAGCATATAAGCAGTACATTTTTCCCCTGTTATTCTTCAAACGTCTGAGCGACGTATATGATGAGGAATGTGAGAAAATCAGAAAAGAATATGGCGAAGAAGCATTAGACTGGGAGGAAAATCATCAGTTCATGATACCAGAAGGTGCTCATTGGAATGATGTGCGAAATGTTTCTCAGGACGTAGGCAAGACGATCAAAGATGCTTTCCATGCAATTGAAGTTGCAAATCCAGAGAAGTTTCAGGGTATCTTTGGTGATGCCTCTTGGACAAATAAAAATCGTTTGCCTGACAGATTGTTGAAGGACTTGTTGGAACACTTCAGTTCTAAGACTCTTTCTATTGAAAACTGTCCTGCAGATGAGCTCGGTCAGGGCTATGAATACCTCATTAAACAGTTTGCTGATGACAGTGGCCATACCGCACAGGAATTTTATACCAACCGTACTGTAGTAAATTTGATGACAGAAATGTTGAAACCACAACCTGGCGAATCTATCTATGATCCAACGTGCGGTAGTGCCGGTATGCTGATTTCTGCGGTAGCATATCTTAAGCAGCAGAATAAAGAGTGGAGAAACTTGTCGATTTATGGACAGGAAATTGTAACACTTACATCTGCAATTGCCAGAATGAATTTACTTCTTCATGGTGTACAGGACTTTGAAATAGTAAACGCTGATACACTTAAGGTTCCGGCTTTTACAGACCATGCCAAGTTGCAGCAGTTCGACATAGTTCTGGCAAATCCACCTTACTCAATAAAGCAGTGGGATAGAACAGCCTTTGAAAGTGATAAGTACGGCCGTAATTTTTTAGGAACTCCTCCGCAGGGACGTGCTGACTACGCATTCTTCCAGCACATTCTAAAGAGTATGGATCCGGTTACCGGAAGATGTGCGATTCTTTTCCCTCATGGAGTATTGTTTCGCGGAGAAGAACAGGAAATGCGTGAAAAGTTAGTACGTGCTGACCTTGTTGAGTGCGTATTAGGAATTGGCCGTAACCTTTTCTACAACTCTCCTATGGAAGCTTGTGTCATTATTTGTCGTTCAAACAAGCCAAAGGAAAGACGTGGTAAGATTCAGTTTATTAACGCTAAGCATGAAGTGACTAGAAAGAATGCTCAGAGTTATTTAGAAGATAGTCACATCAAGAGAATTACAGAGACCTACGATAATTACACTGTTGAACCTGGATTTTCTGCGGCTGTATCTAATAAAGATATCTTGGAAAATGGTGCTGAATTGACAATCTCATTGTATGTTGATGAAGTAAATGACGAAGAAGCAATTCCTGTAGAAGATGCGGTACAGATTTGGCTTGATAAGAGTAGCAGATTTAACGCTGCATACGATAAACTTGGGAAACTTATAAAGGAGGGAGAATAAATGCCACATTATAAATTCTCAGACTTGGCTTATAACATCACAGATAAAAAGATGCCTGAGCCTGGTGACGAAAAAACATATATAGGTCTGGAACATTTAGATTCGGGCTCATTGGCGGTTACACGCTGGGGCGGCGAGATTGAATTAAAAGGTCAGAAATTAGTCATGAAAAAGGGCGATATTCTCTTTGGAAGACGTAACACTTACTTGCGTAGAGCAGCAATTGCTCCGCACGACGGTATTTTTTCCGCGCATGGAATGATTTTCAGACCTAAGACAGAAGTGATTGATCCAGATTACTTTCCATTCTTTATTGCATCCGATTATTTCATGAATGCGGCGATAAGAATTTCTGTAGGTTCTCTTTCTCCTACTGTTAACTGGAAAACTTTGAAAGAGCTTGAGTTTGATATTCCTTCGTTAGAGCAGCAGAGGGAAAGTGCAAAAATTTTGAAAGCTGCAAACGAGCTCAAAGAGTCCTACCAGGCGCTGCTTTTGAAGACGGATGATTTGGTGAAATCGCAATTTATCGAGATGTTTGGCGAGCTAGCAGAGAACACAAAACAGTATCCAG
>JAMPEW010000007.1 GCA_023664775.1 Clostridium sp. | reverse complement strand
ACTGCTTGCCTACATCGATAGGAACAACAAGCGAAAATAAATAAGCCTACCTTGTTACTTAGCCGGTACAGGTAGGCTTTAACCACACTGGAGGCTAACCACTTTGTGGGCGGTTGCTCCTTTTATGTTTCCAATATACCACATCTAAAAGGGAGTTTCAAGTGTCTTATCTGCTTCGTGCCATATACCACATTCATATTTGATACAGCAGAACTGAAAATTTAATAAACGCAATTGTCATAAATGAAAACATATGGTAGAATACGCACGAGGAACAATCGTGTTACAAGGTGGTAACCTCCCTATTCTTGAATTAGAGGGGAGGTGGTGTATATGAGTACATACGAAGTTTTAACGCTGTTAATTCTTTTCGGAACGTTTCTTGTTGCACTGCTTGCCTACATCGATAGGAACAACAAGCGAAAATAAATAAGCCTACCTTGTACTTGACGGTCTAGGTAGGCTTTAATACTACCGGAGGTCAACCACTTTGTGGGCGGTTGCTTCCTCTTTTATGTACACATAATATCATATTAGGAATTTTGTTTCAAGGGTAAGTTATCGTAATCCACTTCAAATTCTACATTCTTAATAGCTTTTTATTGTCGTGGATTTATTAAAATTCAATCCACCCTTTTTCTAAATCTGTAGTTTCATCAACCGCAAGTATTTTTCTACCTATCACTTCTCCCGGCGATAATACAAATTCACCACTTTTATATTTATCTTCTGCTTCTTTTATTGCCTCATCTATATTTGACGCATAAACATCGAAACATTCCGATATGCTTTCTTCAATTGTTATCTTAAATAGATTTTGAGTTGGCATTTTTATATCTCCTAATTATATATTTATATACTAATGATAATTTCTTATCCTCGCATATATAATTTATAAATCCCTCATAAGATGTTTTGGCATAAGTTTGCCGTCCTTGTATTTCCAAATAAGACACTTCTTATTAATTCCATATTGATTTTGTAATTCAAAATAATCGTACAAACAGTTATATTTTACTGCACCTTTTAAATTTGTCAACAACCCCTCAATAACATTTTCAATTTACCCCATACAAAAATTAAAATTTCTTTTTGTAATGTCCTCTACCTAAAAATTCGATAAAGCCTTTATCTCTTAAAAATTGCAGTTGTTGTCGGATTTTCGCCTCGACATTATGATTATTTATATGTTTTTCTTGCAAGATTTCAGTATATTCGTATATATCCTGTAAACAAAATTCATCTGATTTTATATTATTAACACAATTAAGTACATCAAATAACCATGACCTCGACTTAATATTCCGAGTTTCTAGTTTTTTTATCTTATTATAATTTCCTACAACTTCATTTATAGGATTAATTATTCCATTTTTTATTATAACTATTTTTCCCTGCTGCGGAATTTTAGAATACAAAATATTACACCCCGTCCATCCTGCACGCCGTGCCGAAGATGCAAGAGGTTTTCTTTTTTCTATTATTTGTGGAACAAAGAAAAATTTAGGAACCAAAACTAAATCTGTTACAGTAAAATCAGAAGAATACTGCATAACTAACAATTCAGGATTTGCAATACTTGATATCCTTTCAATCATCGTTGAATATGCACCATCATTAATCTTTTTTCCTATTTTACCTTCTTTACTTTTCAATTCAAATATCTCAGAACAATTATCACATTTCAGGTCTGCAACAGGTTTATTATTTTTTAATTTAAATATATGCGGATTTCCACAACAAGGGCAAAACATATGTTTTTCAACCCAATTTTCGCTCATTATTCTTATTTTTTGAGTTTTACTTTTGTATTTCTTACCTAAAGTTTCATCAAACTGTAAATTCATCGAAATTCAATCCATTCTTCTTTTTTCTATGCTATATTTCATTATCCATTAAAAATAACCGTTCCTATTTTTTGCAACAATTTTCTCACTTGTCATTGCAATATCCCAACCTTTACCATACTTTGAGTAGGTTCAGAATATTAAAAAGTTGTCTAACTACAGAAATGATGTCTGCTCTTTTACTGTACCACAAAACCATCTTTTTGTATATTTCAAAAAATCTTCCAACCAGGCAAACCTTATCCTTTTTGAATTAACCCGATACAGTCCTTTTGTTTCTAATAGCACAAAAACCTCCGAAACACAAGGTTTCAGAGGTTCTGAGCCTATCTCATATCTAATAAGACTTTCGCAAAATTATCTCTTAGAGAACTGTGGTGCACGTCTTGCTGCCTTGAGACCATATTTCTTTCTTTCCTTCATACGTGGGTCTCTTGTTAAGAAGCCTGCCTTCTTGAGTGCTGGTCTGTAATCAGCGTCTGCCTGAAGAAGAGCTCTTGAAATACCATGTCTGATTGCTCCTGCCTGACCGGTAAATCCACCACCATGAACATTAACAAGCACGTCAAACTTTCCTGTCGTACCTGTTGTTACAAAAGGCTGTTGAACGATTACCTTAAGCGTGTTTAATCCGAAGTAATCATCCATGTCCTTTTTATTTATCGTTATTTTTCCGGTACCTGGTACGAGATATACTCGTGCGATACTGCTTTTTCTTCTACCTGTTCCGTAAAATCTTGTACTCTTAGCCACGAACATTTCCTCCCTTACTAATACTTAATCTCTAAAGTCTCAGGCTTCTGTGCCTGCTGCTTATGCTCAGGTCCTGCATATACATGAAGCTTCTTAATCATCTGTCTGCCAAGTGGTCCCTTTGGAAGCATTCCCTTAACTGCAAGGTAAATAACATCCTCCGGCTTCTTAGCGAGCTTTTCCTTAAGCGTCTGCTCCTTCATTCCGCCAACATAATCAGAATGATGATAATAAATCTTCTGCTCAAGCTTCTTGCCTGTAACCTTAATCTTATCAGCGTTGACTACTACTACATAATCACCTGTATCCATATGAGGTGTAAATGTCGGCTTGTTCTTTCCTCTTAAAATACTTGCTATTTCAGATGATAAACGACCTAATGTATGTCCCGTGGCATCAACTACATACCACTTTCTTTCAATGTTTGATGGGCTTGCCATAAAACTTTTCATTGTGGTTCCTCCTTAAATTAATCCAAACTATATCATAGAACGACACGTCTCAAACGCCTCGTCCATAGGAAATAAATTCTTCCTACATCATGCAGACAAATATAATCTTAGCCGAAATGTCCGAAACAGCTCATATACCACGCCTGCAGCTATCATTTACATTTTCAAAATCAATGGAGTTCAAATGAAAATGTAAACACAAAAGACTACACATGACGCCGGGGCTTTGGTGCCATATACAGTCACACTTTTACACAATTAAGTATTATATTACACTCACCCAAGTGTGTCAATGTTTTATCGAAAAAAAATTACCAAAAAAATTCATCCCAGCCTTACAAATACTCGATTCCCACAAGGGTAAGCCCGCACGCCTCCACCTTTGGTCCTGCACAACCCCTGTCACATGCCTCAAGAATTTCCTTAACATGCTCCGGCTCGTACATACCCATTCCACATTTTAAAAGCGTACCCATGATAATTCTCACCATATTGTACAAAAAGCCATAGCCCTTAATCTGCATGATTATCATGCTTCCCTCACGGCGAAAGCTTATGTCCGTAACGTGCCGCACTGTCGTCTCAACCTGCGTTCGCGCAGAGCAAAATGATTTAAAATCATGCTCTCCTATCAGATAGTCTGCTGCCCGCTGCATTTTCTCAATGTCAATTTTATAGTAGACAAACTTAGAATAAAGCCTGACAAGCGGGTTAGGAAATTTTGCATTCCATATTTTATATTCGTAGGTTTTTATCGTATCGCAAAACCTTGGGTGAAAATCATCTGCCACCTGACTGGATTCCTGTATTCTTATATCATTTGGCAGCCTCTGATTCAGTGCATAGGAAATTTTTTCCGCAGGTATTCTTGTAACTGTATCAAAAACGGCTACATTTCCGAGGGCATGCACCCCTGAATCTGTGCGGCTCGCGCCGATTACTGCAATTTCCTCCCCAAGAAGCCTGGAAAGCTCCCTGTTTAATACTTCCTCAATCGTAATTCCATTATCCTGAATCTGCCACCCACAATAGTTGGTACCATCATAGGCAACAATAAGCTTAACTCTCATTATTTTTTCCTCTCACATTATTGAACGTCAGCCGTTCCATATATCAAAATTTCACTGCCAGCCATATGGAAGCTGCTGTTACAACAAGCAATACTGCATACCCTATAACATCATTCATATCATAAATAAGGGGGTTGAGCTTTGTTCTTCCCTTACCTCCCATATAACATCTCGCATCCATTGCATCACCCAAACGTCCTGCCCTGTCAATGGCATTTTGAAAAAGCGGCACGATAACATTTCCTATTTTTTTTATTCTTGCCTTCGGACTTCCACTTTTGAAATCCACCCCTCTTGCATACTGTGCCTTTAATATTCTGTCAAGCTCTCCTGACAAAACGGAAACAAACCTAAGGGCTATCGTTATTCCCATTGCAACACCGCCGCTTAAATGAAAGCATTTTTCCAGTCCATCGGTAAGCTCTGACGGGGTTGTGGTGTACATGAGCATGGACGACATCAGTATAATAAGCATCATTCTCCAAAATATAAAACCAAATTTTATAATGCCTTCAAGCGTTACCGACAGGCTGCCGACACGATATAAGGTCTGTCCTGCTGTGGTAACTATATTTATGGCAGAGCAAAGCAAAATAAAAATAAATATGCCTCTTGTTCCCTTTACTATCATCCTGAACTTTACCCTGCTTAGTAATACCGAAATCAAAAATACAACTGTCAACATTCCGAATAAGTACAAATTTCTGTCTATCAGCAGCATTATAATATATACAATAACAAATCTGATTTTAACCCTTGGATCAAGTCTGTGAATACAGGAATCAGCACTGCAATACTGACCCAACGTAATATCCTTTAACATTACAATGCCACCTCCTTGCAAAAATGAAAATCATTACTTTAATGCAGCTTTAATGGCATTTACTGCCCCATCCACATCCGTCTTAAAGCAGTCAACCTCAAGCCCCATACTTCGCAAAACTACAAGCAGCTGCATTCCGGCAGGCAGATACTCCAAGGCTCTATATTTCATATACATATGGTAAAATGCTTCCCTTACATCACTAAATTCCTCAGCACCTTTATCCTCAAACACAAGCACTCTGTCCGCATATTTTGCTATGCTCTCCATATCATGGCTTACGGCTATTATTGTAATGCCAGCCTCCTTGTTAAGCGCATTTATTATCTCAAGCATCTGCCTTTTGCCCTCAGGGTCAAGCCCTGCAACAGGCTCATCAAGAATGAGATAATCCGGCTGCATTGCCAAAATTCCTGCAAGCGCAACCCTGCGGCGTTGCCCTCCCGAAAGCTTATCAAGCGGAAGGTCGTACACATCATCAGGAAGCCCCACAAGCTTAATGGATTCATAGGCTCTTTTTTCTGCCTCCACTTCGGATATGCCTATATTTCTCGGTCCAAATACAACGTCCTCATAAACATTTTTTGCAAAAAGCTGCTGCTCCGGGTACTGAAATACATACCCTATCTTACATCTTATTTTCCTTATATCCGTATACTTATCCCAAAGGTCCACGCCGTCAACATATATGTGTCCCCTTTGGGGTTTAAGCAGCCCGGGGATATGCTGTAAAAGCGTTGTTTTTCCTACGCCGGTTCTTCCAATGATGGCAACATACTCTCCTTTGGAAACCGAAAAAGAAACATTTTCAAATATTTTTTTATTGCCATAGGAAAAGCTTATGTCATCTGCAAGTACAGCCTGCATGGGATTTATCTCTTTGTGCGACTTTCTCTCATTCGGCATTTTTGTATGCAAAAAAAATCTGTGTGGAAATCTTGATTTTATGGAATTTGCCATGTCATTTATCCCATACAGGTCAGGCGAGGCAGTAATTCCCGCCTCAAACAGCTTTTTTCCAAGTCCTGCACACGCAGGAATATCAAGTCCAAGTGTAAGAAGCTCTTTCTCCCTTGCAAAAATATCCTTTGGTCTTCCCTTCATGGCAATCGTTCCATTATGCATAATATAAACCATGTCCGCATAGGAAAGCTCCTCCATAAGATGGGTTATCATAATAACCGTAATACCCAGCTTCTCATTTAACTGCTTTATTGCATCCAGTATTTCTTTTCTTGAATGAGGGTCAAGCATACTGGTAGCCTCGTCCAAAACGATACATTCAGGCTCCATTGCAAGAACCCCTGCAAGTGCCACCTTCTGTTTTTCCCCTCCTGACAAATCATTTATTCTTTTATAAAGCATTTTTTTTCTATCAGATGCGGTTTTTTTACTGTTTTGCTTGTCGGCATTGTATACTACAAGTCCTGCCATTTCAATGGCAGATATAACCCGCTCCCAAAGCTTTATCTGCGGCACTCCGATATTTTCTGCTCCAAATGCAACATCCTCGGCAACAATGCTCCCGATAAGCTGGTCGTCAGGGTTTTGAAATACCATTCCAACGTGTTTTCGTATTTCAATCACATTATCCTCGTCCATTGCATCAAGTCCTGATATCAATACCGTACCTTCAATCGGAACTATAAGACGATTTAGTATCTTGGCAAAGGTACTCTTGCCTGAGCCGTTTTTTCCTGCAATGGCAATAAAATCACCCTTTTGGGCATCAAAATGAATGCCCCGTATAGCATTTATCATCTCTGTAAGATATCCATCATCATCCCTGTCAAAATATTCAAATGTAAGGTCGCGTATTTTTATCATAATTTGTAACGAAAAAGCTGCCACATACAGTGCCAGCCTTTTCATAATCCTCTACTTTAATTTATGCTTATACAAGCTCAAGTATAACCTTCATAGCTCCGTCACCACGACGCTCGCCAACCTTGATTATTCTAGTGTATCCACCCTTACGTGATGCATACTTTGTACCATACTCATCAAAAAGCTTTGCAGTAAGGTCAATCTTCTTTGTTCCAGCCTTTCTTCCAGCAGCCTCAGTAGGAACCTCAACTACAGGATAAAGGACCTGAAGCATCTGTCTTCTGACATGAAGTCTGGAAGGCTGATCCTTCTTGATTGTCTTTTGTACCTCATCGTACACAGTTACCTTCTTACCGTCAACAACTTCCTTAACTCTCTTGCCGTCCTTATCCTTTCTTGCAACCTTTGCAGTTACCGTAACTTCATCGAAGTTATCCTTTTCCTTAATTGCAAGTGTGATAAGATGCTCTGCAATTTTGCGGACTTCCTTAGCCCTAGCCTCAGTCGTTTCTATTTTTCCATGATAAAGTAACTGTGTTACCTGATTACGAAGTAACGCCTTTCTCTGATCTGATTTCTTTCCAAGCTTTCTATACATAGCCATGTTAAATTATCCTCCTTACCTCTAATTTACATTAGGGTCTTCACTTTGCTTACTTAATCCTTCGGCTTAAGTGGATTTGTCCTAAGGTGTCACGCAGTGACGGATTCCTTAGAACCGTCCCGCGAAGCCTTGCCTAATCATCACCTGCTTTAAGTGATAAACCAAGCTCCTTCAGCTTACCGAGAACCTCCTCAAGAGACTTACGTCCAAGATTTCTAACCTTCATCATATCCTCAGAGGTCTTGTTTGTGAGCTCCTCCACAGTATTGATGCCTGCTCTCTTAAGGCAGTTATAGGAACGAACGGAAAGCTCAAGCTCGTCAATGTTCATCTCAAGCACTTTTTCCTTGGCATCATCGATTTTTTCTACCATTACATCAACCGTCTTTGCATTTTCAGACAAATCAATGAAAAGATTAAGATGCTCGCTGAGTACCTTTGCCGCAAGACTTACAGCCTCATCCGGCGGAAGCGTACCATTGGTAAATACATCAAGCGTAAGCTTATCATAATCTGTAATCTGACCGACACGAGTATTCTCAACAACAAGATTTACACGTTCCACAGGCGTATATATGGAGTCAATGGCGATTGCATCAATAGATGAATCAAGCTCCTTATTCTTATCAGAGCCTACATAGCCTCTGCCGTTTGTGATGGTAAGCTCCATCTCAAGCTTTGCCTCCGGACCACTTAAATTTGCTATCACAAGCTCCGGATTTAATATTTCAAGGTCACCATCCACCTGAATGTCACCTGCTGTTACCACGCAGTCACCCGATGCATCAATATATGCCTGCTTTACCTCACTGGCAGAGCCATTGTTTTTAATGCAGAGCTCCTTTATGTTCATAACGATTTCAGTTACGTCCTCTTTCACTCCCGGAATTGAAGAAAACTCATGCAATACGCCCTTAATTTTAACGAGGCTCACTGCCGTTCCAGGCAATGATGACAACATAATTCTCCTAAGTGAATTACCAAGTGTTGTACCATATCCTCTTTCCAAAGGCTCAACTACAAATCTGCCAAACTTATTATCCTCAGAAATTTCAGCGATGTCAATTTTAGGTTTCTCAAATTCAAACACTATTGCCCCTCCTTTTAGGTGATAGGAATAATCCTATCGTTTATAAGTTACATTAGCTTTTACTTTGAATATAACTCGACAATAAGGGTCTCATTTACAGGAACGTCAATCTGCTCTCTAAGTGGTCTTTCCAGTACCGTTCCGCTTAATGACTCAAGATCTGATTCCATCCAGCCAGGGGTTGTGTGTCCCGTATTCGCCTCTACTATATCCTTATATCTCTGAAGTGATTTGCTCTTTTCTCTTATTTCAATCTTGTCTCCTGCCTCTACTCTGTAGGAAGGAATGTTGACGCACTTTCCGTTTACTAATACATGCTTATGGTCAACAATCTGTCTTGCCTCTCTCCTTGTTCTGGCAAAGCCCATACGGAAAACAATGTTGTCAAGTCTAAGCTCAAGCAGCATCATAAGGTTAGGACCTGCAAGACCAGGCATCTTCTGCGCCTTTTCAAATAAATTACGGAAAGGCTTTTCAAGTACGCCATAAATAAATTTAGCCTTCTGCTTCTCGCGAAGCTGCATACCATACTCGCTTACCTTTCTGTTTGCTCTATTTAACTTTCTTTTTGACTTTTTATTTACGCCGAGATACATTGGCTCCATACCCAAAGATCTGCATCTCTTAAGAACTGGGGTTCTATCTACTGCCATTTTCTTTGTACCTCCTATTAAACTCTTCTTCTTTTTGGCGGACGACATCCGTTATGTGGAACAGGAGTCACGTCTCTTATGCTGACAACCTCAAGACCGCAAGCGGAAAGCGCACGTATAGCTGCCTCTCTACCTGAACCAGGTCCCTTTACCATAACGTCAATTGTCTTAAGACCATATGGTAAAGCAGCCTTTGCTGCTGTCTCTGCTGCCATCTGTGCAGCGTAAGGAGTAGACTTCTTTGAACCTCTAAAGCCCAATCCACCAGCACTAGCCCAGGATAATGCATTACCCTCGGCATCCGTCAATGTAACAATTGTATTATTAAATGATGACTGAATATGAGCCTGTCCACGTTCAACGTTCTTTCTGACACGCTTCTTTGTCACTTTTTTAGTAGTAACCTTCTTAGCCATTAACCTAAACCTCCCTGATTACTTCTTCTTATTAGCTACCGTCTTTTTAGGACCTTTACGGGTTCTTGCATTTGTCTTAGTCTTCTGACCACGAACAGGCAATCCCTTTCTGTGACGGATTCCACGATAGCAGCCAATTTCCTGTAAACGCTTAATATTAAGAGCTATCTCTCTACGTAAATCACCCTCTACAACCTGAGTTTCATTGATAACTTCACTGATTCTCTTAACCTCATCATCAGTAAGGTCACGAACTCTTGTATCCGGATCTACATTTGCTTCTTTAAGAATTCTTGCTGAAGAAGTCCTGCCTATACCGTAAATATAAGTAAGACCTATCTCGACACGCTTCTCTCTTGGTAAATCAACACCTGAAATACGAGCCATTCTAAATATACCTCCGAAATTTTCTTCTTGCACCTTTTTCTGCTTTTTCGGCATCCTTTGTCCTGAATTGGTGCATGCTATCCAAATACAAAGGTGAAATGTATACCGATGGTAACAGAAAAACTAATCTGTAATAGTTATATAAATAGCATATCAAATGCTACAGCCGCTTTTTTGTTGATAGAAAACTTTATTTTCCATCTGCATGGTTCTTTCCCATGCTTCGTTAGTAACGTGATATGGAATGGTATCACGTGCACAAATACAAGGCACATTCACAGATGGGCTATCATCCTACATACCTTGTTCTAACTTCTTTGTCAATGGTTTAATGATTAACCCTGACGCTGTTTGTGCTTTGGGTTTTCGCAGATTATACGAATACTGCCTTTTCTTTTAATGACTTTGCACTTATCGCAAATTGGTTTTACTGATGCTCTAACCTTCATTAAAATGCACTCCTTTCGATACAACTTAAAAAAGTCCGCTACAAATTGATATTCTAACATTTTCCAGAATATAATGCAAGCAGTTTTTTAATTAATTTATCAATAATTTGGCTGTTTTAAAGGCTTTTTGCTATTTAGCCCTCCAAGTGATTCTTCCTTTTGTAAGATCATATGGTGAAAGTACAACCGTAACCTTATCTCCCGGAAGAATTTTTATATAGTTCATTCTAAGCTTTCCGCTTATATGTGCAAGAACCTTGAGTCCATTTTCCAGCTCAACCTGAAACATTGCGTTTGGAAGCTTCTCAAGAACTACACCTTCCATTTCTATTTCGTCTGCTTTTGGCATATATATCTCCTCCTATAACTCAATTCCCTCTGCCTGTGACAGAATAATCGGATCGCCCTCCGTTATAAGAATTGTGTTCTCATAATGGGAGGAAAGCTCCCCGTCTGCCGTAACGACTGTCCAGTCATCGTCCAGCCATTCTACCTCATAGGTTCCTACGTTAATCATAGGCTCTACCGCTATCGTCATTCCTGCTCTCAGCTTCGGACCCTTTCTCGGTCTTGTAAAATTTGGAATTTCGGGTGCCTCATGTAGGTTTGCACCTACACCATGGCCTACCAAATCCCTTACAGCAGAGTAACCTCTTGCAGTAATATAATCAAATACTGCCCTTGAAATATCATTTACATGATTTCCGTCCCTGCACACCTTCAATGCTTCAAAAAAGCTTTCCTTCGTAACCTTCATAAGTCTTTCCGCCTTCTCGCTTACCTTTCCTACAGGATAGGTTCTTGCGGAATCAGAATGATAACCCTTATATATTACACCTGCATCAAGACTTATGATGTCACCTTCCTGAAGGATTCTGTCCCTAGAAGGAATACCGTGCACAACCTCATCATTTACGGAGGTACATATTGATGCCGGATAACCATTATAGTTTAAAAATGATGGTACACACCCATAGCTTTTAATTACGTCCGCCCCAAGCTTATCAATATCATAGGTTGATATGCCCGGCTTAATTATCTTTCGGATTTCCTCATGAGTTATGGCAAGTATTCTGCCTGCTTCCTTCATCAACTCAATCTCTCTATGGGATTTAATAATAATAGCCATTTTCTTTACTCTCCTAAAATGCCTACAATTGCATTAAATACATCCTGCATATCCTTTGTTCCGTCAACCTCAGCGATAACGCCCTTCTTTGTATAATAATCAATAAGAGGCTGTGTCTGCTCATGATAAACGGAAAGTCTGTTCAGAACCGTCTCAGGCTTATCATCATCTCTTAAAATAAGCTCCTCACCGCATTTATCACATTTACCCTCTACCTTTGTAGGATTGTACTTAATATGATATGTTGCGCCGCAGCCTACACATGCCCTTCTTCCCGACATTCTGTTTACGATGTTTTCATCAGGTACTTCAACATTGATTGCATAGTCAATGCTCTCGCCTGCTGCTGAAAGTGCTTTGTCCAACGCTTCCGCCTGTGGAATTGTTCTTGGGAAGCCGTCAAGCACATATCCGTTTTTGCAGTCGTCCGCCTTAAATCTGTCCATAATAAGGTCTACAACAAGCTCATCCGGTACAAGAAGTCCCTTATCCATATATTCCTTAGCCTTTGCGCCAAGCTCTGTTCCATTTTTGATATTTGCCCTAAATATATCCCCTGTTGAAATGTGAGGGATAGAATATTTGTCTGCTATCATCTTAGCCTGTGTTCCTTTTCCTGCACCAGGTGCACCCAACATAATAATCTTCATAAACATTACCTCCTAAATTTTTTTGAACATTACCGCATTTCATGTACGGCTTAACAAAACAAGTTATAAAACTAGGAATTGGGCTGCCGTATTTTTACGGCAACCCTGATTCCTAACTATTTAAAAATCCTGAATAATTCCTAACAATCATCTTTGATTCTATCTGCTTTATTGTCTCAACGATTACACCAACAATGATGATAAGCGATGTTCCGCCGAAGGATACGCTTGCACCAAACCAACCGTTAAAGAAGATTGGAATGACAGCGACTATGATAAGACCAACGGCACCAATAAACACAATATAATTGAGTATCTTATTCAGATAATCCTGTGTCGGCTTACCCGGTCTTATTCCCGGTATAAAGCCTCCGCTTCTTTTCATGTTATTTGCTATCTCCATCGGATTAAACGTAACCGATGTGTAGAAATAAGAAAAGAAGAACACTAAAAGGATATATACCAAAAGTCCTATGCTTGCCCAAGGATGATCCGGATTACACCAATAGGACTGATTCATGCCCTCAAAAATCTTCGCCCATGTTCCTGATACGTTAATGCTGAACAGGCTTGTAACAACTGATGGCACCGAAAGGATTGACGATGCAAAGATGATAGGAATAACGCCTGAGGTATTCACCTTCAGCGGAATGTGGCTTGACTGTCCGCCAATCATTCTTCTTCCCTGAACCTTCTGTGCATATTGAACAGGTATTTTTCTCACACCGTCCTGAAGCAGAACTACTAGAACGATTGTAACGATTACAACTGCCAATATAACCACAACAGCGATTGTCTGATTTACAATATCCTTACCCTTTACAAACATCACGTAAAGATTATAAAAATCATCAGGCATTCTTGAAACGATATTGATTAAAAGTATAATTGATATACCGTTTCCAACACCGTAATCCGTAACCTTTTCCCCAAGCCACATAACAAATGCGCTACCTGCCGTAAGTGTAACAATAACAGTAAAATAACCAAGCGTCGTGTTTATGGTGAAATAATGTCCTCTGTCAAAGCCTATGGAAAGACCAAGGCTTTCAATGACTGCGAGAAGCAGGGTCACATACCTTGTGATTGCCGTCATCTTTTTACGTCCGTCCTCACCATCTCTCTGCATCTCCTCAAGTGCCGGAATGGCTATGGTGAGAAGCTGTATGATAATTGAGGATGTGATGTATGGCGTTACATTTAGGGCAAATATGGTCATCTGTGTAAATGAACCACCCGTAAATGTTGCAAGTAAATTACCCGCACCGGAATCACCAAACATGGAGTCCATATATGCCTTTATGCCCTCTGTGTCAAGACCCGGAAGTGGAATATGAGAACCAAGTCTTATAACAATCATAATAAAGAACGTAAAAAGCAAACCATTTCGTATATCCTTTACTTTAAGGGCGTCTCTCAAGGTTTTGAACATACCTAAACCACCTCAACTTTTCCACCAAGCGCCTCGATTTTCTCAGCGGCAGCTTTACTGAAAGCGTTTACCTTAACAGTAAGCTTCTTAGTTAACTCTCCATTTCCCAATATCTTAACACCATCTCTAGGATTCTTGACAATGCCTGCCTCAATAAGCGTTGCAACAGTTACCTCGGAACCGTCCTCAAATCTTTCGAGAGCAGACAGGTTGATTGCAACGATTTCCTTGTGATTTCTGCAAGTGAATCCTCTCTTTGGTATTCTTCTATAAAGTGGCATCTGACCACCTTCAAAGCCTGGTCTAGGTGCACCTGAACGAGCCTTCTGACCCTTGTGTCCCTTACCTGCGGTCTTGCCATTTCCTGAACCATGTCCACGGCCTCTCCTGAAATTACCGCTTGTTACGGCACCATCAGCAGGCTTTAAGTTCGATAAATCCATGACTGTACCTCCTAATTCAAATACTATTAAACTTCCTCTACCTTAACTAAGTGACTAACCTGTTTTACCATTCCGAGTGTTGCTGCATTATTTGGAAGCTCAACGCTCTTATTAAGCTTTCTAAGTCCAAGTGCCGCAACGGTAGCTCTATGCTTTGGAATAGCTCCGATAGGTGACTTAACTAATGTAACCTTTAACTTATCTGCCATTTTTAAATCCCTCCTTAGTTAAGAATCTCATCTAAAGATTTGCTGCGAAGCTTTGCAACTTCCTCAGGAGACTTAATCTCAGCAAGTCCTGCGATAGTAGCAAGCACAACATTCTGCTTATTATTTGAACCTAAGGACTTTGTACGGATATTCTTGTAGCCTGCAAGCTCAAGTACGGAACGGGCAGGACCACCTGCAATAATACCGGTACCCTTTGGAGAAGACTTAAGCAATACCTTCGCACTGCCGAAGCTGCCTTCCCAATCATAAGGAATACTTCCGTTCTCATTAATTTTAACCTTAACTAATTTTTTGATTGCGTCCTCTTTACCCTTGCGGATGGCTTCCGGAATTTCCGCAGCCTTTCCTACGCCGGCGCCTACATGGCCGTTTTTGTCTCCGACAACCACAAGAGCAGCAAATCTCATGTTACGTCCGCCCTTAACAACTTTAGTAACACGCTTAATGTTTACAACATTTTCTTCTAATTCTAACTTACTCGCATCTATGATTTCATGCTTCATATGTCGCTTTTCCTCCTTATTAGAATTCTAATCCAGCTTCTCTTGCTGCATCTGCTAATGCCTTAATCTTACCATGATAGACAAATCCACCTCTGTCAAAAACAACTGTCGTTATTCCTGCATCAAGGGCTCTTTTTGCTATAACCTTTCCAAGATAAGCAGCCGCTGCCACATCATTTGTCTTTTCAAGCTCAGCCTTTACATCCTTCTGAACAGTGGAAGCAGACACCAAAGTATGTCCAGCCGTATCATCAATAATCTGAGCGTACATATGATTATTACTTCTGAATACTGCTAAACGAGGTCTTGCTGCTGTGCCGCTGAAACGGTTACGAACTCTTAAATGCTTTTTAACACGTCTAACGCTTCTTGATTCTTTATTAATCATCTCATTTACACTCCTTAATTATTTCTTACCGGTCTTACCAACCTTACGTCTGATAACCTCATAATCGTACTTGATACCCTTACCCTTATATGGTTCAGGCGCTCTCTTTTCTCTTATTTCGGCTGCGTACTGTCCAACCTTTTCTTTATCAATACCACTTACAACAATCTTATTTCCGTCAACGGTAGTGGAAATTCCCTCAGGGTCAGTCATCTCTACCGGATGTGAATATCCAAGGGAAAGCGTAAGCTTGCTGCCCTGCTTTGCTGCCCTGTAACCAACTCCGTTTACCTCAAGCGTCTTTGTATATCCTTCCGTAACACCAACAACCATGTTGTTAATCAGTGTTCTTGTAAGACCGTGAAGTGATTTCATTTTCTTTAAATCATTTGGTCTTTTTACTAAAATTTCCTCACCCTCTTTGGTGATTTCCATTTCAGCAGGGAGCACTCTTTCAAGAGTTCCCTTTGGTCCCTTTACAGTCACCTTATTATTTTCTGCTATATCAACAGTAACACCTGCCGGTACAGCGATAGGCATTCTTCCAATTCGTGACATTTCGCCTTATCCTCCTTATAATTTTTAATGTGCATTTACCAAATGAAAGCAAGCACTTCTCCGCCGACATTCTGCTTTCTTGCTTCCTTATCCGTAAGCACACCCTTGTTCGTTGAAATGATAGCTGTTCCAAGTCCTCCAAGAACCTTTGGAAGCTCATCCTTTGATGCGTACACACGAAGTCCCGGCTTAGAAATTCTCTTAAGTCCGGTAAGTACCTTCTCGTTCTTGTTTGCACCATATTTAAGTGTAACTCTTATCGTCTTGAAGTTTCCTTCCTCAACAACGTCAACTGCCTTAATATATCCCTCGTTAAGAAGAATATCCGCAATCGCCAGCTTCATCTTAGATGCCGGTATATCTACTGTATCATGTTTTGCAGTATTTGCATTACGAATTCTTGTAAGCATATCTGCAATTGGATCGCTCATTGACATAATTCTTTTGCCTCCTATATTATTTAGAAATTGCTTCGTGGGTCCGCCCTAAGAAATCTTCCCACGCTTCGCAGGTCGGTCATAAGGCATCCTCCCACTTCGTGGGTCCCTCCTTATGACAAAAGTCCCTTCTTAGGGCAATTACCAACTTGACTTCTTAACGCCAGGTATCTGTCCCTTATATGCTAACTCACGGAAGCAGATTCTGCAAATTCCGTATTTTCTCAAATATGCATGTGGACGACCACATATCTTACAGCGGGTGTACTCTCTTGTTGAAAACTTCTGAGCACGCTGCTGTTTAACCTTCATTGATGTTTTTGCCATGTTAATCCCTCCTATTACTTCTTAAATGGCATACCGAAAAGAGTTAATAATTCGCGGGCTTCCTCGTCAGTATTTGCCGTAGTAACAAATATAACGTCCATACCTCTTACCTTATCAATCTTATCGTACTCGATTTCCGGGAAAATAAGCTGCTCCTTAATGCCAAGCGCATAGTTTCCTCTGCCGTCAAACGCATTAGGATTAACACCTCTGAAGTCACGTACACGTGGAAGTGCAAGGTTTACAAGTCTGTCAGTAAACTCATACATCTTTTCGCCACGAAGTGTAACCTTGCATCCAATAGGCATTCCCTCTCTAAGCTTGAAGTTTGCAACCGACTTCTTTGCTCTTGTAACAACAGCCTTCTGACCTGTTATAATCTCTAAATCCTTTATAGCTGCATCAAGCACCTTAGCATTCTCTCTTGCCTCACCAACACCCATGTTGATAACAATCTTCTCAAGCTTTGGCACCTGCATAACATTTTTATATCCGAACTTTTTTGTCATAGCATCTTTAATCTCGTTGCTATACATATCCTTAAGTCTGCTCAAAATCCTATGCCTCCTTTCTTAGTATTCCTAGTCAATAGCCTCAAGCTTGCCATTTACCTTGGCAGCTCTCGTCTTATCTTTCTTTTCACCTATAAAACCGATTCTAACCGGCTTGCCCTTATAAAGGTACATTACGTTAGATATATCAATCGGCGCTTCCTTGTCAATAATTCCGCCCTGCTGATTCTGCATGCTCGGCTTACTGTGTCTGTGAACAATATTAACACCCTCAACAAGCACCTTATTATTTTTAGTATCAACTGCTAATACTTTTCCTTCTTTGCCTTTATCTTTACCGGCAATCACTCTGACGAGATCGTCTTTTTTAATTTTCATTGTTGCCACAGTCTCTACCTCCTATAATACTTCCGGTGCAAGAGAAACAATCTTCATAAACTTCTTATCACGAAGCTCTCTTGCAACAGGTCCAAATATACGGGTTCCTCTTGGGTTTCCGTCTTCCTTTATGATAACTGCTGCATTCTCATCAAACTTGATGTAGGAACCGTCCTTACGGCGCGCACCCTTCTTAGAACGTACTACTACAGCCTTTACAACGTCACCTTTCTTTACAACTCCGCCCGGCGTTGCATCCTTAACGGAGGCAACTATGATATCGCCGATGTTTGCATATCTTCTGGTTGAACCGCCTAATACTCTGATGCAGAGAAGCTCCTTAGCACCAGTATTGTCGGCAACCTTAAGTCTTGTTTCCTGCTGAACCATTGCTTATGCCTCCTTTACTTCGCTTTCTCAATTATCTCAACAAGTCTCCATCTCTTATCCTTGGAAAGTGGTCTTGTTTCCATAACTTTTACTCTATCGCCAATCCTGCACTCATTTTTCTCATCATGAGCCTTCAACTTGTAAGTTCTCTTTACAATCTTACCGTAAAGAGGATGCTTTACATTGTCAACGATTGAAACAACAATTGTCTTATCCATTTTATCACTTGTAACTAAGCCTACACGTGTTTTTCTAAGATTTCTGTCCACAATAATTCCTCCTTTTACGATAATTAGTTAGCCTTTTGGGCTATTATAGTCTGTATTCTGGCGATGTTTCTTCTGACATCCTTAATTCTGCTTGTATTCTCAAGCTGATTAGTGGCATTCTGGAATCTCAAATTGAATAATTCCTTCTTAGCAGCTACTAAATCGCTCTGTAATTCTTCAAGTGATTTTGCCTTTAATTCTTCTTTATATTCCTTAAGCTTCACTGCTATTTACCTCCTTCGCTGGCTTCTAAGTCTGCCTTTGACACAATCTTACACTTCAACGGAAGCTTGTGTGTCGCAAGACGGAGTGCCTCCTTTGCAGTCTCCTCAGGAACACCTGCAATCTCAAAAAGCACCCTTCCCGGCTTAACAACTGCAACCCAGTATTCAAGTGAGCCCTTACCGGAACCCATACGAGTCTCAGCAGGCTTAGCTGTTACCGGCTTGTCAGGGAAAATCTTTATCCAAACCTTACCATTACGCTTTACGTAACGTGTCATGGCAATACGGGCAGCCTCAATCTGATTTGACTTAATCCATGCAGGCTCCATAGCCACAATACCATACTCACCATTTGTTATTTTATTTCCTCTAAGCGCCTTACCCTTCATAGAGCCTCTAAACTGCTTACGACGCTTAACTCTCTTAGGCATTAACATTATTTATCGCTCCCTTCCTTATTTTCCTTAGTAGGAAGTATCTCTCCATGGTAAATCCATGTCTTAACACCAACTTTACCGTATGTTGTATCTGCCTCAGCAAAACCGTAGTCAATATCAGCACGGAGCGTCTGGAGCGGTATTGTACCCTCGCTGTAAAACTCTGTTCTTGCCATATCTGCACCACCAAGTCTTCCTGAACATGCAGTCTTTATTCCAAGTGCGCCAGCCTTCATGGTTCTTCCCATGCATGACTTCATTGCCCTTCTGAAGGAAATACGGTTCTCAAGCTGTGCAGCGATATTCTCTGCTACAAGCTGTGCATCCAAATCCGGCTTCTTGATTTCCTTAATGTCGATGATAAGCTTCTTCTTGGTAAGCTTCTGAACCTTAGCCTTAACCTTCTCGATACCAGCTCCGCCTTTACCGATTACAACACCAGGCTTTGCAGTATAAACGCTAACCTTTACCCTGTCTGCGGTTCTTTCAATCTCAATCTTAGAAACGTTCGCCTGATAAAGCTCTTTCTTTATGAACTCTCTTATTTTATAATCTTCAACAAGATTGTCTGCAAATTCTCCGTTTTTTGTCTCAGCATACCACTTTGAATCCCAATCTTTGATTATTCCGACTCTTAAACCATGTGGATTAACCTTTTGTCCCACTCTGCTTACCTCCTATCTTTCATCCAGCACAATTGTAATGTGGCTTGTTCTCTTTTCGATTCTATAAGCCCTGCCCTGTGCTCTTGGTTGAATTCTTTTCATTGTTGGTCCTTTGTTTGCATAACATTCAGCAATGTAAAGGTCCTCTGCCTTCATACCATTGTTGTTTTCTGCATTTGCAATCGCTGACTTTAAGAGCTTCTCAATAACCCTTGAAGCGTATCTGTTGTTATAAGCAAGAATACCAAGTGCTGAAGTTACATCCTTGCCTCTGATTGCATCTAATACAAAGCATGCCTTTGTTACTGAAACTCTTGCATAAGATACGGTAGCCTTTGGTCTTGTATCTTTATTCTCATTTCTGAGTCTCTTGATTTGGGATCTATGTCCTTTTGCCATGAATGTTTCCTCCTCTCACTTATTTCTTCTTACCCTTTTTCTCATCCTTGCCATGTCCTCTGTATGTTCTTGTTGCAACGAACTCACCGAGCTTATGTCCAACCATATCCTCAGTTACATATACAGGCACATGCTTTCTTCCATCATAAACTGCTATTGTATGACCTACAAATGAAGGGAAGATAGTTGAACGGCGTGACCATGTTTTAATAACCTGCTTGTCATTTGCCGCATTCAGTGCATCTATTTTCTTTAATAAACTCTCGTCTGCAAATGGTCCTTTTTTTAATGAACGAGCCATATGTTACCTCCTTACTTAACGTTCTTACCGTCTCTTGTTCTTATTATCAGCTTGTTAGACTGCTTGTTCTTCTTTCTGGTCTTAAGTCCCAGTGCCGGCTTACCCCAAGGAGTAGAAGGTCCTGGTCTACCGATACTGGTTCTACCTTCACCACCACCATGTGGATGGTCGTTCGGGTTCATAACGGAACCTCTTACTGTAGGTCTTATTCCCATGTGACGCTTACGTCCAGCCTTACCGATATTAACAAGTCCGTGCTCAATATTTCCAACCTGACCGATTGTTGCACGACAAACGATAGGAACCATTCTCATCTCGCCTGAAGGAAGACGAAGTGTTGCATACTTTCCTTCCTTTGCCATAAGCTGAGCTGAGTTACCTGCCGAACGAACAAGCTGTCCGCCCTTGCCCGGATAAAGCTCAATGTTGTGAATCTCAGTACCAACCGGAATGTCAGTCAGTGGAAGGCAGTTACCAACCCTAACCTCTGCATTCGGACCGCTCATAAGCATGTCGCCAACCTTAAGTCCAACAGGTGCAAGGATATATGCCTTCTCGCCATCAACATAATGAAGAAGTGCAATATTTGCAGTTCTGTTTGGGTCGTACTCAATTGCAGCAACCTTTGCAGGTATGTCATCTTTTCTTCTCTTAAAATCAATGATTCTATATTTTTGTCTATTTCCACCACCGTGATGTCTTACAGTGATTTTACCCTGATTGTTACGTCCGGAATTTTTTGACTTCTTGGCAAGAAGTGACTTTTCAGGAGTCGTCTTTGTAATCTCTGAAAAATCAAGACCGGTCATATTCCTTCTGGAAGGTGTATATGGGTTATAAGTCTTAATTCCCATTTTGTTTCTCCTTTCGATTTACATGTTCTACAGTCCCTCGAACAACTGAATGTCGTTGCTCTCAGCAGTAAGCTGTACGATTGCCTTTTTTCTCTTTGCAGTCTTTCCGTATGTCGTGCCACGTCTTTTTGTCTTGCCTGCAATATTCATTGTATTAACCTTTGCCACCTTAACTCCGTCAAACATCTTTTCAACAGCTTCCTTAACCTGAGTTTTAGTTGCATCCGGATGAACATAAAATGTATATTTCTTTTCTGCCATTATGTTCATACTCTTTTCTGTAAGAACCGGCTTTAAAATAACGTCATAATATTTAATATCTGCCATTATGCATACACCTCCTCGATTGCTGCCACGGCATCCTTCGTGATTACAAGTGAATCATATTTAAGAATGTCATATACATTAATTGTGTTTGCCAAAGCAGTCTTAACTGTAGGTATATTTCTCGCTGAAAGATAAACCTTTTCGTCCTTTTCCTTCGTTACTACCAATGCCTTAGGGCTTTTCAGATTGTCGAGGATTTTAACAAACCTTGCAGTCTTAATCTCATCAACCTTAAGCTCATCAACAACGATAAGCTTTGAAGTCTGAACCTTTGAAGTGAGCACTGATTTCATTGCAATCTGCTTCTCTCTCTTGTTCATCTTCATAGAATAATCTCTTGGCTTTGGAGCAAATACAACTCCGCCACCCTTCCACTGAGGCGCCCTTATTGAGCCCTGTCTTGCATGGCCTGTTCCCTTCTGTCTCCATGGCTTCTTTCCACCACCGGATACCTCGGAACGTGTTTTTGCACTCTGTGTTCCCTGACGCTTATTAGCAAGCTGGGTAACTACAGCCTTGTGTACTAATTGTTCATTTATTTCAACACCGAATACGTTATCATTAAGCTCAAGCTTGTCAACTTCCTTGCCTTCGATGTTATAAACAGCTACTGTTGCCATCTAAATGTTCCTCCTTCCTGAAAAATCGGCTATTTACCGACTTTTACTGTTTCCTTAATCATTACTAATGATTTCTTAGGTCCCGGAACTGCGCCCTTTACCAAGATTACATTGTTTTCAACATCTATCTTAACAATCTCAAGATTCTGAACAGTAACTCTTACGTTACCCATGTGACCAGGCATCTTCTTTCCCTTGAATACCCTGCCCGGAGTTGTTGCAGAACCATTTGAGCCCGCATGACGATGGTACTTTGAACCGTGAGCGGAAGGGCCTGATCTCATGCCATATCTCTTGATACCGCCTGCATATCCCTTACCCTTTGACTTAGCAGTAACATCAATCTTGTCGCCCTCTGCGAAGATGTCAGCCTTGATTTCGTCGCCTGCATTATAATCTGCTGCGTTCTCTAATCTGAACTCTCTTACATATCTCTTAGGCGTTGTTCCTGCTTTCTTGAAATGTCCTGTCTCTGCCTTCGTAGCGCCATGTGGGTTTCTGATAACCTTCTTACCTGAAACATCCTTCGTAGTAACTTTTTCTTTCTTTTCGCCAAGTCCAACCTGAATTGCATCGTAACCGTCATTGTCAACTGTTTTTACCTGAGTCACAACACACGGACCAGCCTGTAATACTGTTACCGGTGTAAGAACACCGTTTTCGTTGAAGATTTGAGTCATTCCGACTTTTGTTGCTAAAATAGCCTTCTTCATTTTAAAATTTCCTCCTAATTTTAATTCACAGCGGATTACATATTGTAATCATACTAAATTCATTTCAAATGCTCCCACGCGTTATCAAGCTTCTATTAAGGGAAACCATTTAAAATGTAATTAGGTACTGCATGTTTTACTTCATTTTTACGTCAATGTACACACCTGCTGACATATCGAGCTTCTGTAATGCATCAATTGTCTTTTGTGATGGTGTAAGCACATCAATGAGTCTCTTGTGAGTTCTCTGCTCAAACTGTTCTCTGGAATCCTTATACTTATGAACAGCTCGAAGAATTGTAATCTTCTCAACCTTTGTAGGCATTGGAACAGGTCCGCTTACCTTTGCTCCTGTACTCTTTACAGTTTCGATAATCTGCTTTGCAGCCTGATCGATTAACTTGTGGTCATATGCCTTCAATGTGATTCTCATAATTTGACTTGCCATAAAAAAAGCCGCCTCCTTTTCGCACTTTGTTAATAGTACGACAAGTGGTGACTGTACAACTTTCCCGTGTGTGTCATGTTTTTGGACATATACCACACGTCATTTCCGTCCTTCGGGCTTCAAAACCCACAACGGATGGTATCAGTACAGTGACTTGTCGCCAGTTATTTTTAATTGACATTCGCTCCACGAAATGACCTGCATCATGCGCAGCAACCTCCGCTTCCACGCTATCAATGTCACAGCAAGGGTTATTATATAACAGGGAAATGTATATTGCAAGCACTTTTTTTATTTTTTTCCTGTTTTTCCCTACTCCTAATACCACTGTACCAATAATAGTTTTAGGCACTTGACAAAACTGCTGTGTACCTTTAAATATATTTAATGAGAGGGGAGCATCTACTACCACCCTCTCTTGAAGAAGCATACTGCCAATGTCCTATTTGGGACTTGATAGCACTTCTATATATTTATATGCAGAAAATGTGGGAACATACAATAAAGTACATTCCCACTTGAAAAAGCCTTTTACAGCCAAATGCTCTTACGAGCTTGATAACATATTTATGCTTTAATTATAATCTTTATTCTTTACTTGTCAACTCCGAATTTGCATTATTTTTATTTAATGTCAAGATGTGCTGCCAAATTCTTATTGACTTCCTCAATTTTATCAGAATTAAGTTTTCCAATCTTCCTATCCAGTCTTGCTTTATCGAGTGTCATAATATCAGTAAAAATAATTCTGGATGGATCTTTATCAAGCTTTCCTTCTTCCAGGTCTGCATTGGTCAATTTTATTTGGTAGTGTGGGTTGATTCTTAAACCATCACCCTCTATTGGTAAGACTGTAACTTTTTCACCATAAACATTGCTGGAAAATCCTTGTATAATTATCACTAAATGATTATTGCTCAATTCGCTGCCAGCATTTTCAGTTATTTGAGCATTATATATTTCTCCCTTATATACTTTGACCGGATGATATTTCTTTGGGTGAGAATCTCTTATTTTCTTGTTATTGCCGGATTTTATATTTATAGAACAAAGCATCGGTATTTGCTTTATGTATGAGATAATTTTTTCTATATTATCACTTGTAATTATCTGTGTAACATTATTGACATGGTTAAAATAATATTTAATTTTATTTATCATCTTTAATGTATAATCCTTTCCATAAACATAAATGCATTATATAACATTATTTTACAGTTTTCTACAAGAATATTTGTTCAAAAGAAAAATTGCAGTTAAGGGTATATCAAAAATCGTTAATGCTTTATTTACGATCAAAAAACCGTTTGAAGACGTCGGTGTAAACATTCACAAGTGCCGACATCTCCAAACGGTTTTGGAAAAGTGTTTTAGTTACATTACAAGCTTCTTTCTTATTATAAGTATCATTCCACCAAGTGCTGCAATACAAAGTACAGCAATTGGTATGATTGGCATATGATCGCCTGTATTTGGTCCTTTCACTACCTTTGAGCTGGTGAAATTCGGGTCCCTTGCGTCCTTCATGACAACCGTGCCATTTGTAGCTTCTGCAGGCTGATACTTACCGTTTTCATCTGCAATGTATATTGTTCCATATTCATCGATTGCAAATTTCACTGGTGCAGCCATCAGATAGCCCTCAGGTGCAATAAGCTCCTCAAGAGTATAGTATGAAAGCTTACCTTTTTCAGTGACAAACAGGTCTGATGGAAGCAGCGTAGGTCTTACATCACTTTCAAATGTATAGATTACCTCGCCCTTGCTGTCTCTGATTGCAAGAGATGCGCCCTTTATCTCATTTGTGCTTTCCTCGTCCTGCTTGCTTACAACTACATTTATCAGCTCATCAACCATATTGATTTCTCTTGAGCCGTCCATAGCAACGCCATCAACATACAGCACGCCGTTTTCGTCAAAGTAGAAGGTAATGTCATGCGCATAGGTATATCCGTTTGGTGCAACGACCTCCTCAAGCACATATTCTACATATGGCGTGAATACATTTTTGCTTATGTACTTCGGTTCTCCTACAGTCTCTCCCGTAGACCACGTAATAGGTTCAAAGTCCACACTGTCGTCCTTAGCATATATGGTAAGCGTTGCATTCGGAACCTCCTCACCCATAATGTCAACCTTGCTTATTTTAAGCTGCGGCTCATCCGAAATGCCTATCAAATTGACATGTACGCCGCCGACCGTGACAGTAAATAATGTGTACTGCTTCTGTCCGTCCTCGTCCACGGTAACAAGATACATCTTACCGTCTCCGTCTATGGCAAATGTAACGTCCGCTGCTTTCTCATAGCCCGCTGGTGGTTCGATTTCCTGAATTGTATACTCTGCATATTTTTTGTAGTCAGCATTTGCTGCCAAATATTCAGGGTCTCCTGCCTTCAGCTTTGACGTGTCTATTGTGTCAGCCTTATCCTTGCTGGTCCATGATGCAACAACAGCTCCGTCAGCATCAACGATACGGAATTTCGCTCCAGCAACCAGCTCGCCTGAAAGCAAATCCATCTTCGCTACGTTGAGATTTATTTTGGCGTCGGAAATATAAACCGTACGCTTTTCCATAAGCGTTTCCGTGCCGTCATCATTTAAGACATAAACCTCTCTTGTATCTCCGTCAATCCTAAAGTTGATTGGATCCGTATATGCATATCCGTCAGGCGCTCCAATCTCGGTAAGGGTATAAGAGCATCCAGGCGTAAACTTCAGCATATCAAACGGCTCTGATGCTTTATCGCTGCTGCTCCATACAACCTCCTCAAAAAATCTGTCATTATCAGAGGTAAGTCTCAGCACAGAATTTTCAACACGTACAATGTTTCCGTTCATAAGCTCATCTGCATCAAGCTTTCCAATGCTTACAACATTGTCAATGTCCGTCACATAAACTACATTTTCATATACAACAGGAAGGTTGTCATACATAAATGCTCCGTCAAGTCTCGATATGGTCATAACTGCTTCTGCCACGCCGTCTTCCCTTATGTGAACAACAATATCCTCTGCATATCCAAAGCCGTCCGGTGCAACAGTCTCCTTAATCAGGTAATAGCCGTCCAAATTAAGCTTCGTGTTGTCAACCTCAATTATTGTTTTGCCTGTTGTTATGTCAGCAAGCTTTGTTCCTGCCTGCTTGTTAGCATAGTCATATTTATATACCTCAAGCACAGCGTCAGGCAGATATTGTCCAAATGTATCCTGCTTCTTAATCTTGAGCGTTACCTTCTTGTCAAGCAAAAGCAAGGTATCCTTGTCATAGTTCAAGGAATCCTCGTTTCCATTTTCAGGTAGTACCTCTATCACTGCCTTACCATCCACATCAATATCTGTTATCGTGAATTTAACAGCCTGTGTCTCGGCATATCCCGCAGGTGCGCTAAGCTCCCTAAATTCATATGTTTTTCCGACAACCAACTCGCCATCAGCAGGGGTAGTTCTCGTAACATCAAAATGCTTAGGTGTTCCGTCACTAATCCACGATTTTCCGACTTGAGTTTCTCCACCATCTGTCACATCATATATGGCAAGCTCCGCTCCCTCAATATCGGCATAAGTCTCTGCATCAACCTTTCTAAAGAATGCGCCCGACTTCTTTGCGTCCTCCATCGTAATGATGCCGTCTGTAATCTCAGGTCCTACAGTTCCAGTTCCATTTTCATACTCATATACCTTTGCGTCAGCGCCTACGGCAAACTGTATCGGCTCTGCAAGCATATACTCCATAGGTGCAAACCGTTCCCTTATGGTATATACATTGTAGCCCGACTTTGGTATGGTAAGCTTTGATCCTATCTCACAATCGCCTGTGGCACCTGTCGTCCACCTGTACACCTCGTTGCCTGCCGCATCATAGATTGCAAGTCTTGCACCGGATATAGGATTACTTGTGCCTTCCTCCACCTTTGTAACAGTTAAAGCAACTGCATCATCATAAAGGATAATGGCATTGTTACCCAGTACTTTATGGTATATTTCTTCATTAGCAAACTCCTGTATTTTCCCATTGGAATCTATTGAAAAACTAAATGTTTTTGTATATCCATAGCCGGAAGGTGCAGCAGTTTCCTCCAAGATATATCTTGTGTCAATCTTTAACTTGCCATAAGCGATATGGTGCGCATCCGTGCCTGATACCCACTGGTCAATCACCTTTCCTGTTCCTAATCCATTGTCCTCTCTGAGAACAATTGTCGCACCCGGAACCTCTGCGCCAAAGCCCAGCTCCTGCTTGCTAATATAAAGGTCAATTCTTTCGTCCGAAACAGTAACAGGAATTGCGCCCTTTGCAGACTCCTGATTTACCTCAACACGTATAATCTCATTATTTAATAAGTAGCCGGCAGGGACAGGTATTCTTTCCTTTATGTAATAGGTGCCAAACGGCAAATTTTCAAACAGTGCTATGCCCTGTGCATTAGTGGTCGCACTACGTTCACTGCCCTCTACCTTTAGAGGTTGTTTTCTTTCAATATCATATAAATAAAACGTAGCACCTGCAAGCTTAACATTTGACGTAGCGCCCTGCTTTGTAAGCTGTATGCTTCCATAAAGCTTTTCGTTTACAACGGTAAGACCGCTTGTTTTGCTGATGTTTGCAGTGCCGTCAAGATGTCCTGACGCATTCGCCGTAGGAAGATAATAAATATCTTCATCCTTCCTTGTCGCAACATTCTCATCAGGATTATCAGACTCAACATCTACATAGCAAGTATTATTTTGAATAAACATCGTCTTTGTAATTGTATACTTTATGTCACTCTTTTTATATCCAAAGAGTGTTTCCGTTTCCACAATTCTATAAGTTGTATCAATAGAATCGCCCTCCACGGAGATACGTCTGAAATAAACCATTCCATCTGTACCACTGACTCCCGTAATGCCTGTGTCGACAAAGTCCGTGTGTTTATTCGGATCATATTTATACAGCTTAAATACAGCGCCATGTATTGGATTTGCAGGGTCAGCACTATCCACCTTTTTCAGCTTAAAGCTTACAATAGGAAGCGTATCCGGCTGTATCACATTTGTGAAATAGCCTGTATTATTTGTCTGTGTAACGCCGTTTTCATCCACATACGTAACTTCTGTTACCGTTTCATCATTTGATTTGATAACAACCTTGTACTTTTTCTCGTCACGTATATATACCTTGTCATCAAATACAGGTGCTTTCGTCTCAACGATATAGTAGGTTCCAAACTTAATATCCTTAAAGTATATAGAGCCCTCCTGCGCACCTGTAACACCTGATGCCGTTGCCTTCGCTGCCGTCATGGAGTATGTCGTCTGTACAATATTGCCGTCCTCATCCATAAGGACATATTCGGCATCGGCAAGACCTATTGATGTATCATCTGCATCAACCTTACGAAGAAGCACCTTGCCTGCCTGTTTTTCATCAATAATAGAATATTCAAGCTTATGTGCGCCAGTTTTATCATCCCTTGCAGCACCCGTTATTTCTGTATATGTTATTGTTTTATCAGGTGCCGTAATGTAACCATCAGGTGTCTTTGTCTCCTTTAGTATATAGTCTCCTGTATACTCCCTAAGTGGAATATCTGCAAATTCTAGTACGCCTACACTATTCGTAGTGCCAGTTCTTACAGCAACGCCTTTATCATTGTATAAGGTAAACTCTGCACCCTGAAGCTTCTTGGCCAAATCATCACTAGCTGTTTTAGTAATTTTAACAGAAAACCGTTCCGCCTTATTAATAATTGTCAATTCCGTATCTTCTGTTTTGTTTATGACAATTGGCGTATCGTCAGCCACAGTATAGTTTGTCTTTCCTTGCGTTTCCTTAACAACATAGCTGCCAAATGGAACATCCTCAAAGGTTGCCTTACCATTTGCATCAGTGGTAACAACATAATTCATCATATTGCCAGCAGCATCGGCAATTTGGTAAGGAGTAGTCGCATTACCATCAGCATCAGAGTTGTACAGCGTAAACTGAACACCCGCAAGTCTTCTTGCAGGGACACTATCGTCCTGCTTTGTGATGACAATAGTTCCAAGCTTGAGGCTGTTGTATACATCTATTTTTTTGACCTGATCGGTAGTCTCAGTTCCCGTACCTACCTGAATACTCTTTACAGATTCATCAAGCACATATTTATCCGGAGCGTCTTTCTCCTTATACCAGTAGGTTTTTCCAAGCTCAAGGTTCGTAAATTTGGCAACACCCTCTCCATTTGTTGTCTCAGAAGCCACTTTAAGAGTACATGCCTCATCCTTGTAGATTTCAAACGTAACGCCTGCAATCGTTTCCCTGTTTTTGCTGCCTGATTCTATCTTGGTTATGGTAAGCGTTCCTGTCGCTTTCGTGTCAGTAACCTGAACCTCACTAGCCACATTGCCGTCATATGTTACTGTTACGGTTGAAGGTGTTACAGTGTTATCAACAGCGACTACAACCGCTACCTTCTGTTCAGAAAGCTTATAGCCGTCAGGCGGCGTAATCTCTTTTAACCAATACGTTCCCTCAGGAATATTTCCAAAGGTAACATAGCCTGTAGTGTCCGTAGCCTTTGCTACGCCTTTCATGGTAGTGCAAGCCTCGTCCGTGTAAAGTCCATACACTGCATTTGGAAGTACAGTTGTAGTTTTCGCAGCATCTACCTTTTTCAGCTTAATATCAGCCGTTGTAACATCATTTTCATTTTGATTCTTTATAATGATTTCGTAATACTGTCCCTTTGCATCAGCACGTATATTTGCCTCAGTAAAGTTTGTAATTGTCGTTACGCCTTCCGCAGAGGTTGTATCTCCTGTATTGGTTGTCGTTGCCAAATAATCATAGCCGGGCGGCGTTTCCGTCTCCTTGAGCTTTATGGTTTTTCCTATCAGCGAATCCGTTTCCTCAAATACAGCATATCCATCCTTGCCTGTAACGGCTTTGCCTATCATTACATCCCTTTCCGGAGTTATGCCCGGAAGATAAAGCTCAAAGGTTGCTCCCTCTAATGCTTTGCCAGAGGACGCATCCACCTTTTTTACACGTATCTGACGCTTTACGGACGCACCCGCTACAGCAGAGCTAAAACTAATGTTTGTTACGTCAGAGGTCTGCTTTTGGGCTATCATGCCGTCTCCCACAAGGTCAACCTTATTGTTTACCTTGATTTTGGACATCTCGCCAACACCCTTGGTAAACCTTGTGGTAAACTCAAATTCATAATAGTTTGTGGCAATGTTTGGAAGCATTACAGTTACAAGATTATTGACAACAGCAACCTGATAATTGGTATCAGGCACTGCCGTTTTTGTACCGTCAGCATTTACCAAATAAAGCTTTCCTGAGCCTGCCTTATATTCAAGGTAGTCCTCAAGCTGATCCTTTATGGTAGGATTTTTGATTTGGCTCATATCCGTTTTTGCTTCATTTATCTTAACAATCCATGTAACCTCGTTTGTTCCATTTTTATAGGCATAGTCCTTGCCGAGAATACCGCCAAGGGTCGCAGTTACGGATGCAGTTTCGGTTTGTGTTACAGTTACATTGTTAGGAAAATTCGCCGTTACGTCCACTTTGTTTTCATATGTAGTGTTATTTATTGAGGCATTGTAGTCTTTTGCCCTTGTCTCATATGCAATCCAAAAAGAGCCGCCGTTTCCGACCGTATTTAAGAAGCGGGCGTCCTCCACAGGGTCAAAGGTATACGCTATGTACGGCTCGTCAATCTTCTGTCCGTCCTGACCGGTTGTAATTACGCTTACCTGTGGCTTATAGCTTGGATTACCGTCATAATACTGACTTTGCAGACGGAAGCTTCCCTGCACATACTCCATGTTGTCAGGAAGATAATCCTTGATCGTATAGCTCTCCGGTCTTTGCTTTTGTCCCTTAACCTCTATAATCCATGTAAGATAGCCTTCCTTATTGGTTGTTTTTTGTCCCCATTTTTGAGCAAGCCTTACGTCCTCAATGGTCGCCCAAATTCCTGCATCATCATCTACAGGATTTGTCAGTGTAGATGAGGTAAGCTTTGTATAATTCTGAAAGTAAACCGATTGTCCTTTCGTTACACTGTCACTCACCTTCATGGTAATAGTTATGTAAACCGTATCATTAATATCCCCCAAAGTAAACGTAATGTTTTGTGGATTATTATAACTCTTAGGATTTGTTCCTGCGTCAGTTACGCTCCAAGTCCCAATGGAAGATGTGGCATTTACAGTAACCGTAGTCTTATCCATCACATCTCCAGGGAAAATATCCTCAACCACAACATTTTTCAGTGGTCTTGCGCTCTCATTTACAGTAATACGCCATGATACCGTCTGTGAGATAGGATCATAGCCCAATCCATCTTTTTTTATCAAATAAGCACCCGGCACGCTGGCAGAGCTTTCAAGCTTATAGACTCCGTCCTTTTTCAAGGTTACCGTATTCTCACTTTCACTCTCCATCTGAGTTATATGTGTCTTGTATTTTATGGTAAGGGTATCAGTGCAATCAGCAGGTACAGTATATGAAAATCCAGCAGCGTCTTGGGCTACGTTTATTGTACCAAGCACTGTGCCGTCAGATTTTTGCACACTGACAGAATCTCCCACAAGGGTTCCGTTCTCCCATGTGTCCGCAATCGTCGCGCCGCTTATATCCATCTTGTCCGCATTTACCGTTATGGTCCACTCAACGTTGCCGTCAGAATCTACAGCACCCTTTGCCTTACTCAGCATGTTCGGTTTTTTATTAATCGTCGTAGTGCTGCTTACGCCCTCTTTCCCATCACTCGGATTAAAGGTTGCGGTGTTGGAAATATCCTGACTGGTATTATTGTTAATTTCGCCCCCATATACCTGATTTTCATCCATGACGGTCAAGAATGTAACCTTTGTGTCCCAATCAGGTTTACAGTTTTTCACGTGAATTGTTACAGATTTTGCGTCATTTGATGTAGTAACATTCATCTCCGGAACGCCATGGTTCTCATTATACTGATAATTATAGCTATTGCCCGATATACTCGGATAGGCTTTCCCATTTACAGTTACCTCTCCTGCGTAAGTAAGTCCGGAAGGCAGGTTATCAATAATGTCTCCCTCTATGACATCCCCATTTTTGTTTCTGAGGGAAACGGTCCACTCCACATACTTCTTGCCGTCCTCTCCTGTCACAAAATTTCCCGATTTATTTATGACAGCATTCGGTCCTTCCTCCTCCCGTTCAGGTGTCGTATCTCCAAGAGATTTTATATCAAAATCAAAGGAAGCCCCCCCTGTTGGGAATTGTATCTGTAATTCCGAATCCTTTTCGGAAAGCGTATCGCTTAAACCACCGCCAAAGCCTACAAAAAAATGAACGCCCTGACTGCTGCCTATCACGTTTGTATCAAAATGGAAGGTCAGCGTACCGTCCTTTGATATAACAACATCACCGATTGGGTCATCCTCGCCATCCATTGTAAGCGGAAGGGTCTCGCTTCTGTCAACCCTGATTCCCTTCGGCACATTATAAACATAGTCCTTACCTGACTGTACAAGGGTTCCGTCCTGCAACAGAAAATTCATCCTAAGACTAATCGTTGCATTTGCAGGAAGCTCCGTCATGTCGCCCTGCACTACGGTAACGACTTGCTTCTGCCCATTTTCATCCTGATAGGTAGCATCAAATGTCATGCTGGACATAATGATACTCGTTCCGTCAAACAAGGTATTGCCGCTGCCTTCCCCCTCTGCCTTTAAGCTTAAATCCGAAGGAATAAGCGTAACAAGCATAAGTAATACAAGCATAAGCGCAACCATTCTTTTTGTAAAACTATTCTTCTTCACAAAATCCTTCATCTTCACACATTCTCCCTTCTATGTTTTTTATATCTACTTTTTATTTTTTAAAATTTATTGCGTAAATTTCTATATATTTTTATATTCTTTTGAAATATTTTATCGTATTTATCTTACATTTCATTCTCTTTATTGCTATATGTATTATAGGTCTACGCATTATCCTGCATATGCCATATATGTTATAGGTCTATGCGTTATCCTGCATATGCCATATATGTTATAGGTCTACGCGTTATCCTGCGTATTGTCATATGTATTGTAAGCCTGTGTGTTATCCTGCGTATGCCATATATGTTATAGGTCTATGCGTTATCCTGCATATGCCATATATATTGCAGACCTACGTATTATCCTGTGTATTGTCATATGTATTGTAAGCCTGTGTGTTATCCTGTGCGTTTCCATATGCATTGTAGGTCTGTGTATTATCCTGTACATTTCCATATGTATTGTAGGTTTGCGTATTATCCTGCATATTGCCATATGTATTCTGTGTATTATCGTATGTACTGCCAGTCTGTGCATTATTATAGGTCTGATTTTCTCCGAAGCCCTGTGGATTGTAGCCCTGTGGAGATGACGCTACAAGACCTTCCGCAGCCTTTAATCTCTTGACACCCTTTATGCCGCCTATGAATGTTCCGATAAACACTCCGATAATGGCAAGGAATATAATGCCATATAGTATGATTGACGTTTTCGAGTATGTAGTGTCTATCGTCAGGTAATGCACCTCCATACCTGTAATTCCATAATATCTTATGGCATCATAAAAATACTCGTCTACCTCGCTTCCGATGGAAATTATCTTACCCTCAAACACAACAGGCGAGGGCAGCACATTCGTTTCTCCATTCAAATATTTTTCCGTACCGCTTATCAGGTTGTTTATAAGGTCCTTATTTTTCTTTCCCTTAACCGTAAGGGATATAAAGGACTCATCATCCAGCCATACTAAGCAGTGCCATTTTGAGCCAGCAGGTATAATTCCGTTTATCTTGTAGGTTGTCTCTGCATACCAGTCAACAACTGCATCCACACCTACAGATACGTATTCTCCCTTTAGTTCTTCGCCTTCCGCAAGCAGCTCATTCATGCTTTCGGCTTTTCCAAACAGATAGCTTATGTCATCAGAAAATGCCGCAAATAAAAGCAATGCGATTAAGATTGCTGCAATCAAAGAAGCTACGGATTGCGCAACATATCCGCCCTTTGTTTTTTCTTTTGTTTTTTTCATTTCTCAACATCCCCCATTGATTAATATTTTTATCCGTTTTAGGTGCATAAATCCTTTGATTTTCATACAAAAACTGTATTTTCAATGCGCAAAAAGAAAATCCACCCACTTTACATTAAATTTTACAATACTGCGTAAAATAAATCAAGGCAATTTGTTAATTTAAAGCCAATTTAAAGCTATGGTAAATTTTTCAATTTCATTCATTAAAGCAGCGGCGAAATCAACCTTAAAATGCTTTGGAAAAACCGTTTTACAACGCCTGTCTGCTCAATCTCCTCAAGGGTTACCTCGTCACATTTTTCAAGGGTGCTTACGTAATCCTCCTTTATGTCGTTTATCACGCTTGCATCAAACATCCACACACCACATTCGAAGTGAAGATACAGGCTCCTGAAATCCATATTTATCGTTCCAACCGTTGCTATCCTATCATCAACAACAAAGGTTTTTGCATGGATAAAGCCCGGTGTATATTGGTAGATTTTCACGCCTGCCTTTATCAGATGATAATAGTAGGACTGCGTTACCATATATACAGCTTTTTTATCAGGTATGCCCGGTGTAATAATCCGTACATCTATCCCGCTTTTTGCCGCAAGGGTAAGCGCCGTAAACATTTCATTGTCTATTATGAGATACGGCGTTGTGATATAAACGTACCGTTTCGCCTTATTTATCATATTTAGGTATATATTTTCCCCTACAATCTCATCATCAACAGGCGTGTCCGCATAAGGCTGGATGTAACCGTCAGAGCTTACAGGCTCGTGTTCAAATTTTGACGGCTCATATGCGTGGTAGTCCTCCTTCTCGCCAGTCAGCATTTTCCATGTCTGAAGAAACATGACGGTCAGGTTCCACACTGCCTCCCCCTTGAGCATAATGCCGGTATCCTTCCAATGTCCAAAACGGTTTATCTTATTGATGTATTCATCTGCAAGGTTAATGCCGCCCGTAAAGCCTGTATTTCCATCAATAACGGTTATTTTTCTGTGGTCCCGGTTATTCTGCCTTAACGATAAGGCAGCCGTTACAGGATTAAAGGGAGCCGCCTTTATGCCAAGCCTTTTCATGTCGGCAATGAACCGTGAGGGCAGCCACATGGCACACCCGAAGTCATCATATATGAGCCTGACATCAACGCCCTCAGAGGCTTTTTTATGAAGCACCTCAAGTATGGTTTCCCACATTTCTCCCTGTTTGATAATAAAGTATTCCATGAATATAAAATGCTTTGCCTTATTCAGCTCCTCAAGGAGACATGCATAGTTCTCCTCCCCCAGCGGAAAGTATTTTACGCTTGTATTTTTGTATATGGAATATCCAGCAGCCTTTGATATATATTCCGACTGCACGCCTGCACTTTTGCTTACCTCCTTTACCTCCTCAAGTATCTCCTTGTCGTTAGGCAGATACTCAAAGGTTGCCGTATGATTTTTCAGTGCCTCGCTGATAAATTTTTTACGCGTCCTATTTCCTGCAAGCATTACATACAGCGTGCCCCCTATCAGCGGCGCAGAGAGGACAAGCACAATCCAAGCAAGCTTATATGCGGGGTTATCCTGTTTATTTACAATATAAAGCACAACAACGATACTAAGCAGCAGTGCTCCCGTACGCCAATAGACGATATATTGCTCCAGTGCACTGTACACCCATATGGAAAGAATAATTTGTGACACAACAAGCGTTACGACGATAGCCATTTTTGCAACAAATACCCGTCCCCGTCTGTTTGACGTTCCGATTTTGCCCTTTTTGCTGGTTCTTTTCTTTCTTTCCTGCTGTTTTTCTTCCATATGCCACCTCTTGTTTAAAACGCTTTACATTTCACACCATCTTCCCGATGCGCCACAGGGAAGCATCAGCCCCGTGTCCGTAACGGGAAGCCCTATCTCCTGCGATTTTGTTTCCCCCTTGTATTTTTTTCCTACCGTTTCCGAAATCATATAGGTAAGAACAGAGGGAGACAGTCCTGTCGTATAGGAATTGACGAGAAAGAACAACGGTTTATCGCAAAGAAGCCCGCTGCAAAGCTTGATAAATTCATAAATGTTTTCCTCCAGCTTCCACGTTTCTCCCTTTGGTCCCCTGCCGTATGAGGGCGGGTCCATGATTACCGCATCATATTTGTTTCCCCGTCTTATTTCGCGCTGCACAAATTTTACGCAGTCATCCACAAGCCATCTGATCGGGGCATCCCCAAGTCCTGACGACACTGCATTTTCCCTTGCCCATGTAACCATTCCCTTTGAGGCGTCAACATGGGTCACGCTTGCGCCTGCCTGTGCTGCGGCAAGTGTCGCTCCTCCTGTGTAGGCAAAAAGATTTAAAACCTTTACGTCACGTCCTGCCGTTCTTATTTTTTCCCCGAACCAATCCCAGTTTACCGCCTGCTCAGGAAAAAGTCCTGTATGCTTAAAAGCAAAGGGCTTAAGATTAAACCTAAGCCCTTTATATCCAATCTGCCACTGCTTAGGAAGGTCTTTAAATTCCCAGCTTCCTCCGCCGCTTTTACTTCTGTGATAATGGGCATTTGCCTTTTGCCACAAAGCATTTTCCCTTGGTGTGTCCCATATTACCTGTGGGTCAGGTCTTATAAGCAGATACTCGCCCCAGCGTTCCAGCTTTTCTCCCGCCGAGCAGTCTATTACCTCATAGTCCTTCCATTGTTCTGCAATCCACATATTGTTTTACCCTACCATTTCACTTTTTCACGGAAAGCCTGATATATTACCAGTTTCTTTCCTCTATCGGGATATATTCCTTATGCCGTCCCACAAACTTATATGCAGGACGAATGATTTTTCCATTGTTTACAAGCTCCTCGATACGGTGCGCCGACCAGCCCGAAATACGTGATATGGCAAATATCGGCGTAAATATTTCCGTCGGCAGCTTTAACATTGTATATACAAAGCCGCTGTAAAAATCCACATTGGCGCTTACGGTCTTAAAGGTTTTCCTGTGCTGTGCGATAAGCTTTGCCGCAATGGTTTCCACCCTGTCATAAAGGGCAAATTCCTCCGTAAGTCCTTTTTCCTCGGAAAGCTTCTTTGCATATTCCTTCAGAATAACAGCCCTCGGGTCCGACTCGCTGTATACCGCATGACCCATTCCATATATCAAGCCCGATTTGTCAAAGCCCTTTTTATCGAGAAGTCCCTGAAGATAATCGCTTATCTCGTCCTCATTTTCCCAATCCTTTATGTTGCTCTTTAGGTCATCAAACATCTGCTGCACCTTCAGGTTTGCCCCGCCGTGTCTTGGTCCCTTCAATGAGCCAAGGGATGCTGCTACAGCAGAGTATGTATCTGTACCTGTGGACGAAAGCACATGGGTCGTAAAGGTTGAGTTGTTACCGCCTCCATGCTCTGCATGTATGATAAGGCATACATCCAAAACCTTCGCCTCAAGCTCCGTATACTTTCCGTCTGTCCGAAGCAGGCGCAATATATTTTCAGCCGTGGAAAGCTCCTTCTTTGGTCTGTGAATGACAAGGCTCTTATCCAAATAGTAATGTCTGTATGCCTGATATCCGTATGCTGCCATAACCGGAAATTGTGCAATCAGCCTTAAGCACTGCTTCAATACATTTTTTATGCTTAGGTCATTTGGGTTGTCATCATAAGAGTAAAGGGTCAGAACGCACTTTTGCAGCACGTTCATCATGTCATTGCTGGGCGCCTTCATAATTACGTCCCTGTTAAAGGAATCAGGAAGCTGCCTCAGGTTCCCAAGCACCTCCACAAAGCTGTCAAGCTGTGGTTTTGTCGGAAGCTCTCCGAACAGCAACAGGTATGTAGCCTCCTCGAAGCCATAAAGACTGTGCCTTTGACCCGCAACAAGCTTTTTTACCTCGTAGCCTTGAAAATACAGCTCGCCAGGTATCGGTATTCTTTCGCCCTCGTCAACCCGAAATGCAACGACGTCAGAAACTTCTGTGAGTCCCGTAAGAACGCCTCGTCCGTTAGAATCGCGAAGTCCACGTTTTACATTGTATTCCTCGTATAAATTCAAATCTATTTTACCCGATTCATTACAAAACCGTACATACTCATCTATAATTTCCCTAAAGTTTACTTCTGCCATATGCCATCATCTCCTTACTTCTGTCATGGAAAATCCAACGTCTTTGCTATCTGAGCTTCCTCGGTCTGTTTTCGTATGTTATGTCAGTTATAACTCCGTTTTCATCCGTAATAACTGACAAACAGGACTGGTCGTGCGAACCGTCATCAAGATTGTGGTACGCATACATAAACTTCATATTGCCGTAATCGCTTACACTATAATCATCGCCCAAATCAGAGAACAAGCCTTCGAAATCTGCATCAGCGCTTCCGAGGACAATTCCACCCGGGAAGACAGCCTCAAGATCAATATAGCCTTCCTCCACGGTTATTTCCGTCACCCACGCATTTACAGGAAGCACCGCATTTGTCGTATAATTGTAAAGCTGAACCTCTATGCTGTTTCCATTTTTCTGCATGGTTGTTCTAATTGACGACTCTCCCAAGACATAATCGTCCGTTGCTGTGTCAAGAATCCAACCGTTTTCTGCAAGAACGGACGCAGGAACAGGCACCCTGTAATTTACGCCGTCCAAGGTTACAACATTGTCAAATCGGTCCGCCGCCGGTCCTGTCGGCGCAACGTAGCTGGCATTTATCTCCGGTGCCTCTGCGCTTATATCCACTGTGCCGAGATCAAAGCCCTCAGGCATCTTCGTATTAATAAACCGAATGGTGCTGAGCTTATCCTCCCTAAACTCAAGATCCATGCCGTCCTCATAGGTATCTCCTGCGTAATCAAGACTGACAATGATACCTCCATCAAGATCGTCATAATCATATCTGTAATCAGGTGCGCCAAAGACAGACTTTACATCCTGCTCCGTTGCCTCGCCAAGCTTAACTCCGCCCGACATGGTAACTACATAACCAGGCGCAACATAATCATATTTCGTGTCAATGCTGATTCCAAGTATAAAGCAATCCCTTATGTCAGCCTCAGTAAGTCCAAAATTTGCCATCTCTACATCAAGCTCTATATCATCCATATAAAAGGTCACAAGGGTGTCATCGCCTGCCGCAAGCGTAGTAGGAAGCCGGTCAGCCTTCCAGCCCTTGCTAACCCACTCGCTATATGGTATCGGGAACTGATATACCGTTCCGTTCAAATCTATCTGATAGTCATGCCAGTTATCCGAAAGCTCTGTCGGCCACACATACTTGTAGCCCGTATCGTCAGACGGCTCCGGGTCCGTTTCTTCAGTGGAAGGCTCATTTGGCGCCGGTTCATCTGTAGATGCGTCCGTATTCGTTGCCTCCGTTGTCGAAGTGTCCTTCTCTGTAGTTTTATCTTCATCCTTTTTCCCTAAAACAAAGAACAATATGATGCCGATAACAAGAACGGCTGCCAACGCCCCTATGACAATATATGCCGTTTTTCGGTTTTTTGCAGTTGCCGTCCCTGCCTGCGAAGGTGGAACCGTTATATGCATAGACTGATTTGACAAGGACAAGGACGCAGGGTTTGCCGCCGCCGAAACATTTGAAATCGGAATCGCATTTCCACTTTGCTGCATGACAGGCGCTTCTCCGTATAAGTCCGTAAGAAGCTGTCCGATATTTTGGTATCTGTCGCTTACCTTAACTGCAAGTCCCTTTGAAAGCACGTACTCCGTTCTTTGCGATACCTGTACGCCCATCTGTGTAGGAGACTGGTACATATCCTGCTCCATACGTTCCACACTGTTTGGCGGTATAACGCCTGTAAGCATTTTATACATGGTTGCACAGAGGCTGTAAATATCTGTCCAAGGTCCCTGATTGCCCTTTGCATAATACTGTTCGGAAGGCGCATAGCCATGCTTCAGTATAACCGTATAGGTCTTGTCAGTTTCCGCAGACTGTCCTCTTGCTGAGCCGAAATCTATCAATTTAATCTTGCCGTCCTTATCAACCATAATGTTGTCAGGGCTTATGTCTCTGTGGACAAGTCCCGAATTATGTATCTGATAAAGGGATTCAAAAACAGGCTTCATAAGTGCCAGCACAGTAGCCTCGTCAAGCCGCCCGCCATAGTTTTTAAGATAATCCTTCAAGTTTACGCCGTTTATGTATTCCATTACGATATAAGCCGTTCCGTTGGCATAAAAGAAATCCTTAACGGAAACGATGCCCTGAAGCTGATAAAATTTAGATATATTTTGTGCTTCCTCCACATACCGCTTCAGCCCCTTATCGTAAACCTCCCTGCTTGTTTCATTCGGTACAACGGTCTGATTTTCGGCAACGTCTCTACCTGCAAGGCTTTCAGGAAAATACTCCTTGATTGCTATGTATGTCTGCAAATTCAAATCCCAGCCTATATATGTTATACCAAAGCCGCCTACTCCCAATACACGGCCCAGCATGTATTTATTTTCAAGCACGGTAAATGGCTTTAAGCAGTTTGCTCTTTCCTCATAACCGCTTATGTCAAAGCCACAATATGGACATACGTCCTCCCCGTTTTGCAGTGCCTGCATACAATTAGGGCATCTGTCGTACCTCGTCTGCATATGGCAATCCTCCGTTTTATAATTTATTTAAGAAAAAACACTTAATGATTTATTATATCAAATTATTAAGTGCCCTACAACTTTTAATTTTAAAGCTCTATGATATGTTTTTCAAATGCGTTAATCACTCTCGTGTTCCCATACATACATTCACGTTTAAAATCCCTGCCGTAATTGATGTGGACATGTCCGTGGGCAAAAAGCTTCGGCTCATACTTGTCCATTAAATCAAGAAATGTCTGAAAACCCGTATGTGGTAAATCCTCACTGTCATTTAATCTATATGCAGGCGAATGGGTTATGAGAACATCCACGCCCCCTAGTCTTTTTGCCTTTCTCTCAAGCTTTTTTGCCCGCTTTTTCATCTGTTTTTCCGTAAACTGCAATTCGCCCTCATTATAGCACATGCAGCCTCCCAAGCCCATAATCCTTATGCCCTCGTGGATATAAATGTCATCATCTATGCATATACAGCCGTCAGGCGGGGTTTCATCATAGCAGCCGTCATGGTTGCCGCGGATATAAAGTATCGGCACTTTTGCAAAGGTTGCCAAAAAGGAAAGAAACTGCGGCGCCAAATCACCGCAGGATATGATAAGGTCAATACCCTCCAATTTACTTTTTTCAAAAAAATCCCAATAATATCTCGACTCCTCGTCAGCAAGCAGCAAAATCCTCATACGTTACTCTCCCCGGGCAGCTTCCCCGTCAGCTTCTTCAAGCTTCTCCTCTGTATCATCATGTTCGGCAACACCTTTTAGAACGACGATGCCCTTCGCCTCATCCTTAAGGTCCTCAAGCTCAGGTATCTCACCCTCAATATTATCAACAAGCCAATTCATAAGCATAATATCCTCAGGCAGCATATCCTCATCCTTCTCATTTTTTTCCATGCCCGACTTAGAGGTAATGGTTCCCTGAAAAGGCTTAAACTCATTTTTTATCATCATATCCTTAATGATATTGACAAGCCTTATTGTTCCTGTCGGTATCTTCTCGGAGCAGATAAGGTCTACTACCCCTGCCGAAAGTCCCCACCAGTAATTCAGCGCCTTGTCAACATTTGTTTTTTCGTCATTTTGCATGGCGCCTGTCAAAATGCTGTCAATCAGCTTTTCGTAAAACACACCCCACAAATATACCGGCATGGCAAGATTTTCTATCTTATCGTCCACGATGCTGTAAAGACCAAACTGCCTGTTGTACTCCTCAGGCTTGAACATAATCTGATCCGATACATACTCAATATCAAGGCTTCTGAATTTATCCAGTACATCATTTTTTGAAACGCCCTTTACAGTCGTCCACTCAAGGTACACCCTTGCATAGGGGTTCATCATTTTTGCTCCTAGTGCAAATGCATTTACGCTTGAAGGCATACCGATAATAGGATAGTCTGCAACATAGCCTATCCTTCCATTTTTCGCAAGTGCCCCCGCAATCATGCCCGCAAGAAATTTTACCTCGTAAAGCCTTGCATAATAGGTGCTGATAAGCTTATGGGACGTATTTAAGGAGCAGTTTAAAATACTTACCTCAGGATGATTTGCCGCAACCTTAAGGCTTGCCTTAACCTGCTTTGAGGAGGTGGTAAAAATGATTTTCACGCCCATAAGGATAAGGTCCTGCATTGCCACAACCGCATCCTCCTCAGAGTTTACATTATGCACCTTAACTGTTTTTATATGGTCACTACAGTTTTCCTCAAGATAAATTCTTCCAAGCTCGTGTCCGTAGAGCCAGTCGGATTCGTCAGGGTCCTTATCAAATATAAATGCAACCATAACCTTTTTTGCGGCAGGACTTAGGAAATAATCCATTAGCTTTTTTCTGCCCTTTTTGGCAGGCTCCATTGTAAGCTTTATCTCCCTGCCCTTCGATTCTATGAGAAATTCCTCCCAAAGCAGATTTATCTTCTCACGCATTTGAAGCTCTGTGTATTCCTGAACCTCGTCATAGCCGTATATGTCAATAAAGATAAGGAATGCATCTCCCGATGTCAATGGAAGCTTATCCTTTCTTGCTTTCATTGCCGCACAGAAATTGTGGTGTGCCGAGCCGAAATCTTTAACCTGCTCCTCACTCCACTTTTCGTCAGGATTTTCACAGGTAAGCTCAAGAAGCCGCCTAAAGCAGCCCTCCTGTGAAAACCACAAGTAATTTATGCCTGTCAGCTTATAAAAGTCCATGAACTCATAGTATATTTTCACCTGAAGGTCATCTGTTTTCTTTGGAATTTTCCTTGTGACAGTTGCAGGTATGGTAACCGCCTCAAAATATTTTAATACAGAAACCCTTTTGTTCCCCTCAACCACATAAAAATTATTCATGTATTCATAAACCTTGATCGGGTCCCTTATTCCTTCTGCAAGATGACTGTCGCAAAGAGAGGACCATTTAGACCCGAACTCCGTCTTAAAGTCAAGCAGCGGCATGAAATTGTTTGCAAATGCATATGTCCTTCCCACATTGCTTGTACCGACAACCCGGTCTAACGGTATGTCAACAAGCCCAAGACTTACCTCGCTTTGTATATCAACGTCCTCAAGTATCTCATCCAAAACGGGAAGATACTCTGAGGTTCCTTTGGCTATCGCATTTTTAAATGCCTTAATCCCCATTTTTTGTGCCTTCTCATATTCAACATATGACATAAATTCTCCTTTCCCCGTAGGAAATGAACTTCAAATATAATTATTCATTTATAACATGATTCATGTATTTTTCTTCAAAATCCTTAACCGGCATCGGCTTTGCAAAATAGTAGCCCTGAAATACATCACAGCCTGTTTTTGTAAGGAAATCTACCTGCTCCACCGTTTCAACACCCTCGGACACCACGCTTAAACCAAGCTGCTTTGACAAAGTTACAACCGCATCTATAACGGCATTGCTTCTATCCTCAAACTCTGTCTTGCTAAGGAAGCCCATATCAAGCTTGAGAACATCCGCACGTATATCCTTTAATGTATTGAGTGAGGAATATCCGCTGCCGAAATCATCTATCTCCACGGCAAAGCCATACGCCCTCAGCTTCTCGATCAGGGTTATCTGCTTGTTAATATCTGCCATGAGCGCAGTTTCGGTTATCTCAAGACGCAGATTGGCAGGATTTACACCGTATTTTTTAACCAGCCTCGTAAATGTTGTATATATGTCGACAAGGTAAAAATCCTTTGGCGAAATATTTACCGATATGTACCAATCCGTTTTACCCTGTTCCTTCCATTCCTTAAGCTTTATACATGCCTGCTCCCAAATATACATATCAAGCTTATGTATCAAGCTTACCTTCTCAAAAAGAGGGATAAAGCTTACAGGCGGTATCATCCCTGCTTCAGGGTGCATCCACCTTGTCAGTGCCTCGGCTCCCTGAACAACATGCTCCCTAGATACCTGTGCCTGTAGGAACATACAAAACTCGCCGTTGTCAAGCGCTTTATCAAACTCACCGATAAGCTGATTTTCATTTTTTATGTTCTGACTTAATGCATCGTCATAGTATGCCACAATCTTTTGGTAATCTTCTTTTATTTTTTCAATGGCAAGCAGTGCATGGTCGCACATGGTTGCAATGCTGTGCTTTTTGTTTACGTTTTTGTATACGCCCACATGAATAGCCATATGGTAAACATCATTGCTGGCAAGGTCTGACAATTGCTTGGCATACTCAGCATACACTTCCTCATGGTAAAGCTCCGTCCGCATAAAAATTGCAAATCTGTCCGTGCCAAGCCGTCCGTATATTGTTCCTCTGGAGGTTTTACTCATCAAAAGCTCCGCTATCTGCACGAGTATCTCGTCCCCTCGTTTCTCGCCAAAAAGCTCATTGACAAGTTTAAAATCCTTTATATCGGTACAAACCATCGTAAAATCCGCCTCCGGATTTTGCTCAATCGTTCTCGATACCCTTTCAATAAAGCCCTCCCTGTTATAAATGCCGGTAAGCTTGTCATGGAGTGCCCGATACTGTTGTTTTTTAAGCTCCAAAATATCCTTTGTATGATTTTCCGACAGGAAAAATGCACCGATATGATTTCCGTTTTCATCACGAAGCGGCTTGAAGGTTGTATAAAAATAAGTCATCTCGCCGTCCAGCATTTTCTCATCCTGCCAGCTTTCCTCCGTAAGCTCCTCCGGCTTTCTGCCATTCTTCCATATCTCGTAATTTTTTTCAAATATTGAAAAATCATTGCCTGCCTTGAACAGTCTTTTTATCTCTGCATTTGCATAAACGCATTTGCCTCCCCTGTCAAAGCACATGATACCATTGTCCATATCCTTTAACGTATGTGAAAGCAGCTTTACAACAAGTCCTCTTGGCACATAATACAGCGTAAAATAACAGATGGCGATTGCCATAAACGCATAAAGAATCGGTGAAATATCAATCGGTGTTTTTAAGAACCTGTAGCCGACGTTTGCCGCCACGATTAAAATAAGGCTTAAAAACACTGCCTGATATTTTGTCCTGTACATTTTAGTCGTGCGAAAAACCTTATAGCCAAACATAGCAAGGACAATAAGCACAGGAAGATATACAATTGCAAGATGCACCGCATATAAAGGAAATTTCATTTGGGCAACAAATATTTGGGTGTTGCCGATGAAAGCCGGCTGGCTGTCAAACATATGCCTTGTACGAACATTTACCACAAGCGATACCGTATCTACCACTGCTAAAACGCAAAAAACACCTGTGAGCTTTTTCCCAAAGTTAATTTTGGTGTATCTGCGTGCATATACCATAAGCGTAATGACAAGCCAATCCGTTGCCGCAAGATAAAGTCCATGCATGAAAACTGACGCAAATTCAGCCATAGGAAGGACATCTGCTGCATTTAATATAATGCAGGCTATGGCACATGCGTAAAGGCATCTGATAATTTTAGTCAACTCATGCTTTGCATTTTTTATTTTTATGCTTAATATTATGACAATGACTGCTATAATGTTGGACGACCAAAGAAATAACTGCGCCATTTTATATCCTCCTTCCCCAGTTGTACATCGCCGCATCCTAATTTTGCTTCGCAATATCTCCGATTTACAAGGTAAATCGGGAACTTTATAGCAGCGGCAAGTTTCGGCGACTTTGTTACCAAACATACTACATGTCAAGTTTTCATAGAAAACTTGACATAACTATTTGTACAATCATAATCATTGTATCACATGAGTGTATAATTTGACAGACCTTTTTTATTGAAAAATACACACCGAAAAATTAGTTGGAAAAACGCTTTGGTTATGCTATAATGCTTTTAATGTATTACTTATTTGTAGTACATGAGTTTGACCATAAAGGAGTGGGGCATATGAATTATATCATAAGTGGTAAGAACATTGAGGTTACTGAGGGCTTAAAATCAGCAATCTATGATAAAATCGGAAGGTTAGAAAAATTTTTTGCCGAGGACACCGATGTTCAGATTACCTTTTCCGTAGAAAAGGAGAGACAGAAAATCGAAGTCACAATCCCTATGAAGGGACACATTATAAGAGCTGAACAGGCAAGCGAGGATATGTATGTTTCAATAGATTTGGTTGTTGAGGTTATAGAACGTCAGGTTACCAAATACAAAAAGAAGATTATGGACAAGGAACAAAACGCTGCATATATCCAAAACGATTTCTTCCAGGTTGATGATGAGGACGATGAGGAAATAAAGATTATCAGAAGCAAGCGTTTTGCAGTTAAGCCGATGTACCCTGAGGATGCCTGCATACAGATGGAGCTTTTAGGACACAGCTTCTTTGTGTTCCGCAACGCTGAGACTGAGGAGGTCAACGTTGTTTACAAGCGCAAGGGCAATACGTATGGTCTGATTGAGCCGGAATTTTAAAACAAAAAAGATAAAGGGGCTGTCACGGTATGGCACATAGTTGTCTTACCGTGACAGCCCCTTTTTATCTTTTTTATTTTTCCTCCAGCAGCTTTTCTACGCTTGCAAGCTTTACGCAGAGCACAAATATTTTTGCCGCCAGCTCCATTTCCTCAGGCGTAGGGAAGGTCGGTGCTATACGGATATTGGAATCCTGCGGGTCCTTGCCATATGGGAAGGTTGCGCCTGCACCCGTTAATATAACGCCAAGGGACTTACATTTTGCAACTATATTTTTTGCACATCCCGGCATTGCATCAAAGGAGATAAAATATCCGCCTCTCGGCTTAATCCAACTGCCTATTTCAAGTCCTGCAAGCTCCTTTTCAAGCGTGTTAAGTACGGCTTCAAACTTAGGGCGAAGCAGCTTGGCATGTATTTTCATATGTGCCTTTAAACCGTCTATATCCTTAAAGAATCTTGCGTGACGGAGCTGATTTATCTTATCATGCCCGATTGTCTGTATCGTCATCTGTCCCATGATAAATTCAATATTTTTAGGTGACGCCGCTATTGCAGAAACGCCTGAACCCGGAAAGCTTATTTTTGAGGTGGAAGCAAAAATGTAAACCATATCAGGATTTCCTGCCTTCTCGCACTCATCCAATATGTTAAGTATTTCATCATGGACATCATCATATAAATGATGGATGCAATATGCATTGTCCCAATAAATACGGAAGTCCTCCGCTGCAGGCTTAAGCCCTGCAAAGTGCCTTACAACCTCATCGGAATAGGAAATGCCTGTCGGATTAGAATACTTCGGCACGCACCATATACCCTTGACAGCAGCATCATTATTTACATACTTCTCCACCAAATCCATATCCGGTCCATCATCATAAAGCGGAATATTAATCATCTCTATCCCAAAATATTCCGTTATCTTAAAATGTCTGTCATATCCCGGAACAGGACATAAAAATTTAACCTTATCAAGCTTGCACCAAGGCGTAGCGCCATTTACTCCATGCGTCATGGAACGGGATATGGTATCATACATTATATTTAAGCTTGAATTACCACAGACAACCACATTGTCCTTTTCCACGGACATCATATCTGCCATAAGCCTCCTGCACTCACCAATTCCGTCCAAATCTCCATAGTTGCGGACGTCATTGCCTAAAACGGTTCTCATGTCCGACTCGCTGTTTACCACGTCCAGCATCGGCATGGAAACATCAAGCTGGGAAAAGCCGGGCTTACCCCTTGCCATATTGAGATTTAGTCCCTTAGCCTCCTCAGTTTTATATTCCTCCATAAGAGCATCCTTAAGCGTAAGAAGCTCCTCCTTACTCATATCCTTATATGCCTTCATGTCGTTACCTCCGCTTTGTTAAGTTGATTTTTATTTCATTACAGCATAGTATACCAAATATGGAACATTCTGTCACATAAAATCTAAAAATTTTAGAGCAAAAATAAAGGAGCCTCATTTTTTAATAAAGGCTCCTTTGACACATTTATCAAGAGGGGTGTTAGTTTACTATTCTTCTGATGGAGATTACCGAGCTGTAAAATGCATTGCCCGATATAATTCCAAGCCTTGTATTTGCGGCATGTACCATCTGTCCGTTTCCAGTGTATATGCCGACATGCTGTACCACTCCCGTACCATAATCGTAGAAAATAAGGTCGCCCGGCTGAATGTTCTCCCTGCTCACCTCCACGCCCACACGCGACTGGTCGCTGGCAGTTCTAGGCAGGCTGTAGCCGAAATTCTTATAGACGGTCATTACAAAGCCTGAGCAATCGGCTCCATTTGTAAGGCTTGTGCCGCCGTAAGCATAAGGATAACCCACATATTGAAGCGCAAAGTTTGCAATGTCAGTTCCCACGCCCGAACCGCTTGAAGCAGGCGCCTCAGCAACAGGTGTCTGTGATGTGGAATTGTCATTTGTCTGTCCACCATCGTCATTGGAAGTCGTATCCTCAACAGGCTTCGCCATTATGGCGTTGTAGGTGGCGTTTATGTCATCCAAGTTTGCCATTGCATAATCTGCCGCTTCGTTTCCAAAAAGCAGAAAATCATTTTTTATGTATCCCTCAAGTCCTGCTGAAACAATGCATGTCCATTCACTGCCTGTCTCTTTTACCCTTATAATTCCGTCCGGAAGTATCGTCGCAATAATTTCATTATCTGTTCCTGCTCCCTTTCGGATATTTACATAATCGGAGGCTACTACAATTGCCTTGCCCGAGAAGAAATCGTAGGTTTCCTGATTGCCGCTTTCTGCCGCTGCAACCATTTGATTATCCTCGGTTTCCACTTCTTCCGTCTCAGGTTCATTTTCCTCCTGAGGTACTGCCGTAATTTCTAATACAGCTTTTATGTCTGACTCAGTGTCAGATTCCGCATCGGTTTCTGAAGCTGCGGCTTCATTTGCCAAAACAAATTTTGTACTCTCACCAATCTGTACATTTACACTATATTCTGTTTCTAATATATCCGTTCCTGATGCTATATATCTGTCAATTGCAGTTGACAAGCTTACATTTTCATCCGTATAAAGACTATCATGTGCGTTTGAGGCAACTGCTCCTGATACAAATGCAAATATGCCGGATAACACTGTGACCTTAATCCATGTCCTGCACGTTCTTCGCACGGTACCGCCTCCAAATTTTATCTATTAATGTGCTGTTTTCACGTTTGAATTGTAATTAGAATACTGCCTTAAAACAATTCGATTATTTGTTACGAAAATGTTACAACTTATTACAAAATTATATTAACACTAAGAAAAATTATTGTCAACCACTTTATGTAATATTATTTATTATTTTTTTGTGTTTTTGAAAAATTTATGAAATTTTTTCTTTTTTATTGCATATATTTGGTTAATAGGCTATAATACATTCAAATAATTTCGAGAGGAGATGTATCTTATGAGCATAACTTCACTTGGACCTACCAGCTTGTCAGTCAGTGGTACACAAAAAATGGATGCCATTGATATTTCCATGTTAAAAAAGTCTCTTGACTCAGTGGAAATGAGTGGTGACATGATTACTAAGATGATGGAGCAGTCAGTCAATCCGAATATCGGAGCAAACATAGATGTTCGCCTTTAATAAAAGGCGGACATCTTTTTCTTTACTATTTAATAACATTTCCTGTGAAGCCTGCTAAGATTTGGACGGCAGCATCGAAGGTACTTTGTTCTTCAAGCTCTTATATATTCCCTCTGCAATTGCTTCTGCAATATCCTGTTGATATTCCTCGGAAATAAGCTTTGCCTCCTCCTCAGAATTACTTAAAAATCCACATTCCACAATAATTGCAGGACAGGTACTTTTTCTAAGGACATAATAATCATTATTCGCCTTTGCTTTTCGTTTATTGTCTTTATCTAAGGAATTTACAAGCTCTGTCTGAACCGTTACCGCTATATCCTCACTTTCCTTAGAATTTTTGTAGTAAAAAACCTGCGCCCCCTTCACTTTCGGGTCGGTAAAGCTGTTTTGGTGTACGCTTACAAGCAAATCGGCTCTTGCACTGTTTGTAATTTCCATTCTTTTATTCATATCAGAGGTTTTTTTGTTCGTGGCGCCCTCTATGGCAAGGCTTGTATCGCTTTCTCTGGTAAGAATTACCTTTATGCCCCTTTTCTCCAGTTCCGTTTTCAGCTTTAATGCAATGGAAAGATTTATATCCTTTTCCAACGTACCGCCTATGCCAACCTTTCCGGGGTCATTTCCACCATGCCCTGCGTCCACAACCACCGTTATCTGCTCCGGCAGCTTAAGCGCCTGCGAAAAATATATACACACATTGATAATGACAAGCAGGAACATGAAAATAATTCCAAGAAGTAAGCGGATTGTTCTTTTCCCAAACATAGTTTTTATTTTATAAAATATTTCTTTTCCCTTTGAAAAAATGTTATGAAAAATCATACAGACCTAAACCAAAGTATTTGGTTAAATATATGAGGCAATAGAAAGATTTATGCTTTAGAAAACAGCAGCCTTTTTAGGTTGAATATGCTTTTATTTTTGTCGGGTGTGAAAACATGTCAAAACATATATGGTGTCAAGGGAAGGGCTTTCAAATAATGCTTGAATAACTGTTGTGGGTATGTTATAGTAAACGCAAAGGAACAACCGCCCACAAAGTGGTTGACCAAGATTATGGCAGAAAACCACCCAGCACTCAGTCAAAGTATAGGGTGGTTTTTCTATGTATGGTTACTTACAAAACGTAAAAACGAATGTAAGCAATGCCAAAAGGAAAAGACCAAAGGTTATCAAATCCTTAAAATCAAAATCGTTATTATTCTGATTTTTCATAGCATCACCCCCATTCTATGTAGAATAGAGGTCAGCCACCCTGTAACACGATTGTTCCCATTCACATGATAGCATATTTCTAATGTGCTTTCAATAAATTTCGGTAATTTGCGTTAAGATATTTGCGTTATGAATTTCAACATGCCATTATAAAAACGTCCTGCATATTATATGCTTTTATTTTGCCAAAAGCTATCCATCAAGTCTTTTTCTTTCTTCCTTCATTGCAGCAAGTATGATATTTCTTGCCTCTATTGCCTGTTCCTTTTCTACAGGTTTAACATCCTTTAAAACGTAATCGATGCCAAGCTTCTTGTATTTTTCCTTACCCATATCATGGTAAGGCAGAACATCAAGCGCTTTTATATGCCTAAACTGTGCAATAAACCGTCCAAGCCGTTCCAGATATTCAGGCACAAGCGTTATTTCAGGCACAAGCACATGTCTAATCCATATTTCCTTTTCCTGTTCGTCTAAAAACTTGAGGAAATCAAATATATTTTCACTTGGCTGTGAGGTAAGCTTCATGTGCTCCTCAGGATCGATGTGCTTTATGTCAAGCATAATCAAATCGGTTGACTTCATAAGCCTTACATATTTTTCGTAGGTTTCAGGAACGCTTCTTCTAAACAGCACGCCCGAGGTATCAAGACAGGTGTGTATTTCCTTTTCCTTTGCTTTTTCAAAAAGCTCTGTAAGGAAATCTATCTGCACAAGAGGCTCCCCACCAGTAACCGTAAGACCGCCGCCCTTTAAAAACGGCTTGTATTTCTCATAGTCCTCAAGAATTTCATCTGTGGACATTTTCGTTCCCCCTGCCATTTCCCATGTATCAGGATTGTGGCAATATTGGCATCTCATTGGACATCCCTTTACAAAAACCACATATCTCACACCGGGACCATCTACCGTTCCAAAGGTTTCTATTGAATGTATCATTCCTTCCATGTCACATCTCTCCTAACTTTTTATTACATAAATTACTAAAATAATAAAGAGGCACCCAAAGCCTTGAGTACCTCTTTATGTTACCCTTATTTTAAGGATATGTCAACTTACCAGCAGTAATTACATGCCCTCATGGAATGTACGTGAGATAACGTCAGCCTGCTGCTCAGGAGTAAGCTTAATGAAGTTTACTGCATATCCTGATACACGAATTGTAAGCTGTGGATAGTTCTCAGGATGCTTCTGTGCATCAAGGAGTGTATCCCTGTTATATACATTTACATTAAGGTGGTATCCACCTTTTTCTACATATCCATCTAACATACCAACTAAGTTGTCAATCTGCTGAGTGCTAGCCATAATTATAATCCTCCTATTTCTAAACATTATTATGGTGCTGACATATGTCAGCAAAAATTAAATTTCTTCAAATGCATCGTCAATGCCTTCATGGAGCGTAGGAACCGCACATGCAAGGTTACCCTTTGCACAATCGAGACATCCTAATGTCTCAACCTCGTTTCCTTCTTTGTCAGGGTCATAGGACACATTAATGTGTCCATGACCATCTGCCACCATATTGTCAAGCATTGCAACTATATCATCTACATTACTTAAACCATTATCCATTAGGTTGTACCTAACCTTTCATGATTTTACCTTAATTAGTCAAGCTTAAGGTCTACGTTAAGATCTCCTGCAAACATCTGATCTTCCTTGCCAAGTGCTCCAGGGATAATTGAGAAGGTATTTGAAATACCATCCTGTGAATCCATGAATGGAAGCTTAGCAACGGATGAAAGTGATGCAAGTGCACCATGAGTATCTCTCTGATGCATTGGGTTTGCACCAGGTGCGAATGGCTGACCATGCTTTCTTCCACAAGGAGTATCTCCTGTGTTCTTACCATAAGTTACGTTTGAAGTAATCGTAAGAATTGACATGGTAGGGAAACCATTTCTGTATACATGATGCTTTCTAAGCTTGTGCATAAATGTTGATACAAGACTTGCAGCAATCTTATCAACTCTGTCATCATTGTTACCATATTTAGGGAAATCTCCCTCTGTCTCGTAGCTTACAACGATACCCTGCTCATTTCTGATTGCCTTAACCTTAGCGTACTTAATCGCTGAAAGTGAGTCAGCAACAACGGAAAGTCCTGCAAGACCTGTTGCAAAGTATCTCTTGACATCTCTGTCATGAAGTGCCATCTGGATTCTCTCATATGCATACTTATCATGCATGTAGTGAATGATGTTAAGTGCACTTACATATACCTTTGCAAGCCATTCCATCATATCGTCAAACTTCTCCATAACCTCATCATAATCAAGGTACTCGGAAGTGATAGGTCTGTACTTAGGACCAACCTGTACTCCTGTACACTCATCAACACCACCGTTGATAGAATAAAGGAGACATTTTGCAAGGTTAGCTCTTGCTCCGAAGAACTGCATTTCCTTACCGATAACCATTGATGATACGCAGCATGCAATACCATAATCGTCACCGTGAAGTGGTCTCATAAGGTCATCATTCTCATACTGAATTGAGGATGACTTAATTGACATCTTAGCACAGTACTGCTTCCAATTTACAGGGAGCCTTGTTGACCAGAGAACCGTAAGGTTCGGCTCTGGTGAAGTACCTAAGTTGTCAAGTGTGTGAAGATATCTGAAGCTCATCTTTGTAACAAGTGGACGTCCATCAACACCCATACCGCCAAGTGACTCAGTAACCCATACAGGATCACCTGCGAAAATTGAGTTGTACTCAGGAGTTCTTGCGAACTTAACGCATCTTAATTTCATAACAAAGTGGTCAATAAATTCCTGAATCTGTGACTCAGTAAATGTTCCGTTCTTAAGATCTCTCTCAGCGTAAACATCGAGGAAAGTAGCTGTACGGCCAAGTGACATAGCTGCACCGTTCTGCTCCTTAACTGCTCCAAGATAGCCGAAGTAAACTGCCTGAATAGCCTCCTGCACGTTCTTTGCAGGCTTGGAAATATCAATGCCATATGCTGCTGCCATCTTCTTTAATTCGCCAAGTGCTCTTATCTGCTCTGAAATTTCTTCCTTGCCTCTTATAACGTCATCAGTGTAAACATCACCGAAGGACTCCTTCTGAATCTTCTTATCCTCAATGAGGAAATCAATTCCGTAAAGGGCAACCCTTCTGTAGTCACCAATAATACGTCCACGTCCGTATGCATCAGGAAGACCGGTAATAATGTGATTTGAACGGCATCTTCTTATTTCTTCATCGTATACATCAAATACGCCTGCGTTGTGAGTTTTTCTATGTGTAGTAAAGAACTCTACTACCTCAGGGTCAACCTTGTATCCGTTATCCTCACATGCCTTCATAGCCATACGGATACCGCCGTATACGTTCATACCTCTCTTGAAAGGTGCATCTGTCTGGAAACCAACAATAGTCTCCTTGCTCTTGTCAAGATAGCCAGGACCGTGTGAAGTAAGTGTAGAAACTACCTTAGTATCCATATCAAGAACACCGCCTGCTTCTCTCTCCTTCTTTGAAAGATCGAGAACCATCTGCCATAAATCCTTCGTGTTCTGTGTTGGTTCAGCTAAGAATGTGTCATCACCCTCATATGGAGTGTAGTTTTTTTGAATGAAGTCTCTAACCTCTACTTCCTTCTGCCATTTGCCCGGTACAAATCCGTTCCATCCCTCTGCTTCCAATGCATCAAATTTTAATAACATTGTGTCTTACTCCTCCTTTTTTTCTTCCGCTGTCACTATGCGGATTTTCATAAAAAATTAGTTAAACTGTTTGTATCAAAACCTGGCACAAGGGCTATACCCCCATTGTATTTTGCCCTGCCAAGCTCTGATGATGTTTCTATTATAATTTCAAATTGTATACACGTCAATGCAATATAATCGTTTTTTTGTACTTTTTTTGATACATAGATTGTATACAGTATACAATTATTATTTTTCATATTTTGTAACCGTTCGAGAATTGCGAACACCGTGAAATAATTTCTTGATTAATTGGTATTAATGTTTTAAAGCATTATTACGCTATCATAATAATAATTTTTGCATAGACATATTCCTATATATGGTGTTATAATACATCAAAGAAATTAGCAATATCGTATATATTACTATGGAATGAACAAAATACTTATATATTTTGTTTTATAAAAGTACAATATTATAAAGGAGGTCTTAACGTGGCACAGACAGTTGACAAGTCAATGTTAATTCATGAAATCATAGAAATAGACCCTGGAAATGCCGCCATTTTAATGGCATCAGGAATGCATTGTGTAGGCTGTCCTTCAGCAGCTATGGAAAGCTTGGAGGAAGCATGCATGGTTCATGGAATGAATGTTGATGAAGTGATAGAATCCATCAATGGATATCTTGCAAAGAAAGAGGCAGAGTAATTTTTATTTTTAGGAGGTAGTTTTTATGGCACAGGTACGTGAGAGATCCCTTTTAAACGAGGGTGATGTTGAAATTTCAGAAAGAACCTATAACCTTGTTATAGGCGGCGTATTGCTGTATGGATTTTTAGTAAACTGTTTTATGGTTGCTTTCTTGTCCGATGCGGCTTTTAATTTTGTTTATAATAATACGTTAATGTTTTATATTTCTTATTTTGTTATGTGTATTGCAGGCGGACTTATGGTTCACCGTTCAAGCAATCCTGTTATTAGCTTTATTGGTTACAACTTTTACGTTATCCCGCTCGGACTTATCATTTCTGCATCCTTGCAGATGCTTTCCTATGCGGGAGCTACTGATATCGTTGTAACTGCTTTTGGCATAACAGCAATTGTTACAATCGCCATGATGGTTGCATCAACATTGTTCCCTTCGTTTTTCTTAAGCTTGGGAAGAACACTTTTTGTTACTCTTGCCATTACAGTTATCCTTGAGCTTATTTTGGCACTTGCAGGTGCATCTCTCGGTATTATTGATTATGTAGTTGTTCTCATATTCTGCGGCTACATCGGTTACGATTGGGCAAGAGCCAATGCAATGGTGCGCACGGTTGACAATGCAATCGACGCTGCCGCTGAGCTTTACGTTGACATCGTTGTATTGTTTATGCGGCTGTTACGGATTCTTGCAAGATCAAACAACAATTAAAGATAATTTATTTAATAAAAAAAGGGGCTGTGACAGCCCCTTTTTTTATTAAATCATTGCATTCTTTATAGCTTCAAAAAGCTCATCATATTCCTCATAGGCAGGAAGCTCAGGATAATCAGCCTTAATCTGCTCGGTGCTCCTGAATAAAAATCCAGCCTTGCTTGCCTTTATCATAGCAAGGTCATTATGACTGTCACCGCTTGCAATCGTATCGTAGCCGATTGACTGAAGCGCCTTCACAGTCGTAAGCTTTGACTGCTCGCAACGCATTTTAAAGCCTGTAATCTCTCCCGATGGCGCAACCTCAAGGGAATTACAGAAAATCGTAGGATACCCAAGCTTTGCCATAAGCGGTCCCGCAAACTGTGAAAATGTATCACTTATAATGATAACCTGACAAATCTCCCTCAGCTTATCAAGAAACTCCTTTGCACCAGGCAGTGGGTCAATGCCCGCTATCGTATCTTGAATTTCCTTCAGACCAAGTCCATGCTCTTTAAGTATTTCAAGTCTCCATTTCATAAGCTTATCGTAATCGGGTTCATCTCTTGTCGTCCTTTTTAACTCCGGTATTCCACTCGCCTCGGCAAATGCAATCCATATTTCAGGCACAAGTACCCCTTCTAAGTCCAAGCATGTTATATACATATTTTTTCTCCTCGTAAAAGCTAAATTCCATTCAAGGTCTGAACAGCATTATTCTCTATTATAGTCTTGTAGTGTTCCTCAAAATGCTCCAGTGTAGCGTAAGTTGCTTTCATGCTGTCGCCATATTCGCTAAGCATGTTACATACCTTGACAAAATCGCTGTCTACAGCTTTTCCTTTTACAAGGTAAAGGTAGTATCTTCCATCCTTATTATTCTTATAGAGCGTGTTAATGCCTTTATACATTCCATTTACGCTGCCTGCGGCATTTATTACACTCTCCATATTTTTAAAGGAATATACCCGGAACAGCTCCTGCGTAATTGCAGGCTGCGCTGCCTCCTTTTTCTTTGGGTTTCTCGCATTACCCAAAGCACTAAGACCCTCTGCCAAGCTGCCTAACGCCTCAAGCAGACCATCTGCCGCATTTAAAGCCGCATGTGCTGTGGTTTCCTCTGGTGCATCATCATCAAAGTCAGGGCTTTCGTACTCCTCAACGTCTGCCAAATGCTTGGTAAACCTTGAAAATCTTGTATCCAGCTCATCAGGATCCTCTACCTTTGTTATAATGAGTATCAGACACTCTGCCGATACCGGTATCGCTTCTATCATAAGAGGAATGTTATCAACCTCAAAACCCAATTCACTGGACGCCTGCTGCATCAACTCACGAAAAAGCTCCTTTGCTTTATCAGTTCCATATGCTAATTCTGATAGGAGAAGTTCCTTTTCTGCCAAGTCAGCCTTATTAAGAGTACACCTTATTTGATTTTCACTTAATCTTTCAATCTTCATGTCAGTCACTCCTTCGCAAAATGATATTAATAGTTTATCACAAAATGTTTACATGTAAAGACAATTCTTATTTTTTTCACAAGTTTTTAATGGAAATTAAGCAAAAATATGTTGCTTTTATTTCCATTTTATAGTAAATTCTTATTGTAAATATCGGAATGATGTGTTTAAAACTTTCCTGTATATATAAAATTTTTCTGTATTTTGTGGATTTCCCACATTTTACCCATCAGCAGCATATAACATACGTTTTTTTACAAATGGGAATTTATCATAACGATATTTATAAACATGCATATCATTTTTTGAGGAATTTTGTTCCTTTTATGAAATAAATATATCACAGTATTTTCTTCTTAGGTCTTAAAATTATGATATGCATATATCTGGTTCAAATAACCAAACAAATTAAAAAATTTTAAAACATGGAAGGTGATATCCGAACATTATTCATAACACATAACAAAACATGCCAATAGGGAACGAAGTTTCCTATATACAAGAAGGGAGTGCAGAAAAACCGCACTCCCTTCATCCTTCGTGTGGATATTAACCCTCCGATATAACTCCTGTAGGGCAAGTACCAGCACATGCTCCGCATGAAATGCAAGTGTCTGCATCAATCTCGTACTTTCCATCACCTTCGCTGATTGCGCCTACCGGACAAGCTCCTGCACATGCCCCGCACATAACGCATCCATCTCCAATAACGTATGCCATGATACATCCTCCTTTATAATTAAACCTTTTTGATAATCTTTATCAATACTATGTCATTGTAATTCATTTTTGTCGATATGGCAAGCATTTTTTTGTTTTATACACCTTTGCATTGTTTTATACGAAAAAATGCGGTTTTTTCTTTTTATGCCATCTGTTTAAACAATACTACATCAGGTATTAAAAATTCTTTCTTTTCTAAGAATAATGATGTATAATTTGAGCAGCGCAGTTTTATCTCTATGTTTATTCTTTGATACGAACTGCAGCATCGAAGACGCTTTGTTCTATCGTCAAAATGATTTTTTTACTTTTGAAAGGTAAGCTTTGCAATGGATAAAAGGGTTCTTATCATAATACCTGCCTACAATGAGGCTGAAAATATTGAAAAGGTTGTCAAAAGCATTGCGGGACGTGACTATATCATCATAAACGATGGCTCCACAGATGACACGGCAACCATATGTAAGCAGCATAATTTTAATTTTATCGATTTGCCTGTTAATCTCGGTCTGATAGGCGCATTTCAGACCGGACTTAAATATGCACTGCAAAACGGTTATTCTTACGCCCTGCAATTTGATGGCGACGGTCAGCACCAGCCCCAATTTATTGATGGTATGGTTGCCTTTGCAGAGGAAACAGGTGCAGATATTGTAATTGGCTCCCGCTTTGTGGATCAAAAAAAGCCTTTTTCGGCAAGGATGCTTGGAAGCCGCCTACTGTCAGGTCTCATATGGCTGTTTACCCATAAAAAAATTGCAGATCCCACTTCCGGGATGCGCTTATACAATGAAAAAACAATGGCAAAAATGGCATCTGACATAAATCTCGGTCCTGAGCCTGACACCATTTCCTACTTTTTAAAATGCAAGGCATCCGTAAAAGAGTTTCAGGTGGAAATGAAGGAGCGTGAGGCAGGTGAAAGCTACCTTAATTTTTCCGGCTCCATAAAATATATGTGGAAAATGTGCTGTTCCATTCTTGTTTTACAGATTATGCGCGGGAGGTAGATGAAATGTCACTTACACTTAGAATAATGCTTATTGTTGCATGTCTTGGTACATTTATGTATATACGGAGAAAAATAAGGCAGTCAAAGCTCAAAATGGACGAGGCAATTTTTTGGATTGTGTTTTCCCTCATACTGCTTATCATGAGCCTATTCCCGCAAATACCTACCTGGATTGCATTTAAAATAGGGTTTGTATCAACGGTAAATCTTATCTATCTCGTAATTATCTTTTTACTTATCATTAAATTGTTTACGATGTCACGTAAGGTTTCCGATTTGGAGGAGCGCTTAAAGCAGCTCGTACAAAACATTGCCATCAACGACAACAAATCCAACAAGTCATAGCATGAGATACGCTATACCGTTAGATGTCAATAAAAAAGCATTATTATCCACAGACATAGGACAGCCGCCTATAGCTTATTGGATTTTTCACTTTTAGCATATACCTTTGTTATAGCCTTTGCAATTGGCGCAGGCCAAAACATGCGAAATATTTTATAGTCCTCGTCGGACCTTTTATTATCATTTATCACTGCGCTTGTTTCCGACTCCCCATGTATTCTGTGTCCCATAAGAGGCTTTGCGCAGTAAACAAATTCGGAATTTTTCTTTTTGGATAGCCTTTCCCAAAGCTGCCAGTCCAAATTACTTCTCAGCTCCGCATCAAAGGGTGCGGGCGGCAGATTTTTCTTTACATAGGTTACTGATGGACAGCATATCGGATTACCGAAGGCTATGGACATTCTCCGTAGGCTTCTACTTTTTCCACCACCCTTTATGTTTAATGGAAGCAGCATCAGCCTTTTTATAATAAGATTCGTGTTTTTCGTAACACGCTTTCCCTTTCTTATTTCAAAATATCCCGTAAATCCTATGGATGGATGTTCTGCCTTATCGAGCATATTTATCATAGTCTCTACATAATTCGGTGCGTATACGTCATCCTGATGGGCAATCGTCACATATTCCGTTTCCGCCTTAGAGTATGCAAAATTCCAATCGCCGGCAATCCCTTTCCCAGCCCCGTTTATATACAAAGGAAGCTTGTATTTTTCTGCAACTTTTTTTATGTGTTCATTTTTCGTGGATGTTGTCATTATAATGTCTGATTTTACCGTCTGATTCACAAGTGACCTTACGCAGCTTTCCAAATAACGGCTTTCCTTATATGCACATACCACAAATGTATGCTTTAACATTTTTTATACCTCTTTACCGATGATTTAAAAATCTCCTTCAATGCTCTCTCTTACAATTTCTTTTCCATTTAGGAAATATCTTCCTCGTCCGTTTATGGAATAAAATATCTCTGCACCGATATCTATTCCGATATTGTTTTTCACCTTGGCGGACACATCTGCATTTTTCGTCTGTATATTTGCCGTCTTATTGTAATTCCCCATTGCAATGGCTTCCTTTCCCTGCACCTCAAGTATCAGTGCCGCACTGTTAATGAATATGCTTACATCTCCGTTAAGACAGCCTACGCCACACAGCGTATCTGCACGTGCATTTAATGTAATCGTCGCCTGTACCTCATCAAAAATACAATATTTTCCTTCCATGCTGCCGATGCAGACACACTTGTTGGCTCCAAAGTAACCGTTAAGTCCGATGTAGGCAATGCTGATTGTAGCACTTCCATACAGGGAGCCGATTCCTACAGTTGTGGAATTTATCAGGTCAAACTCAATGTTGCACTTTTGTACCATAAGATTTACATCCGCATAAAGCGCACCTATGCCTACGCCTTCCTCACCTGATAAATGGATTACATATTTTCCTCTGTTGATATATATGTTTCCACCCATTCCTGATCCTATTGCCACACCATGCATGATATTTCCGTTGATTTCAACTGCTCCATCATGCTCAAAATACAGGTCGCCATGCTTGTTGTCCTTGTCATTGCCAATACCATAGCCGTCAATCGCCATTTGCTTTATTGTCAAATTTCCATCTCCCTGAAGCGTAAGCTTTGAGTTTTCCGGCACCAAAATTCCACCCTGCTCCAAAACATTATCGCCCGTAAGGACAATCGTCACATCACAATGCTCTCCAATCCTTATGGCTGGCTGGTTTTTATGCTTACACAGACTTGCATCCTGTAGCTCTATTCTTCCTACATAGTAATCTCCTATGTCTATATCCATATTGGAGGAGAAGCCCGGAAGTCCCACTATTACAATATCTCTGTGAGCCATATCCCTTGAAAACTTTATTGTGGAATAATGTCCCGTAACAAGCTTTACAAGCGAAATGCTGCTTTCAGGACCTGCCTCGTAATTTTTAAGTCCACTCTGCTCAAGCGCCAGCTGTCCATACTGAATAATCTCATTCTGTAGCAAAATGTCAATGCCTGATACAATTTCTGCCGACGGTTTTGCAGTATAAAAGCCCTGTATCAAATCCGCCCCCAAGGAAATAACCATTTTTAATTCTTCTCTTGTCTCAACGCCCTCCGCAAGAGCCTTAAAATTATTGTCATGCGCAAACTCAATAATCTCCTTAACAAAATGCTGCTTTTGCGGACTGAGCTGTATGCCCGACAATAACATTCTGTCAATTTTTACATAGTTTGGCATGTACCGTAGAAGATTCGTAATGTTGGAATAGCCTGTTCCATAATCATCTACTGCAATTTCTATGCCTATTCTTTCATACTGCTCCTTAACAGACGCAAGCTCATCATCATCAAGCTCCGCCTGCTCCGTAAGCTCCACAACTATTTTGTCGTTGTATTTTTTAAGCATCGGCTCCACAAGGGCAATATCCTTCTCATTTAAGCGGTTGCCCGGAATACTATTGATAAATATTTTTTTATCCTTAAACTTTTCCTCATTTTTTTCAATAAAAGCAAGCACATTTGTAAAGGTAGCCTTTTCCACATCATAAAGCCTTCCCATATAATCGGCATATTTAAGTACCCGCAGGGGCGAAATCTTTGGCTCTACATTTGCACGCATAAGTGCTTCATAGGCAAAAATATCCCCTGTATCAGCATAGACAATCGGCTGGAAATGATATGAAAATTTGTTGTCATCAAGAATTTCGCCGACAATATCTGCCTCCTTCTGCTCCTCTTTTGTCATCCTGCTTTGGCTTATGCGCTGTGCCTTTGACTTATTTCCGTTTTTATTGCTTACGGCATCATTTATCAAATTCTCAAATGCATCTGCATTTTCCACCATTCCATATGCCCCACCTGCATAGATGTGAAGTCCGCCTATAAACCCGATATTCATATTATATAATTCGAGCTGCTCCTGCATTTTATCCTTAAACTCATTCAGTATGCTTTCCTTTTGTTCTGAGGAAATAAGTGCGGCAATAAATTCACCGTTGCCAAGGTGACACATATATCCGTTTACAATAGCACCGGCAAACATATGTGAAACGTCAATAATGATTTGGTTGCTGCCCTTTATTCCGCTCTTTCCGTTTATTTCCTGTGCGCCCGCAACATCAAGTGCAACTATATCTGCAAAGCCGCATCCACCTGGACGCTCTTTCAGCGCACCTGCTGCATTTTCCAAAAATCCCGTATAATTATAAAAGCCTGTAAGCGAATCACGAACCTGCTGTACTGCAAGAAGCTCGTTCATCTTTTTCAGTATGTTGACTCCTCGGTATATCTCCAAGCCACGCATTACGGTATTAAGCCACTTTCTGTATATGACATCGTAGCACCTCAAAGCTTTTCCGTAGCTGACGGCTGCGAAGCCAAAGCAATGCTCCTCAAAAAACAGCGGTGTAAAAATGTAAGCTGAGGGATGCTCATTCTCCTCAAACAAAGTCTCTATCAACGCCGTTCTGTCAAATACAGAGGAAATGTCAACCTTATTTAAGCCTGACCTTGCCTCACCACAGGAAATAGCATGTATCGTTTCCTCCGTGTATGCACCCATAATTTTGTTTTCCTCCATCCAGTCTGTATTAAGACATAAATGAAAGCTGTCAAAGGGTCTTATCTGATATACATATGAAAAAATTGTATTGATAATTCCATCGGCATCATTTTGCAGCATAAGGTCATCTGCCATATGATTTGCAACGGAATCAAAGCCTTCCTGGTTTTTTTCCACTTCCCATTTTTCTCTTAAAACGCTTACCTTTTTCTTCTCGACATGACAGCCGCAGCTGCTGCCGATAAAAAGCTCCACGCCTGCATGAAATTCCGGTATTTTTTTACCCAAAAATTCTGCAGCAAGACACTCTGCCGCATATGCTCCACACTCTTCTGCGGGTATTGGCGCTGATGTGACAGGCTCCGGGCTTGTGCGTCCCTCAGGAAGCACGTCATACCCTGTAACTGCAATGTCCTCAGGGACACGTATCCCAGCCTTGACAAGCTCTCCTGCAAGACCAATAGCCATGTAATCATTTGCGCAGGCAACTGCCTGTGGAAGCTTGTCTCTATTCCTTAGCAATTGCTCCGCAACTCCTACGCCACTGTTGTACCAAAAATCCCCATAGAAAATTCTATTCTCCAAAACCGTAAGATTATGCTCCGCCATACAATCCAAAAATCCCTGAAGCCGCTGGGCGGAATGGGGATGTGTTTTTTTACCCGTAAGAAATGCAATATCGGTAAACCCATGTTCTTCAATTAAATGTGAAATTATCTGTTTTACAGGAGTATAATGATCCGTGATTATCGTTTTAAAGCTTTCGCTTTCCTTGTCAACGCAGATGACCGGCTTGTCATATCTCTCCTTCAGGTCTGCCTCCAGCTTTTTCAGCGTTCCCGGCGTCTGTATTGTGTCAGCCAAAATTACAATTCCGTCAAACATATCATAATCCGGCAATGAAAATATATTTGACTCGCCCCGTTCCCTTGCTTTCGTCTCCTGATACTTCTGATACATTGCAAAAATACATACGTCAAAATCACATGCGTATGCCTGTTTCAAAAATCCTTTTATAAATAATTCCTGATAATTTTCATCAGGCTGTCCCACCAATAACGCTATTTTCTTACGTGCCAAAGCTTACTCCTTTCACCGAACAGACTGCCTTGTTTTATATAGAATAAAAGACAGGTTTTTCTATACCTGCCTTTTATTGTAACATACATATTTAATTTTTCATATTGTTTTCGGTTTTTATTTTTTGTTTTCGTTTTTATTTTTCATATATCCCTTTACCAGTTCTTGGTATCGTTTGTCCTCCTTCAAAAAGCCGTAGCTTTCCTCATCACAAAAGCATGCCAGCAGATTATTTTTAAGCTCCTGCAAAAATTCCTCTCTTACCTCCTGAAATGTCATATGCCCGTACAGCTTTGCCGTCGTAAACTGCCTGATGTCTGAAATGGAATTTAGCATTTGTCTCATAATATCAATCACAGCGTCTGCGTCCTGCTCCATCGTTGCAAGCTCCAGCCTGCATGACACTTCATAATATTTTCCCATCTCAAACAGTCTTGCCAATTCCTCCTGCTTCCGGACATATATATGTGCCTTTTCCATATCCTGATCCTTTAGTGCCAGCATGTACATACCATGAAAGACTGCACTCGTCATTTGATATTCTGCAAACAGCAGCTCCTCATATGTCTTATATGCTTCCTGTATGTTTCCTTTTCTTTCATAAAGCTGTGCCAGCTTTCTCTTTCGTTCAGGATTTTGTTCAGGAATGTAAGCAAGCATGTCCTCCGCCTTATCATACTGCTTTTTCCTTAAATATAATCCATACAAGGCGTCCGCAGCCCGCTGTCTTGTTCTCTCATTTCCACTTTTCAGACAACGGTTATAACAGTCAGAAATGTAACCGTCATAGGCATCCTCATTGGGAATTTCCTTGATGATACGTTGTGCATCAAGCACGGCAGCCATTTGTAAAATCAATTCCTCACAGTTCGGGTACTGTTCCAAGGTTTCCTTTACCCATGCAAAAACCGTATCATACTCCTCATATCCAAACCGTTCATCCTCCTCTACAATGAATGCCTTAATTTCCTCATCTGTCAGAGCTTCCCTGTAGGAAAGCAGGGTATCAAGCGTAATTCCCAAAAGTCTGGCTATCGGTGCCAGCAGCATAATATCAGGCATGGAATTTCCGTTCTCCCACTTATTCACTGCGGGTGCCGTCACACCCAAACGGTTCGCCATCTCCTCCTGCGTCATATTTATTTTCTTGCGGTTTTCCCTGATTACTTCTCCTATATTCATAAACAACAGCTCCTTATCATAGTCTCGATGCATCTGATAAAAGCATAACAAATAATATGATGCCGTACAACTGAATATAGGTTAAATAATGCTCAAAAAAATTAACTGATAGAAAAGAGGCTGTCACACCTACGGACAATCACAGGCTGTTATATGTGCGTAATCACATTTGTATATTGGGGTACTTGAATTGCCTTGTACGGATTAGATGATACGGTAACAAAAAACACGCTTTCGCTCGTCTCCGACGTAACGGTACTAAGAGTTGGTGCATGAGAATGTTTATACAGGTAACCAAAACCGTTTGGAGACGTCGGTACTTAAATTGCCGGTCTAAGTTATCTTTATGTAAAAATAAGAATAACCGAGACCGGCAATTTTTAGTACCGTTACGTCGGAGACGAGCGAAAGCGTGTTTTGGTTACCTGTATAAGACATTCCAAGGCACCAACTCAAGTACCGACGTCTTCAAACGGTTTTTTGTTACTGTATATCTATCCGTACATGCAATTCTTAGTACCACAACAATTGAGGTGGTTACACACATATAACAGCCTGTGGTTGTCCGTAGGTGTGACAGCACCGAATGGTTTTATTTTGCAGCGCTTACCTGCTTCACCTGCTCAAAATATTTATCTATATTTTTCTTAATTTCCTCAGGCTTAAGGTTTTTGGAAAGATAGCCTGCCGGCTTCAAGGACAGCACCTGCTTTACGCTTTCCTTGTCTACCCTGCCTGTGAGAAAGATAACTGCAATTTCTGCAAAATCCTTCTCGGAGCGAATCATCTCCAACACCTGCCTGCCGTTGCATACAGGCATTTCATAATCAAGCAATATCAAATCAGGACGTTCAAGTGTAAGACTGCTGATTGCCGATAAGCCCGAAGTAGCAAAGGTCATTTCATATTCCTGCCCCAGCAGCTCCTCCATCGCCTTTAACATCACATTGGAATCATCAACCACAAGAATTTTCTTTTTCTTGCTCATTTCCTCCTGCTTGGCTTCATTTTTCTTTAAATATTTTTCAATTTCCGACATGGCATTTTCTGCCTTGATGGACGATGTGACAACTTCAACTTCTTTCAAATGCGGTGCAATGGTGCAATAAGCAAAATATCCTGCACCTGTATCAAACAGCATGCTAAACTGTGGTTTTTCCCGCTCAAACACCTTTTTAAACTGCTCGTAGGTAAGCAAATTTTCTGATTTTACTTTGTATGCGGATGAGCTTGGAAAATGCTCCATAATACGCTCCACGCATTGTATGGCAGTGTAACGTACCGCATTAATCAGCATAATCGTTACCTTATCGGCTTTTATTCCAATCAGCTTTCCTACCGTATTGATTAGCATCGTTTCCTCAAAAACCAAAAAATTCTCCCATTTCTCGCCTTTATCATTGCCATAAATAATACGGTAGTAAATTCCTTTTCCAAACTTCTCGCCACTGTAGGTTTCACTGACAACCTTGGCATCTAACTGAAACATATCATAAAGCTGCTGCAAAATAGCCTGACGCATAGCATCGTGCGCGTCCGTAGGCAAAAGCCCCTCCCACTGACTGATTGCTTTTCCTGTAATGGCACGATCCTCAATTAATGTGTGTCCCAACAGCCATCCTGTACAGACTCCCAAAAAGTGACTGACAGCATCCTCCGAATAATCACTGCGCTCCAATTCCTCCTGAAGTGCCGGAATGGTCTTCTCACGAAAATCATCATGGATGCGCTTATGTATCTGCAGCCCACTGTAATTTATGGACTCCATATAGGCTTCCTCATCTGCAAAATGCTTTACCGCATGATCCTTAAAATATTTGATACCCTCCTGGCATACCCATTGGCTTTTTTCCTCGTCCTCTCCAAAGGTAAACAGCTTATTAATAATCTTAAACAGCTTTCTATGTTCTTTGTCGATAACGTCAACTCCAATATTAAATCGATCTTGCCATACCAAACGATTTTCCATAGTCCTCCTCCTTTGAACATCAGCCTGTTAATTATTTCTATTATAACACATAATTTATAGTAACTGTTATTTTATTTTTAAACCTTATTTAACAAATTTTTTAAGCACAGAAATAAAAACCTTCATGTCAAGCGGCTTTGCAATATGTGCATTCATGCCGTTCATCAATGCTGCTTCCTTGTCCTCCTCCAAGGCATTTGCTGTCATGGCAATAATCGGCAGCGTCTTTACATCTTCTCTCGGAAGCCTTCGTATGGTTCTGGTAGCTTCGTAACCATTCATAATCGGCATCTGCACATCCATTAAAATTACATCATAATAATTTTCTTCCGCTTTTTCCATAATTGCCACCGCATCCGTTCCATCCGGCGCACTGTCCACAACAAAGCCTGTTTCCTCCAAAATAGCCTGCGCTATCTCTCTATTCAGTTCAATATCCTCGACCAAAAGAACACGCTTGCCACTAAAGTCAGCCAAGGTCCACTCAGGCGCCTCCGCTTTCTTTTCCACAAGGTTATTTGCCGCAAGCAGTACCGTCCTCAAATCGGACATAAACATCGGCTTTGCACAAAAAGCAGTAACACCCGCTGCCTTTGCTTCATCCTCAATATCCGACCAATCATAGGCAGTCAAAATGATAATCGGAACTTCATCGCCAACTGCCTCCCGAATCTGCCGTGCAGTTTCCACTCCACTAAGCCCCGGCATCTGCCAGTCAACAATAAAGGTATGATAGGAATCTCCTTCATCATGGGCAGCCTTGGCACGGTAAACGGCTTCTTTCCCTGAGGTTGTCCATTCGGAACGAAGCCCAATCTGCTTTAACATTTTGTCAACACTGTTACACGTATTAAAATCATCATCCACAACCAATGCCCGCAAGCCCTCCAGCTCTTTAAGCTGAACGCTGTTTTTTTCCGTATCCTGAAGCTTTAATCCAAGCTCGACCTTAAATGTACTTCCCTTGCCAGCCTCACTTTCAACACTGATGGTACCGTTCATCATTTCAACAATATTTTTCGTGATTGCCATTCCAAGACCTGTTCCCTGAATACCGCTCCGTGTCACGGTATTCTCACGCTCAAATGGTTCAAATATATGCTCCACAAACTCCTTGGACATTCCGATACCGTTATCCTTAATAATAAACGTGTAATCTCCGTAGCCATGCCGGAATGTGGTTTTCTGCATAATGCGGAAGGAAACCGTACCACCTGCAGGCGTATATTTCACAGCATTGCTTAACAGATTAATAAATACCTGATTTAACTTCAATGGGTCAGCAATTACATCTTCATTGGCAACCTCAAAGGTATCAATAAACAGCTCAAGCTGCTTTGCCTTAATCTGCGGCTGGATAATATTTACCAGATTGTGCATCAGCTCAGAAATATTACAATCCTGTTCCTTAATCTGTACCTTTCCACTCTCTATCCTGCTCATGTCGAGAACGTCATTAATCAGGCTGAGCAGATGGTTACTGGAGGAAAGTACCTTTTGCAGGCTGTCCAAAACCTGTTCCTTATTATCAATGTGGCTGATTGCAATTGTAGAAAAGCCGATTATGGCATTCATAGGCGTACGAATGTCATGGGACATATTGGACAGGAAAGTGCTCTTTGCCTTATTGGCATGCTGTGCCTGCATTAACGCATCCTGAAGTGCCTGTGTCTGTTCCCTCTGCTTCTTTACCTGCTCCGTGATGTCCTTTGACACTACCATTGCCATAATGTCATCTGTCGTCTCATCCTTCGTCATTACAAAGGACTGGCGAATACACACCTGTCCCTTTTCAGGAATTTCCTCCCAATACTCAGCAACAACCTCTCTGTCACCCTGTTCATAGCATTTCAGTAAATACTCCAAGTTGACCGTATCGGAGTAGCTTTCCATGGAGTCCTCCAAGACAAGCGGCTTACAGTTTTCAAAATATTCCGATGCCTTACATGGAACGGAAAGTCCTGTCTTTTCAAGCAGAGATATACGCTGTCCATTCAGGGTTATTAAAATATCCTGTTCAATCAGATCCTTTGTAACATTAAACTCAAACCGACAAAAGGCATTGGACATAATTGCAATCTGATACTGCCGCTCCTTACGGTTTGCAAGCGCACGTTCACGTTGGACACGCAGCTCTTTTTCCTTAATATCCGTTATATTCTGACGGATAAACAGCACCTTAACCGCTTTGCCATCCTTTCGTTCCAGACAGACTACATTCATGTGCTCCCACTCTGCGCGTCCGTTCTTTACGACAGGACATTCATACCGCAAATCATTATGCTCATCCATAGCCGCAATAATAGCATCCTTATCCATAAAATCAAGAAATTCCTGTCGATGGGTTTCCTCTACCGATGCTGTCAGCCAATCTACAATGTCCTGATAGCTTCCACGTTCTCCAATCACCATTCCCTCAGGTCTTGTTCCCGCAAGATACTGATAGGTGTCCTCCTCAAAATCAAACATGGCATATCTGGAAAACAAGGTATTGACGCCACTGATAATGTAGCCCTGCTCCCGGTTTTCCTGCTCCAGCAGCTTCCTTCTTGTGGTGGCACGAACTAAAATAAAAACAATGTAAATCACAAAAAGGACAATGAGCATAATCTCCAATCGGATTCCCACAAGATTTGCCGCATTCGTCATGTGTTGTGTTACATTTTTAGGAAATGTCTGCACAAGCACATAATTGTTATGCGGCAGATATGTGACACAAAGATTGTCCGTTTCATCGGAGGCGGCACATGCAAACGCACCCGTTCCGCCATTATCAAAAATTTCACGTGCCTGCTCATATACGTTTTGGTCAATCATTCCATCTGCCAGCAAAGTATCAAGAATATGTCCTTCATGTTCTGTATCATTCGTGCTTGTAATCACCCTGCCCTCATTGGTACATAAAAACACCTGTGCCTCCTCACCAAAATATTTGGTCGCAAGCATATTTTTCAGATATTCATCTGCAAGGAGCGCACCTCTTAACACGCCTATAATTTCACCCTCATAATATACAGGGGCATAAAAGCACCATGCCACGTTATCTTCAAAAAAATGTGGGTCGAATATAATATCCATATTGCTATTGCCCTTGATGCCATCTATATAAAAATTTCGTTTTGTAACATCGTGCGTGCGTCCGTCAGATGCATAATCCACACCGTCCAAATCCGTAAACATAATTGCGTCAAACTGAGAGTTTTCTTCCATCCTTTTCAGCATCTGCACCGTAATAACAGGCTCGTCCAGACTCTCTCCAGTATAATATGCATATGTATTGATGCGGCTTAAGGCATTGTTTAACTCATTATCAATCTGTTCCGCCTTCATTTGAGCAGAATCTGCCGCATAATCCCTGTTCTGTCCCTCTGTGCGTTTACTATTTTGTGACGTAAACCAAAAAAATAAAACGATAATAGCCACCAAAAGAAAAACAGCATAAATAATCTCTTGTAACGACTTTTTCTTTCTCATGTTTGTTCCTCCGCATACCTTTTTCAGGGCTCCTCCTAATTTCGCCCTGCCTCAGTGTGTATTATAGCACAATTTTCTATTTATCTACTTAATTTTTATTACAGGCTTGATTGACCGTTCCAGTATACCATTCATATATGCAATTGCCGTTCCATAATTCGTAAATGAAACGCCTGCGTCTATGGCACATTTCATGCGGTAAAGCACTTCCCGTTCATTCAACATGCACGCACCACAATGTATGATAAGCTTATAGCCGCTTAACTCATTCGGAAAATCTCCTCCTGATGTATACTCAAAATCAAGCTGCTTTCCCGTATACCTTTTAAGCCATGCAGGAATTTTTACCGTCCCAATATCCTCACACTGCCTATGGTGTGTGCAGCCCTCACATATCAGCACCTTATCACCATCATTTAACATATCGATTGCTTTGATGCCACTTACGGCAGTTTCAAGAAAGCCCTTGTACCTTGCCATAAGGATTGAAAAGGATGTAAGGCAGATGCTCTCCTCCACCTGACTGCTTACCTCCTTAAATGCCTGACTGTCCGTGATTACCATGCGTGGTTTTACATTTAATTTGTGAATGGCATCCGCAACCCCGTCTTCCTTGACAACTACGGGTATGGCTCCTGCATCGAGCAAATCACGTATGACCTGCTGCTGGGGAAGGATAAGCCTGCCCTTTGGAGCCGCCGAATCGATAGGTACAACAAGGACAACCATATCCCCCTTGCACACAAGATCTGACACAAGTGGTCTTTCCACTGTATTTCCGGCAGTCAGTATTATTTTTTCCTTTAGCTGATCTATATTTTTCTTATCCTTTGCACTGACAAGCACCGCATTTTCCTCAGACATAAGGCTCCGCATATCCTTTACCGATAAAAGGTCGCATTTATTGTACACCACAAGGTAGCTGATACCCTTTGACTTAAATATCTGTATCAGCTCATGGTCGGTTTCGCCCATTTTCTCCGTAGCATCAACGACAAGTATGGCTACATCCGTCTTGTTCAGTATCTGCTTCGTCTTTTTTACCCGAAGCTCTCCAAGGCTGCCCTCATCATCAAAGCCCGGCGTGTCAATAATAAGAACAGGTCCAATGGGAAGAAGCTCCATCGCCTTTGTGACAGGGTCGGTTGTGGTGCCACTCACATCAGAAACCACTGAAAGCTCCTGTCCCGTAATGGCGTTTACCACTGAAGACTTACCTGCATTTCTCCTGCCGAAAAAACCAATATGAAGTCTGTTTGCCGAAGGTGTTTCATTCATAACCATGCCCTCCTTTTTGCACGTCAGCCATTCCAAATTTGCTTTTTTGCATAATTAAAATCTGAAATCCCTGATGCCCTGTTCTATTTTAACGAGATTTTCCTTACATATCTCTCTTACCTTTTCCTTTGGTATATTGTTAAGCTCCGCTTCTATCAGAGCTTCTCCAATACGTTTTGTGTCCTCCGAGGCGTAATCAACAAGAAATTCCTTTAATGTCATAAGGGCGTTTGGATGGCAGCAGTTTTGTATCTGTCCCGATTTGCAGAGGGACATAAACCTATCTCCTGTTCTTCCCTCTCTGTAGCAGGCTGTACAGAAGCTTGGAATATACCCTAACTCCATAAGCCATTTCACAACCTCGTCAAGCGTGCGTGTGTCACTGACATCAAACTGCTCCGAGTTTTCATCCTCAGGCTCCGGCTCAAAGTAACCACCAACACTGGTTCTTGAAGCTCCACTTATCTGTGATACCCCGAGACGGATTACCTTTTCCCTTACCTGCTTGCCTTCTCTTGTGGATATAATCATGCCCGTATATGGCACGCTGATTCTGATAAGGGCACATAGCTTTGCAAATGTATCGTCATCTATGCCATTATCAAATGAATTAGGGTCAATATCGTCTGCATGCTTTACCCTCGGAACGCTGATTGTGTGCGGCCCCACGCCGTGTACCGCCTCCAAATGCTCCGCATGCATAAGAAGTCCTGCAAATTCATATCTGTAAAGCTCCAATCCGAACAATACGCCAAGCCCGACGTCATCAATGCCGCCCTCCATGGCTCTGTCCATCGCTTCTGTGTGATATGCGTAATTACTCTTTGGTCCGTAAGGATGAAGCTGCTCATAGCTTTCCTTGTTATAGGTTTCCTGAAAAAGTATGTAGGTACCTATGCCTGCCTCGGCAAGCATACGGTACTCCTCCACGGTTGTCGCCGCAATATTTACATTGACACGCCTTATGGCACCGTTTTTATGCTTGATGCTATAAATGGTTTTAATACATTCAAGTATATATTCAATCGGATTGTTTTTTGGGTCTTCACCTGCTTCAATGGCAAGCCTCTTGTGCCCCATATCCTGCAGCGCAATAACCTCCCGTCTTATATCCTCCTGCGTAAGCTTTTTTCTTGCAATATGCTGATTGGATATGTGGTACGGACAGTATTTGCAGCCGTTTATACAGTAGTTAGACAAATAAAGCGGCGCAAACATTACGATTCTGTTTCCATAAAAGTCCTTCTTTATCTGCTCGGCAAGATTGTACATTTCCTGAATCTTGTCCTCATTATCACATGCAAGCAGCACTGACGCCTCCCTGTGAGAAAGTCCTTTTCTTTCCTTTGCTTTTTCCAAAATGCTGTCGATAAGCTCTAAATTATCCTTATTCTCATCAGCATATGCCAAGGTTTCCCTTATCTCCAAATCATTAATAAACTCCTCAGCCTTTAAGGATTTTGGATTGTACATGATTTACACTTCCTTCGTATTATGATTTTAAATTACATTTTTCAGCCTACAGTCTCAACCTTTAATATGTTTGTATTGCCTGATACTCCAAGCGGTACGCCTGCGGTTAAAACCACTGTGTCGCCCGAATTTAAAAGTCCCCGTTTCTCTGCCGTCTCAACAGCATGGTCAAACAAATCAAATATTTCATTTTTCTCCTCAAGATGTATCGGCGTTACACCCCACGACATGTTGAGCTGTCTGTATACCTTATGGCTTGTCGTTCCTGCTATAATATTACAGTTTGGTCTGTATTTTGAAACCATCCTTGCGCTGGTTCCTGACTTTGTTACCGTTACGATTGCGCTTGCGTTAAGGTCAATTGCCGTCGTACAGGTTGCATGACATACCGCATCCGTTACATTTGGATTGGCAGTTCTCTCCCTCTGGAAAAATCGCTTGCTGTAGTCTATATCCTGCTCCGTCCGCTCTGCTATCCGAACCATAGTCTGAACAGCCTCAACCGGATAAAGTCCTGCTGCCGTCTCTCCTGAAAGCATAATTGCGCTTGTCCCGTCATATATGGCATTTGCAACGTCGGTAGTCTCCGCTCTTGTAGGTCTTGGATTTTTTACCATGGAGTCAAGCATCTGTGTTGCAGTTACAACCTGCTTTCCTGCATTGTAAACCTTTCTTATAATCATCTTTTGGATGATAGGAACCTCCTCGCCTGCAATCTCAACACCCATGTCGCCTCTTGCAACCATGATTCCGTCAGACACATAAATAATGTCATCTATATGGTTAATGCCTTCGGCATTTTCTATCTTGGAAATAATGTTTATCCTCTCGCCGCCGTTTGCATTTAACAAATCCCTTATTTCAAGAACATCCTTTGCACTTCTTACAAAGGACGCTGCAACAAAATCAACGTCATTTTCAATTCCGAACTTTATGTCCTCAATATCCTGCTCGCTTACATATGGCATATTGAGATGCACCCCGGGAACATTGATTCCCTTGTGGTTAGAAATTGTACCTCCATTTATGACCTTACAGCGAATGTCCTCGTCGTTTATCGCCTCAACCTCCATCTTAATCAGTCCATCATCTATCAGGATTGTCGTTCCTACCTGAATGTCCTTTGCAAGATTTTTATATGTTATGGAGGCAACTGTGTTATCGCCCAAAAGCTCCCTTGGCGTTAATGTGAAGGTCTGTCCATCCTCCACAGTAACCTTGCCGCCCTGAAAGTCTCTTGTCCTTATCTCAGGTCCCTTTGTGTCAAGCAAAATTGCAACAGGCTTGTCCATCTCTCTCCTCAGCTTCTTTATCATTTCTATGCGTTCTTTATGGTCTTCATGGGTGCCATGTGAAAAATTCAGTCTGGCTACATCCATGCCCTCCTCGATAAGTTTTCTTAATACAACTTCATCCTTTGTTGCCGGTCCCAATGTACATACAATTTTTGTTTTTCTCATAGCATTACCCCTTTTATGAAATATATTTACTGGCTTAATTATACAACGCTGTTTGGTATTTGTAAATTTTTAAAGAAATTTTTGTGCAAACTCTTAACCTTTTTTTATTACGCTTTTCCCAAAAAACACGACTGCCTTATTTTTAAACAGTTGATATATTGTACCCTTTTAAGTAAGGAAATATCTACAATCCGTCCGACTGCAAAGGAAGGCTTTTTCTACAAGCCTTGAGATAATTTCAGAATACAGTGCATTTTTGTTTTACATATAGTCGTCCCTGAAAATGTGAAAAAAAACCATGCTTCACCAATTATGAATACTAAATCTTTTTTCTGCCCGTTTTATAATCATTTTTTCCCTGCCTTTCAAATATAGTGAAATAAAATTTTACCACAGACACATTAAAATATGCTTCTGTAACAATATGTATTTTAATTTTCCTATGTATTATATATAACTCGTTTCGCAAAGTCAAAGTATATTAACATGAATACTACTTGCAATTTGAATACGCATATGGTAGTATCTTATAAAAGCATTATTATATTGATTCTTTATTAGTTGGCACTATTTCAGACATTCAACGAAAAGGACGCATCTGGCGTTGTAATTCAAGTCTTAACATGCAAAACAAATTACTTCGATGCTTTTATTTCACAATAGTCGCAGGCAGCGGAGAAGCTGTTTTAAAAATGTTTAGACCTATAGATACCGCTCAGTTAAAAATTTGAGCCAACTGTTTTGGATTTAAACAAAAGACATTTTATCAATTTCTCCCTGTCAAAAGGTTGAGCCAGCCCATTCGTTTACAGGCATGTTCCTATCGAAGCCTGTTAAATAACGGGGTGCCATTCAAAAGGGGGAAAGAAAATGAGGAAAGAACAAACAGACAATTTTAATTCGGTACATACAAACAAAAAGTATAAGGACACCGTTTTCAGAATGTTATTTTCTGACAAGAAAGAACTTCTTACACTTTATAATGCAGTAAATGAAACAAACTATGATAATCCTGACGAGTTGGAAATAACAACCTTGGAAAATGCCATCTATATGACTGTTAAAAATGATTTATCCTGTGTGATTGATATGCGGTTAAACATTTTTGAACACCAGTCATCCATAAATCCGAATATGCCATTGCGGGATTTGGATTATGTATCAAGAAGCTTCAGACGCTTTTATGACAGACATGATATATATTCTGAAAAACTTATTAAGCTTCCAAATCCAAAGTTTGTCGTATTTTACAATGGTATAAGGGAGCAGCCTGAGCGGAGATACTTTAAGCTTTCAGATGCATATACCCATCAAGAGGAAACACCATGCCTTGAGCTGATTGTCCTTCAGCTCAATATCAATTCGGGGTATAATGATGCATTAATGAAAAAATGTCCCACTCTTAAGGAATATATGCTGTTTGTTGAACGTATACGCACATACCGACAGGATATGGATATAAATCCTGCTGTTCACCGTGCGGTTAATGAATGTATAAAAGAAAATATACTTTCTGATTTTTTAAGGAAAAACAAGAGGGAGGTTATCGCCATGGGGATAGATGAATATGATGCTGAGCTTCACGAAAAAACCTTGCTTGAAATCGGACGTGAACAGGGTATCAACATCGGGCGTGAGCAGGGTATCGACATCGGACGTGAACAGGGTGCCGAACAGACAGCAGTAAGAATGATAAAAGCGGGCAAGCTATCGATGGAGGAAATTTCCATCTATTCAGGGCTTGCCCTTGAACAGGTATCGCAGCTAAAGGATACGCTTTCATTATCATAAATAGGGATTTTCCGACTTTGCCAAAAGACGTTGAAACCGTCTGTCCACTTCTTCCTGTAAGGAGTCTACGACTGTACGGTATTCGGTATTTTTCAAATGCTTTGTTCTTCCCATCATGGCAAGCCAATCCAGTACTGAAATCTTTTTCCCATTTTTCTGTGGATTATAGCTTAAGGTCGTGATTCCCCGCTCCACCTCGTAAAGTGGGAAATAACAGCAGTCTACCGCTGCTTCAATTACCTTCCGCTCCTTGTCAGGTGCATCATTCCAGTTTAGCGGGCACGCAGAAATCGCCTTTACATAAGCACAGCCCTCTTTTTTTGCATAATCTGCAGCCTTTGCCGCTTTTTTTATAAAATCCACAGGGTTGGATTCTGCTACAGTTGCCACATACGGAATGTTAGCTGCCGCCATCAGCTGCGGCATATCCTTGTGGAACTGCTGCTTTCCAAACTGACACTTTCCAACATGTGAGGTAGCACTCACGGCTCCTTTGGGTGTAGAATAAGAAAACTGATAACCCGTATTCATGTAACCCCCATTATCATATTCAAACAGAAGTAGCCGATGTCCCCGCATTGCCGTAGAAAGTGCAGAGCCCATCCCGATGTCCATGCCGCCATCCCCACTTATCATAATAAACACGATATCTCCACTTGGAAGCTCGCCCTTTGCCTGCTTTCTATAACAAATTTCCGCCAATCCACTTAAGGTCGCGGCACCGTTTTGAAATAGATTATGCAGATAAGGCACCTTAAAGCTTGTCTTTGGATAAGGTGTTGTTACAATCATGCCGCATCCCGTCTGAAACAACAACACAACAGGGTCCTCAATCGCTCTTAAAAGCAGATTGACATTAATAGGAATTCCGCATCCCGGACAGGCACCATGTCCCGGTGCAAGTCGTTTTGGCATTGCCGCCGTTTGATTAATCTGCCCTCCCAGCACCTGTTTCTGCAAATGTATCGCTTTTGTTATTTGATTGCTTTCCTGCAGTTGCTCATTTTCCTGTAAATATACAGCTTTTATCATCTGATTATTTTCCTGCAGTTGCTCATTTTCCTGTAAACATACAGTTTTTGTCATTTGACTGCTTTCCTGCGGCTGTTCATTTTCCTGTAAATATGCAGACTTCGACATCCGACTGTTTTCTGGCAATGGTTCGTTCTCCATATGTTCTTCCTTGACCACAGTTGCCGAAATTCTTGTTGCTTCTGCCGAAAGCGGGGCAAAATACTGTTCCCTTTCCAATGTTTTCTGCTGTTCATTTCCCTTTTGTACACCATAATAATATGGGATTATTGCATCTTCTTTCTTTGCCAATTCAAACATGGCAATGGCATCCTCAACATAAAAATCCTTACCGCCAAGCCCATAGACAAGACTTTTCACCGTTCCCCTACATCCATATTTCTGCATTGCCGCACGGATTTCCATGGAAAGATTGCCACCAAGCCCACCATAGCTGTCCTGCCTGTCAGCAATCAAAATATGGCTGGCATACTGAAGCATTTTTGCAAGTGATTTTTCAGGAAATGGACGCAGGGCATTTAATGTAATTACGCCTGCTTTTTCTCCCTGCTTCCTCAATCTGTCCACTGCTATTGTCGCTGTGTCGAAGGAGGAACCGAGGAGCACCAACAGTGTTTCTGCATCTTCGTTGCAGTAGCCCTCACACCATCCGTAGCTTCTGCCGCATAGGGCACTATATTCCCCAAAAATATTTGGCAGGACATTTTTTGCTTCCTCCATGGCAAG
>JAMPEW010000006.1 GCA_023664775.1 Clostridium sp. | reverse complement strand
GTTATGTATTTCTTGCGTCAGATGATTCCAGCTATATGACGGGGCAGGTGCTTCACCCAAATGGAGGAACGATAGTGGGTTAAATGTTGTGTACATGAATATCAAACAGATGCACACAATCGGTTAAATGGCATTAAATGCTGCACCATTTTTGAAAGAACCTTGAGAGATGACGCAATTTACAATCAAAATGAATAAAAATGCATGAATGGCAGCTTTCTTTATGGAGAGGGAGTTGTTATTGCTTTATAGTGAATAAATAACAGTTTTAATAAAATATAGTGGAATGAGGAAAGATGTATAACTATACTTGTTTTTTTTAGAATAATAGAGTAGTATATAGAAAATGATAAAATTAAGATAAAATTTTGATAAGGAGTAAATGTGCATGTTACAGATTAGACCTGTTTCAGATTTAAGAAATAAGTTTCCCGATATTGAAAAAATTGTAAATGCAGGTGAACCGGTATATCTCACCAAAAATGGATATGGAGTAATGGTGGTACTTAGTTTGGATGAGTATTCTAAACTAACAGATGGGGTGGAAACTGCGTTGGATAAAGCAGACCGGTTTGTAGCAGAATATGATGCCCGTATGAGCCATGAGGAAGTTTTTGGAAATCTGCGGAGGAAAATAAATGCTCAGTAGAAAGTACAGATTGAGGTATTTGCCGCTTTTCTACGAGGATCTTGATGAAAAAATAACTTATATTGTTGAGAAATTAAAGAATCTTGAAGCAGCAAATAGCTTATTGGATAAAGTAGAGTCTGCTATTATGGAGCGCCTTCCGGTGGCAGAATCTTTTGAACCATATTATTCGGTTCGGGAGCGTAGATACGCTTATTATCGCATTTATGTGGATAATTACATTATCTATTATGTGGTAATAGATGACGATACGAATGATTTGATTATGGAAGTTAGAAGGTTTCTTTACAATGGACAGAATCAGGGTAATATAGTGTAGTAAAACAAAGCACAATAATGATTTTGGAGGAACGATAGTGGGTTCGTAGGGCATTGTATGTAGTTAAATCTACTAAATAAAGCATAAAAGTACGAATTAAAATAATTCAATTTGCATATTGATTTTAAATGAATCTGTATTATAATGTTTCATTGTTAAATATTTTTAAAGGAGAATTAATATGATTAAAAAGAATTTGATAAAAAAGCTTGCAGTACTTAGTATGGCGCTTGTAATGTCCTTGTCAATGGCTGCCTGCGGTGATGATGATAAAGAAAATACGGAAAAGGAAATTACCACAGAAGCTGTTAAGGATGATACAGAAGCTGCCACTGAGAGTACGTCAGAAGAAGCAACGGAGGATGATAACGCAGATACCGATGAACCGGTTTCCACTGAGGCATATGTTGAGGAAAACGGCAAGCTTACGGTTAAGCATGTAACGATAGACCTTCCTGAAGAGTTCAGATTCTATCAGAATATGAACGGAACAATAGCATATGCAACAGAGACTGGTGACAAGAGCTTTGCCTTTTATGCTGAGGATGATAACAGATATGATGCAGATCAGGTTGTAGATGCATATGTTGCACAGGTTAGAAATGTATACGGTTCTCAGGTTACAGATGAGAAGAAAACCTACAACGGATATGAATTTACCGTAATGGACATTGATGACCCTAACGGACAGTTTATAGGCCAGGCTGCTGTACTTTGTGAGGATAGCACAGTTATCTACATAGAGTATGTTACTACAACAGGTGATGAGTCGCAGTTTGATTCCATGATGAATACAATTACGTTCTAAATTTAATCAAAACAATTGAAAGGGAACAGACAAAGGGAGCTGTCGTTTTGGCAATTTATGTGTTTATTACGACAGCCCCCTATTTGTTTAATGAAAGCATATGACAAAAAAACAAAGAGCGTTGGAAGCTATTGAAAAGTTAAAAAAAGAATACCCTGTTGCGGAATGTACATTAGAGTATGATGAGGCATGGAAGCTTTTGGTCGAGGTAAGGCTTGCGGCACAATGTACGGACGCAAGGGTTAATATTGTTGTAAAGGATTTGTATGCAAAATTCCCTACCGTGGAGGCACTTGCAAAGGCTGATGTGGCGGAGATTGAAAAAATAGTGAAGCCCTGTGGTTTGGGACATAGTAAGGCAAGGGATATTTGTGCATGTATGAAGGTTATATATGAAACATACAACGGACATGTGCCTGATGATTTTGATAAGCTGCTGGCACTTCCGGGCGTAGGAAGAAAAAGTGCAAATCTTATCATGGGTGATATATTTGGAAAGCCTGCCATCGTTACAGATACACACTGTATTAGAATTTGTAACCGCCTTGGGCTTGTTGACAATGTAAAGGAGCCTAAAAAGGTGGAAATGGCACTATGGAAGCTTATACCGCCTGAGGAGGGAAGCGATTTTTGTCATAGGCTTGTACATCACGGAAGGGCTGTCTGCACTGCGAGAACCAATCCCTACTGTGATAAGTGCTGTCTGTATGATGTATGTAAAAGAAATGGTGTATAGTGTATGAAATGTGCTACAGCAGGGAATATTTAGAATAGGGCTTCCTATAAGGAAACAAATAAAGAATATCAATTAGGGGAAGATACGTGAAAATCAGAATGTCAGCGGGTAAGCAGGATAGAGAGCGTTTTATAAAAGGAATCATAAACAAATATCATTTTGAGCCTGAGGCTGAAAATGATATTATTTCCGTGTATGAGAAAATGCAGTCATGTATGAAGCCGTACGCTGTTTACAGAATGAACCAAAGGGATACGGGCATTAAGGATATCGACAGCAGGCAGTCTGCAATTGTTGCCATGACACTCGGAAAAGAAATTGATAGTCTTGAAGAACAGCTTACAGCAGCAGGAAAGCTTGATGAGGCGTATATGTTGGAATGTATTGCGGCAGAGCTGCTTCTTACAATGTATGGTGATTTTAATAAGGAATATGCAAAATTTCACAGAAGATACGTTGAAAGATATGTATTTATAGGGGAGGAAATACCGGTTACCGAAGTGCCTAAGCTTTTAAAGGAAGTAAAAGGGGCAAAAAATACATGTATTTACGTTGAAAAAGAAAGTGGGGAAAGTGCAAAAGCGCTTGACGAAGAAACGGAACCTGACAAAGCAGGACAGGGTAAAGAGGAACAGGATAAAAAAGAATATGACAGTATACATGAAAAAACAATTGAATGTGAGGATGATATCACTGCCAATGAATATGGCGTTTTAACCCCGTCAAAGAGCGTTGTTTTCTATGCAATATTAACTGAAAATCCAAAGCAGGTATGCGAGGGCATATGCAGCACCTGTGAAAATGTAAACTGTGAAAACCGGATTAAGGATTGCCAAATGGTAATATAGTCCGACATTTACAAGTAGCCACATGCATGGTACAATGAACGCATAAACGCTCACGCAGTTACGAAGAACATTCGATGACGGCTTGCAGTCAATCGAATGTTCAAGGAACTATGTGAGTGTTTATGCGGGAACAGAAAGGTGAGCGTTTATGTGGAGGAAAGGGAATGCAAATATTACATTCAACCCCAACTGAAGACGGATTTTTCATGCCTGCTGAATTTGAACGTCATAGCGGCTGCCTGATGATATGGCCTGAGCGGGCAGATTCGTGGCAGTATGGCGCTGTGGAGGCAAGAAAGGCATTTGCCGAGGTTGCACATGCAATTGCCCAATCTGAAAAGCTTACCGTGTTTACCAGCTTTGACGGCTATGACACGGCAAGAAAAATGCTTGGACCGCATATTCGTGTTGTTGAGATGTCCTCGGACGACTCGTGGGCGCGGGATGTTATGCCTACCTTCGTAAAAAACAGTGAGGGGGAAATACGCGGCATAGACTGGGGGTTTAACGCATGGGGTGGTCTTGTTGACGGACTATATTTTCCATGGGATAAGGATAACCGTATGGCGAGAAAATGCTGTGATTTGCTGGAGCTTGACGTGTATGACAAACGAGCCTTTATCATGGAAGGCGGTGCAGTTCATGTTGACGGACAGGGAACAGCGATTGTGACGGAAGCCTGTCTGTTAAGCAGAGGCAGAAATCCCCAAATGACAAAGCAGGAAATAGAAAATGAGCTGAAAGCATATTTAGGAGTGACGAAGGTAATATGGCTTCCATGTGGAATATATCTTGATGAAACAAATGAGCATGTAGATAATATATGCGCATATGCTGCACCTGCACATGTTGTGCTTGCATGGACGGATGACAAAAATGACCCACAGTACAATATGTCAGCTAAATGCTTAAAGGTGCTTGAAAATGAGAGGGACGCCCAGGGAAGAAAAATAAAGGTAACGAAGCTTCCGCTGCCAAAGCCTGTGTACATAACGAAGAAGGAATGTGAGGGACTTGTTGATTTTGACGGCGAGCCGACAAGGAAAGAAAATGAAAGACTTTCCGCATCTTATGTAAACTTCTATATATCAAATTCTGCAATCATAATGCCTGCATTTGATGATGCGAGGGACGATGAGGCAGCAGATATTTTAAGAAGCGTTTTTCAGGATAGAAAAATAATACAGATACAGGCAAGAAACATACTGATTGGTGGAGGGAACATACACTGTATCACCCAGCAAATACCTGAGTGATAAATGTGTCAAGTTTTCTATGAAAACTTGACAGATGGTATGTTCAGCGGCAAAACAGCCGAGACTCGTAGTCAGCCCATGAGTTCTCGATTTACAAAATAAAAACATATGCTGAAAGCAAATTTGGAATGGGCTGATGTTCAAGGAGAAAATCATATGAGAAAAATTACTGTGGCTGCAGTTCAGATGATGATGGAGCAGTTATCGGATAAAAATATTGCCAAGGCAGAAAACATGGTAAGGAAAGCAGTAAGCATGGGAGCAAATATTGTTCTTTTGCCTGAGCTTTTTGAAAATACATATTTTTGTCAGGAAAGAAAATATGAAAGCTATAAGCTTGCAGTACCCGTTTCGGAAAATGCGGCTGTTCATGTAATGTCGGCACTTGCAAAGGAGCTTCACGTTGTGATTCCTGTAAGCTTTTACGAAAAAGATGGAAACAGCCTGTTTAATTCCGTTGCAATGATAGATGCTGACGGAGGCATTATGGGTGTATATCGGAAAACCCATATACCCGATGACCATTTTTATCAGGAAAAATTTTATTTTACCCCAGGCGATACGGGCTTTCAGGTTTGGAATACTGCATTTTGTAAAATCGGCGTAGGCATATGCTGGGACCAGTGGTTTCCTGAGGCTGCAAGATGCATGGCATTAGAAGGGGCGGAGCTTTTACTTTATCCCACGGCAATTGGTTCAGAGCCGATACTTGAAACTGACAGCATGCCGCATTGGAGAAGATGTATGCAGGGACACAGTGCCGCAAACATAATGCCTGTCGCCGCGGCAAACAGAATAGGAACGGAAACCGTTGCTGCCTGTGAGGAAAATGCAAATCAAAGCTCGGCACTTCAATTTTATGGTTCCTCCTTTATAACAGATGAAACAGGCGAAATTCTGCAGGCTGCTTCAAGGGATAAGGAAGAAATCATATTGCAGGAATTTGATTTGGATGAGATTGCAGAAAACAGGCTGAGCTGGGGCGTTTTCAGGGACAGAAGACCAAGCTGCTACACAATGCTTACTAAGAGATAATAAGATACAGTGATGCGGCATATGCCGTCTCACAGCGTAAAATCACGATAGAAAATAGGAGATAAGAGTTGGATAATCATTTATTAAGTCAGGAGTCACTTCCAATTTTTGAGGCACTTGAAAAACAGGCGTTAGACAGGCTTGTTCATTTTGATGTGCCTGGGCACAAGGGAGGACGGGGAAACAAGGATTTAAAGAAATATCTTGGAGAAACTTGCGTTAAGCTTGATGTAAATTCCATGAAGCCCCTTGACAACCTTTGCCATCCGTCATCAGTGATAAGGGATGCGCAGGTTTTAACTGCGGAGCTTTTCGGGGCAGACGAGGCATTTTTTATAGCAAACGGTACTACGGCGGCAGTTCAGGCTATGATTATGTCGACCTGTAAAACGGGAGACAAAATTATAATGCCGAGAAATGTCCACCGTTCAGCGATAAATGCACTTGTCATAAACGGCGCAGTTCCCGTCTACGTGAATCCCGGTATAGATAAAAGGCTTGGCATACCGCTTGGCATGGATTTTGAGGATGTGAAAAAGGCCATAGAGGAAAATCCTGACGCTAAGGCAGTTATGGTAAATAACCCTACATATTATGGTATATGCTCTGACCTTGTTAATATTGTAAAATTTGCACATGCGCATGGTATGCTTGTGCTTGCAGACGAGGCACACGGCACACATTTTTATTTTGGAGATGACCTTCCTATCTCGGCAATGGAGGCAGGTGCAGATATGTCCTCTGTGAGCATGCACAAGACAGGTGGTTCGCTGACGCAAAGCTCTGTGCTGCTTACCAAAAACACCGTAAATCCTGATTATGTGAGACAGGTTATCAATCTGACGCAGACAACAAGCGCTTCCTATCTTCTGCTTTCCTCTCTTGACATTGCAAGGAGAAATCTTTATAAAAACGGCAGGGAGATATATGCGAAGGCGAAGGAGCTTGCCACCTATGCGAGAGGTGAAATGAATCAGATTGGAGGCTACTATGCGTTTGGCAGGGAGCTGATAAATGGAAAGGATATATTTGATTTTGACCCTATCAAGCTTTCCATACACACAAAGGATATTGGGCTTGCAGGAATAGAGGTTTATGATTTTCTGCGTGACGAATACGGAATACAGATAGAGTTTGGCGACATAGGAAACATACTTGCCATAGTTTCAGGCGGTGAAAGACGTATTGAGATAGAAAGGCTGATTGCAGCACTCTCGGAGATAAAGCGCAATCACCAGCAAAGCACAAAGGGAATGTTCGATCAGGAGTATATAGACCCGCAGGTTATCATGCCGCCCCAAAAGGCATTTTATGCTGATACGGAATCGGTTAAGCTTGCCGAAAGCGAAAATCGGATATGCAGTGAGTTTGTAATGTGTTATCCTCCGGGAATCCCGATTTTAGCACCGGGCGAGCGTGTGACAAGGGATATTCTAAGCTATACGTTTTATGCGAAGGAAAAGGGCTGTATGATGCTCGGCACCGAGGATATGAGCATGGAAAATCTAAATGTGGTGGCAGAGTAAAAATAGTGATGGAAACGGGGTGGAAATATGGATTTATGGTATACGGATAATCATACGGATAATGTGAGATTTTCCATGAAGGTTGAAAAACAGCTTTTTTCCGAGAAAAGTTATTTTCAGCAGATAGAAATTCTAAAAACAAAGGATTATGGAAAGGTGCTTGTGCTTGACGGCGAGCTTTTTACAACGGAGAGAGATGAGTTTGTTTACCATGAAATGGTAGTCCATGTGCCTATGGCAGTTCACCCTGACATAAAAACCGTTCTCGTAATAGGCGGCGGCGATGGAGGGACGGTAAGGGAGCTTACAAAGTATGATACAATAGAAACAATAGATGTGGCTGAGCTTGATTCAAAGCTTGTGGAGGTAAGCAGACAGTATTTGCCTGAATTATCTGCCAAATTAGATGACCCGCGGGTATCAATCTATTTTGAGGAGGGCATTCGGTTTGCAAGAATGGTGAGAGATAAATACGATTTAATTATCGTTGACTGTGCTGACCCATACGGACCGGCAGAAGGGCTTTTCACAAGGGAGTTTTATGGCATATGCTGGAATGCACTGAAATCCGATGGAATTTTGATTAATCAGCATGAAAGTCCATTTTACAGGCAGCATGCAAAAAGCGTACAGCTTGCACATAGAAATATTCAGTTAGCATTTGAATGCAGCATGATATATCAGTGCCACATCCCGTCATATCCTTCGGGACACTGGCTGTTCGGCTTTGCCTCCAAAAAGTATCATCCGATTGATGACATGAACAAGGAGGAATGGAAAAAAAGGGGGATAAAAACAAAGTACTACAATACGGACTTGCATAAGGGTGCATTTTATCTGCCTACTTATGTTAAGGAGCTGTTGGGACTTGAATAAATCAGGTGATTAGTATAACAAATCATACACAGGAGGTTTACATAATATGGGACGAGCGCTTATCATTGGAGCAGGAGGCGTGGCAGGTGTTGTTGTCCACAAATGCTGTCAAAATAGTGAGGTATTTCAGGAGATATGTATAGCAAGCAGAACGAAATCAAAGTGTGATGCACTTCGTGACAAGCTTCAGGGTACTACCACAACAAAGATAACAACTGCAAAGGTTGATGCTGACAACGTGGACGAGCTGATACAGCTTATTCATTCCTACAAGCCGGACATTGTAATGAATATTGCACTTCCGTATCAGGATCTTACAATAATGGATGCCTGTCTTGCAACAAAGACGCATTACCTTGATACTGCAAATTACGAGCCGGAGGACACTGCAAAATTTGAATATAGCTGGCAGTGGGCTTACAGGGAGCGTTTTGAAAAGGCGGGAATCATGGCACTTCTTGGCTGTGGGTTTGACCCTGGCGTAACGGGCGTATTTTCTGCTTATGCGGCAAAGCATTATTTTGATGAGATACAGGAGATTGACATACTCGACTGCAACGGAGGCGACCATGGCTATCCGTTTGCCACAAACTTTAATCCGGAGATAAATATACGTGAGGTGAGCGCAAAGGGAAGCTATTGGGAAAACGGAAAATGGGTTGAAACTGAGCCAATGGAAATAAAGAGAGAGTACGACTTTGACGGGGTAGGAAGAAAGGATATGTATCTTTTGCACCATGAGGAGCTTGAGTCTCTCGGAATCAATATAAAAGGAATAAAGCGCATACGATTTTTTATGACATTTGGGGAGAGTTATCTCACACATTTAAAATGTCTTGAAAATGTGGGAATGACCTCCATTGAGCCTATCATGTATGAGGGCAGGGAAATTGTGCCGTTACAGTTTTTAAAGGCAGTGCTTCCTGACCCTGCGTCCCTTGGACCGAGAACCGTGGGAAAGACAAATATAGGCTGTATCTTTAAGGGTACAAAGGATGGACAGGAAAAGCATTACTATGTTTATAATATATGCGACCATCAGGAATGTTACAAGGAGGTAGGCTCGCAGGCAATATCCTACACAACCGGTGTCCCTGCTATGATTGGCGCTATGCTTGTCATGAACGGAACATGGTGTAAGCCGGGTGTTTACAATGTGGAGGAATTTGACCCTGACCCATTTATGGAGGCGCTTAACAGGTGGGGGCTTCCTTGGAAGGAGAACTTTCAGCCTGTTATGGTTGAATAATATATTACATTTAGAAAGGCAAAAAAAATGAACGACAGAAAAGAAATATTTGAAAATGCACCAGTGAGAAAAGCCGTATTTACTATGGCAATTCCCACCATAATATCAATGCTTGTTGTAGTTGTATATAACATGGCAGACACATATTTTATAGGAAAAACAAACGATGAAATGCAGGTGGCGGCGGTTTCTCTTGCCACGCCTGTATTCATGCTTTTTATGGCGCTGGGAAATCTGTTTGGTATAGGCGGATGCTCCTCAATATCAAGAGCGCTTGGAGAAAAAAATGACGCACGTGCAAAAAAGATTTCAGCGTTTTGCTGTTACAGCTCTGTTTGTATCGGAATTATTATGATAATCTTATTTATGACCTGTATGGACTGGATTTTGAAAATCATAAAGGCAAGTCCAAACACGATAGACTATGCAAGAGAGTACCTTACCTATGTTGCTTACGGCGCACCCTTTATCATGTTTGCCACTGCATTTGGTAATATTGTAAGAGGGGAGGGTGCAACAAAATCCTCCATGATTGGAAATCTCATCGGAACAGTAGTCAACATCATACTTGACCCGATTATGATACTTGCGCTTGACATGGGGGTTAAAGGAGCTGCAATCGCCACCGTTATCGGAAATATATGTGCAAGCATTTTTTACATTGGTTATTTTATTTTCAAAAAAAATACTGCACTTTCCATAAGGCTAAAGTATTTTTCAGCAAGGGAAAATATTGCATTTAGTGTCCTTGCCATAGGAGTACCTGCATCCTTAAATAATATGCTTATGAGCGTTGCAAATATACTGTTAAATAATGTTCTCGGCAAATACGGCGACATCCCTGTTGCGGGAATGGGCGTTGCAATGAAGGCAAATATGCTTGCCGTGCTTTTGCAGATAGGACTATGTACGGGAATACAGCCGCTTATCGGCTACAGCTATGGTGCAGGCAACAAAAAGAGGCTGAAATCCGTCTTTAAATTTACTGCGTTATGTGCAATTGTAATGGGAACTGCACTTACCGTATTACTGGCAGTGTTCCGTGAGAGCATTATAAGCAGCTTTATCGATAAGCCTGATGTTGTTGAAATAGGAATTAAAATGATGATGGCACTTCAAATTTCGTGTCCTGTCATTGGTATTTTGTTCTTATGTGTCAATACACTTCAGGGAATGGGAAAGGCGCTTCCGTCACTTGTACTTACATTATGCAGGCAGGGCGTCGCATTTATTCCTATGCTTTACATTTTGGACGGATTATTTGGAATGAATGGCGCAATCTATGCGCAGTGCTCGGCGGATTTTATTTCCATTTTGATAGCACTGGGAATTACGCTTACAATCATAAAAAGGATGGATCGGGCAGATGGACAATTAACATGAAAACTGCGAAAAAAGTATATGTGGAGGTGAATTATGGCGACATTTAATGTTGAACTAAAAAGAGTTGTGGATGACAGCTACGATATAGAAATTGGCTTTGGACTGGCAGATAAATTGGTTTCAGATATAAAAAGCGGCTTGGTGGGGAACATAAAAAAATTTGCCGTAATTACTGACAGTATTGTTAAGGAGCTGTATGTGAAGGATATTTTGCAAAGGCTTGAGGACGAGGGCTTTTGCGTGGACCTTTTTTCCTTTGAGGCAGGAGAAAAAAGTAAGACGAGAAAGACAAAAGAGGAAATTGAGGACGCAATGCTTGAAAAGGGTTATCGCAGGGATTGCTGTATTCTTGCCATAGGCGGCGGCGTCGTGTCTGATTTAGCAGGCTTTGTTGCAGGAACCTTTGGCAGGGGGGTACCATTTATCAATTACTCAACCACGCTGCTTTCCGCAGCAGATGCCTCAATTGGAGGGAAAACGGCAGTTGACACCCCTTTGGCAACAAATTTAATTGGACTGTTCAATCAGCCAAAAAAGGTATACATAGATATAGAAGCATGGAAAACCCTGCCGCAGAAACAGCTCTATAGTGGACTTGCAGAAACAATAAAGCACGCATGCCTTGACAGCAGGGAATTTTTTGATTATTTAAACGAGCATATGGAGGACATCCTTTCCTTTGACCAAGCTGTTTGTGAGCATATCGCAAATGAAAATTGCAGGATAAAATATCAGGTTGTCATGAAGGATGAGCGTGAAAGCGGGCTTAGAGAAATTCTTAATCTTGGACACACTGTTGGCAGGGCAATAGAAACTGTAAGTGATTACAGGCTGCTTCACGGAGAAGCCGTGTCAATCGGCATGGTGGCGCAGGTGAAATTAGCGAACAAGCTGGGATATGTTTCCCTTGACGAGCAAAACGAGGTTATTGCATTACTGAAAAAGGCACAGCTTCCTGTGGAAATACCGGATTATATCGACAGGGAAGCACTCGTTAAAAAGCTGTATACCGATAAAAAAGTAAGGGACGGACGCCTTAGATTCGTCCTGCAAAAGGGAATCGGCGCTGTGGTTGAATTTAGTGAGGGCGTGTTTGCTGCGCCGATAGAGGAAAGCGTTGTAAGGGAAATTATTATGGATATGTAAACCTATCTGCCAAAAGCAAATATGGAATGGTCAAATATTCAATAGGGGAGTTTTATCATGAAAGACAAAATAGATGTTTTAAGAAAAATAATGGAAGAAAAAAAGCAGGATGCCCTGCTTCTTACAGACGGCTATAACATACATTTTATATCAGGGTATGCAGGCCACGAGGGATGTATGCTTGTAACAGGCGGTGCGGCATATATACTGACTGACTCAAGATACACGGAAATGGTTACGATACAGGCACCTGATTATACATGTATCGATATAGCGTCTAAAGGATATGCAAAAACCGTCAGGGAGCTGTTGGAGGGACTTTTTAATAATCCCAAGAGAAAACTAAATGTGGGCTTTGAAAATCTGCACATATCCTATAACATGTATGACAAATTCTGTCGGGAATTAACTGATATGGCAGAACTTAACGGACTGGATGATGCGGTAAGCAATTTACGGAGAGTAAAAACGGCTGATGAGATAGAGATGCTTGCAAAGGCGGAGGCAATAGGCGATAAGGCATTTGCTCATATGCTGACATTTATTGAGGAGGGCATGACCGAAAAGGAGGCTGCCTTAGAGCTTGAATACACGATGAAGTCCCTTGGTGCATCGGGACTTAGCTTTGACACCATCGTAGCATCGGGCAAAAATTCATCACTTCCTCATGCTGTCCCAACGGATAAGGTCATAACGAGAGGTGACTTTGTAACAATGGACTTTGGCTGTATTTATGAGGGCTACTGCTCCGATATGACGAGAACGATAATGATGGGTGAGGAGCCTGAGGGGGAAAAGCTTGCAGTATACAATACGGTATTGCTTGCACAGACGGAAGCATTAAAGTCTGTTAAGGCAGGTGCAAAATGCTCTGACGTAGATGCCGTTGCAAGAAACATAATTGCAGACGCAGGCTACGGAGACTATTTTGGACATGGGCTGGGACACGGCGTAGGTCTTTACATTCACGAGGAACCTAGATTTTCACAAAAATGTGATTACATTCTTGAACCGGGGGTATGTATAACCGTAGAGCCTGGAATTTATCTGCCAGGCAAATTTGGCGTCCGCATCGAGGACATGATAATCGTAACAGAGGACGGATATCGGAATTTGGCAGCGTCAACCAAAGCACTCATCATATTATAGTGGAGAAAGCAATGAATTACGATAATATAAAAACCCCTGCATATATCATAGACAAGGACAAGCTGAAATCCAATTTGGAAATACTCCTTGACGTACAAAGACAAAGCGGCGCAAAAATACTTTTGGCGCAAAAGGCATTTTCTGCATATGCGCTGTACCCGTTTATGGGCGAATATCTTTGTGGGACAACTGCAAGTGGACTTTACGAGGCAAGGCTTGGACACGAGGAGATGCCGGATAAGGAGGTTCATGTTTTCTCGCCCGCATATGGCGAGGAGGAAATGGATGAGCTTGTAACATTTGCCGACCATATCGTGTTTAATACGCCTGCACAGTGGGAACGGTTTAAGGGCAAAGTAAAGGCTTCAGAAAGAAGCATAAAATGCGGCATCAGAATTAATCCTGAGTATTCGGAGATAGAAACTGACATTTACAATCCCTGCATAACCGGGTCGAGGCTTGGAACGAAAAAGGCTGACCTCGACAAAATGGATATGACGGGAATTAGTGGAATACATTTTCATACAATGTGTGAGCAGGGCGCAGAGGTGCTTGCAAGGACGCTGGATGTGGTTGAGGAAAAATTTGGTGCGTACCTGAAAAGGTTTGCGTGGATCAATATAGGGGGCGGCCATCACATTACAAAAGAGGGATATAACATCCAGCTTCTCGTGGAGCGTGTGAAACGTCTCAGGGAAACGTATGAGCTGGAGGTATATATAGAGCCTGGGGAGGCTGTGGCTTTCAATGCAGGTTATCTCGTAGCGGGGATTCGAGAAATTATGAATAACGGGATAGATATAGCCATAGCTGATGCTTCGGCGGCATGTCATATGCCCGATGTACTTGAAATGCCCTACAGACCTATGATTGTAGGCGCGGGTATGTCAAAGGAAAAGAAATATACCTATCGTTTGGGCGGACCAACGTGCCTTGCAGGAGATATCATTGGCGACTATTCCTTTGACAAGCCGCTTGCTGTTGGAGATAAGCTTGTGTTTACTGACATGGCTATTTATACAATGGTAAAAAATAATACCTTTAACGGCATGCCCCTGCCGGCCATCTATATTAAGGAGGGAAATACAATCAGTTTACATAAAATGTTTTCCTATGAGGATTTTAAAGGCAGACTATAAAGGCGGGCATGTAATTGGAACGAGAGAAAGATACATAGATACATAGATATACATAGATATGCAGCAGAAAAATTTTGCAAAATTTTTTCCGATATGGTAAAATAAAGGTTGGGGTTTAACTTAAAAAATATAAAACATTTGACGGAGGTTGAAATAATGAATGAAAACATGTCTGCCTCACAGCGTGAGATGGCAAGAAACAACAGATTTGTACTGATTGGTTACACAATATACAATATTGTGCTTTTGGGAGCATACATAATAGAGGTTGTGAAAAAAAGCAGAACCTTATTATATTTTTGTGTGTTTGCGGCGCTTTCCTTAATTCCGCTTGTTATTATGTCTGCTGTATACCGACGTGACAAAAGCAGTATGTATATTCGTCTGGTGCTTGGCATAGGCTATGCAATATTCTATTCGTTTACGGTTTTCACTACATACTCACCTGTTGCATTTGTATATGGAATACTCATTTCGCTGTTTGTACTTGTATACAGTGATATCAAATACACAATTAGAATGGGTACAGGACTTATCGTAATAAATATTTTAAATGTTATCTATATGGGTGTTCAGGGGAAAATTACGTCAGAGGATATGCCGAATGTTGAGATAAGAGTTGCTTTCATCATTATATATTTTGTGTATATGCTGTTCATGTCAAAGGTTATGATGCAGAATAATGAGGATAAGCTTATCCGCATGGAGGAAGACAAGGCAAAGGTTACGGCAATGCTCAATCAGATTATGGATATATCCTCACATATGTCTGGAAATATCAATATAGTATCTGAGAAAATGGATAACCTTGAAGCTTCCTTTGTAAATACGAAAAATTCCATGACTGAGGTTTCAAACGGAACAAACGATACTGCGGATTCTATACAGTCACAGCTTATGAAAACAGAGGAAATTCAGGATTTTGTCCGCAGGGTTGAGGATGTTACATCACAGATTGAAAACGGCATGGAGGATGCCAGTGCTGAGGTTGCAGCAGGCAAGGAAAAAATTGATGATCTGATTAAGCAGGTTAATATTTCAGACGATGCCAGCAAAAAGGTTTCTGAGGAGCTTGCAAAGCTTATGGAATATAACGGACAGATGCAGTCCATCATTGAGATTATAGATAATATCACATCACAGACAAGCCTGCTTGCACTGAACGCTTCCATAGAGGCGGCAAGAGTAGGAGAGGCAGGAAAGGGCTTTGCGGTTGTTGCGTCAGAGATAACAAATCTTGCTGACCAGACACAGGGTGCAACGGTTGATATAGCAGACCTTATCGAGAACATTTCATCCGAGCTTGATATGGTTGTAAAGGTTATAAATTATCTTATGGATAACAGCAAGCTTCAGGGCATTGCAGCTACTGAAACGGCTTCCAGCTTTGAAACAATTGCAAGCAAAACATCTGATATTCAGCAGCAGACGGAGGAGCTGTCACAATTGGTAAATGAGCTTGCAAATTCAAATGAGGCGATTGTTGAGAGCATACAGACAATATCGGCTGCCACTGAGGAGGTAACTGCCCACTCACAGGCAACCTTAGAGTCAAGTGATGTAAATTCCAACATTGTCAATGATGTAGGAAATATGGTTGAGGAGCTTCAAGCATTGGCAGACAGGTTAAATGCGCTTAGAAATGAATAAACCGGAAGCTGTAACAGACAAACAAACTATGCAGGCAGAAGGCACAAAAAAAAGCTTTTTAAAAAGGTACAGGTCAGATATTATACTTATCGTTATCGCCTTTTTTGTTGGAGTCCTTGCACTTATGGTTCAGCGCTTGTCCATGAAAACGGGAGGAACGGTAAAGGTCTATATAGATGGAACGGAAGTAAAGTGCTTTTCGCTTGATGAGGATACAGAATATAAAATTGCTGCGGCTTCAGGCGGCGGGCTGTCAGATGATGCAGATGGTTTTGAGGAGTATAATATTCTTGTTATAGAAAGTGGATGTGCATATATATCCGAGGCTGACTGCCATGAGCAGATATGCGTAAAGCATAGTGCCATAAGCAAAACGGGGGAGACGATCGTATGTCTGCCCCACAGTCTTGTTATAGAGGTGGAATGACATATTTATGTACTTTTATTTTTTTCTTGAAAGTCACAAAAATTGAGCGTATAATAACAAAGGTTTATGTCGGTACACAGTGGAATTTGTAGGATTTTGCATGGGTAAGACATAAGATTGCATTAATATATAATACAACAAAGCAAATATAAATTTGAGGAGGAGTAGCTTAAAATGGAAGAAACAAAGAAAGGCGGTTGGCGTACAAATAAATGGATACGTGCAGCCATTCCTGCATTGCTTTTACATTGCAGTATCGGTACGGTTTATTGTTGGTCAATTTTTAGTCAGGAGATTGCAGATTATATTGGATTTTCAAAGGGCGCAACGGAATGGGCATTTTCCTTTGCAATATTTTTCCTCGGAATGTCAGCGGCATTTTTAGGAAATGTTGTGGAGAAGGATATACATAAATCCTCGCTGATTGCCGCTATCTGTTTTGCGGCAGGCATGGCAGGCACTGGATTTTTTATATACTACGGCGGTGCACATCAGGGTAGCAAGCTGGCTCTTATCGGCATCTATCTATGCTATGGCTTTATTATGGGTATCGGTCTTGGTACAGGGTATTTATCGCCTGTAAAAACGCTTATGCTTTGGTTTGAGGACAGAAAGGGTCTTGCTACGGGACTTGCAGTTGCAGGCTTTGGAGCTGCAAAGGCTATCGCAAGTCCGATTATGCAGGCTATGCTTGACAACCTCGGCGAGGGTGGAATTTATAAAATGTTTATTATTCTTGCAGGCGTTTACTTTGTCATGATGTTTGCAGGTCATCTTCTTTTAAAGAAGCCGGACGGCTGGCATGAGCCTCAGGGCAAAGGGGAAAAGGCGAGTATTATTTCAGTGATAAAGACAAAGCCTGTTACAAATTATATTGGAATTTGGCTTATGTTCTATATAAATATTACTTGTGGTCTTGCACTTATTTCACAGGAGAAAATGATTGTAAAGTGTATAGGTCTTGCAGGGGTTGTAGGTATTATCTCAACGGTATCGGCAGTGTTTAATGCAGGTGGACGGCTTGGATTTTCTGCATGGGCTGATACAATGAAGGACAGAAATACAATTTACAAGCTTATATTTATACTTTCAATTGCATTTACTGCAATCGTTATGCTTACAAAGGGTATCGAAAACGGAGAGGGAAATACACTTCTCATGATTTTGGTTTTGGGACTTATCTTTGTTGTAAATGCAGGCTACGGCGGTGGTTTCTCAAATGTGCCGACACTTCTTTCCGACCATTATGGAATGGGAAGCATCAGTGCAATACACGGTATTACGCTTTCTGCATGGGCATTTGCAGGGCTTACGGGAAATCAGATGGCTACATGGATTGTAAATCATTTTGGAAAAGAGGTTCAGATTGCACATGAGCTTGCAGATGGAACAACGGAGATGATTACGGTAAATCCTACAGGATACCAGCATGTTTTATATGCCACAATCGTGTTGTACATCATAGCGCTTATTATATGTCTTGTTATGGTAAGACCTACCGATAAGGCAATTGAGGCAAAGAAAGCAAAAAAGGAAGCAAAGGCTTAATGATACATTAGGCAGAGGATAAATAAAATAGGGTTGTTGCACGAAGGTGTCGGTACTGATATCTTTGTGTGGCAGCCCTGCTTTTTTATCTGATGCACATACTATTAAAATTCCCAATCTTGTCTATTGGCTTTGTTTATGATAAAATATTATAGCCTTTTTCATTTGACACAATTTGCTGTATGTACATAAAGAGGAGGATAGGAATGATTAAATTAATAGCCAGTGATGTGGACGGAACCTTAGTTCCTGATGGCACCTTTAACATCAATCCTGAAATCTATGATATAATAAAAAAGCTGAAGGAAAAAGGCATTGTATTTGTTGCTGCGAGCGGGAGGCAGTATGCAAGCATAAAAAGATTGTTTGCTCCGGTTGCAGAGGATATATTTTATATCAGTGATAACGGCGGCTTTGTGATAGACAGAAACGACCATACACTTGCGGCAAATGCAATGGATAAGCAGCTTGTTAAGGATATTGTAAGAGATGCTATGAGACTTTCTTGCGTGAGCATTATGCTTGCAGGCAGAGATTTTGTATATCTTGACAAAAGCAGCGAACAGCTTTACAGATGGATTCATGATGAGTATAGATTTGATATAAAGCGTGTGGAGGATTTGACACTTGTGGACGATGACATTGCAAAGGTTTCTCTGTATCATCCAAGCGATGCGGAGGGAGTTGTCAGAGCATGGTTTTATGACAAGTGGCAGGATAAAGCAGCCATTGCCTGTGCAGGCGTAAATTGGGTGGATTGTAACCGCAGTGACATAAATAAGGGAAATGCTTTAAAGCTTATTATGGATGAGCTTCATGTAACAGATGACGAGGTTATGGCATTTGGAGACAACATAAATGACATCGGCATGCTAAGGTGTGCAAAATATAGTTATGCAGTGGGAAGCGCCAGGCAGGAGGTGAAAGCGGCTGCACGTTTTGTCGCAGATACTATGGCAAATCAAGGTGTTATTAAAACAATAAAAAAGGAGATATTGAACACATAACATGTAATGATTCAGGATGTTTCATCCTGTCTTATGGAAAGAACAGGGAGCTTTCCGATAAACATAAAATACCGATATAGTTGGAGGAAAAATAAGAATGGAAAAAATTAAAATGACAACGCCCCTTGTAGAGATGGACGGAGACGAAATGACAAGAATACTTTGGAAGCTGATAAAGGATGAGCTGATATATCCGTTTATTGATTTAAAGTCGGAATATTATGATTTGGGACTTGAGTATAGAAATGAAACGGAGGATAAGGTTACCTTCGATTCTGCATATGCCACACAGAAATACGGTGTTGCCGTGAAATGTGCAACAATCACACCAAATGCAGCCCGTATGACAGAGTATAACCTAAAGGAAATGTGGAAAAGTCCAAATGGTACAATTCGTGCAATTCTTGACGGTACAGTATTTCGTGCTCCTATTGTTGTAAAGGGAATAGAGCCATGTGTCAAGAACTGGAAGAAGCCGATTACAATCGCAAGACATGCATATGGTGATGTTTATAAGAGTGTTGAGATAGATGTTCCGGGAGCAGGTACGGCGGAGCTTGTATTTACAGGTAAGGATGGAACGGTCATAAAGGAGACAATACATAAATTTGAAGGCGCGGGTGTCATACAGGGACAGCACAACATTGACAGCTCCATTGAAAGCTTTGCAAGAAGCTGTTTTAACTATGCCCTTGACACAAAGCAGACGCTTTGGTTTGCTACAAAGGATACAATTTCAAAGAAATATGACCATACCTTTAAGGATATTTTTCAGCAGATATTTGATGAGGAGTACAAGGAAAAATTTGATGCGGCAGGCATAGAGTATTTTTATACACTGATAGATGATGCGGTTGCAAGAGTTATGAAATCTGAGGGAGGATATATATGGGCTTGTAAAAACTATGATGGAGACGTTATGAGTGACATGATTTCCTCAGCCTTTGGCTCTCTTGCAATGATGACGTCTGTGCTTGTATCACCTGATGGAAAATATGAGTACGAGGCGGCACATGGAACGGTACAGAGACATTACTACAAGTACCTTGCAGGGGAGGAAACCTCAACAAATTCCGTTGCAACAATATTTGCATGGACAGGCGCTTTAAGAAAAAGAGGAGAGCTTGACAATATTCCTGCACTTATGGAATTTGCAGACAAGCTTGAGGCTGCAACGATAAAGACAATAGAGGATGGCAGGATGACGAAGGATTTGGCGCTGATTACCACCCTTGAAAATGTCACCGTTCTTAACAGTGAGGATTTTATTAAGGCGATACGTGAAACCTTGGAAAAAAGTTTATAAGAGGAATGTAAATGGAAATTTGGCAGATACTGGGTATTGCACCTACAAAGGACAAAACTGAATTAAAAACCGTATATAGGGAAAAGCTGTCTAAGGTAAATCCGGAGGATGATCCTGAGGGCTTTAAGGAGCTTCGTTCTGCATACGAGGAGGCAATGCGCCTTGCTGATGTTGATGAGGGGGAGCAGGGGAATGACGATGAGGAAAAATCGCCGTTGCTGCTTGCACTTGAGGATATGTATTTTGACTTTTTCTCAAGAATAGATGTAAATAAGTGGCAGGAGCTTTTTGACCGGGACGAGTTTGTATCTCTTGATTCCTCCGAGGATGCCTTTGATACACTTATGAAATTCCTTATGGATTATTTCTATATTCCGAAAAAGGTATGGAAATATATTATTGACTCTTTCGATATAAAGAGCAGGAGGAAGGAGCTGTCTGAGGAATATCCTGTAGATTTTTTAGACTATATTATAACCAATTCAACATACGATGACTTAATAAATTATTATCTATTCGAGGGCGAGACGGAGGATATAGATAAATTTATTGAACGGTATTATAAGTTGGATTCCGTCATACGGGCAGGCAATATTGAAGAACAGGATAAAATAATTTCTGAGCTTCAGGATAGTGACGCATATCATCCGTATTTGGAGATTGCCATAGTGAAAAATAAGCTTCAAAAGCTACACAATCAGTATCAGGAGCAGCTTGAAAATGAGGAAAAAACCCTCTATGACTTATGCCAAAATGAGATGCTCGAAATACAGCAAGATGTTGATGCACTTGCAGAGGATTTTCCGGAGGATGCCGCAATTTTGCTTGTATGCGGCGACATTGCCAAAAATAATAGAGATTATGATAGGGCAAAGGAGTACTATGACAGGGCGGAGGAGCTTTCCGATGATAAATACATTGTAAATGGTAAACAGGCAGACCTTGCATTTTATAACGGTGATTTTGAAAAGTCCAGAGATATGTACATGGACCTTTTGAAGATTAACCATTATGACAACGGCGTCCGGGCAGGAATGATAAGGGCAAACTTTTCTTTGATTGAGCAATATAAAAAGCAGCTTGAGGAAAATCCGGCAGATGACGACATACGTATGGAGATGGCTTGGAGCTATTATCAGTCCTACAAATTTGACGAAGCCATAGAGGTGCTTGACAGCTTTACACCAAGGAAAGAAAAGGTGTGTGAGTACAATAATGTAAAGGGAAGAACCTATTTGTGCCTTTTTAAATATGACGAGGCTTTAAATTGCTTCTTTATATGGAAAAATGAGATTGAGTCACTTCCTGCGGAGGATGATAGCGAGGACACTGTTGCAAAAAGAAAGCGCTATGAATACGTCAATTTCCTTATATCAGACTGCTATATAAAGACAAAGCGCTATGAGCAGGCAGGACAGTTTTTGGAAATTGCCCTTTCAAAGGAGCACGAGGAGATTATGCTCTCCTATGAGGCTAAATGTGAGCTTGAATATAAGCTGAATCATTATGAGAAATGCCTTGAAGCATGCGAGCAGCTAATTGAAAAGGATGACAGTAACTATATTGCTTATAGCTTTATGGCAAAGGCAGCCTTTCATTTAGACTACATAAAGGAGACGATGAATGCATGTGAGCATGCCATCATGATCTATCCTTTTGTGGCTGAGCCGTATGTTCAGGAGATAAAGGTATATTTAAGATATAATCAGCCGGATAGTGCCAGGAGGGTTATCGAACGATATAACAGCTTTGAGATAGAAAGTGACAGCATAAGCTTTCAGGAAGCCATGATATATAAGTATGAGGAGGAATATAGAAAAGCTGAGGATATATTAAATGGAATAATTGAAAAAAGTAAGCCTGATGAAAGCGACATGGAGGAATTTGGGGATGTGTATATGGAGCTTGCAGGTCTGCTTATAAAAAGAGGCATGGTTGATGATGCAATTGGCATTTATGATAAGGTAATCAGTCTTTGGCCGGATAATGAGTACGTTTACGGGCAAAAGGGACTTGCCTTTAAGCATAAAGGAAGGTATGCAGAGGCGATAGAGCTGTTTGAAAAACAGTTGGAGCTAAGACCAAGTGCATATTTTTATATAAACAAGGGAATCCTAAACAGATTTTTAGGCAATTACAAAAGCGCTCTTTCTGATTTTCAGGAGGCGATTAAATATGAGCCTGACAATTATTACTGTTACAGTAGGATGGGACTTATTTATGAGCAGCATAGACAGTTTGACATGGCAGTGGAAAATTATAATAAGGCGCTGCTTTATATAAATATGCAGGACGCGGATAATGATATGAAGGCAAATATATATGCATATAAAGCAAGAACCCTGCAGTGCATGAACCATTTTGAGGAAAGCGAAGCAGTATATCAGGAATACCTTGAAATATTTGGATTAAATGCCGATGTCATGTACGACTATTCGGAGCTTTTACTCCGAATGGGAAGAATGGAGGATTCCGTTAAGGTGCTTAGGAAATGCATCGATGAGCTGCCATACGATGAGGACATACAGATGTGCATAAGACAGCTCTGCTATGTATATGGCTTGGAGGGCTATATAGACAAGGCGCATGAAAGCTTTAAGCTTGCCATAAGCAAGCAGGGAGATGATAAGAGGGCATATGTAAGCATGGGAGATGTTTTTAAGGATCATGGTCTCATGGAGGATGCGCGGAAGCATTTTGAGAAGGCTGTAAAGCTTGACATCAACAATAAAGCAAATTATTATAGTAGTTTGATAGAAACTATTTTAAGCAAAAAAACATTATTCAAGCCGGACATAAGAGTTTACCTTGAACGTGCCACAATTCCAAAGGAGAAAATGCACACGCCTTTGGACTATGTTAAAATGGCGAGGCTTTACAGGGTTACAAAAAAAGCAAAACAGGCTGTAGCCATAGCAGATGAGGGCTTGAAGCACCTGAGATGTGAGGGCTGTTTCTATGGCGAATGTCATGAGCTATGGTATGAAAAGGCACTTGTTTATGAACAGATGAAGGACTATGAAATGGCAAAAATGTGTTACAAAAAAGCGTTAAGCATATTTGGACATAATGCTGTCATAGAAGAAAAACTAAAAAGGATTGAGAATAAATGATAGTAGGAATCGACCTTGGAACAACAAACAGTTTAATTGCATATTTTGATAAGGATGAGGCTAAGGTTATACCGAATAAGCTGGGAGAAATGCTTACGCCTTCTGTCGTAAGCGTGGATGACGAAGGTGTGGTTTATGTAGGAAAGACCGCAAGGGAGCGAGGTATGACAAACCCGTCTCAGACTGCCTCTGTCTTTAAGAGAAGCATGGGAACAGGCAAAAAGTTCATGCTTGGCGAAAGGGAATTTACGGCAGAAGAATTATCAAGCCTTGTTATAAAATCCCTGAAGGAGGATGCGGAGGCGTTTTTTGGACATGAGGTAACAGAGGCTGTTATCAGCGTTCCAGCCTATTTTAATGATGCACAGAGAAAGGCTACAAAGAAGGCAGGAGAAATGGCAGGCTTTGTAGTTGAGCGTATTGTCAGTGAGCCGACTGCTGCTGCGATTGCCTATGGCTTAAACAAGAAAAATGCAGATACCAAATTCCTTGTTTTTGATTTGGGCGGCGGTACATTTGACGTATCAATACTTGAGCTGTATCAAAATATTATGGAGGTTCGTGCAGTTGCAGGCGACAACTATCTTGGAGGAGAGGACTTTACAGAGGTTCTTGAGCAGATGTTTTTCAGGGAAAAGGAAATAGACCAGGATGAGCTTGATGCAAAAACACTTGCCCATATAAGAAAGCAGGCAGAGCTATGTAAGCTTGGCTTTGAGGAAAGCAGAACCTCCGTGTTTAAATGCAGGATAGGCGAGGAAAAATATGAGTACGAGATAAACATAGACGACTATGAAAAGTCCTGCCAGCTTTTGCTTGGCAAGATAAAAAAACCGATAGAGAGAAGTCTTAAGGACGCTCAGATAAAGCTTGCTGATATTGAGGAGGTTATATTGGTAGGAGGCGCCACAAAGTTATCCATTGTCAGAAGGTTTGTAAGCCGTCTTTTCGGCAGGCTTCCCAACACAAGCATAAATCCTGACGAGGTTGTTGCTGTGGGTGCAGCGACACAGGCAGCCATGAAGGAGCGGGACGAGGCAGTAAAGGAGATAATTCTTACGGATGTATGTCCGTTTACCCTTGGAACGGACATTGTTGTCACAAGAAGCGGCGGCTACAAGGAAAACGGTCATTATCTGCCTATCATAGAAAGAAATACGGTAATACCTGTGAGCAGGACAGAACGTCTTTATACAGCTTCTGACAATCAAAGCCACATACTTGTCAAAATCCTTCAGGGAGAGAGCAGGTATGCAAGAAACAACGTATATTTAGGCGAGTTAGAGGTGCCTGTGCCAATTGGCCCGGCAGGGAAAGAGGCAGTTGACGTGACCTATACCTATGACGTGAACGCTATTTTGGAGGTTGAGGTTAAGGTATTATCAACAAAAATATCAAAGCGTGTCGTCATAAAAAATGAAGATACGGATATGAGCGACGAGGAAATCGCTGCAAGGCTTGAATCCTTAGCGTCCTTAAAGATACATCCGAGAGAGCAGGAGGAAAATAAGCTGCTGCTTTTGCGTGGTGACCGCATGTATGAGGAGGCAACGGGAGATACAAGGCACATTATTGAATTGCAGATGAATGCCTTTGAGGAAATTCTTGACAAACAGGACAAGCTTAAGATTGAAAGCGCAAGAAAAGAATTTAAAGAATTTTTAGATAGCATTGAGGAAGATATCATATAGGGTATATGCTTCACAAAAATATGTTTCTTATGCATATGCAGCCGGTTTGCGCACATAATAAGGGATAAGCATTTTTTGGAGAGTGTTGATGGCAGGGAAAGAAAAGAATGAAAAGCTGTATACGGATTCCCCTTCCGATTTGGGGTATGCTCCGTTTTATCAGGGACAGGCAGTGCAGGAGCTGGAAACGGATATGTCCACATGGAAATTTTACAGTCGGCATGTATTTGGTACGCCTTTAAGTAAAAGAATTGGATATATTATTGTTGGCATATTATTGATTGTTGGTTTTTTGTGCCTGTTTTTTGTTGATTTTATTTATAAGGTTCTGCCATATACGATGGGAAGCCTTATGATTGCAATCGGTGTCAGCTCCCTTTTTTGTGCCATAATAACCAAGGAATATAAAAGGCTGGACACAAAGCTTTCCTCTGCGGGCATTCTTTTGATTGTAATCGGTATTTCCATTATTGTACATGGAAACCGGGCTGATGGTTTAATTGGGGTTATATGGGGCATATTTGGTTTAATTGAGGGGACGGAAAGCCTGAATGTTACCATTTATAATCTTACCCACAAGAAAAAATGGGTTGCAGATATGCTGCAGACAATTCTGCAAATTACGCTTGCACTGTTGCTTTTGATTGACCCTGTAACGAAGCTTTATCCACATATGCGAATACTTGGGATGGAGCATATAGCACTGGCGATTCAAATTATGCGTCTCAATGACGCATAGGCTATGCAGCCGGTTTCATCATGCTAAGGCATTTTATGGACAGCGACAGTATGATAACATGCGGGAACAGTACAAGCATTAACCCGCCTGCGGTAAATCTCAATAGCATAAAAAGCACAATAAAGTAAAAGATGAAAAAAATAATTGATATAACGGTTTTTAAAATATTGTCAGCCTTTAAAAATCTGTATGGATTTATGTCTTGTGGTGCTTGAATTTGACTATGCGAGCGTAAGAGAAGCTTGTTTTTATTAAAAAAGCTAAAGCTTAAAATTGTCTGCGCACAGAAAATAACAAAGACGCAAAAGGAAAATAAGCCCAAAAGAAAATAAACCCAAAAATTTCCGGAGATAAAACAAGAAATTGCAAGATATAAATATAGAATTGTCAAAGCAAGGCTGATAATTGTTGACACAAGGGATAGCCATCTGATTGAAATAATATTATTTTCAGCAGTATTTCCAAAATTTTCTGTACGGCTTCTTTTCATTATAGTAAGACTGCTTATGGATAATATAAGCATCACAGCAATTGGCAATAAAAGAAGTATCACGTCCAGAGAAAAAATAATACCAGTGCACAAAATAAGACCAGCCAATATCAAAAGAACACCTGATGTACAAGCTTTTATAATATTGTCAGCCTTTAAAAATCTGTATGGATTTATGGCTTGTGGTGCTTGGCTTTGACCATGTGAGCGTAAGAGAAGCTTGTTTTTATGTAAAAGGATAAATCCTAAAATTGCCTGAAGAATAAAAATGAGCATGATTAAAGTTCTAAAAATTCCTAAAGCAGAAGCTGTAAAATATTTATATAAAAACGTAAGAAAAAAATTGTTTACAATACATGCACCTACATATGCCATAAATATACTTGCAATTGAAGAAACAAGAGATAAATACCGAATTGCGCGAATAGCCTTAGACTCCATGAAAAACCTCCCAAAACAAAATCTTTCCACCATGAACAAAATATGCTGCTTCAACAATTATATCATAAAGCATGTTATTTTCCTATGTTATTTCAATTGTTTTTTTCCCTTAATGTTGGTATAATGTTTTTTGTTGTACACATTACGTAATGCTGTATGCTGCAAAAAGTAAATGGTGCAGCCCATGGTAGCTTGCATGACCTGATTTTGGAGGAAATAATTTGAAGAATTTATATATAGCCGAGAAGCCCAGTGTGGCAAGGGAATTTGCCAAGGCATTGGGAGTAAAGGGCGCTGATAGTGCAGGAGCAAAAACAGGCTTTATAGAGACGGAGGATTCTATCGTGACATGGTGTGTGGGACATTTAGTTACGATGAGCTATCCTGATGCATATAACCCTGAATTAAAAAGGTGGAGCATGGATACGATTCCATTTGTTCCCGATATATTTCAGTATGAGATAATCCCTGCCGCAAGCAATCAGTTTAATGTTGTGAAAAGATTGCTGAACCGTGAGGATGTGGCATGTATCTACGTTTGTACAGACTCAGGACGTGAGGGAGAATATATATACAGGCTTGTGGATCAAATGGCAAATGTGGGTGATGACAAAACAAAAAAGAGGGTTTGGATTGACTCACAGACAGAGGAGGAAATATTAAGGGGAATACGTGAAGCAAAGGAGCTTTCGGAATATGACAGCTTAAGTGACTCGGCATATTTAAGGGCGAAGGAGGATTACCTTATGGGGATTAACTTTTCAAGAGCCCTTACATTAAAGTACAGTTATACGGTAAAAAATTATTTAAAGCTTGAAAAATGCGTGATTGCCGTGGGGCGTGTCATGACGTGTGTGTTGGGTATGATTGTAAAGCGTGAAAGGGAAATCAGGGAGTTTGTTCCTACGCCGTTTTACAGGGTTGTGGCACAGCTTGACGGATTTGAGGCAGAGTGGAAGGCAGTGGAGGGAAGTACCTATGATAAGTCGCCGCTGCTTTACAAGGAAAATGGTTTTAAAAAGGAGGAGTCTGCAAGGGAGCTGATTGCACTGCTTATGAAAAATCCTCCCCTATGCCTCACAGTAGAAAAGGTTGAAAAAAAGACGGAAAAAAAGGCACCGCCTATGCTTTATAACTTAGCAGAGCTGCAAAACGACTGCTCTGCCATGTTTAAAATAAGTCCGACAGATACATTAAATATTGTGCAGGAGCTTTATGAGAAAAAGCTTGTCACATATCCGAGAACGGATGCAAGAGTGCTTTCCACTGCCGTTTCCAAGGAAATACACAAAAATATCGGTGGACTTAGGAAATACGCTCCACTTTCTGCCTTTGCCGACAATATTATGAATCAGGGCGGATATAAGGGTATCGCAAAATCAAAATATGTAAACGACAAGCAGATTACCGACCATTATGCAATCATACCGACAGGGCAGGGGCTCGGAGCATTAAACAGTGTTTCGGAAACTGCAAAAAAGGTTTATGATATCATAGCAAGACGGTTTTTAAGCATATTTTATCCTGCTGCAGCATATGAAAAAATAGCGCTTGTATTAACAAGAGCCATAACAGATGACAAGGATAAGAAGCCTGAGCATTTCTTTTCTAATTTCAAAAGGCTTGTATCACCCGGGTATCTTCAGATAGCGGGGACGGGTAAAAAGGAAAACGAGGAAAAGCTTACGCCTGCCGTGATGGATATGTTGAACGGACTGAAAAAGGGACAGCAGCTTTTGGTAAAGGAATGTAACATTAAGGAGGGGGAGACGACCCCACCGAAACGATATTCCTCGGGAACGCTTATACTTGCAATGGAAAATGCAGGACAACTGATTGAGGATGAGGAGCTTAGAAGTCAGATAAAGGGAAGCGGCATAGGAACAAGCGCAACCCGTGACAGCATCATTACGAAGCTCGTTACAAACAAATACATAGCCCTCAATAAAAAAACGCAGATCGTAACGCCTACATTTCTCGGCGAGATTATCTATGATGTTGTATATTATTCCATCAACAACCTTCTTCGGGCAGAGATGACAGCAAGCTGGGAAAAGGGACTTACAGGCGTTGCGGAGGGAACCATATCAAAGGAAGAATACACGGAAAAAATGAATAGCTTTGTCATAAAAAATACGGAGCTTGTAAAGCAGCTTGACAATCAGTACAAAATAACAACGATATTTGATATGACAAAGCCTTATTATGCTGAGAAAAAAAGTGCTAAGCCACGGAAGAAAAAGGAAGAAAAAGCAAAAAGATAAGTTTACATAATATTAATTAGTATGCAGGTTGAAATAAATGCTATGGGTGTTAAATGATACAGAGCAAAGCCTATTATTGCGAAAGAGCTTTGCACATGGCTATAAAGGAAATGAAGTGGAGGAATAAATAAAATGAATGGCATGATTTCGGAGCTGGCAATAAAAAGCATGTACAGCCTTGAACATACGATGGCAAAGGAATACTTGGAGAAGCTTGCTTATCCGTGGGAGGCGTTACCGAACATAAAGGACTATATTCTTGAACTTGGAAGCCGTCTTGACAAAAACGAATATGATGAGGCTTCGCCACAGGTATGGATACACAAAACTGCAAAGGTATTTGCTTCGGCATATATTGCAGGTCCAACAATTATTGGTGCAGACACGGAGGTAAGGCAGTGTGCATTTATAAGAGGAAATGCGCTTGTGGGGGCTGGCTGCGTTGTCGGTAATTCCACGGAGCTTAAAAACGTAATTATTTTTGATAATGTGCAGGTTCCGCACTACAATTATGTTGGGGATTCCATACTGGGGTACAAATCCCATATGGGCGCAGGCTCAATAACCTCAAACGTAAAAAGCGACAAAACACATGTACATGTAAAGGGTAAAAATTCAGATGGAGACTTTGACATAAATACAGAACTTAAAAAATTCGGAGCCATGCTTGGCGACCACGTTGAGGTTGGCTGCAACAGCGTCTTAAATCCGGGAAGCGTAATCGGAAAAAACACAAACATATATCCACTGTCCCCTGTAAGAGGATATGTACCGTCAGACAGCATATACAAAACCGGAGGCGTTATAACAAAGAAAGCGTAAGAAAGGATAAAACATTACGTGCAAAGAAAAATATTATGTTTGACGTTCACTATATATGAAAAAACAGAAAAAGAATTTCAGAAATAGGCATTAAGCGTAAGACAGGGCTTGCCGCACTAAGAATTTTATATCATAATAAGAAAACCGTTTGAAGACGTCGGTACTTAGGTGCTGTACTTTAGCACCTTAGGTACCGTTACGTCGGAGACGAGCGAAAGCGTGTTTTCGTCATTATGATATAAAATTCTTAGTGGGGGCAAGCCCGTGACTACAAAGAGTAATCAATATAATGCAGCCTACTGCACTTCCGCCTGCTCCAGTGCCTGCTTAACAGCCTCCATTAGTATAATGGTGGTATATTGGGTGTCGCCGGAGTATGTAATATCATCAAGAGAGCTGACGCTGTTTATTTGTGAGTTAATCTCATCCAGTGAAGGTGTGATAAGCGGGTACATGGCAGTTACGGTTTCGTCAAGATTCTCTATCGATACATGGGATGCAGAGTCCTTGTCAACTGTCACAGAAACCTGAAGTGAGGCTCCGCCAAGGTTAATAGAAGATGTGTAAATGCCGGGAGCATATGTAGTTACGGCTTCGGTGTTATCTGTTTCAGCTTTTTGCTTATCATTTGGAGAAAACATATAAAACAAAAGCAACACCAAGAGCACCCCAAGTATGATAAATATGCCGGTGTAAATAAGCTCCTTTGACTTTAGGACAACTATTTTTGTGTTTGAAGACATAATAAAACTCCCCATTATATGCCCTCAAAGCAGCTTTTGAAGGATGCCTTTGAGGACTGTTACCTTTTGTATAAAATATATTCTTAATGAGGAGTATTTATGCTAATAATGAAATTTAAAATTTGGCATACCCAAAACTGTTGACTATCGCATTGATTGTTTGGTTTCCCTGGCAGAGAGGACATTCGGATGCACGATAGGTTGCGTAGTCAGGTATGTCGGCACTTGTGAAAATTGTGTTGATTTTCTGACCATGTATCTCCGAGGCAGCAGAGAATATAGAGGAAACGCCTGCAATTTTTCCACCGTAATACTCGATACACTCAAGTGCGGTACGGACGGTTTTTCCTGTTGTGGCAGTTGCCAAAAGCACGAGAATATTTTTGTCCCTGATCATGGACATATAATTTTCCCTAAAAATAAGCTGTCCCACTGAGTTTTGCTCAGGCGTAATAATATAAACTGTATTGTTTATGTTTGCGGACATGATGCCTGCACTTGTAAGCTCATCGGCAAGATAAGCGCCTATAATGTCAGTTCCGTCAAGACAGACGATTGTGTCAATGATGGTGCTGGTAACATATTCCTGTACAAGCGCCTTTGCAGCCGCCTTTGCCTCATTTCTTCTTGTTTTAAGAGAAGTCATGTCAATGTAGTAATTGATATGAGAGGACGAGGTAACAAAATGCCCCGGTGTAACGTGCAATGCAATCAGATTATTGTATTGCGAATAAATATTTAGACTATTAGTATTATTTTCCATAGTATCCCCCTTACACTTTGATAGTTAAGGCTATTATACAATCTATACCTTGTTATGGCAAGAAAAAAGGAGGTAAAAATGTCCCTACAGCTTATATTGGGCGCCTCAGGCGCAGGCAAATCCCACTATATTTACAATAAAATAATAAACGAAGCAATGGCAAATCCTGATACGAATTACATACTTCTTGTTCCTGAGCAGTATTCCATGCTTTTGCAGAGGAAAATGGTGATGCTCAATCCTGTAGGCGGTGCAATGAATATAGATGTCATCGGCTTTAACAGGCTTGCCTACCGTGTTTTCGATGAGCAGGGAGTTAAGACTGCCAAGGTGCTTGAGGACTTTGGAAAAAGCATGCTGATACGGCAGGTAGCAGGAAGCGTAAAGGATAAGCTTAAAATATATGGAAGCTCCTTGGATAAGCCCGGCTTTATTGATGAAGTAAAATCTCTAATGTCGGAGCTTTATCAGTATGATTTGGGACATGGCAAAATTGGGGCGATAGCGGAAGCCCTGAAAGAAAACAATGAGGAGGATACGCTCCTTGGAAAAAAAATAGCTGACATGTCCGTTATTTTTGATGCCTTTTTAAATAAGCTTGGCAAGCAGTACATCGTTGCTGAGGAAATCACAGAGCTTTTGGCAGATTGTATCGACGGATCCATGCTTATAAAAAATAGTATTATCGTCATGGACGGCTTTACGGGCTTTACGCCGATACAGTACAGGGTAATTGAAAAGCTTTTGTACAATGCAAGGAAGGTATACGGCGTTTTTACGATAGATAAAGCCTTTTATGATAAAAAAATGGTGAAGGAGCATGAGCTGTTTTATCTCACAAGAAAAACCATGACAAAACTCAAGGAGAAAGCCATAAGCCATGGGGTAGAGCTGTGTGATGATATATTGATAGAGGGAAGCGGTTTTGGCAAAAATGAGGAGCTTTGCCATCTTGAAAGAAATTTGTTTAGATACCCTTATAAAAAATATGAAGCGCAGCCTGACAATATTCATATTTCGAGTTATGTAAACTTGAGGAGCGAAATAGCAGGCGTGGCAGATGTGATAAGGGGACTTGTCATGCGGGAGGGCTACAGATATAAGGATTTTGCCATAATTACTGCCAATTTTGAGGAAACTGAGGAAATTGTAAAACAGATTATGCCGTTGTATGACATTCCTTTCTTTTTGGATTACAGCAGGCCCGTAAAAAATAATCCATATATTGATGCCATATGTCATATACTTAAAGCTGTCAGGGAAAATTTTTCCTATGACGCCATATTTGCCTTCATAAAATCAGGCGTTGTATCAAAATTAAGCTGCTGTGACGTGGAAATACTGGAAAATTATGTCCTTGCGCATGGAATAAAGGGCTTATGGATGTGGAACAGGAAGTGGAAGGATGAAACAGACTTTGCAAGAGAGTATATCATTGAAATTGCAACGCCATTTATCATGGAAAACGGCAGGCTGATTAAAACTGCGTCAGTAAAAAAATTTACATCTATTATATTGGAGTTTATGGAAATCCTTGACTATGAAAACAGGCTTGCCATGGAGGCTGAAAAATTCCTTCAGGATGACAATGTTGAAATGTCAAAGCTTTATGGAATGCTTTATGCGAAAATATGTGAGCTTCTTGACAAGATGGAACAGATTATGGGGAATGACATAATCGATATCCGTGATTTTGAGGAGCTGTTTCTGCTTGGGCTTAAGGATTTGTCTCTTGGCATCATACCGACGTGCCTTGATATGATTACAATAGGAGATATAACAAGAACAAGGCTTGACGGCATAAAGGTACTGTTTATTCTTGATGCAAATGACGGCATTTTATGTGCAAGGCCTGCCGCTGCACAAATTATAAGCGACAGGGATAAGGAAAAGCTTTCCCGCTTCGGCTTTGAGCTTGCTGATACGGAAAAGCAAAATGCATATATTGAGCAATTTTATCTTTACGTCAATATGACAAAGCCAAGTGACAGGCTATACATATCGTATATAACTGCAAACAGTGAAAATGAGGAAATGAGACCGTCATATATTATAAACAGGGTATGTAATATATTTCCACTGCTGGAAGCTGCGGATGGGGGAAAGACGATAGATTTTTCGGGAACAAAGGCGACGGGTGTTGATATTTTAATAGATGGACTTAAAACGCTTATGGCGGGAAATGATGAAAGGCTTTACCAGCTTTACGGCTTGTACAGGCTTTACTATGACAGTGGCGAAAAAAAGCTTTTGGAACAAGTAAGGGCAGGGCTTCTTTACCATAATCTGCCAGAGCGGCTTGCAGATGATGTACATGAGCTTATAAAGCTAAAGCTTACATCCCTTTCCGTATCAAGGCTTGAGCAGTACGCAAGCTGCTCCTACGGATATTTCCTCAAGTATGTGCTTGGACTTAAGGAGCGGGAAATGAATGTCCTAGACGACAGGAATATCGGAACGCTGCTTCATGCCGCAATGGAAAAGCTTTACAGACATGTACACGATAATCTTGGCAACGCATGGGAAACGGTCAGCGATACTGAAAGAGACAGACTTGTTGAGGGCTTTGTTGAGGAGGTTTTTGACAAGGAATTTGATGCTGCTGACGGAAAGCTGCTCTATTTTAAGGATACGTTAAAGAGGATAGGGAAAAGAACCGCCGCTGCTTTATGTGACATAACCGTAAGCGACAGGTTAAAGCCCGAATATTTTGAGTACAGGTTTAAAGAACAGCTTGAAGAAACCATTACCCTTACGGGAATTGTTGACAGGGGGGATGTTTATTACAGCAGCGAGGAAAATAGCATAAAATTAAGGATTATAGATTACAAATCGGGAAACCATGATTTTAAAATAAGCGAGCTGTACGAGGGCTTACAGCTTCAGCTTTCCGTTTATATGAATGTCATGCTTGACCTTGTAAGAGAGCAGAATAAGAGGAACGGCGAAACTGCTGAGGTTATTCCTGAGGGCATGTATTATTTTCAAATGCAGGATCCGTTTGTGGACGTGGCATCTGACAGCGACGAGGATATTAAGGCGGCAAGGGATAAGAAGCTTGCTTTGAAAGGCATTTCCGACAATCCGGAATATATCAAAAATGTTTCGGATTTTGCAATGAAAAAAACGAGGGCGCTTGCAAATGTTATGCTTGAGGGAATGATAGAGAAAGCTCCAATGCAGGCAGGGGATAAAACGGCATGTACTTACTGCCCGTATCAGGATGTTTGCCGCTTTGATGATAAGTATGGCGGCAATCATTACAGATATAAGAAATATAAGGATAAGGAGCGGGATTTGGTGTACAAAAAAATTCTTGAGGGGCTTGGAGGTGAGGAAGATGCCTTGGACTAGGGAACAGCAAAATGCAATAGACATAAGGGGGAAAAGTATTCTCGTATCTGCGGCGGCAGGCTCCGGAAAGACTGCCGTGCTGGTCGAAAGAATAATAAACAGAGTGCTTGATAAGGAAAATCCCGTAGACATAGACGAGTTTCTTGTGGTGACGTTTACTAAGGCAGCGGCAGCACAAATGCGGGATAAAATATCCGACAGGCTGTGGAGCGAGCTTGAAAAAACACCTGACAATGAGCATCTTATGAGGCAGACAGTTCTCATAAACAGGGCGGACATAACAACAATAGACAGCTTTTGTTTAAGAATCGTAAAGGAATACTTCAGCGTTTTGGACATTGATGCCGACTTTAACATAGGAGACAGGGGAGAAACGGAGCTTTTGAAGGCTGACGTGCTGGAGGATTTATTTGAGGAAAAATATAATTGCGAGGATGAAATGGAGCGGACCTGTTTTTGCAGGCTTGTCAGTATATTCGGAGGGGACAGGGATGACAGCGGGCTTCGGGAGCTGATTTTAAAAATACATACCCTTGCATCGAGCTATCCAATGCCTGAAAAATGGCTGGAGGAATCGAGAACTACCCTTGAAATAAAAGAGAAGGAAGCCTTGGAACATACCTTGTGGATGAAGGAGCTTTTTGGGTATGCAAAAAAGGTTATAAATGAGGCGCTTTTTATGGCAAAGGAGGCGGAAACACTTACAAATGCCGCCCGTGGACCATACAAAAATGCCGTGGTAAGCAAATCTGACATAGAGCTTTTAGAGGAGCTTGCAGATGTAAAAAGCTATGAGGAGCTTGGCAATGCAGTAAAAAATATTTCATGGCAGCGTCTGAAAAGCTGTAAGGGAGATGAGTTTGACGAGGCGCTTGTAAGCAGATTTGCAAAAATTAGGGGAGATTATAAGAAGCTGATAAAGCAGCTTGATATTTGCAAAACCCCATGTGAGGAAATTTTGATACAGCTTAACAGCATGGGAGAGTATCTGCTGCCCCTGATTGACATTGTAGAAGCTTTTTCGCTTCGCTATATGGAGGAAAAAAAGCAAAGGCATATTGTGGAGTTTGCCGATGTTGAGCACATGGCATATAGGCTTGTGTGTGAAGGCATCAAAAAAGATAAGGACGATGCCGGCAGGGAGACGGAAACTGTCATTCCTACGGAAATTGGCAGGGAGATAGGCGAAAAGTACAGGGAAATATATATTGACGAGTATCAGGACAGCAATTACCTTCAGGAGTATATTTTAACTGCCGTTTCGGGGATAGCACGGGGAGAAAATAATCTGTTTATGGTTGGGGACGTAAAGCAGAGCATATACAAATTCCGTATGGCAAGACCTGATCTTTTTATCGGGAAATATAATACATTTCCCAAGTATGAGGCGGATAATGATGCGGGCAGGGTAAAGCTTGAGCTTAAAAATAACTTCCGTTCAAGGGCAGTTGTTCTTGATGCGGTAAATTATTTCTTTTATCAGCTTATGGGCGCTGATATGGGAGGAATTGACTATACGGAAGCTGTGGCACTTGTGCCTGCAAGACAGTTTGAGGATGCAGGAGGTTTGAACATAAGCCGTTCAACGGAGCTTGTGCTTGTCTGTGTCACTGATAAGGAACGGACCGACGATGACGATGAGATACAGGAGGAAAGCAAGCAGGAATTGGAGGCGGTGATGATTGCAAACCGAATCAACGAGCTGGTAAATTCCAATCAGCCTCTTTGCGTTTATGATGAAAAAATATCCAAATACAGAAACGCATGTTATGGTGACATCGTTATACTATTGAGAAGTGTATCGGGCTATGGCGACATCATTTACAACACCCTTACTGCACAGGGGATTCCTGCATATATTGATGACCCGCAAGGGTACTTTGAGGCAACTGAAATCAGGGTTGTTATGTCCCTTTTGGCTGTCATTGATAATTCAAGACAGGATATTCCGCTTTCAGCCGCATTGCTTTCTCCGATTGCAGGGCTGAATGAAAATGAGCTGGCGCGCATATGCTCTTATGCAGAAAAAAATCTTGGCGGGAAAACGATTTTATATGATAAATGCCTTTATTATGCGGAAACTGTGTCTGATGGCACAGCAGACAAGCTGAACACATTTTTTGCAATGGTGGATATGCTTAAGGAGGAAAAGACTACGCTGTCAATTTCACAGCTTATACTTAAGGTTTATAATATTACGGGCTATTATCACTATGCCGCGGCAATGCCGGCAGGAAAAAGGAGGAAAAGCAATCTTGACATGCTCGTGGACAAGGCGAGAAGATTTGAAAATGGAGTGTATAAGGGACTGTTCAATTTCCTCAGATACGTGGATAAGCTTAAGATTAATGAGGTGGATTTTGGCGAGGCAGGGAAACAGGGTGAGGACGAGAATATTGTCCGGATTATGACTATGCACAGGAGCAAGGGACTTGAGTACCCCGTTGTGTTTGTGAGCGGACTGGGGAGGCAGTTCAATACAAATGACGTGCGCCGCAATATACAGCTTCACTCGGATTATTACATTTCCTCAAAGCTGATTGACATGGAAAAAAGATATAGGAAAAATTCCGTTATGCGGGAGGCGGTCATCCTGCTTGCAAAACAGGAGTCCTTTGCCGAGGAGCAGAGAATCCTTTATGTTGCCATGACAAGGGCAAAGGAAAAGCTTATCCTTACAGGCTATATCAAGGATTACGAGGACATCATGGAAGGGCTTGACATTGGATATGAAAAAATGCTTTTGCCTTACAGTATAAGAAATTCGGGAAAGGGTTTTTTAAACTGGATAACAGCCTCCATGAAAAGATATGACTATTATTTGAAAAAAGGACTTACAAAGGCGATAATTGAGACAAAGCTTGTAAGTCCGGAGCAGCTTTTGGCAAGGAAGGTAAAGGAGGAGACAGACCGGGGAATCGGCATGGAGGAATTTGTTGAGAATGCCATGCTGTACGGTGAAAATGAAGCCTACAAAAAATTTAAGGAAAGCTTTGACTATGTTTATCCATATGAGGCTTTAACGAAAATAAAGAGTAAAATGCCAATATCGGAAATAAAGAAGATGAAGGCGTTTGACGGGGAACGCTACGACGTGGAGGAATACCCTGTTGCGGCAGGTCAGAAGGAAAGCGACAAAGAGGAAATATGTAAGCAGGGAGAATATACTGCGGGTCCGGAAAAAAATCTTACGGGTGCCGAACGGGGAACCATTGTACATAAATTTATGGAGCTTTTGGATTTTGCTTCCCTCGGAGCAGGGGATTATATGAAGGACATACAAAATTCCATGCAGAGGCTTGTGGAGGCTAAGATGTTCACGGAGGAGGAGAAAAACGCCGTAGATGAAGCAAAAATAAACAGCATGCTTAAATCTGATTTGGGTCAGAGGATGATAGCGGCTGCTAAATGTGGCAGGCTTAAGAAGGAACAGCAGTTTTCCATAGGCATTCCCGTAAAAGAAATATACAAAAATATTGACAGTGATGATATAGTAATAGTTCAGGGTATTATAGATGCATTTTTTTATGAGGATGACAAAATCGTGCTTATGGATTACAAAACCGACAGGGCAGACGAGACGGAGCTTATCGGACGTTATCATGCGCAGCTTACATATTATGCCCTGACATTAACCCGTCTTACGGGACTTAAGGTAAAGGAGAAGCTTATATATTCCTTTTACCTTGATAAGACGATAGAGGTTATGGAGGATGTCTGAAAGGAGAAACAAAATGTCACAAAGAGAGAATGAAACAAATAAACTAAGTCTTTTAGGAAATAGAAATGTGGAATATAAATCGGATTACAGCCCGGAGGTGCTGGAGACATTTGTCAACAAGCATCGTGAAAATGATTACTTTGTAAAATTTAACTGTCCTGAATTTACAAGTCTCTGCCCAATAACGGGACAGCCCGACTTTGCCACAATTTATATATCCTATGTGCCGGATGAGCTTATGGTGGAAAGCAAGTCGCTGAAGCTGTATTTATTCAGCTTCCGAAATCATGGCGATTTTCATGAGGATTGTGTCAATATCATTATGAAGGATCTGATAAAGCTTATGAACCCAAAATATATTGAGGTGTGGGGTAAATTTCTGCCAAGGGGAGGAATTTCCATAGATCCGTACTGTAACTATGGAAGACCTGAAACCAAATGGGAAGCGGCTGCCTGGGACAGGCTTGTAAATCATGACATGTATCCGGAAAAGGTGGACAACAGATAAGTATGAATTATGAGGAAGCGGTAAACTATATTTTTAATATTCCACGATTTTCGGACAGGGGAAAAACGGGGAATGAAAATCTGATGCAGGTGCTTGCCATGCTTCATATGCCCCATAAGGCACATCGCTGCATCCATATTGCAGGCACAAATGGAAAGGGCTCAACGGCACAGCTTGTAAAAAACATACTCGTATCGGCAGGCATGAACGTAGGGATATTTACCTCGCCGCATCTTGTAAGGGTAAATGAGAGAATTGTTACTGCCTTTGCAGGCAGGGAAATGATGATAGATGATGATGCATTTCTTGCGGCTTTTCATGAGGTAAAGGAAAAGAATGACATGCTTGTGGCAGACGGAAATCCACATATTTCTTTTTTTGAATTTATATTTGCAATGGCAGCAGTGTATTTTGCAAAAAAAGACCTTGATTTTGTAATTTATGAGACCGGCTTGGGAGGTCGGCTTGATGCGACAAATGTCCTTATGCCTGAGATAAGCATCATAACCTCAATTGGACTTGACCACACAAAATATTTAGGCGGTACAATAGAAAAAATTGCTTACGAAAAGGCGGGAATTATTAAAAAAAATGTGCCTGTCGTATATAATACGGGTGATGAGCAGGCTGATAAAATTATTTGTGGGATTGCAGATACACTTGGCGCAGATGCAATTAATGTCGCAAAAACAAAATATATAATAAATGAAATAACAGATAAAACCATTGATTTTTCGGTTTCAGGTAGGTATTATAGTTATGACAACCTGAAGATAAACACATGTGCCGTATATCAGGTTGACAATGCGGTAACAGCAATAGAAGCATGCCATACGTTATTTAAAAATACTGAGTTAGAAAAAAAGGTTATGGACCGGACAGCCATAAAAAAATCATTGCAGGATTTTTTTTGGGCAGGAAGAATGGAGCGTATCCATGAGAGGGTTATACTTGACGGCGCCCACAATCTTGATGCAATAAAAAGATTTGTGGAAACAGTAAGGCTTACCAATCAGGAGAAGCCTATCATGCTGCTTTATGGGTCAAGTGATGATAAGGATTATGAAAATATTATAAACTATATTTGCAATAATCTGAATCTGAAAAAGGTTTACATAACACAAGCTTCTAATGAGAGAGGCTTACAGACAGAGATAATCGGTAAGATATTTGACAGAAACCTGAAGGATAAAAGCGTATGCATCAGCAGTGACAGGGATATCAAGACGTCATTTCAGGAAGCCTTTTGCGAAGCCATGCGTGAAGATACAATGCTTTATTGTGTCGGCTCCTTATATCTTGTGGGAGATATAAAGGAGTTCAATAATAGGAGGAACATTCAATGATAAATTTCGAGGAAGAACTAAAGCGGTTTAAGCCGATACCTGAGGTTAGTCAGGCGGAGGAAGCTATATACAGCAATGACCTGAAGGATATCAGCGACATTGTGACGCAGATGACAACGGATCTTAGAAGCACAACATCGGCAGCATATGTTCAAATGCCGGGAAGAACGAGGTTTTAATTATGGCTGATTCAAAACCCTTCGTTTGTCCAAGCTGTGGCAAAAGAATTTTGAAAAATGGATATTGCAGTGGCTGTAATATGCATGTAAATGTCACATGGAAAGCATTTAATACGTCAGACTACCATTACAACATAGGATATGATAAAGCGATTGCCAGGGATTTGTCGGGAGCCATTGAGTCACTTAATATGTCTCTTAGATATAACAAAAAGAACATTATGACAAGAAATCTTTTGGGGCTGATTTACTACGAGATGGGCGAAGTCGTTGAAGCCATAAGCCATTTTGTGATGAGCGTCAATTATGAGCCGAGTAATAATATTGCGTCCAAGTATTTGAAGGAGCTTAAGAAGGATCCGGGAAGACTTGAGTTTATTGACCAAATTGCAAAAAAATATAATATGGCGCTTGGATATGCAAACACGGCGGACTATGACCTTGCAATTATGCAGCTAAAGAGCGTTCTCGGTGAAAACCCTCATTTTGTAAAGGGGTATCTTCTGCTTGCGCTTTTGTATCTTAAGGTAGAAAACTATGAAAAGGCAGGCACCACCTTAAGGCGTGTGTTAAAAATAGACAAGGCGAATCCGCAGGCAATACGGTATCTGCATGAAATGGGACACACAGATGAAAATATTATTATGATGCGTGAGCAGTCCATAGAAAACGACGGACTTTTGGACGACGTTTATGTGGAGGAGCTTTCCGTTACACAAAACGGTAATCTTGAGGCGCCGCCTGAGGATAAAACAAATGTATTTAAGGAATTTAAGAAAAATAACATTGACAAAACCGTTAAGACTGGAGAGTACGGCGAGGTAAGCTTTGCAAAATATTCAGGTACATATGTAATAGTAGGGCTTGTGCTGGGTATACTTATTCTGTTCTTTGTAGTAGTCCCTGCACAAAGGAAAAAAATAAGAAATGAAAACAGGGATGAAATTAAATACTACAGTGAGGAGCTGGCTGTTAAAAATGCCACAATTATGGCTTTAAACGATCAGATTGCAGAGCTGAATGTCAGGATTGAAAATCTGGAAAATGACGTAACCATGGCGAATGATTCGATGCCGGATTATTCAACCGTGAAAACCGGTATGTCGGCTGACGATATACAAAATATGATAGATAACGAGTAAATATACAAAAATAAAAAGGACTGTCCTTATGGCAGGCTGTAAAGAACACAGGAAAAGTAAAACGACAGGGTTTTAATGTTTCTATACGGCTAACCATAGGGATAGTCCTTTTTTAGCTGCCAAAACCACGGTAAAAAAATGAAATGGAGAGATATGAAATGGAAGCATTTGAGGTAAGTAATGGTGTAATGATTTACTACCTGCCGCAGGAGCTTGACCACTTTGCGGCGGACAGGATTAAGAGAAAGACGGAGAGCTGCTTTAAGGATGGGGATATAAAGCATCTTATATTTGACTTTGACAAGACAACCTTTATGGACAGCTCAGGAATAGGGCTGATAACGGGAAGATACCGAAAGGTTCATGATGCGGGTGGACAGGTCTATGTAATAAACATAAATGCAAATATAGATAAGGTTCTCACAATGTCAGGCATATACAGGATCGTAAAAAAGAAAAGCTCTAAGGAGGAGATAATTAAGGAAATGTTAAAGGGAGGTTACTATGAATAACACAAGCGAAATGATGGTTGAATTTTCAGGGGAGGCTCAAAATGAAAGCTTTGCAAGAATGGTTGTCGCCGCATTTATAACAAGAACAAATCCCACATTGGAGGAGGTGTCGGACATAAAAACGGCTGTTTCGGAGGCAGTGACAAATTCCATTATACATGGGTATGAAAAATCCAGCGGAACGATAAGCATACGGACGAGGGTTGACGGACGTATGGTGTACATAGAGGTAAAGGATAACGGAAAGGGCATAGAGGATATAAAAAAAGCGATGGAGCCGTTGTATACAAGCAAACCTCAGGAGGACAGGTCAGGCATGGGATTTTCCTTTATGGAGGCATTTATGGATGGTCTTACCGTCGAATCGGAATACGGGGTGGGCACCATAGTAAAAATGTGGAAGGAGATTGGTGTGTCGAAGCATCAGTTTGATTAAATAAATGAATGAAATGAAACTATTTGAACTGGCAAGAAAAGGTGATAAGGCTGCTAAGGAAAAGATAGTTTCGGACAATGCCGGACTAATATGGAGCATAGCGAGAAGATATATGGGGCGGGGCTATGATTTGGAGGAAATATATCAGATAGGCTGTATCGGGATGCTAAAAGCAATAGACAGATTTTCAATGGAGTATCAGGTAAAATTTTCCACCTATGCCGTACCGCTTATTTCCGGGGAAATAAAAAGATTTTTAAGGGACAACGGAATGATAAAGGTATCGAGAATTTTAAAGCAGAACGGCTATAAGCTTTCAATGGCAAGGGAAAAGCTTTCAAATAAGCTGGGCAGGGAGGCAACCTTGGAGGAGCTTTCAAGGGAAACGCAGCTTGAGATTGAAGATATTGTCATGGCAACGGAGGCAAACAGGGAGATAGAGTCGCTGTATCAGACCGTATACGGGCATGATGGAAAGGAGATGTACATTGTAGATCAGGTTGCAGATGATGCAGGGGCGGAAATTGCAGCGGAGGGAATGATAAACCACTTAATGATAGAGCAGGCAATGAGCGAGCTGGACAGTAAGCAGAGGAAGCTTATAAACATGAGATATTTTCAGGACAAAACCCAAAGTGAGGTTGCAAGGGAGCTGGGAATCAGTCAGGTACAGGTAAGCAGACTGGAAAAAAAGCTTTTGGAGAAGATGAGAGAAACCCTAAATGTATAAAAAATTTAACAATACTGTTGACAAAAAATCGAACTGATAGTACAATAAAAAACAATTAAGTTTGAAAAATAATATAAAAGTATATAAATTATATTACAATTTTGTATTTTGAACAAAGAATATGAAAATAATACATAGAATATAATATAAAAACTAATTGTATTATTATAACACTTTTAATTTTTTTTTAGATTATAAGTATAGTAAATATACTATAAATTTGAAAATTGAACTAAAATTTATTTATTGTACTTTTGTTATATAAATTGTACTTTTAGTATGTTTATATAGATTTTTGTTTGTATGGATATGGAAGGGATTTCCTATAAAGATAAAGTGACACTATCAGTTTAATTTGAGGTATTTTTATGGGCGCAAGAAAAAAAGAAGCCTTGGAACAATTTAATCGTGACAATATTCTTACTGCGGCAAAGGAATTGTTTGATATCAACGGCATTGATAAGACCACCATGGATGATATTGCAAGGCACGCTGATTACAGCAAATCAACTATATATGTTTATTTCAAGAGCAAAGAGGATATTTTTAATTCTATTGTGTCTGAGTATCTTGAGGAGCTTAGTGCTGAAATTAGGCAGGAAATAGACGAAGAACAGGACTTTGAGAAAAGCTATTACAGGCTGTGCGAATGTCTTGTGGCCTTTGAGGAAAAATATCCAAGATACTTTGCGGGGCTTACGGGAGATGTCCGTCTCAATAACCAAAAAAAGGGGCAGGGCATGATAAAGCACGATATGGGAAAGGAGCTTAGGCTTCTCATAATGGAGCTGATAGAAAAGGGAATAAAGGGCAATGCCCTGAGAAAGGATATTGAGCCTGAACCGACCGTATTATATGTGTGGTCTGCCATAAGTGGAATTATACAGGTTGCAGGAAGAAAAAAGGACTATATACACAGTAGGTTAAATATGACGAAGGAAGAATATTTACGCTATTCCTTTAGAATGTTTTTTGATTCTTTAGTCAGGGGGTAGTGTATGAATCTTGTGTTTTATGTATGTGATACCGATACAGATTACAGGTCAGAGCATATCAGAAAAATGGACGCTGGCAGAGTCATTGCACTGCATTTACAAAAAGGACTTTCTGACTGCGTGGTAAAAAAATATACGGAATATGAAGGCGAAATGCTTTCCTGTGACAGCGTAGGGCTTGTGGTTCCTGCATATAGGTGGGGACTTTCCCTTGCAGTGTATTCCTTTTTGCAAAACTTAAGAGTCAGCAGCAAAACCTATGTGTATATTTCCGTCGTGGGGGAAACACTGTCAGAATGTTCTGACAAAAATATAGATATAAGGCTTTTGAACTTAAATACGCTCAGAAAGCAATTTATGAAAAATAAGCTTGGAACGGACAAGGATATATATGTAAGGTGCATAGATATTCCGAGAAGCATAGATTATACTGAAATGAAATTAAGGAGGCAGGAGGCAGTGGAAATGTCCATAGAAAAAATACTGTCAGGTCTGCTTATGTACAATATTAAAAGCCTTGAAAGGATTAGTGGACGCCCGGAGGATAAAAAGGTACGGCAGGATATTGCTTCTGATATGGTAAAAGCAGAAAAGACCGGTGCGGATACGGTACGAAAAAAGTTAAATAATGTATATCTTGATGAAGATATGCTTGCGGGAGTGAGATTATGCCGGGCTTTATAATTCACATGGCGGCCGCCAAGGAATATTTGAGGTTGTGCGGCATTCGGGATGAAACCTATATAAACGATTATATTGTTGGAAGCGTTGCACCGGATATTGTGGCAGGAAACAATAAAAAGCAGAGCCACTTTTGGAGTGATCGGGCGTTTGCGCAGTTCGTAAGAAAACCGGATATGAATGTATTTCTTGAAAAGCACGGTGATAGAATAAATGAACCTTTTGTGAGGGGATATTACCATCACCTTATTTTTGATTTGAAATTTTTGGAGCTGTATTGGACGAAGCATTTTCGTTTCTTTAATGACAAGCTTGAGCCTGCTTTTTTGTATGATGAGGTAACACAGGTAAAGCTGATTGACAACGGAAGGATTTATCCAAGGAAGCTCTTTTTTTCTGAGGAAATGTATTACGGGGATTATACGAGAATGAACAGCCGTTATATTGAACGGTATGGACTAAGAACGCTTAAGCTGAAGGATTGTCAGGCAATCATAGAAAATGACGGCTTTAGCATGGAACGGGTAAGGAATGAAATAGACAGGGTTATGAGGAGGAAGAAGGCAGATGGACCGCTTATGGTTTTTGTACTGGAGGAAATGGACGAGCTTATCGCAAATATTGCTGCAGAGTTTTTAAAATGGAATAACATTTAAAATATAAGTCAAAAATTACATGTAAGTCACATTTTGAACATGGTTTTATGTTAGAATTTTACGTGGTTTTATGTTAGAATTTTACGGTACTTGTATTTGTAGTTTTTTTTTGATATACTTATGAATAATTGAGTGTACATACAGTAATAAGGAGGTGGCTCCATGGGCTTTTCAATACAGGAGACTGAGAAGAAGCAGAGAAAACTGGTCTCCAAGGCACAACGGACCAGACGGAAAATTTTAGTCAATTTTTTTAAGTTAATATTAGTTTCATTTATAGCTGTTATTGTTGCGGGAGCAGGCGCTGCATTTGGAATGATGAAGGGCATTTTGGATGGGGCACCGGATGTGAATGATATCAATATTGTACCAAAGGGCTTTCGGACAGTTATATGTGACCAAGATGGAAATGTTAAAAATGAGATTGCAACCATAGATTCCAACAGGGTATATGTTTATTATGAGGATATACCGGAGGATTGGGTGAATGCTTTTGTGGCAATAGAGGATCAGCGTTTTTGGACGCATAATGGAATTGACGTGAGAGGTATATTCCGTGCAGGAATACATGGAATTACTACGGGAGATTTTGACCAGGGAGCAAGTACAATAACACAGCAGCTTATCAAAAACCATGTGTTTAATGTAGGTATGGATGAAACCTCTTTCCTTGATAAGGTAGAGAGAAAGGTTCAGGAGCAGTACCTTGCCCTTGAGCTGGAAAAAAAGTATGACAAGGAAGCGATACTTGAATATTACCTGAATACAATATACTTAGGCAGCGGTGTTCACGGCATTCAGGCTGCTGCGGAAGCGTATTTTGACAAGGATATAAAGGATCTTACCATATCTGAAATAGCAGTTATTGCGGGAATAACAAAAAATCCATATGGCTATGATCCTACGATTTTTCCGGAGGCAAATGCCCACAGACGTGAGGATGTGCTTGATAAGATGCTTGAGCTTGAATATATCACGCAGGAGCAATACGATACAGCCATGGCTGACGACGTATATACAAGAATAGCGGAGATTGACCGTATTCAGAAGGAAAGCTATTCTGCTAATTCCTATTACACGGATGCCCTTATTGATGCATTTGAGAATGATCTTATGGAGTTATATGGATTTACAAAAGCACAGGCGTCTATTGAGGTATTTACGGGAGGCTATACCATATACTCTGTTCAGGACGACGATATTCAGGCAATCCTTGACGAGGAGCTGAATAAGACGGACTATTATTATGAGGGAACAAGTGTTGCATTAAAATATGAGCTTACCCTGACGGACGAAAACAATGAGCCTATGAATTTCAGCATAGAAAATCTGCTCTCATATTACAGGGAACAGACAGGCAATCCGAAGTATAATGAAATATACCCTGATGAAACATCCGCAAGGGCTGCTGCAGATGCATATAAGGAGGCAATGCTTGAGGAAACAGGCGGCACGTTTTTTGCAGAGTCCTATCAGGTTGACCCACAGCCTCAGTTTACGATGACGATTATAGACCAGCATAACGGCTATGTGAAAGCAATATTCAGTGGACGTGGAGAAAAAAAGGTTGACAGGGCATTTAACAGGGCAACCATGGCAGAGCGTCAGGCAGGCTCCACCTTTAAAATACTTGCAGCATATACGCCTTATATAGATTCCTATGGAGGCTCTCTTGCCTCTCCGTTCCTTGATGAGGAATTTTTCTATGACAATGGCATACAGGTTAAAAACTGGTGGGGATTTTCATATAGAGGATATTTTTCATTGAGAGAGGCGATTGAGCAGTCTGCGAATATTTGTGCGGTTAAGGCAATTACGGCAGTGACGCCGGATGTTGCGTACCAATATCTGCTTGATTATGGCTTTACAACCCTTGCTGGAGGTGAAACCGGTTCGGACGGCACCGTATATACTGATGCAACGCAGTCCGTAGCACTTGGCGGACTTACCTATGGAATCACAAACCTTGAGATAACTGCGGCATATGCCACAATTGCCAATGGAGGCGTTTATAATAAGCCTGTATTTTATTCTAAGGTTTTGGATCACGACGGAAATGTGATTATAGATAATACAACACCGACCTCCCATACGGTTATGAAGCCTACGACGGCGTGGCTCCTTCTTGAGGCAATGAGAACCACCCTTACGGCAGGAACGGGAAGTATGGCGCATCTTCGGTCAGGAGTTGCCTGTTCGGGTAAGACCGGTACAACATCAAGCAACTACGACCTTTGGTTTTGTGGTATGACACCGTATTATACAGGTGCGGTTTGGATGGGCTGTGATTCAAATGTGGATCTTGCCAGATACGGTACGAATGCACCAAAGTGTATGTGGCGTGACGTTATGGATAGGATTGCAGAGCTTGAGGGGCAGGATACCTCAAGGGTTATCATGGAAAGACCGGACGGCATAAGCACGATAACCCTCTGTCAGATAACAGGACAAATTCCACTTGAAACATGTCCTACATTTACTGACTATTGCGCAACAGGAACTTTTAGAGGAGGAACCTGTCCGGGACATGAGCCTGTAAAGCTATGTAAGGAGTCAAAGAAAATAGCAACAAACACCTGTCCTGAGGTAGTTGAGTTTGTTGTCAGGGTAAAGGATGACGGCACAAAGGAATATGTGGGAGATGGTCATGATGATTACAAATATACGGAGGAAATATGTGATCTGCACCCTGAGCAGGCAGAACAGGTTATGATAACCTCTCAGGCAGGCGAGGGTGGCACCATATCCGCCTCAGCCTCAGTTGATAAGGGAACAACAGTTGTCTACTATATAACACCATACAACGGATATGTTATTCAGGATGTTCTTGTCAATGGGGTGAGTCAGGGCGCTGTAGGCACTTATAAATTTGAAAACATTGAGGCAGATGCAACAATTTCAGCAACCTTTAGAAAAATCGACGGGGGTACGACACCGCCTCCTGCTACAACAGTTGCGCCGCCACCAACGGAAGCGCCGACTACGGCTACACCGCCAACGGAGGCTCCGCCGACAGAAGCACCGCCAACGGAAGCACCACCTGCACAATAATATAATAATGAAAAGGGGCTGCCGCATATGCCTGCGTCAGCCCCTTATTGTATGTTTAAACATACAATATCTATATTAAAAGCATATGCTTGTTTGCTTATAATTAACATATGCAGATAATAAGTTAATTTTTCGGCATTTTAGGTTGGAATATAAGAGATGCAAAGTAGGACAGGATAAGCGCCGCTGAGGTTCCAACCGCAGCCATTGTAAATCCGCCCCGGAATAATCCTATAAATCCATCTGTATCAACTGCTTCCTTTATTCCCTTCCAAAGGTTATAGCCAAAGCCTGTAAGTGGTACGGAGGCACCGGCTCCTGCAAACTCAAGAAATGGCTTATAAATTCCGACGGAGCCTAAGATTGCGCCTGTACATACAAGGATAACCATGACCCGACCGGGCATAAGCTTTGTCGTGTCCATTAATATTTGTGCCAAGATACATATAATGCCGCCAATGATAAATGCTTTTATATAATCCATAGTATTCTCCTGATAATTTTTTTATTTTTTATTGCTGTTCAATCACAAGTGCATGAGCGATTCCGGGGATTGTCTGTCCCTCGTTGTAGCTTACCGTTGATAAAAGCGCTCCGGTAGGAACAAAAAGAACCTTTTTCCACATATGCTGCTTGAGGTTGTGAATAATGTAGCCTGCAAGCGTCACGGCAGAACAGCCGCAGCCGCTTCCTCCGCTGTGTGTATCCTGCTGTTCATTGTTGTATATATTAACACCGCAGTCCATATGCTGTTTGCTGATGTCATGACCGTTATCCTTTAGAAGCTTAATTAAAATTTCACTTCCAACCTTACCTAAATCGCCGGTTATGATTTTATCAAACTGGGTTTCCTTCATGTTTAAGTCCTCGAAGCATTGATAGATAACGTCCGCCGCCGCAGGTGCCATGCATGCCCCCATATTAAGGCTGTCCCGCACGCCGTAATCCACTACCTTTCCTGTCGTGATTGCGGTTATGCGCGGATATTGGAGCATGGGCTGTTCCCCATTTGTCTGGCTTACAATAAATGCGCCGCTTCCCGTGACAGTCCATGTAGCGCTCAAGGGACGCTGATTTCCGTATTCAAGCGGAAAACGGAACTGCTTTTCAGCACCACCGTAATGACTGCTTGTAACGGCAAGGACGTTTTCTGCATAGCCTGCCGCTACCGTCATTGCGGCAAGCGAAAGTGATTCTCCACATGTGGAGCATGCACCGTAAAGACCGAAAAGCGGTATATTAAAATCCTTCAGCCCGAAGGTTGTACCGATAAGCTGTCCCAAGAGGTCGCCGCCGAAAATATATTTTATTTTACTTTGTTCCAGCCCTGATTTTGTTATGGCTGTAGATACTGCCCGTCTTACCATTTCAGACTCTCCAAGCTCCCATGACTCCTGTCCGAAGGAAGGGTCGGTTTCAATTTGGTCAAAATATGAGCCGAGAGGTCCCTGCCCCTCCATTTCTCCGACAACTGACGCCTGACTGATGATGACGGGAGGATTTTCAAATTTTATGCTTTGTTTTCCCACTGACTGATTATTCATATACATTTCCTCCTATACTAAGCCTATCAGCTTTACCACCCAGTAAATAAAACCGAGTATAAAGCTTGTTACAATTCCGAACAGGATTACGGGACCGGCAATGGTAAATACCTTGACGCCCTTTCCAAAAACCTCCCCCTCCTTTTTATACTCAATTGTCGGTGAGGCTACAGAGTTGGCAAAGCCGGTAATTGGAACAAGGGCTCCTGCCCCTCCGTATTTGGCAATTTTTTTGTAAAGGTTAAAGCTTGTCAGAAGCACGCTTAATAAAACTAAGATAAGTGATGTGTAGCTTCCTGCGTCATCCTTGTTAAATTCAAAATATGACATCATGAAATTATTGATTGCCTGTCCGATGACACAGATAAGTCCGCCTATCCAAAAAGCATTGAAGCAGTTTTTAAACGGGTTGTGCTTCGGAGTTACGGCATCAACATATTTGTTGTATTCCTCGTCGTTTTGTTTTACCTTCATAGTTACCTCCTTTTTCATTTAAAGCAGCAGAAGCTGGATTAGGGAACCTGCCGCCTTTCCCAAGGCTGCTGCAATAAGTGCATAGTGAAGATTTTTCCTGATTGAAAATCTCCTTGAAAGTATTGGAAAAATATTTATGGTTTCTGCAAGTGCGCCTGCAAGACAGCCTGTAAATATACCGCCCATAAGCTCAAAAAATACATAACCTGTAAGTCCGAAGGGTAATTTAAGCTGGAGCAGGTATACAAAATTGCCGATGGTTACCCCGATGATGATTAATGTTTCTATGACATAGCTGTATTTTACTGCCTTGAGCTTTTCCGATAATTTGTCAAAAACACCAAGCAAGGTTATAAATGCTACATATCCTGCCGAGATAGCTCCCCCTGCAACCAGGCAGAATAAAACGTAGGCAGAGTTTTTAATTAACATCTAAGGTTTTGTTATCCCTTGTGCTGTCAACGATAATACAGGTATTAACATCCTGCTCGTATAGACGCATCTGTACCTGAAGGGGAGTCGGGTCGTCCGTTTTTTTCTTGTTAATGCCATGATTAAAGAAAATAATCATGCCGGCACAAAGTCCCAGGGAATATGCAACAATTCCAAGTATTTGCCCTAGGGTGTTTCCGTTTCTGTCACCGGTAAACAAAATGTATAGGTCGTTTAAGAGCTTTACGGCATCAACGTCACCGTTATAGGACATGATTGAGTAGGCAGTCCCAAAAAAGGCAAGCAGTATCATAAGTGCGCTTTTTAATTTTCCCTTAAACTTCGATACCGGTTTAAGATTACGGTAGTATACGATTGTTTCAGGACAGCCTATGCTGACGATGCTTAAATCCTTATATTGAAGGGAAATAAGCTCAACAATTTTCATTGCCGTTATAACAATCTGATCCTGCTCCGTGTTTGTCAGCGTCGTGATAAGCGTTTTCTCAGCAGCATGGCTGATATCCATATCAGAGCAAAATATTGATGCTATATCACCTACATGTACCTTTCTTGAAGGAACCAATGTACTTTGCTCCAGGGAAAAATACAGAGTTTTATTTTCCATTGCTGTTCTTCCTTTTTTATTTTTTATTATTTCTTGCATTTGTCCATATTATTCTAAAATTTTTAGTTGCATTTTGAATTTAATAGGTATATATTGATGGTAGTTTTTGGGGCGGGATTTATCTCGTTATTTTTATGTTGAAACAGGAGTGATAAGATGTTAGCGCTTTTATTTTTGGCATGGATTGTTTTTAATGCAAATATTACCCTTGAAATTGTAATTTTCGGAATTGTAATTACTGTGGTCATATTTGTTTTTTTATGCAAATGCATGGATTACAGCATAAAAAAAGAAATGAAATTTTACAGGCTGCTGCCCCTTATTTCCGCATATTTCTTTGTGCTCATTTGGGAGATTGTGAAGGCAAATATTACCATGCTGCGCTTTATTGTACTTGATAAATATGAAAATGAGCCTGAGCTTGTAAGTTTTAAAACGACGCTTACGGATGAGAGCTGTAAGGTCATGCTTGCAAATTCAATTACACTGACACCGGGTACAATAACGGTTGATGTAAATGAAGATACCTATCTGGTGCACTGCTTTGACAAGGAGCTTGCAGAGGGTATGGAAAATTCGGTATTTGTAAGGCTTCTCACAAAAATTGAGAAGATAAAGTGTGAGGGGGAAAACGTGTGATGCTGGATAAGGCTTATATGGTTTTGTATGTGGTGTCCATGAGTATTTTGGCACTTTGCATATTGTTTATTTTAATCAGGGCAATCAGGGGGCCGAGGCTTACGGACAGAATTGTATGTTCAAATATGGCAGGGACGGTCGTTATCATGATAATTGCAATTCTTTCCCAATGGATTGGCGAGGGGTATCTTGCGGATATCTGTATTATATATGCCGCCATAAGCTTTGTTGCTGTAGTTGTGCTTTACAGGGTTTATACCAATAAATACAGAAGGATTGACATAAAAACCCTTGAGGCAATTCCGGGTGCAAAGGCAAAAATTGAGGATGACAATAGGAAAATCATGACAAGAAGAAACAGATACAAAAGAAGAAATACGCCCAAAAGGTCTAAAAAAAGAATGCGCTCTAAGGGCGGCATGGAAGGATAAAATTAAGGAAAAGAGATGGAGCAGCTTATGGAAGTATTACAGTGGATTAGATTTATTATAGCGGCATTATTTATTGTGTGCGGCATGCTTGCCGAAATTCTTGCCATAATCGGAGTATACAGATTTAAGTATGTGCTGAACAGAATGCACTGCTCGGCAATCGGGGACACCTTAGGACTTGATATGGTGCTTATCGGAATTATGATTATAGCAGGCTTTAGCTATACGACATTAAAGCTTTTGATTGTGCTTATCGTATTTATGTTTGCATCGCCTGTATCGGCACATCTTGTTTCGAAGATGGAGATAGAGACAAATGAAAATTTTAAGGATGAATGTGAGGTGAAAAAATAATGACTGTATTTCATATTGTGCTGCTTGTGCTTTTAATTGTGTGCGCCATAGCTGCATGTACATCAAAAAAGCTTATTAATTCAGTTGTTATTTTTATGTCCTTTTCCCTTGTTATGTGTATCATATGGTTTCTTTTGGAGTCGCCTGATCTTGCCATAACGGAGGCGGCAGTCGGTGCAGGCGTGACGAGTATTTTATTTTTCCTTGTTCTTAGGAAGATAGATGCGTTAAACGTGTATATTGAGGATGAGGAACATGATGATAATGTGGAAAATAATATAGCAAAAGGAGAGGAAAAAGGTCATGAGTAAGCTAAAGGAGAATTATAAGGATAGCTTCAGTCAAAAATTCTCTGATTTTATGACCGGAGACTTGGAAATTCCTGACGAGGTTCATCCAAGAAAAAAACAGGAAAAAAATGATAAGGTTGTTCAGTCGAATGAATTTTTTTCTGAATTTACCGATGCAAATGATATCAAAAGGCGGGAGCTTTATCAGGCGTTCAGAAGCAGAAAATTCGTGGGGCGGCTGAACAAGGCGTATAATATCATTTCGGTTGTTGTTGCAATTATCATTATATGCGTCCTGCTTTTTACGGTTTCCTCACTGCCTACATTTGGAGATAAGGATAATCCTGTAAACAATGAGGTTTCAGAAAGATATATAGAGGACGGCTTAGATGAAACGGGCGCAGTAAACATAGTTGCCGGCATGATACTTGATTACAGGGCATTTGATACATTTGGCGAGTCAAATGTTTTGTTTATTGCCTGCTGCTGCGTGCTTATTTTGCTTAGAAATGACGGCGGGGAGCCTCTTGCAGATGAGGACGTGGTTGATTTCAGGAGAGATATTATACTTGAGAAGGTGGCAAAATTTCTTGTGCCGGTTATTTTGGTGTTTGGAATTTATGTCGTTTTAAACGGACATTTGTCCCCAGGCGGGGGCTTTTCCGGTGGTGCGATTATGGGAGCGGGACTGATCCTTTTTGCAAATGCATATGGCTTTGAGAAAATGGAACGGCTGTTTTCCTATAAAACCTTCAGGAGAATAACCTTCGGAGCGCTTCTTTTTTATGGTCTTGCAAAGAGCTATTCCTTTTTTACGGGAGCAAATCATATAGGGAGCATGATACCGCTCGGTACGCCGGGAGCAATACTTAGCAGTGGGCTTATATTGTATCTGAATATATGCGTGGGTCTTGTTGTTGCGTGTACCATGTATGGATTTTATGCACTATTTAAGAGAGGGAGGATATAGGATATGCTTAAGGAGCTTTTGAGTCATCTTATGACGAACTATTATGAGACGGCGGCGGTAGTCATATTTGGAATCGGCTTTACGACCCTCCTGCTCAATAAAAATCTCATAAAGAAAATAATCGGCTTTAATCTTATGGATAATGCGGTATATCTCTTTCTTGCATCAAAGGGGTATATTGAAAGCAGGAAGGCGCCTATCGTCGTGGATGGCGTAAGGGATATGGAGGCATACATAAATCCTATTCCTGCGGGGCTTGTTCTTACGGGTATCGTTGTGTCCGTAAGCGTTACTGCCATTATGCTTGCCCTTACGGTAAAGCTTTATAGAAGGTACCACACGCTTGATATAGATGAGATTGCCATTATATCAAGGAAGGGAGGCATATAGCATGGACTTCCTTAGAAATTTGCCGTTTTTCTGTATCATACTTTCCATGGTATCGGCGGTAATCATATCAATTATGAGCGACAGGGCAGCAAGAGTGTTTTCTCTCTGCGTCATAGGTGCAGTTTCGGTTATGTCAGCCATTACATTTTTTTACGTGGCAGGGCTTGACCAGTCCTATACATATTATATGGGTCATTTTCCGGCGCCATGGGGAAATGAAATCAGGGTAGGCATACTTGAGGCACTTACGGCGACAATATTTTCCATCGTTATGTTTGCATCTGTCCTTGGAGGAATGAAGCGCGTATTTATAGATGTTGCGCCTAAGAAAAGAAATCTTTATTATATTATGGTTGACCTGCTTCTTGCGGCGCTTCTTGCAATGATTTATACAAACGACCTTTTTACGGGGTATGTTTTTATAGAGATTATGACAATTTCCGCATGCGCCCTTATTATGAGCAGGGATAATGGACATTGTCTTGTGTCTGCCATGAAGTATATGATTATGAGTCTTATCGGTTCAGGTCTTATCCTGCTTGGACTTTCCATGCTTTATGACCTGACAGGACATCTTCTCATGTCCAATATAAAAGAAGCTATCGCTGCTAATGTGGCAATTGGCGAGTATGAGCTTCCACTTACGATTACGGTAGGACTTTTGTGTGTGGGAATTGCAATAAAAAGTGCGCTTTTTCCATTTCACGCATGGCTTCCTGACGCATATGGATATTCAACTGCCACATCATCTGCCCTGCTTTCATCACTTATATCAAAGGGGTACATTTTTCTGCTCATAAAGATTATGTACAGGGTAATCGGCATGGATATCATCGTGTCATCAAAAATAGGAAATGTTTTTTTTGCCTTTGGCGTAATCGGCATGATTGCAGGCTCCGCAAGGGCAATTGCGCAGACGGATGTAAGACGGATGATTGCCTATTCCTCAGTGGCGCAGATTGGTTATATTTACATGGGCATGGGACTTGGAACCGAGCTTGGAATGATGGCGGCGGTATTCCATATATTTGCACATTCATCTGCAAAATCAATGATGTTTATAGCTGCTGACGGACTTTCCTATGTTTCAAATGACAGTAAGGAATTTCGGGATTTGAGCGGCTCTGCAATAAAAAATCCGATAGCGGGAGCCACGTTTACTGTTGGCGCCTGCTCCATGATAGGTATTCCGATGCTTGCGGGATTTATCTCGAAGGTTTGCTTTGCGGATGCTGCAATTAATGCCTCTACCGTAAAGCTTGTAATTGTTATGCTTGCGCTTGCCTTTAGTACGCTTTTAAATGCTGTTTATTTTATGAGGGCAATTATATCAATTTACAGACCTGTCAAGGATGAGGATAAGGCGGTTATATATAAGGCAGATCCGTTATTTATAGCTGCATGTATTATTTTTGTTGCTTTAAATGTATTTCTCGGAACGCATGCGCAGCCTATCATTGATTTTATATTTGAAGGAATTGGCATGTTTGATTAATATATACAGCGCCAGTCCCTTTGTAAAAAGCGAAAGCTTGGAAGGACTTATGTTCAAATAAAGGAGAGAAAAAGTTATGGAAGTAAGGCTTAACAGTGAGTTCATAATCAGATACCGCATGGATGAGCTTGGTGTTATATTTGCAATTCTTGCCACTGTAATGTATGTGCTTATCGGCATATATCATGCAGGATATTTTAAGAAGGATAACCATAAAAAAATATATTATGTATTTTATTGTATCAGCTATTTGTCAATGCTGTCCCAGTTTTTTGCGGATAATCTTATTACAATGTACATAAGCTTTGAATTAATATCCCTTTCCACGGCGATGCTTGTTTTTCACGACAGAAATAAGGCATCGGAAAAGGGCGGCTTCAGAATACTTTATTTCTCCATAGCAGGAGCATTTACGGCGCTTTTTGGTGTTTTTGCCCTCTATGCAAATAAAGGGGCGGACATTCCGTTTGTAAAAGGTGGCTCTCTTGGAATCGATTTTTTGAATGGAAATAAGACGCTGTTTTTGGCATGTGCGTTTCTTATGATAATTGGCTTTGGCGTCAAGGCGGCAATCCTGCCGTATCATGCATGGCTTCCTGAGGCACATCCTGTCGCACCTGCACCGGGCTCAGCACTGCTGTCAGGAGTTGTCGTAAAATGTGGGGTATTTGCGGTTATCAGAACTGTTTTTTATGTTTTTGGGTCAGGCTTTATTATGAATACATGGGTGCAGACGGCATGGATGGCACTTGCCATTGTATCAATACTGTTGGGAAGCATGCTTGCATACCGGGAAAAGATATTTAAGAAAAGGCTGGCTTACTCTACGGTCAGCCAAATGAATTATATCATGTTTGGGTTATCGCTTTTAAATGAGGCTGGGGTTATGGGATCGCTCATTCATGTTATTATGCACGCAATGGTCAAGATAGTGCTTTTCCTTGTGGCAGGAAATATCATCCATCAGACAGGGAAAAAGCTTGTGGATGAGTTTGACGGTTTGGGAAAATATATGCCGGTTACGTTTTGCTGTTACACAATTGCAGGCATAACTCTTGTGGGTATTCCGCCTGCGGGAACATTCTTAAGCAAGTGGTATATATCAAGCGGCGCACTTGAATTTTCAGGTGCCGTATCACAGCTTGCTTTTGCAGGAATGATCGTGATTATGATAAGCGCCCTTTTGACAGCAGGATATCTGTTTCCTGTTTTTATAAAGGGATATTTTGGGAAACGGCAATATGAGGAGCATGCGCAGACTAAATGTGAGCCGGCGGCTTCCATGACTGCTCCTTTGATTGTGCTTGTTATATTGATACTGATTTTAGCTGTTTACCCTGATTTGATTTTTGATGAGCTTGCCTCTTTTGCGACAGCTCTTATGTAAGGTGGTGGGATTATGCCAGACATATTAATTTATTTTCCGGTGCTGTTTCCGATGCTTGTAGGTCTTTTGGCTTTTGTATTTCAGTTTGACAGCGACAGAAGGAGAAACATATATATTGAGACAGGTGTTATGATAAATACAATCGTTGTTTTCCTGCTTCTTTTTGCACCGCCTGAGGGGACCTATATATTGTTCCGTCTTACAAATGAATTGACGATAGAATTTCATATTGATAAAATGGCTGCCGTGTTTGCGGGTATCGTATCCTTTCTGTGGCCTTTTGCAAGCCTTTATGCCTTTGAATACATGGAGGAGGAATCGCGTAAAAATTCCTTTTTTGCCTTTTATACAATGACATATGGAATTACAATCGGCATTGCGTTTGCAGGAAATATAGAGACGATGTATCTATTTTATGAGATGCTTACGCTTGTCACCCTGCCGCTTGTAATGCATGAGATGAACAAGGAGTCTATCAGGGCGGCGAGAAGGTACATGGTTTATTCCATAGCAGGGGCAAGCTTTGGATTTATAAGCCTTATGTTTATACTGAACTATGGGGAAACCTCGTCATTTATGTGGGGCGGTGTGCTTGATAATCTGCCGAAGGACAAGGAGCAGCTTATGAGGGTTTGGTATGCCTTTGCCTTCTTTGGCTTTGGGGTTAAGGCGGCAGTATTTCCGTTCCACGGATGGCTTCCAAAGGCATCTGTCGCACCGACCCCGGTAACGGCACTTCTTCATGCGGTTGCAGTTGTTAAATCAGGTGCATTTGCCATTGGAAGAATTACTTATTTCAGCTATGGAACTGAAATTTTAAAGGGAACGTGGGTGCAGTATCTTGTTATGTCAGCTTCATTAATAACGATACTGTTCGGCTCCTGCATGGCATTTAAGGAGCAGCATATTAAGAGGAGGCTTGCCTATTCAACCGTGAGTAATCTGTCCTACATCGTGTTTGGATTTACCCTTATGAGTGAGCAGGGTCTTGTGGGAGGCATGACCCACATGATAGCCCATGCCTTTATAAAAATAGTGCTGTTTGCCTGTGTAGGAGCAATCATGGTAAAGTCGGGAAAGCAGTATGTTTATGAAATGGCAGGAATAGGTCGAGCCATGCCGTTTACCATGGTATGCTTTACAATATGCGCCCTAGCAATAACGGGAGTGCCGCCACTGTTCGGCTTTATCAGTAAATGGAGCCTGATAAAGGCTGCTGTTTTAGAGGGAGGCTTTGCATATGCAGGCGCAGTAATTTTGCTTATATCGGGACTGCTTACGGCAATGTATGTTTTGTCAATTGCCATACGGGCGTTTGTTTACGATGAAAAAGCGGGAGTGCCTGATACATTTGACAATGTAAAACGCACAGGCATTCGAATGAAGCTTCCTTTTGCGGTAATCACTGCTGTGGTCGTGGCTTTGAGCTTTTTTGCGGAGCCGATTACAGACTTTTTACAGCAGATGGCGCAGGGATTATAGGAGGTATCTGAATGGAATTGGTTATAGATGGACTTTTCGGAATGGGAATTTCCTTTAAGCTTGACGGCTTCAGAATAATATTTTGCTCACTCACAATTATAATGTGGATTATTGCAATGGAATTTTCCAAGGATTATTTTAAGAAGGGCTATACCGATGAGATAACCGGCAAGGAGGACGGCGGGGCGTCAGGCTTTGTATTTTTTAGCATGCTTGTGCTTGTAGCTGCTCTTGGCATGGTTTTGAGCAATGATATGCTTTCTGCGTTTATCTTTTTTGAGGTTATGTCTCTTAGCTCATATCCGTGGGTTGCGCATTTCGGCACTGCAAAGGATATGCGGGCTGCTGCCTCTTACCTTACATATGCTGTGCTGGGGGGACTTGCAACACTGACGGGAATACTGCTTTTGGCAAGGCATACAGGAACTCTTTATTATGATGAACTTTCTAAGCTTGGAATGACAATGAGCCATGATGAAAAATTTAAGCTTTTTGTGCCGTGTGTCCTTATCATATTCGGTTATGCGGCAAAGGCTGGCATGTTTCCGCTTCATACGTGGCTTGCGCCATCCTATACTGCGGCGCCTGCGCCTGCTGCGGCACTTCTTTCAGCCGTGCTTTCAAAAACCGGTATTATCGGCATGATTGTAGTTTGTGCAGGCATTATGAGAGGCTTATACGAGTGGGGAATGATGATACTTGTTTTAGGTATTATAACGATGCTTGTGGGCGGTCTTTGGGCTATGCTTTCTGTTGATGCAAAAAAGGTGATTGCTTATTCCTCCATGTCACAGATTGGGTATATCATTGTGGCATTAGGGGTTTTTTGTATACTTGGAGGTTCCGTGTCAGGTGTGGATTGCAATGCGCTTGCACCGGAAGGCGTATTTCTCCATATGATAAATCATTCCGTATATAAGATGATATTCTTTATTATTATAGGTATTATTTCAATGGAATGTGGAAGAAACCTTGACATTAACAAGATTAAGGGCTGGGGCTGCAATAAAATTTTTTTGAAAATTGTGTTTACGATAGCAGTTCTCGGCATATCAGGCGTTCCTTTCTTGTCGGGATATGTGAGCAAGACATTGATACATGAGGGGATTTTAGAATATCTTACGCTTATTAATTCAGGAATGGCACAAGGCTCAGCCTCCTTTGTGAGAACGCTTGAGATACTGTTTTTGATTGGTGGAGGCTGTACGTTTGCCTATATGCTTAAGATATATATTCCTGTTTTTTGGTGTAAACCGAAGCAGGATGACAGGGATGCAGAGATTGTAGTGGAAGCTGTAAAAGCTGATAATGAACTAAAACCGGATGATGAGAAAGCAGATGGAAATAAAGCGGCTGGCAAGCTGTCAGTATTCGTATATATCATGCTTGGACTTTTGACAGCGTTTGTGGTTGTATGCGGTGCTGCACCTTATGCTACGCTTGAAAAGCTTGGAAATGAGGGAATGTCATTTTTTGGGGCTGCATCGCTTAAGGACTTTGCATATTTTTCATGGGACAATTTGAAAGGGGCAGGAATATCGCTTGCGATTGGAGTGATCCTTTATGTTGCAATTGCCGGAAATGTAAGGAAAAGAATTATTCCTGCATGGTTTTCGCTTGAGAAAATGCTTTATAAGCCGATACTCTTTGGAATACTGCCGGCTATATGTACATTTTTTATGCGGATATGTGATTGGTGCATAGAGGGTCCTGTGTACTTAATCAGGAAAACAATACTAAAGGATAACAGCATTACTCAAAAGCCGCGTAAAAAGCATATCAAGCTTCATGAATTTATGGCGACGGGGAATTTGCTTGCAAGGTCCGTTTCCTTTGGGCTTATCATGTTTGCAACGGCATTTCTTGCCACCATAATATATTTGCTGTTTGCCATGCTTGGATAAAGGGGTTGCCGGTTTATGATGTCAATATTTTTAATGTGGCAGTTTGGACAGAATATTTTTTTATACTTATTGACATATGCTGCTAAATACATTATAGTAGATACAACACGTTCGGATTGAGCGATGTGATGATACAGTTAAACTATTAATACAATTATGACATGGGGGATATTCAGACAAGAGGAGGGGATATTATGACAGATAGTGAAAAACTGGATTTGCTTTTGGTAAAATTTGGATCTATGGAAAACGATATAAGCGGCTTAAAAGAGGATGTCCGTGTACTGAAGGAGGATGTGAGTGGCTTAAAGGAGGATGTCCGTGGACTAAAGAGAGATTACAGGAAGCTAAATAACAAGCTGAACAAATCAGTCAAGGAACTAAAAACCATGGATAGTATGATTCTTGATGAAGTGGAAAGGGTGCATGTAATATTAGATATGCATAAAGCGGACAAAACAGTACATACAGCGTAGTCATATTGATTTTTTGAGGCTGCCGCACGAAGCGTATTTATTTCATTATATAAAAATGTTTGAAGGCGAGCGAAAGCATTTTTGTTATTATGATATAAATATTCTTACTGCGAAAGCCTCTTTTTGTATATGTTCTTTTTTTAATGGGAATATTTACTGGGAAGTAATAACATTAAAGGAGGAACTTTTTTATGGGTAAATATGATGGAACGAAAACGTATGAGAATTTAAAGGCTGCATTTGCGGGGGAGTCACAGGCAAGATGTAAATATACTTATTTTGCCGCGGTGGCACAAAAGGAAGGCTATGAGCAAATGGCTGAAATATTCCTTGAAACGGCAGAAAATGAGAGGGAGCATGCCAAGCTATGGTTTAAGGAGCTTGACGGAATAAGCGATACAAAGGCAAACCTTGAGTCTGCTGCTGAGGGGGAAAATTATGAGTGGACAGATATGTATGACGGCTTTGCAAAGACTGCGGAGGAGGAAGGCTTTAAGGAGCTTGCGCATATGTTCAGGATGGTGGCGGCAATTGAAAAGCATCATGAGGAACGCTATCGTGCCCTTATAAACAACATTGAAATGGCACAGGTGTTTGCAAGAAGTGAGGTTAAGATTTGGGAGTGCAGAAATTGTGGACATATTGTAGTGGGACTGGAGGCTCCCGGTATTTGTCCTGTATGTAAACATTCGCAGGGATATTTTGAAATTAAGGCAGAAAATTATTAGAGCCTTCTTTTTGAGAAATTCTATCAATTTGTAATTGCCTATATTCGTTGACATAAGGAAATGCGTGGCTTATACTACAATTGTTAGATTGGTATACTATATTGTTGTACAGGAGGAAACATGGATGAAAGAATTTATATATTTGGATAATGCCGCTACAACAAAGGTGGATAAGGAAGTATATGAGGCTATGCATCCGTATTTTGAGGAGAGCTACGGAAATCCTGCCAGTGTATACACATTTGCAGGCAAGATAAATAATGAGGTTGATAAGGCACGAAAGACAGTTGCAGATTTCATAGGTGCAGAGTCTGGGGAAATATATTTTACAGGCGGCGGAAGCGAGTCTGATAATTGGGCGCTTAAGGGTGTTGCTTTGGCAAATAAATCAAAGGGAAACCATATCATTACGTCGAAGATAGAGCACCATGCGGTTTTACACACCTGTGAATTTCTCGAAAAAAATGGATATGAAATAACATATGTTGACGTAGACGAAAACGGAGTTGTTAAGCTGGATGAGCTTGAGGCTGCGATAAAGCCTGAGACAATACTGATATCCATTATGTTTGCAAACAATGAAATAGGTACAATAGAGCCAATTAAGGAAATAGGAGAATTGGCAAAAAGACATGGCGTGCTTTTCCACACGGATGCAGTACAGGCATACGGTCATGTGCCTATCAATGTTAATGAAATGAACATTGACATGCTTTCCGCAAGTGGACATAAAATCAATGGGCCAAAGGGAATTGGCATTATGTACATTAGAAAAAATGTAAAAATAACCCCGCTGATTCATGGCGGCGCACAGGAAAAAAATAGGCGGGCAGGTACGCACAATACCCCTGGTATCATAGGCTTTGCAAAGGCTACAGAGCTTGCAGAAAGAAAAATGAAGGAGCGTATGGCTTATGAGACAAAGCTTCGGGATTATCTTATAAGCAGGGTGGAAAATGAGATACCTTACACTAAGGTAAACGGACATAGAAATGAAAGACTTTCAAACAACGCAAACTTCAGCTTTCAGTTTATTGAGGGAGAGTCGCTGCTGATTATGCTTGACCGAAACGGAATTTGTGGGTCAAGCGGCTCGGCATGTACGTCAGGCTCGCTGGATCCGTCACATGTGCTTCTTGCAATCGGACTGCCGCATGAGATAGCCCACGGGTCGTTGAGACTTACCCTTTCAGATGAAAACACAAAGGAAGAAATGGATTTTGTTGTTGACAGGCTTAAGGAAATAGTGGAGAGACTTAGAAGCATGTCGCCTTTATATGAAGATTTTGTAAGGTCAAATAAGAATTAAGCGGAGGTACGAAAAGATGAGTCAGGTTACTGAATATAGCGAAAAGGTCATGGATCATTTTACAAATCCAAGAAATGTTGGAGAAATAGAAAACCCAAGCGGTGTAGGCACAGTGGGAAATGCAAAATGTGGAGACATTATGAGAATGTATATTGACGTGGATGAAAACGGCATAATAACCGAGGCGAAGTTTAAAACCTTTGGCTGTGGCGCCGCTGTTGCCACAAGCAGCATGGCAACTGAGCTTGTAAAGGGCAAGACCATACAGGAGGCGCTTGAGGTTACAAACAAGGCGGTTATGGAGGCATTAGGAGGACTTCCGCCTGTAAAGGTTCACTGCTCCCTGCTTGCGGAGGAGGCAATACATGCCGCACTTTGGGATTATGCTGAGAAAAATAATATTAAGATAGAAGGCTTAAAGCCTCCCGTAAAGGACATTGACGAGACGGAAGAATTTTATGCAATGGGAGAGGAAGCCTAAATCTTTCACTGGTTATAATTGGTATTTGAAGGGGCTGTCGCTTAAATCCTTACTGCGGCAGCCCAAATTTTATTATTGTCATCAAGATACATTGTCAGGCAAATTAGCCCTTGTGTCATTTCTTAGATTTTCCCTATATTTTTATGGAACTTTATGCCTGAATACAGTATAATTTCTCTATGAAGAAAATTAGTCATAGGGCATCATGCCTGGTGCTTTGGCTGCTATAAACAGCATTGTAAAATTTGGAGGAAGCAATGGATAAGTGGAAAATTCTCGGAATTGATAAGACAAAGGATAAGGAAATTATAAAGGAAGCGTACAGAAGCAGGCTGGTTCATGTGAATCCTGAGGATGACGCCGAAAATTTTATGGAGCTTAGAAACGCATATGAGGAAGCTTTACGGGAAACGGAGGAAGAACCCGCAAAGGAACAGCCAGAGGAAAAGGGTTTGGTTTATGACATGGCAAAGCTCTATGCCGATTTCAAGAGAAGAATTGATGTGGAGGAGTGGAGAAGGATATTTGACAGGGATGCGTTTGTTGCGTTAGATACTTCCGATGCGTCGATGCATAGGTTTCTCTCCTTCTTGATGGAGCATAGCTATGTTCCGCATACAGTGTATCAGCTCATCGTGAAAACCTTTCATATAGATGAAATAAAAGGTGAGCTGTTAGAAGCTTATCCTGAAGGATTTATTGAGCATATATTAAGTAATGCAAAATACAAGGACATTATTAACTATGGGCTTTTTGATACTGTTACCGATGATGTAGATGAATTTATCCGCATGTATTATCGGCTTGATATGGCGCTGAGAAGGGCAGATACTGAAGAAGAAAAGCAGTATATTGATGCCGTGGAAAAAATCGGAATTTACCACCCGTATTTTGAGATTAGCAAGCTTCGCCATGAGTTTCACAAGATAAACGAGAGTGTGGATAGTCAGGCTGAGCGGGCAGAACGGTATGCCGTAAGGCTTTCCGAAATGCAGGAACAGGCGGAGGCATTGCTTGAAGCATATAAGAATGAGACTTGTATTATGCTTGCCTGTGGTGATTTTGCATTTGCAAGGTCGGCGTATGATGATGCAGGCAGGTATTATAAAATGGCACAGGAGCAGGAGACGGATAACTATGACGCAAATGTGAGATTGGGTGATTATTATTATGCCATCGGGGAGTATGAAAAGTCCAAAGCCATTTTTGTGGAGCTTTTGGTGCATAACGGCTATGATGCAACAACATATAACCGCATGGTAAGGGCGAATGAGGCGCTTATAAAAAAACTGAAGGAGGAGCTTGCAGAAAAACCGGAGGATAATGAACTGAAATTTCAGTTGGCATGGTGTTATTACAGAAATAACGTATTTCCTGAAGCGATAAATGTATTGGAGTCCTTTGCGCCGACTGATGATAAAAAATGCGAATATCAGGATTTGCTTGGACGAAATTACTTATATATAGGGGAGTACGAGAAAGCATTGGCGCAATTTTTTGTGTGGAAGGATGATGTAGACGTAGCGATAGCACAGGGTGGTAATGCAAAGGAAATAAAAGAAAAGCTGCGGTATGATCGGGTGAATTATTTTATTGCGGACTGTTATATCAGGACAAAGCAGTATGATGATGCAAGAAAATATTTGGAGGAGGCGCTGTCCGATGAATCTGACTTTTATACATATGCACAGGAGGCAATGTGCCGTTTGGAGTATTTATGTGCAAATTATGATGCCTGTATTTTGGCGTGTGAGACGCTGCTTGCACAAAAGGAAGATTATGATGCATATATGTATATGGCAAAAAGCTGTGACAGGCTTGGGGAATACAGTCGTGCCATAGATGCATGTGAGCATGCGATGGGGCTTTATCCGTACGCTTCAGCGCCGTATGCCATCGAGCTTGGAATTTATTGGGAATTTGATTATTATGATGATATGAAAACTGTGATTGCACGATTTGACGACTTGAAGGGGAATAGTGATTTGATTGATATTTCCCGTGCAAGGCTGCTGGCGCATGAGGAGGATTACGCTGCGTCCAATGAATTACTGCTTCCACTGTGCAGTAAAAGGGGAACGGACGAGACGGATTTGGAGGAGGACGATTGGTTTTCCCTTTATACGCTGATTGGCGCCAATTTTAGTGATATGGAGGAGTATGAGAAGGCATTATATTATTATGGGGAGGCTTTGAAGGAGGCTCCTGAAAATTTGTGGGTGTTAAACAGTATTGCGTCAGCGTACTATTTTACTGAACGGTTTGACGAGGCTGTTTCCCTGCATGATAAAATTATCGGGCTGACAAAGAATATGGGATATAAAAAACGCGCGTATTGCAGAAAAGCGGCAAATTTGTCCTGTATGGGGGATTATGTGGGTGCAAAACAGGTGTATGAAGCCTGTGAGGAGGAATTTGGCTTCGATGATGATTCTCTTTCCTATGTGTTGAATCATGCGGAGCTTCTTGTCAGAATGAATCATTTGCAGGACTGCGCAAGGCTTATAAAAAAATGTATCTGTGAGCTGGGTTATGCAGACCTTGCCCAAAAATATATGGGCGGCATTTCCTTCAGTGGCGATAAGGACAGAAAATACAGTATATCGGAGGAGCAGCGCAGCAAAAATGCATCGCTTGTGCAGTCCTGTATCGGAGATCTCTGCTGTTTTTACGGGAATGAAGGGTATATTGAGGACGCCTATAGGATTTTTGAGATGGCGGTTGAGAATGATAAAACAGACTGCCACATATACAGATGCATGGGTATGGTATACTCAGAACATGGAATGTACGAGGAAGCGATGAAAATGTATGAGAAGGCATTGGAGCTTGACAAGGAAAATGATGTTTTCATCAGTGCGTTGTATCTGTTTGCCGCTGGTAGGATGGATGATATAACGAAGCCGAAATACCAACATTATATGGAGCTTGCTGCCGTTCAGCTTGAGGGCATTGACGACAGGAACATACATTTTAAAAATGCGAAGCTGGCGGAGTTTTATCGTGCCACAGGGAAGTATGAGGAAGCATTGGCTGCTGTCAGTAAGGCAATTGAGACAAAACGGGATCGGATAAGCTGTTTTGCAGGGTACCATGAAATGTGGTGCGAAAAGGGAGAGATTTACAGATGTATGCAGGAGTACGAAAAGGCGATTGCGTGTTATCGGCAGGCACTTCGAATATTCGGGCATCATGCACTGTATGAGGAGCACATCAAGGAGTGTGAGGCATATCATGCTGGGAAGGATGTATAAAAATTTAACAAGGTACGCTGTCGATGTGTTTTAAAAATGATTGCAAGTACTTGTCTTTGCAAGTATAATGACATGTAAGGGATTTTTTGAATAGAGGTATAACATGGAAAACTACAGTGAAAACACAATTGAAGAAATGCTTATGCGCTTTAAGGACGGCGGGCTTTCCATGGAAGAAATCATGCTGAAGCTTAAAATGGAGCCTTATGTTGATTTGGATTTTGCAAAGCTTGATACCCATAGAAGGATAAGACAAGGGGCGGCAGAGGTTATATATGGAGCAGGAAAGACAAAGGAGCAGCTTTTGGTCATTGTAGAAAAGCTGATTGAGGCGGGACAGAAAACAGTGCTTATTACAAGGATAAGCAGGGAGGCATATTTATATTTAAAGGATAAGCTTACTGCGTGCGTATCGGGCGATGAAGCATTGCATGCCTTTTATGAAAAGCTTTCCGGTACTTGTGTAATTGGCGATTTTCCAACACCGTCGGGACATGGAACCATTGCCGTTGTAACGGGAGGTACAAGCGATATGCCTGTTGCAGAGGAGGCGGCTCTCACGGCAGAAGCGCTTGGAAATAAGGTTGAGCGTATCTATGATGTTGGTGTTGCGGGCATACATAGGCTTTTTGCACATCTTGATACACTTATGCGTGCAAGCGTTGTCATTGCCATTGCAGGCATGGAGGGGGCGCTTGCAAGTGTTGTAGGCGGTCTTGTTTCGTGTCCTGTTATCGCTGTGCCTACGAGTGTGGGGTATGGTGCTAATTTTGGCGGACTTTCTGCACTTCTTTCCATGCTGAATTCCTGTGCAAGCGGAGTAAGCGTTGTCAATATTGACAATGGATTTGGTGCAGGCTATCAGGCAAGCATGATAAATCATGTATGATATGTTAAGGCATTTGCTGAAAGTAAACTTGGAATTGGAATAGTGTCAGGTGATGTATGAAAAAACATTGCAAAGGAAAAAGGCACTGCCAGAATTGAACGAGGAGAAGAAAAATGAAAATACTATATTTGGATTTTGGCATGGGTGTTGCAGGGGATATGCTTATGGGTGCACTTGTCTCATTGCTTGATGAGAACAAGCAGCAGGAGTTTTTGAGGACGCTTAATGATGCAGGCATACCCGGTGTAACCGTAAACATTGTTGATGATAAAAAATGCGGTATTGTAGGAAAGCATGTGGAGGTAAGCATAAACGGAAAAACTGAGGTGAGTGAGGATATTCATGGACACCACGATGAACACGAGCACATGCACCATGATGAGCATGAACACAAGCACCACGATGAGCATGAACACCACAATAAGCACGAGCATCATCACGCTTCCATGTCCGATATTACTGACATTATAAACAACTTAAGCGTTTTAGACAGTGTAAAGCGTGAAGTAAAAAACGTGTATAAGCGGATCGCAGATGCGGAAAGCAGGGTTCATGGAACGGAGATTGCAGATATACACTTCCATGAGGTGGGAACGATGGATGCCATGGCAGACATTACAGGCTGTGCCATGCTTTTTGAAATGCTTGACGTGGATGAAATTGCTGCGTCCTCCATAAATACAGGTTACGGACAGGTAAAATGCGCACATGGAATATTGCCAGTTCCTGCACCAGCTACAGCACTGCTTTTATCTGGTATTCCATGCTACAGTGGAAGCATTGAGGGAGAGCTTTGTACTCCTACGGGAGCAGCTCTTGTTGGAAATTATGTAAACCAGTTTTGCGGCATGCCGTTTATGAAAATAGACAATATAGGCTATGGCACGGGAAGCAAGGATTTTGCTGCCGCCAATGTTGTAAGGGCTGTATTGGGAGAGTCCGCAGCCTTGGGGAAGGGCGGTATTCAAGCAGAGGAAATAAACAAAGCTAATAATAAAAATAATAATGATAAAGATATCATTGTGGAAATGAACTGTAATTTGGATGATATTACAGGAGAGGAAATCGGATACGTTACAGAGCTTCTTATGGAGAGCGGGGCAAAGGATGTTTACACAATTCCAATCACTGCAAAAAAGGGAAGGACAGGCATTATGCTTGGAGTGTTATGTAAACCACTAGATAGAGAAAAGCTTGCAGAAATTATATTTAAGCATACAACAACTATAGGCATACGCTATACGGAAAAGAAACGAATGATTATGGAACGGCACAGCGAGGTTGTTCACACCGAATATGGTGATGTGAACGTAAAGGTATCAGAGGGGTATGGGGCAAAAAAAATAAAGCCTGAATATGAGGATTTAAAGCGTATTGCAGGGGAGAAGAACATAGCCCTTCAGGATATTAAAGCCAGTGTTAATAAAAATAATTAATCGGATTGGGGGGAATTTATCATGCACATGGCAGATGCACTTATTAATACGGGGGTGGCAGCTGTAATGTATGGTCTTACTGCCGGCACGTCAGCCTACAGCATACATACAATAAGAAAATCAGAGGAGCCGATTAAGGTACCGGAAATGGGTATTATGGGGGCATTTGTTTTTGCTGCCCAAATGATTAACTTTGCAATTCCGGGAACAGGCTCAAGCGGACATATATGCGGCGGCATGCTTCTTTCTGCAATGCTTGGTCCCTCTGCGGGCTTTGTTACAATGATGGGAATACTTATCATTCAGTGCCTTATGTTTGCTGACGGTGGAATTATGGCGCTTGGTGCAAATATATGGAATATGGCTTTTTATGGATGCTTTATAGGAGCAGGCGTTATTTGGCGGAGCATATTGAAAAATGGCGCATCCAAAAAGAAAATCACTGCAGCATCCATTATCGGCTGTATTGTAACACTTCAGCTTGGGGCATTTTCAGTAACACTAGAAACGCTTATATCGGGAGTTACAACGCTGCCATTTAAGGTGTTTGTTTCCTTTATGCAGCCGATACATTTAGCCATAGGTGCCGTTGAGGGTATCATAACGGCAGCAATTTTATGCTTTGTATATGAAACAAAGCCGGATTTGCTTTGGGGCATTAAGGAAAACGGCAAAAAGGAACGGATGTCTTATAGAACCGTTATGACAATACTTGGAGTGGCGGCGATTTTTATTGCAGGCGGGCTGTCACTTCTTGCCTCCTCGCTTCCTGACGGACTGGAATGGTCAGTTGAAAAGGTTACAGGCGATACGGAGCTTATCAGTGAAGGACAGGTGTATGATACATTTTCTAATTTACAGGATAAGGCGGCGGTGCTTCCTGACTATGCATTTTCAGGCTCTGACAGTGCCTTCGGCACGTCATTTTCAGGCATTGCAGGGGGAATTGCCGTTATAGGCGTCTGTGTTTTATTCTGTATCGTTATAAAGGCATTACGGAAACGAAACGGGTATCATGATGAACAGATTTGATAATATGCTTGGGGAAATGTGCAGCATTGACAGGGAAGCGGCAAAAGGAGGCTGGCTGAATGAAATGCACCCTCTTGTTAAGCTGTTTGTAACAATATGGTTCGTATGCTTTGTCATTTCCTTTCAAAATAATATGCTTATGGGAATTTTATCCATGAGTGTCTATTTGGTTATCTGTTTTTTAATGGCAGATATATCCTTATACAAATGTCTAAAAAGAATGAGGACTGTGCTTTTTGCCTTCTTTATTTTTGGCGGGGCAAATATTTTGTTTTCAGGGGATTTAAGACTTGGAATGATAGCTGCGGCAGGCTTTTGGTGCAAGGGAGTTATGTCGGTTTTTGCCGTATATGTGCTGATTGTTACAACTGCTATAGATGACATTTGTGGGGCGTTAAGAATAATGCATGTACCTGAGCTGCTTGTCACGGTCATCATGCTTATTTATAGGTATATAAACATACTGATAAAGGAGACAAAAAGGCTTTCCGAGAGCTATTTTGTGCTTTCGCCGGGGCAGAAGGGAATACATGCTAAGGCGTGGGGGCAGTTTGCAGGTAATTTGATGCTTAGAAGCATTGACAGGGCAAAACGGGTATATGACAGCATGAACATGGCTGGTTATGAATGGCGCATACTGTCAGGAAACCATAAAAAATATAGACTTGGAGCTGGCTCGCTTATATGGCTTTTTGTTTGGATGGGTATTATTGCGGCATTTCGCATATTTCCTGTTTTTGAGCTTGTGGGAGCTTTGCTTGTGGGATAAAAATGTCAGGTGGAAAAATGGGTGATTACAGTATTACAATTGAAAATATGTCCTTTTGCTATGTAAAGGATAATTATATTTTTAAAAATATGGGCTTCGCCATAAAAAATGGAGAAAGCGTAGGTATTGTAGGTGCAAACGGAGTGGGAAAATCAACACTGCTTCGGCTTATTGTGGGGCTTGAAGCAGGCTATGAGGGACATATCAGTGTTTCAGGCATTGAGGTTACAAAGAAAAATCTGCCTATGGTAAGGAAAAAAGCAGGCTATGTTTTTCAGGATGCAGACAGTCAGATGTTTTTGTCGCATGTTGAGGACAATGTTGCTTTTGGACCCTCAAATTACGGAATGGACAAGGAGGCAATCGATTCCTGTGTCAAAAAGGCACTTTGTGAAACAGGAATCGAGCACCTGAAAAAGAGATCCATATATCAGCTTTCGGGAGGAGAAAAAAAGCTTGCCTCCATAGCATGTGTACTTGCCCTAAATCCTGACATTATCATGTTTGACGAGCCAAGCGTTACCCTTGACCCCAAAAACAGGAGAAACCTTATCGATGTACTTGTCAGATTGGACAAGACGAAGCTGATTGCCTCCCATGATTTGGATTTTATACTTGATACATGTGACAGGACAATTCTGCTTTCAAGAAACGGTGTTGTAAGAGATGGAAAAAGCAGGGATATTCTGCTTGATAAGGAGCTTATGGAAGGCAGCGGGCTGGAGCTTCCATTAAGTGTTATGGGGAGATAATTTCCTTGTGAAAACGGATGCGTTATGTTAAAATTGTAAATAATTAGGGGGATTTTCGGATTTTATTATATTTTGAGGCGGGAGGAGGCATATAGATGGTTTTTTCAGAGGATCTTTTGAATGTTGATTTATCATTGGGTGATATGTTTATCATGCTCTGTGACAGTGAACATAGAAATAGAATCGTCTGTAACAGAAGTAAGCTTGATGTTGACGAGGAAACACTTAAAAACAAGCCGTTTTCAGACAATTTAGATTTGTTTATGGACATTGTTATGGAGGAGGATCTTGAGACTCTTTCTGTTTTTGCAAAAAAAATTTATAACGGTACCAGGGTTTCAGATGATTTTGTGGAGATAAATGATAACCGTGTTTCCGTTTCTGTCAGAATGAGAAGAAAGGATAAGATATACTCTTATCATAATATGATCTGTTATATGACTAAGGATGAAGAAGGATATATTGTGCGTGTTACGTGTATTATATATGAGATGACTGCTGAGGAGCTTTACCGCTTACAGCTTTCCCAGACGATTACAAATGACAGGCATCCTGCCATGTTCATGAAGGTTGCAAGGGAGGTTATGCGCAAAAATCCTGAGGGTAAATATGCCCTGATACAGTTTGATGTGGCAAAATTCAAGGCAATCAATGAAATGTATGGTGAGGCTGTGGGAGACGAGCTGCTTAACTTTTTTATAGAGTCACTCAAGGTCCTTTGTACAAGTGAGCAGATGTTTGCAAGGCTTACAGCAGATGTATTTATGATTATGACTGCCTATGAGACGAAACAGGATTTGCTTGATTTTGTTGAGTTTCTTCGCACAAATCTTTTAGGGTACAAGAATATAGAATATAGGCTTGTATTTGGAATTGCATTTGTTAAGGATAAAAATGAAAATCTGAGGAAATACGGCGACAGGGCATCACTTGCACGACAGAGCATAAAAGCAAATGCGATGGAGTATGTTATATTCCATGATGAAAAGATGACCGAGAAGGTTTTGTCTGCCAAGCATGTTGAGGACAACATGGAAAAAGCACTGGAAAACCATGAGTTTGTAATGTACCTACAGCCGAAATTTGATATGGATACCGAGAAAATCGTAGGCGCTGAGGCATTGGTGCGGTGGATAAAGCCTGACGAGGGTATCATACCTCCTATGGAATTTATACCCGTTTTTGAGAAAAATGGTTTTGTAACAAGGCTTGATATGTACATATGTGAGGAAGCATGCAAGGTTATCCGTTCCTGGCTCGATAACGGTATTGAGCCGGTTCCTATTTCCGTAAATATGTCAAGGGCAAATATGAAAAATGACGAGTATTTAAAAAGGCTTGAAACGCTTGTTTACGGATATGACATACCAAAAGAGCTTTTGGAGATAGAGATAACCGAGACTGTTGAAGGCGAGGACGTTGCGGAGGTTATTTTGGGACTGAAAAAACATGGCTATAAGCTTTTGATGGATGATTTCGGTTCAGGCTACTCATCCCTTAATACCCTGAAGGATACCCAGTTTGATATAATAAAAATAGACAGGGAATTTCTCCAGGACTTTGTAGGCTCAGACAGAGGTAAGGTAATTGTTGAGCATACAATACAGATGACGAAATCAATTGGACTTGATATCGTGGCAGAGGGAGTTGAAAATCTTGAGCAGGCACGTTTCCTTGTAGAGAGCGGCTGCCGTATTGCACAGGGCTTTTACTATGCGAAGCCTATGCCGGTTGAGGAGTTTGACAAGCTGTATGAGGAGAAAAATAAGGCGTCTTAGACAAGAAGATACTAGGCTTAAATGAAACTGGAATTTTAGAAAGCTGCACAGACGGGAGAATGTATGGACTTAAGCAATGTAAGAAATGAAATAAACCGTATAGATGATGAGATAAGATTACTTTTTGCACAAAGACTTGATTGTTCTGAACAGGTGGCACATATTAAGCTTGAGACAGGCGATATGGTTTACAAGCCTGAGCGTGAAAGGGAAATTGCAAAACGTCTTTCAAATGACAAAAAATATCTGAGTATAAATAAAAAGATTGTTCAAATCAGCAGAAAATACCAATACGAAAAATTTGCTGACAATAAAAAGCTGGACGAGGATTTTATGGATAGCTTTGACGCTGCCTCAAAGAAGGTTTTTCAGGATGGCGGCAGGCTGTCCTTAAGCCTTTTTGCGGATAGAATGTCAGATAAGGGACTTGGCTTAAATGAAATTTTACAGATTATATCTGACACCTATCTTGACATTGAAGAGCTACATGTGTCGGAAAATAAGGTTACTGTAACATTTAAGGTGGAGAGTGATCCCGCTTCTCGCAGGGAGGCGCTTGTGCTTTCCTATATGCTATATATGGAGACGATAAAAGGATAATGATATGTTATGTCTAGGCGTAAGTGAAAGGATGGAGTTTATTATATGCTGATTATCAACGGACATGCCGTAGACCCTGAGACAGGTCTATGTGAGAAGGCAGACATACTTGTTGAGGATAAAAGAATAAAGAAGATATACGTTAAGAGCAAGGGCGAAAAAGCGGAAATTGATGCAGAGGGACAGGAGGTCATTGACGCATCAGATTGTTATGTCATGCCGGGGTTTATAGATTTACATGTTCATTTTAGGGATCCGGGACTTACCTATAAGGAGGATATAGCAACAGGCTCACGTGCAGCCGCAAGGGGAGGCGTGACAACCGTGTGTGCTATGCCGAACACCAAGCCTGTCGTAGATACTGTGGAAACCTTGCAGTATGTTTTGGACAAGGCAAAAAAGGAAGCCCCGATACATGTTAAGCAGCTTTCTTCCATTACGAAGGGCATGGAGGGAAAAGCGCTTGTTGACATGGAAAAAATGCATGAGATGGGAGCTGTTGCATTTTCTGAGGACGGAAAGAGCGTTATGGACATAAGGCTTTACAGGGAAGCAATGAAAAAGGCAGCCCGGCTTGGGGCTGTTGTTATGGCTCACTGTGAGGATAAGGATTTGGTTGGAGGAGGCGTGCTTAACGAGGGCGTTGCTTCAGAGAAGTACAACGTGGAGGGCATACCCAATTCCGTTGAGGATGTTATAATGGCAAGGGACATTTTGCTTGCTGCGGAGACAGGCACAAGGCTTCACATATGCCACTGCTCCACAAGAGGTACGGTTGAGCTTATGAGAATGGCAAAAAGGCTCGGGGCGAACGTCACTGCGGAGGTTTGCCCACATCATTTTACCCTTACGGATGCAGACATAACAGAGGCTGACAGCAACTACAAAATGAATCCGCCGCTTAGAACGGAAAGTGATGTTAAGGCACTGATAGAAGGGCTTGTGGACGGAACAATGGACTGCATTTCCACAGACCATGCGCCTCATTCTGCAGAGGAAAAGGCAAAATATTTTGATGAGGCGCCATTTGGAATTGTGGGGCTTGAAACCTCGGCGGCGCTTACCTATACGGCTTTGGTTGATACAGGACTTATGGGTATTTTGGACATGGCGTTAAAGATGAGCTATAACCCTGCAAAGGTTATCGGCATAGACAAGGAGTATGGCAGGCTTACTGAGGGCGCAATGGCAGACATTGTTATTTTTAATCCGAATGTTGAGTGGACGGTTGATGGAAATGCCTTTGCATCGAAAGGACACAATACGCCTTACAATGGCAAGGTATTGAAAGGTAAGGTAATGGCAACCATTTGTGACGGAGCACTTGTGTATAGTGGCTAGACAGGGGTTGGAGTTACAAAAGCAGGAGACAGGACAAATCGAAGCTTGTCTAAGTGCAACAAGTAACAATAAATAAAAATACGAGGAGTATAAACATGATTAATAAGCTTATCAGAAACATCGAAGAAAAGGATGCACCAATCGTTGTTGGGCTTGACCCAATGATGAATTATATACCGGAGCATATAAAAAAGGCTGCGTTTGATGAATACGGCGAGACGCTTGCCGGTGCAGGCGAGGCGATATGGGCATACAACAAGGGAATCATAGATGCTGTTTATGACCTTATTCCCGCAGTTAAGCCTCAGATTGCCATGTATGAGCAGTTTGGAATAGACGGACTGATTGCATATAAGAAAACCTGCGACTATGCAAAGAGCAAAAACCTTGTGGTAATAGGCGATATAAAAAGAGGAGACATAGGCTCTACCTCAGAGGCTTATGCTGTGGGACATTTGGGAAAGGTACAGGTTGGAAGCAAATCCTATGCTCCCTTTGATGAGGATTTCGTCACAGTAAATCCGTATCTTGGAACGGACGGTGTAAAGCCGTTTGTTGATGTGTGCAGGGAACACGGCAAAGGCATATTTGTACTTGTTAAGACCTCAAACCCGTCATCAGGAGAGTTTCAGGATAAGCTGATAGACGGAAAGCCTCTCTATGAGCTTGTTGCAGAAAAGGTAATAGAGTGGGGCGCAGCATGTATGGGCGATAAGTACAGCAACGTGGGATGCGTCGTGGGAGCAACCTACCCTGAGCAGGGTAAAATCCTGAGAAAGCTTATGCCTGACACATATATACTTGTGCCGGGTTACGGAGCGCAGGGGGGAAAAGCTGCTGACCTTGTACATTATTTTAATTCAGACGGACTTGGCGCAATCATAAATTCGTCAAGAGGAATCATTGCGGCATACAAGCAGGAAAAATATTCCAAATTTGGTGAGGCTGCATATGCAGATGCAAGCCGTCAGGCAGTTATTGATATGATAGAAGATATAAATGGAGCAAAAGGAGGAGTGTAAGTGGGAAAGGCAAAAATAAAGGCTGAAATTGTAAGGCAGGACAACATTGCAACTGATATTTTTTCAATGGTTATAAATGCGGGCAGCATAGCAAAAAATGCTGTGCCGGGACAGTTTGTGGATTTGTATTCGGAGGATGGCAGCAGGCTTCTTCCAAGACCGATAAGTATTTGTGATGCGGATAAGGATGCAAGGACAATCAGACTTGTTTACCGTGTGGCAGGAAAAGGGACGAAGGAATTTTCCGGTCTGCAATCAGGAAATAAAATAGATTTATTGGGACCACTGGGGAATGGCTTTTCACTGTCTGATAAAAAGGCAATAATAATAGGAGGAGGCATTGGCATACCGCCTATGCTTTCACTTGCAAAGGCACTGGGTTGTGAAAAGAGCATTGTACTTGGATATAAGGACGAGGAATTTCTTTCCAATGAATTTAAGCCTTATGGAGGTGTATATGTGTCCAGTGAAAGCGGTACGATAGGAGTAAAGGGAACGGTTATGGACGCCATAAGGGAGCATGGCATAACAGGCGATGTAATATATGCCTGTGGACCAACGCCTATGCTTAAGGCAGTTCAGGCTTATGCGCTTTCAAATGACATAGAGGCGCAGCTTTCCTTGGAGGAGCATATGGCATGTGGTATCGGTGCATGTCTCGCCTGTGTTTGTAAGTCGAAGGATATAGACGACCATTCAAAGGTAAACAACAAAAGAGTGTGTAAGGATGGTCCTGTTTTTGATGCAAGGGAGGTTGAGCTATAGATGAATACGAAAATAAAAATTGCAGGTGTAGAATTTAAAAACCCAATAACCGTTGCATCGGGAACCTTTGGCTCAGGAATGGAATATGACGAGCTTGTTGACCTTAATATGCTTGGTGCAGTAACGACAAAGGGTGTTGCCAATGTGCCGTGGGAGGGCAACCCGACGCCTCGTATTGCGGAAACCTACGGTGGAATGATGAATGCAATCGGACTGCAAAATCCCGGCATTGATACATTTATTGAAAGGGATTTACCGTTTCTTAAAACAAAGGACACGAAAATCATTGTAAATGTATGTGGAAAAACCGTCAGTGATTACGTGGAGGTTGTGGAACGACTTGGAGCGTGTGACATTGACCTGCTTGAGATAAATGTTTCCTGTCCAAATGTCAAGGAGGGAGGCATTGCCTTTGGACAAAATAAAGATGCACTTTTCGACATAACAAAGGCTGTAAAGGCGAAAGCGAAGCAGCCTGTTATTATGAAATTAAGTCCAAATGTAACGGATATTACAGAGATGGCAAGGGCTGCCGAGGCAGGAGGCGCTGATGCACTTTCTCTTATCAATACGATTACGGGAATGAAAATAGACATAAATAAGCGTGCCTTTGCACTTGCAAATAAGACAGGAGGCGTTTCGGGACCTGCCATAAAGCCGATTGCAATCCGTATGGTATATCAGGTGGCAAATGCCGTTAAGCTTCCGATTATCGGAATGGGAGGCTGTATGTGTGCGGAGGATGCCCTTGAATTTATGATGGCAGGGGCAACAGCCGTAGCAGTTGGAACGGCAAATTTCAATAACCCTTATGTGGTAAGAGATATTATCAATGGAATGGAAGACTACATGATAAGGAATCATATTGAGGATATCAATGAGATTATAGGTTGTGTTAAGTAGGGATATTATGGGTTTATTCAAAAAAAGAAGATATTATTTTACGGATACATCAATCGCAGTAGATACAGTTATTGCTTATATCATGGCGTCAGTTGCACTTTTAATTGAACTATCGGGCGTTATATGTTCAATTGCCACAAGGGGACATGCTCCGGAAATATTTGGTCTGCTTTACATTATAGCCATAATTTTATCTGTTGTGGGTGAAATTTTTGCTATGTGGGGCAACAAGGCAGAGGAAGGTGGCGTGCGAGGGAAAAGGATTTCAATATTGTTAAATATTATTTCCTTTGTAATTCCGCTGGCAATAATCATATTATAGGCTGCGGTAATGTTTGATGGAGGAAGCGTTGTGGATGAACGGTTAAAAAAGCAGTTAGCATTTATTTTGGAATTGGATAAGATAAAAAAGATAGGCAGACAGACCTATCTTTCAGATGCCAGCAGGAAGGAAAATGACGCCGAGCATAGCTGGCATCTTGCCATTATGGCAGTTCTTTTAGCGGAGCAGGCAAATGAAAAAATAGATGTTCTTAAGACTGTTACAATGGTGCTTATACATGATGTGGTGGAGATTGATGCAGGGGACACTTTCGCTTATGACAGTGCAGGAAATGAAAGTAAACGTGAGCGTGAAGAAAGGGCGGCAGACAGAATATTTAATATTCTTCCTCCTGACCAGGCAAAATATATGAGAGAGCTGTGGGAGGAATTTGAGGCAAGAGAAACTGCCGAGGCAAAATTTGCCGATACCCTTGACCATGTGCAGCCTCTTTTGTTAAATGACGCATCGAAAGGTCTTTCATGGAGGGAGCATGAAATTAAAAAAAGTCAGGTAATGAAAAGAAATGAAAAAATAGGAGAGGGCTCGGATGCATTGTGGGAATATGCAAGGGGACTTATTCAAAAGAATACGGAGCTTGGAAATTTAAAGAATGAATGAAATTTATGGTTTGTGAAAGGAATAAAAATGGAAGATATTTGGGAGAGATTGGAGCTTATAGTTGAAAGGCTTGGAGAAATTTTAAATGAAAAGTGGAACGAAAGTGCAGAACTTAAGGAATACTTTGATTTTGTGTCAGAGTTTATTCTCTATATTTATGATGTATATGAGATAGACAGGCCTCTGCTTGATGAGGAAGGACTTAGAGAGATTAACCATAAGCTTTATGAGGACATACTTCCTGAAAACTATGAGAAAAGCTTTGGCAACCCCGATTATGCGGTAAAAAGGCTTGGAAAGGCTTATGGAAATCTGCTTTGCTTTCTTTATTCCGAAATAAGAGGCTGTATCGCTTATTGCTATGAGAATAAAATGGAGGAATTTGTATCCCTATGTGAACTATTCATAGAAATTTACTGTATGTTTTCAGCAAATGATAAGCTTCCCGAACCAAAGGAAATTAAAAATGCGATTTATTACTATATGTATGATTATGCAGATGTTTTGGTTGAGAGACGAACCATTGAGGGCATAGACTGCTCAAATACATTTGCAGTCCGAATAATTATGGACAGTGATTTAAGTGACTTAAAATATTTGTATAGTTATGGAGAATATATAAGTGAAAATGAAATAAATACCGCAAAATATTTAAATAGCTTATCCGAGGATAAGGTACGTGCAATGGCGGCAACCTATGTAAACGGCTTTATAAAGGGGTTTGAGACTATGAGAATAGATTTAAGCCCTAAAAAGTCAGTTAACATAAGATATTCAATCGGTCAGGAGCGAATGGTAAAATATGCCATAGAAATGTTTAGGGCGCATGGGCTTCGCCCTGTCATTTTCAGGTATGCAGTAAGCCGTATCAACCGAAAGCTGAACCTTCGCACAGGATTTGTGGGAAGTCCTGCAAATAAGCAGTATGACTACGATCACAGAATGGATGAGGCGTTATTTTATGATAAGGCATTTATACAAAGGAAGCTTGAGGTTATTGAGGAAGCCTATGAGAAAAATAAGGAAATGGCATATGTATATGCAGGACCTGCAGTGATTGAAACCTTTGGCGAGGCACCCTTTCAACCTGAGAATAAGGAAACGGCCATAAAGCTTGATGAAAGACAGCAAAAGCTTTCCGTGGAATTTTCCGCAAGGTCGGCAGAAATAACAAACAAATACATTCCGAGGGATAAGTACAGCTTTACAATCATAGCTTATCCGATACCTGAAATCGGCGATAACTTTGAGGAACTATTTGATGAGATTGTAAAGGTAAATACGCTGGACAATGACTTGTACCGAGACATGCAGCAGTGTATGATTGATGCACTTGACAAGGCGGAGTATGTGCATGTTGTGGGAAGGGGAAGCAATAAAACTGACATGAAGGTTATGCTTCATAAGCTGAATGAGCCTGCAAAGGAAACAAAGTTTGAAAACTGTCTTGCAGATGTAAACATACCTGTGGGGGAAGTGTTTACGTCGCCTCGCTTAACGGGAACGGATGGAATTTTAAATGTCAGCGAGGTTTACCTGAATGAGCTGAAATATACAAATCTTACAATAGAATTTAAGGATGGGAAAATTTCATCATATACCTGTGATAATTTTTCAAATGAGCAGGAAAATAAAAGCTTTATAAAGGAAAATCTGATGTTTGGACATGACACCCTGCCAATCGGTGAATTTGCAATCGGAACAAACACGACGGCATACGTTATGGCACATAAATACGATATCATTTATAAGCTTCCGATACTCATTGCCGAGAAAATGGGACCACATTTTGCTGTAGGAGACACATGCTATAGCTACAGTGAGGAAAACAGGCTTTACAATCCTGACGGAAAGGAAATCATAGCAAAGGATAATGAGTGTTCCCTTCTTAGAACAAGTGAGGAGAATGAGGAACGGGCAAAGGCATATTTTAATTGTCATACTGACATAACGATACCTTACGAGGAAATAGGAGGGATATATGCGGTTAAGCCTGACGGAGAAAAAATTGCAATCATAGAAAATGGAAGATTTGTACTTGCGGGCACAGAAGGGTTGAATAAGCCGTTTGAACAATAATTAAGGGTTTTCAAACCCTGCAAACTATTATATAATATGACCTATGGAGTATTGGCACAGCCGGAGGGATTCCTTAGGCCTGCTATATTACAAGCTACAATAGATGAGGAGATTTTATATGAGAACAGCGATAATCATGGGCTCGACAAGTGATTTGCCAAAGGTTGAGCCTGCCATACAGATATTGAAGGATTATGGCGTTACGGTGGATGTGAGATGCCTTTCTGCACATAGGGCGCATGAGGGACTTTCGGCATTTATCCGTGAGGCAAATGAGAATGGTACGGAGGTTATTATAGCGGCGGCGGGAATGGCGGCGGCGCTTCCCGGAGTTGTTGCGTCACAGACGGTAATACCTGTTATTGGCGTTCCCATATCAGGCTCCGTCCTTGACGGCATGGATGCACTGTTATCAATTGTCCAGATGCCGCCAGGAATACCTGTTGCGACGGTTGCCATAAACGGAAGCAAAAATGCAGCACATCTTGCACTTCAGATAATGGCAAATGGCAATCAGGAATTAAAGGACAGGCTTTTTGCTGACAGAAAAGAAATGGAGAAGTCGGCGATGAAGGCAAATGAGGAAGTAATGGCAAAATATAATTAAAAAGGAGTATAAAAATGGCTAATTTACTTTATGAAGGAAAGGCAAAACAGGTTTACGAAACAGACAAGGCAGATGAATACCTGATTCACTATAAGGATGATGCCACCGCAGGAAACGGCGTTAAGCACGACCAGTTTGAAGGAAAGGGCGTATTGAACAATACCATTTCCTGTATCATATTTGATATGCTTGAGGAGGCGGGCATCAAAACCCATATGCTTGAAAAGTTAAATGACAGGGATATCAGGGTTAAGAAGGTTGAAATATTCCCGCTTGAGGTAATTATAAGAAATATTACTACAGGTTCATTTTGTAAGAGGCTTGGCGCACCGGAGGGAATTGTCCTTGATGAGCCTATATTTGAGATAAGCTACAAAAATGATGATTACGGCGATCCCCTTATTAATGAGGATCATGCAGTGGCGCTCAAGCTTTGTACACGTGAGGAATATGCATACATCAAGAAAACAACCCTCAAGATAAATGAGCTTCTCAAGGAGTTTTTCCTGAAATTCAACCTAAAGCTTGTTGATTTTAAGATTGAGTTTGGTAAGACTGCTGACGGCGAGATACTTCTTGCAGACGAAATATCGCCTGATTCATGCCGCCTTTGGGATGTTGATACAAATAAGAAATATGACAAGGATGTATTCAGGCAGGATATAGGCGACCTTATTGAAACATATAAGGAAGTGCTTGCACGTATGCAGAGCAAGTAGTACCGAAGCGTTCTATCGTGCAAAAAATAAACAATAAAACAACATTTTTATGTAAAATAAAATATAACTTTATTTTTTTCATATTGATTAAAAAGGGGTCATTGGGTATAATTGACCTATGATAAATTACATTGGGCTAATATATTGAATGTATTTTAACACAAAACATATACATAATTAGGAGGTAAACAAATTTATGGGTATCATTAGCAGATTTAAGGACATAATGGCAGCCAACATCAATGCCCTTCTTGATAAGGCAGAGGACCCGGAGAAGATGATTGATCAAACCATGAGAAATCTTACAAAGGATCTTGCTTCCGTCAAGGAGGAAACTGCTGCGGTTATGGCTGACGAGCAAAGATGCAGGAGAGAGCTTGAGGAGTGTAACAGTGAGATTGCAAAGATGCAGTCATATGCTGAGAAAGCGCTTCTTGCAGGCAATGAAGGGGATGCAACAAAATTCCTTCAGCAGAAGGCACAGCTTACGGCTAAGCAGGCAAGCTTACAGCAGACCTATGATGTGGCATCTGCAAATGCAATGAAGATGAGACAGATGCATGATAAGCTTGTAAATGACATCAATGAGCTTAACACAAGGAGAGATGCAATCAAATCAAAGATGAAGGTTGCAAAAACCCAGCAAAGACTGAATAAGCTTAATTCCTCACTTGGGGACACGTCAGGAAGCATAAGTGCATTTGAGAGAATGGAAGCAAAGGCAGACAGTATGCTTGATAAGGCAAATGCAATGTCTGAGCTTAATTTATCAGTAGAGGACAGTGGAGTTGATGCTTTGGCAGCTAAGTATGACGCCGCTCCTGATACAGCCATACAGAGCGAGCTTGAGACTCTTAAGGCTCAGATGGGACTTAAATAATTGAACGGTTTAAATGATAAGCAGTCAGAGGCCTGTTGCTATACCGACGGGCCTCTGCTTATTCTTGCGGGAGCCGGAAGCGGCAAGACCCGCGTTATTACTCACAGAATCGCATACCTTATGGAAGAACGTAACGTAAACCCATATAATATATTGGCAATCACATTTACCAATAAAGCTGCAAAGGAGATGCGGGAGAGAGTAGACAGAATCGTGAAAAAGGGTGCTGAAGGAGTATGGGTAAGCACATTTCATTCAATGTGTGTCAGAATACTCAGGAAGCACATTGCATGTATAGGAGGAACAAATGATTTTTCCATTTATGACACGGACGAGCAGAAGGTTGTCATGAAAGAGACAATTAAATACTTAAATCTTGACCCTAAGCTTTATCCGGAGAAGGCTATGCTTACTGCCATATCAAAGGCGAAGGAAAATTATGTTTCACCTGACGATTACGAAAAGGAAAACGCTACAAGCTTCAGAGATCAGCAGATAGCAAAAATATACAGAGAATATCAAAGACGTCTTAGAATAAATAATGCGTTAGATTTCGATGATCTGATTTACCAGACCATTTTTTTATTTGAGACAAATCCTGACGTTCTAGCTGAATATCAGGAAAGATTTAAGTACATAATGGTTGATGAGTATCAGGACACAAACCATACGCAGTTTATTCTTGTAAAGCAGCTTGCAGCCAAATACAGGAATTTATGTGTGGTTGGCGATGATGACCAGAGCATATATAAATTCCGTGGGGCCAACATATACAACATCCTTAATTTCGAGGAGGAATATTCTGACGCTAAGGTCGTAAAGCTGGAGCAAAATTACCGTTCCACGGCAAATATCCTGAATACGGCAAATGCGGTTATCGCAAACAATGAGGGACGTAAGGACAAAACGCTTTGGACGGATAAGGAGGACGGAGAAAAAATAACCTTCACGAAATATAATGATGAATACAGGGAAGCGGAAGGTACCGTATCAAAAATAAAATCAGCAAAGCGTAATGGCGTGTCTTACGGAAATATGGCAATCCTTTACAGAACAAATGCACAGTCACGTGTACTTGAGGAAAAATTAATTTATGAAAATATCCCATATAAGCTTGTAGGGGGAACAAACTTTTATGCAAGGAAGGAAGTAAGGGACATTGTATCGTATCTTAAGGTGCTTGCAAATCCAAGTGATGCAAACGCACTTAAAAGGATAATTAATGTTCCAAGACGTGGAATTGGCGATACAACCGTATCTAAGGTTTCTGACTTTGCTGACAATAATGGTATGAGCATTTATGACGCACTGCTTGATGTTGCGGAAATTCCGGGTATGTCCCGCTCTGTGGATAAAATAAATAAGTTTACGGATATGATGGAGAGCATCAGAAACAAGGTCGGCGAGGGATTTTTGGAGGCAGTTTTTGATGAGGTGCTTGAGAAAACCGGCTATGTTATGGAGCTGAATGCAGAGGGCACAGATGAGGCAAAGGCGAGGATAGAAAATATCGGCGAGCTGAAAAATAAGGTTGTTATTTTTGAGGAGCAGCACGAGGGTGGAACGCTTACGGAGCTGCTTGAGGAAATTGCGCTTGTGTCTGATGCAGAGGAGTCTGATGCTGTGGATGAAAGCGAAAAGGTTACCCTTATGACACTGCATAGTGCAAAGGGCTTGGAGTTCCCTTATGTATTTATGGTCGGCATGGAGGACAGGCTTTTTCCTGGTGGTTTATCCATTGATTCTGAGGACCCTGATGCGCTTGAGGAGGAAAGAAGGCTTTGCTATGTGGGTATCACAAGGGCGATGGAAAAGCTGTATATGTCTGCCGCAAGCCAGCGTATGATGCGGGGAGTAACCTGTATGAACGATGTTTCAAGATTTATAAAGGAGATTCCGAAGCATTATTTGGATTCCGATGATACATTTGTAAGCAAGCCGAAAATATTTTCAAATGTCGGCTACGGAAGACCGAAAATGGTGCAAAATGATTATTCAAAAAATAATCCGTATACAAAGCTTGCAGGAAATCCATCTGCCAATCCGGGCTTTGGAAAAGCCTTTCCTATGGGCGGCACTGATGCTGACAACTACTCGGCAGGAGATACGGTAAAGCACATTAAGTTTGGCAAGGGAGTTGTAAAATCAATAACGCCTGCCGGAAATGACAAGGAGATAATTGTTGACTTTGAGCGGGTCGGCGAAAAGAGAATGTTTATGTCTTTGGTAAAAATGAAAAAAATATAATATAACAGTAGAAATAACATTCTTGTTATGATATAATCTTTACATGAGCTGGGTTTTATTTTACCCTTAAAGACATAAACTATATAATTAGAGAAAGGGCGGTAACGAATATGAAGAAGATTGATGAAGTTACGGTAGTACAGGAAGATGAATGCGTGAAAGAAGCTAAAAATGCTTTCTTGTCTGTAGCGCTTATTGTAGGTGTTATTACAATTATTGTAGGAATTTGTATTGCAGTATACAAGTATCTTACTCCTGATTATCTTGATGATTTCGATGACTTTGATGATTTTGACGACAGCTTCTTTGACGAGGATGAAATCGAGGAGCCTGTTAAAACTGACGAGGAGGACAAGTAGTCTGAATCGTTTTCAGTATAAAGGGGATGGACCGGTGCACCGGTCCATTCTTCTTTGAAAAAAGAAACACGTATTTTTGAAAAAACAACTTGACATTTGCATGTTCTGATAGTATACTAGCAAAGGTGTCAAAACTAAATGGGATCTTAGCTCAGCTGGGAGAGCATCTGCCTTACAAGCAGAGGGTCACA
>JAMPEW010000060.1 GCA_023664775.1 Clostridium sp. | reverse complement strand
CTGCACACAGCATTAAATCAGCATTTGAGCCAAACGGACACTGTTTTCGGGTTGGCGGCGACGAATTTGTCGTATTGTTAGATACAAAATATATGGACGACCTTCCAAATATGCTTCAGACACTTGACAATACCATTGCCAAAGAAAATGCCACACGTGATTTTCCGCTGTCTATCGCCTGTGGTTATGCTGCTCCTGCAAACACACAGGATTCCTATGATCGGATTTATCGGGAGGCAGACGAAAAAATGTATGCCAACAAACGGGAAATGAAGAAACAGCTTGCCACAGGAACTGTTAAATAATTGCACGCAAATTGTTAAAAATCCTTAAAAGACACTCTGCGATATGTTATGATACAGATGGAACAATCGTGTTACAGGGTGGCTGACATTTATTTACTTGATTTGTCACTAATGTCTTAGAGCATAGAAATACCACCCTATACTTTAACCGAGTGGCGGGTGGTATTTCTATACTATATCATGAGGTCAACCACTTTGTAGGCGATTGTTCCTTCGTATTTAATATAATATGCCTATAATATTGATTCAAGCATTATTTTCTGTAAAACACTCATAATTGAAGTAAAACATAGCCTTCAATTTCAGCTAAAAAATAACATCCCCGCATAAAACCTTTATTTATACTTCACGTTCTTGCCTGCACCCTTGCTCTTTATCAGCTTCTTGTATGCGGTCTTTTTGCTCTTTGGAATCTTTATGGTTGCCTTAGCATATATTCCTTTAAAGGCATTTGCTCCAACATTTGAGTTTTTCAGCTTCGTTGTCTTTATTGTTATGTTCTTTAACTTCTTACATCCATAAAATGCCTGTTTGCCTATCTTCTTTACCTTCGCTGGAATTGTGACAGCGGTAAGTGCTGTACACTTGTTAAATGCACCAGCTCCGATTGTTGTAAGTCCCGTTCCAAGCGTTACCTTTTTCAGCTTCGTACAGCCTGCAAAGGCTGACTTTCCTATGGTCGTCACCTTACTGCCAATTTTAATCTGTGTAAGAACCTTACAATTATAAAATGCCTTGTCTCCTATCTTTGTCAGGTTTTTGTTAAGGGTTACCGTTTTCAGCTTCTTGCATCCGCTAAAAGCTTCACTTCCAACTGATGTAATGTTCTTACCAAAGGTTACGGCAGTAATTCCTGTTTTGTTTTTAAAAGCTCCTTTATAGATTGCTGTTACCTTAAAGGTTTTATTTTTATATGTAACCGTTGCAGGTATCGTTACCTTACCTGACTTTGCAGTTGTCTTTATCAATGAAACCGTCTGTTTGCCTGTAATTTTGTACTGTGCCTTTGATTTACTGTCAGTGAATTTCTCGCCAACCTTAGAAGTTGCGTCCTTGTCAACAGATTTTATGCTCTGTTTTTTTGCATATTGTTCAGCATAAGAGCCTGCTTCGGCATATATTGTAAAACTGGCGTTACAATTATCAAATACATATATTCCTATTCCCGTTACACTCGATGGAATTTCTATACTCGTCAAACTACTACATCTCGAAAATGCACGGTCTCCTATTTTCGTTACTCCCGATGGAATTTCTATACTGGTTAAGCTGCTACATCTTGCAAATGCATAGTCTCCGATGCTCGTTACCCCCGCTGGAATTTCTATACTGGCTAAGCTGCTACATCCATCAAATGCGTAATTCTTTATAATCGTTACTCTCGCTGGAATTTCTATGCTTTTCAAGCCACTGCATTCTGCAAATGTGTCTCTCTCTATACTCGTCACACCGAATGGAATTTTTATACTTTTCAAACTAGCACATCCACAAAATGCAAATTCGTCTATACTCGTTACACTCGATGGGATTTTTATACTCGTTAAGCTGCTACAATAGAAAAATGCAGCACTTCCAATACTTGTTACACCCGATGGGATTTCTATACTCGTTAAGCTGCTACATTCATAAAATGCATTCTCTCCTATATTCGTTACCGTCTTTCCGTCAATCTCATTTGGTATCACAACCTCTGTTTCACTTCCTTGATACCTTGTAATTTCTACTGTACCATCTTCCAATATTTGGTATGAAAAGTCTCCATCAACCAATTCGTCAGCCGCCTTTACCGTTCCTCCATCTATAAAAGGAACAATTGAGGCTGCCATCAATACCACGCTTACAATCATGCAAATTATCTTTTTTACTTTCATTGCAAATCCTCCATTTTTATTATTACTGATTTTTATTGTTTTCCGATTAATGCTTTTACAAAATAAAAAATCCCTCCTTCTTTAATACCCGTATTGCTTTTATTCCGCATATCCTTCTATTTATTCAAAATATCAAAAGATACAAGTATCAAAAGTTTGCAAAAATAAATATTATTCATAGACATTATACTTATTTAAATCGGTATAGTCAAGTTCTTTTCATCCGTATAAACTATACACAAAAGAAAGGTGGTGGTGTGCTATGGTATCGTATGAACCCCTGTGGAAAACTATGCAGCAAAAGGGAATTACCACTTATGCATTAATCAACAAATATGGCATCCTTTCCAAAACGATTTATAACCTAAAGCATGATAAAAATATTACCACCGCCACCATCGAAACTCTTTGTAACATTTTGGAGTGTACCCCAAATGATATATTAACCTTTAAGGAATAAACTCCATAAATTATGTATTTTTTATCTTTAATGGAAACAAAAATTTTTCTTTTGATACAAATAATTTATCGTCTAAAAATCAAACCTAAAAAATTCTATTTAAATAAAGAAAATTCGGAGAACTTTCCTATAAAGCAGGAAAAGACTGTACGACCTGTACAGCCTCTTTTAGTTGGTTCATTTGTCCGTTTGAGTAAGGTATTTTTGTGCATCCTCAGGTGATAGGGCAAAATTATTGATAAGAACTTCTGTGATTTTGTCATTGGAGAAACCATTTTCTTTCAGGAGAGAAATTGTTGCCATAATGCTTTCACTACGACCTTGCTCGCGACCAATGTTGATACCATCAGCATGACCTTCCTCATATCCGA
>JAMPEW010000005.1:42203-89943 GCA_023664775.1 Clostridium sp. | reverse complement strand
ACAGAGCAAAATGCTCAAATCTATAATTAAATGACAAAGCATTTGCTTCACCTCCAAATAATAAATTCATTTAGAAACAATGCTATGATAACATACCTTATCTCGTGATTTCAACAACCACTATGCATCTGGAAATATCTCCATCTTACTCAGGCTTGCTTGTTTCACGCTATTGTCCGCAAAAGCAATAAGAGCATCTGCAATTTCAATAGCAGCATCCAAGTCTGCTATAACAGCTGTAAATGAGTCTAAATAACGTGATTCAGCCTCCCAACTATTTAACGTAACAGCCATATTTCGCAATTCGTTTTCCCTAGGAAGCTTCACAGGCAGCTTTGACAGCTTATTTAATTGTGCCCGTATATCATGATTCTCAACGTATACATCACCATTCATTTCTACCAAAAATTTCAATGTTAGTTCTATCGCTTGCTGAATATTATAACAACAACTGTCTAAGTAAGCGTCATCCGTATTTATTAATGCATAATTATCTGCTACAATTTTACGATTCACTTTTGCTCTATTCAGTAATTTGCTCATACGATACGAACCCCTTTCAGTATACTGTCATATATTCTATCTGTTGGATGTATACGGTCGAACCATAAAACATCAGCATTCCAGTCAGCCGCCTCTTGTATAGTTTCTGATACTTCGCTTTTCACAGAATTATTAATATATTTATCTGCCAATCGGACAACCAAATCTAAGTCACTATTTTTTGTGCAACGTAAATTTACAGAGCTGCCAAATAAAACCACAGCAATTACACGATTATCATTTTTCAGAGCCTCATGTATTCTACACACTGCACGTTGTTGTAAAGGGTACACATACTGTATATCAATATCCGGAGCCTCACAAATTACAGGAAAAATACAACGTAAATCCCTCTGCCCTTCCCAGGTTGGACATGCTAATAACATACTGCGCCTCCTTAAATTTATTACACCTCATAATCATCACTTATATTGAACACACCAATTCACTTTCATTGTTCTTTATTTTAACATACTTTATTCTAAAATACCACAAAGAAAGGTGCATCAAATATGCACCCTTCTTATTATAAGCTCATCTATTTTATCCCTCGCCGCCTGATGGGCGATTTTATCCGCTTCCCTAATATTTATCGCTCCACCCTGATTTTTTAATGCATATGGGTCAGCCATGTCTATGCTGCCTCCCCATAGCAAGGCTCTCTCATAAAAAAAGCGCCTCCAATTAAAACAATCCAAAGCTGCCAAAGCCTCCAAGGCTGTTTGAAAATATACTCTTATAATAATATAGCTGCATCAGCTTTATAATGTCAGCCCGCTCCATTGCATTTTCCTGAAGCTGCTCCGTATACTGAAGCCTTTTTGCCCGTTTTTTCTTCTGTTCCGCCTCAATTTCCCGAAGCTCCTCCTCTGACGGTCCTGTAATGCGTCCGCCGCCACAAACTGTAGCATTTTTAACGTCACCGTTTTCGTCAAGCTGCATTACATAGCTTTTGCTTGCCTGATGCTCAAATACATCCATTCCATAAGAGGCGGCAAGTGCATTATCCCTTCTGTCGTAATCCTCCTTCCACTTTGCCACCTTTTTATATATCTCCTCAGCATAGGCAGGGTCTGCATCCATCTTTTTCTGAAGCGCATCAGGTATTAAAATGCTTACCTGTCCCGAAGCTACCGTTCCCATCTGTCTTTGCAGCCAGCCCTCCATCTGACTTGGATTTGCACCCTTTGGTTTCCAATCATTATTGCAGTCTGCCGAAGTATTTTCCCTAAAATAGTTCCAATATGGAAAATCGTTTCTCTGCCAGTTTGCACTTGAAATGTCACAGTTTCCTACCTTTGTAATAACATGATAGCCTGGAAAATAGTTATCAAAGCCTTGTATGTCGTTTGCTCCTGCTGTCTGATTGACGTTACTTACGTTATTCGTTTTATTGACGTTATCAGCAGAACTTACCTTGGACGCCATCTTATAATATGCTTCGTTGTATGCGCCCTCAAGCATATCCGTAAAATAATGACTGGTTCTTCTCTTATTTTTATACCCTTCGATATTTGGGTACAGCTCCTCTGGTATGTTGTTTACTCCTATCACACCCATAAAATATTGCTCCTTTCACTTATACAATTTTTCGGCTTTCTCTGTCGTTCAAAAGCCTTGCCGCTTCCCTAAAAGGTCCAAGCGCTTATTTTTTGTTATAAAACCCTTTTTCAAATATTTCAGCAAAGGTACTGCCGTATACCGTAACCGTGTCCTTAAAAAATTGTTCGTGGTTATATTTTTCAATCATAAGCTGTTGCTGTTCCCGCAATTTTCTAAGGTGCTCCAATGAGGCTTTTTGTTGTTTCTCTTTTTTCTCTCTTTTCGCCTTATTGTCAGCCTCCACCTTTGCCTTTTTTTCAGGTGTTTCTTCACCACATAAATAGTATGTAACTGTTCCGTCAGCATGAATAACAACACCGCAGGACGTTATTCTATGTCCGATTGATGCCATAAATGCTTTTGTTTCAGGAATGGAATCAAAATGCTCCTGTATCTTTTTTTCATAGTAAGCTGCTTTTTCAGGGTCATTTGCCATTTCCCTTAAAATATTTGGTGCAATAACGACATTTCCTGTTCCAAAGGTTTGTGCTCCCAAAGCATCCATGCTTTTTTGATCCTTGCCAACGGAAGAAATCATCACATTGCCAAACCTTGCCCTTAAATATTCGGTATATGCATCAACCTTTGACAATTCTGTACCTTGGGCTTCCTTTGCCGCTAAAACAGAATTAAAACTGACACCCTCCTTTTGTTCTGCCGAATTTGTCTTTGAGTTTACATAACACTGATTTGCAATGTAAGCTATGTCCGCCATGCCTAAGTTCATTTTTTCACCTCCTTATGTTGAACATCGCCGCATCCTAATTTTGCTTCGCAAAAGCGGCGACGCTATATGTCAAGTTTTCATAGAAAACTTGACACAACCTCTCATTTTTTGTGGAAATGACATACTGCAACAGCACTATCAAATCCAAAATTTATATCGGCAGGATTTTTATGGAAAAACGGGAAATAGCGTGAAAAGCACCTTAAATGACGTAAACGGAAAAAACAGGACTGTCGCACTAAGGGAATTAACCCTTATTGCAACAGCCCTTGAACTTTTATCAGAAAGTCTTTCTTATATGTTGTTGTAAAATAGTTTACATAAAAAAGTATGTGCCGTGGCATTTACACTCACTCCGACAGCTTTAAGCTAAGCTCATATTGGAACGTATCTAACATATTGTTATGTATGTTTACTGCGTCCTTTATGTCATAATCGATGAGAAGGTCATTTTTTATGGCTACAATACGGTTGCTTTTTCCGTATTTGATTATCTCCATTGCATATGCGCCCATGAGCGAGCCATACATTCTGTCCTTTGCAGTCGGCTGTCCGCCTCTTTGGATATACCCTAAAACAGATACACGGGATTCTATGCCTGTTTTTTCCTGTATCATCTCTGCCAACTCGGCAGCATCAATTACGCCCTCTGCCACAACAACAAGATAGCTGTTTCTTCCGTCAATATGACGTTTTTTTATGGCATCGATTACACTGTTAAAATTTCCGTCCCATTTTTCAGGAAGAACAATAGCATCGGCGGAGGTTGCCATGCCTGCCCAAAGCGCAATGTAGCCCCGCTTTCTTCCCATGACCTCAACAACGCTGCATCTTCCATGTGATACGGAGGAATCCCTGATTCTGTCTATTGCCTCCATGGCTGTATTGGCCGCCGTGTCAAAGCCCAAGGTGTATTCCGTACATGCCACATCACGGTCAATGGTTCCCGGAATACAGATGATATTAACGCCTTCCTTTTGAAACTCAATAGCGCCCCTTAAGGTTCCGTCACCACCGATTGCCACAACAGCATCTATATTATTTTCCTTCAGATTTTTGGCAGCCTGCTTTCTGTACTCAGGCTTTAAAAACCGCTCGCTTCTGCTTGTGAAAAGAATTGTGCCGCCCTGATTATTGATATTGCGGACGTCATCTAAGGATAGTTGCATTGTCTCCCAATCAATCAGTCCGTCATAGCCTCTTAAAACACCTACAACCTCTATGCCAAAATTATACGCACTAAATGCAACGGCACGAATGGCTGAATTCATGCCCGGCGCATCTCCTCCGCTTGCTAATACTGCTATTTTCTTTATCCCATCCATAACTGCTCTCCTGATTTAACACTTAATTGTCTTCGCCATAAACAAAGCAGCAATTCTTTCCGTTGTTTTTTGCCTTGTAAAGCATCTCGTCTGCCAGCTGTAAAATATCAGATACATTTTTCTCTTTTGTATCAAGCTTATCCTTGGAAACAATGCCGGCACTGGCAGTAATACCCTGAAATTCTTTTTGACTTTCATACTCAGTTTTCATTGTATAAAGCAGATGCTTTGTATCTCTGATTATTTGTGATTCTTCCTTGTCACATACAACAATCAAAAATTCATCGCCGCCCATTCTGGAAATAAATTCTCCTGAAAAACATTCATTCAGAATTTCGGCTGTTTTTACCAATGCATTATCACCTGCCTCATGGCCATACGTGTCATTTACCTGCTTGAAATTATCAAGATCAAGCATAATAAGGGTAATATTTTTTTGTTCGTATACCTCCTCAAGGAAGCTCATAAGACCTCTGCGGTTACTTAATTTTGTAAGGAAGTCCGTATTGGCCCTGTATTCATTTCTGCGGGAAATGCTCCGCTCCAGGGTAATGTCCGTAAGCGTAACCAGCTTACCTATCGTTCCACCAGCCCCATCCATAATCGACTCCTCGTCAAATACAAGCACACGCTCATCATCACCAGCTAATGTAACAATTTCTTTAATTTCATCCTCAACTAAAAGCTTCTTTGCCAGGCTTTTCTTCCATGCATCACTTGATTTTCCAATAATATCACCAAATGCAGGAAAATACTCATCAAATTTTTTATTTTTATTGAAAACAATATTATCAACAGATTCCACAAGAACAGCATAAGGCATACTGTCAAGGATCATATCAAGCTCTGTGCTTATATTTTTAAGCTCTGTTACATCATGGGCAATTCCACAAGTTCCGAAAATTTCCCCATCCGTATCAATCAATGCTGACTTATAGCTCTTTAACAGACGTATTTCATGCTTAGCCTTTATACTTTCCTCAAATGTATTTGTCCGTCTGCTTTCCATAATAATGGCATCGCTTTTCAGGCAGACCTCCTCGTCCTCCTTGCTTGCATCCCATATGTAACAATGTCCTTTTTTATATATCTGCTCCTTTGTTTTTCCAACCATATCGCAAAAGCTGTCATTGACAATCAGATGGGAGCCCACAGTATCTTTAAACCACGCAATATCAGGCACGCTGTTAAGAATGGTATCAAAACAAATTCCGTACTTTCTTGCGTCAGCGTCCTTCTTCATTCTATTAGCAAGACGCCCAAAATGAATTTGCAGAAGCTCGCTGTCATATCCTGCCGATACAACCCACAAATCACTTACGCCAGATAAAATATTCTTATTCTTGAGCAAAGGATTTTCGTTATCAATAAGTAAAACGCATTCATCACTGCTTATATCACGTCCATGAAACTCTGATTTGCCAACGCAGTCATAAATGTAAGCCAAATCAGGCTTACCTGTATCTGCCGCCACAGCCGGAACCGTCTCAAACGTATAATCACAGTCCTCTAAAGGCATAACATCCTTTAGTACAGTTTCAACTTTATTGTTATCGCTTATAATTTTAAATAAAAAAGAATGATGATACATAGTTATTCCTCCAATGTCTAATACAACCTTAGTGAAAAACCATCCTGCTTTTTCAAAAGATAAAAAATCCCATAAAAATTATATGCTAACAATTTTACCATACATGAAAATATTTTTCTATAGTTATTATGTTGTTTTATTTGCGTTTTATTACCTATATTAGGTCAACAATAAGCTCCGAGCCTATGCCTGAAACACTCAACACATTTTCCGTATCGGTTTTCAAATCCGGTTCGCCTTCCCCGCCTTGCAAAAAATAGGTCTTACACCGTCTACCCTTATTTACCAGCTTCGGACAATTTTCCCGCCTGATATGGACAATCGCTTTTGCGTTAAATTGATAAAAATCCAGCCTTCCCGTTATACAGTCAACGGTTACGTCATAATCGGTCTTAGAGGTAAACTCAAGACTCCCTTTGCTGTTTGTTATCATAACCTGCGCGGCATCCCCATCATATTCAAGCCTTCTTATGTTAAGCCCCTTGATATCCAAATACCGCACCGAAGCGGCAAGCTCGCAGTGGTCGGCATATTTTTCAGGCAGCCTGATGTCGACATTCAAAGCCTCCTCCGCCTCAAAACGGCTTATTTTATTTTTATTGATACATTCTATGTCCAGCTTATTTTTCTTGCCGTTAAGCTTTATTTTAAATATGCTTCCAATGTCGGAAAACTTATCTGATTTCAAGCATATATGCAGCTTTTCGTCCGTACCTGAGGATAAGGTAACTGCGTTTGCACTTCCGAGATTAATGTCAAAGTGATTTTCGCAGTCAATGTCATATACCGTCTCACTTTCGTATATCTTAACCTCCTCCTTATCAGGTACTTCAGATGAAACAAGCTCATCAATTGTCGTCTTAAATATCTCTGACATGATTATCATATTTTCCATGTCGGGAAGTCCTTTTCCTGTTTCCCATTTTGTTATTGCCTGTCTTGACACGCCTATTTTTTCTGCAAGCTGTTCCTGGGACAACCCCTGTTTTTTTCGTATATTTCTAATTTTTTCTGAAAAATCCATAATAGTTACTCCTTCAAAAGTGAATATGCAGTTATTTTCTTAATTGGCGCCGCAAGCAATACACTAATTATAAAGCTTGCAAATGTGAAGAGCAACGAGAAAATAAGCAGAAACCAAAGCGGTACCTCAAAATGGTTTTTCATTGCCCCGAGCATACCAAAAATTACACCATCAATTGCAGGCATATACAAAAGTCCCATAACAGCAGATATAACCGATGCCAGACCGATTACCGGCACAAAGCCAAGCGCTGACTGCGTAACAAGCTGTCTGCTGGAGTAACCGATTGCCTTATAAATTCCAAACTCCTGCCTGCGGCGTGTAAGCATTGAATTTATGATAATATACATGACAAGCAGCACAACAAGCACAGAAATGATAAAGAGAACAATCGTCACGACCGAAACAATGCCGGAATACATTTTCTGTCCGTTTTCCGCCAATTTTTTATAATTAAGCGTATCGGATATAAGCTCCGGGGCATCCGTTTCCCATTTATCAATAAAATCCTCTACGACAACATGGTCTGCGTAAACATTAAGGGTGCTTAAAGCATTTTCACTTATCCTTTCATAGCCCTTTTTGCTTAACTCGCATACCTCACCGGTATTATTTATGCTCTGCACATATCCCGTAACGGTATACATGGCAGAATGATCTCCAACCGTAAGCTCAATTTCACTTCCGATATCGTACTTGTCTGCCAGGGCGCTTCCGATTGCAATTTCATTATCTGCCACAGGATTTTTTCCCTCATAGCATATATCATTTGTAACAAGGAAGAAATCCTCGCACACAAATGTAGTAAGGCTTCCGTCTGCATAGCTTGCCTGTACAGTCGCATATTCAAGCACAAGCTCCACATCCGCATCATTTTCAAGCCTTGCTTTTAATTCCTCAAGCTTGCCCTCCTTCGCCGTAATTATAACGGCAGGCGTTTCCTCAGAAAGCGTATCCATAAAATTATCAGGCTTAATATTTACATTATAAAAGAGTGTACCCGCAAATGCCAGCAGTACCGTGATGCCAAATGAAACTGCGAAAAGCAGCACATTCTGACCTGCTGACGAGGCAATCTGCTTCAATATCAGCGTAAAGCTAATTCCTGTTTTCGTGCTCTCAAGTGGAAAATGATTTTTGTCCACACCCGTACCTGTAATTCCCCTGATTGCATTTATCGGCTGGAGAATGCGTATCTTTTTCGCTGAAATATATGCAAAGGCAAGTATTACGATAGTCGGAATTAGGACTGTCAAAAGCGCAGCCGCAATATCAAGGTCAGGCGTAAAGGAAAATCCCGACTGCACTGCCAATATATTGGCAACTGAAGGAATTAAAAATATGGAAATAATCGTTCCCACAAGCGCAGAAATTCCACCCACCAGCGTATATGGAATAACCGATGAGCGTATAATCATGCTGCTTGTGTAGCCAAGCGCCTTTAAAACACCCATATCCGTCATTTCTTCCTCAATTGTATTCCTGATACGGAAATTGCTTAAAAATATGCTGACAATCAGTATGATTGCCGCAAGAGCAATAAATATTACAATCAGAAGATTACAGACCATTGTACGTGCCTGCTTTGAGGTGTCACGGTCATTTATCTTGAGCATTGCAATTCCTTCATCGGAAAGAAGCTTTGTAATATCATTTTTTACATCCGTTAAATCCGCTTTGTCCGTTACCTTCATGGAATATTCCATGACAAGTCCTGCTTCATGTTCCTTTGCAAAATCATCATACGTTTCCTTCGGAAGATATGCGCCGATAAGACCCGTACCATAATTGCCATACTGCATTTCAGAAACCACGCCGTCTATTGTAAATGTGTAATCCGTTCCGTCTATGGAATAGGTAATGTCTTCCCCTGCCGAAAAACCGCCAAGCGCCGTCATATACATTGGTACCTGTACCGTTTTGTCCGTCATGCCCGTACATTCGCTGACCTCAAGACGGTTCAGCCTTCTCTCACTGTCTGCATTGTAAAAAACCGTGTTCATATCAAAATCCGAATCGGCAAAATCACGGACGGTAGCTGAAACAAATACACCCTCATGTTCCTCTATTTCCACAATACCGTTTACCTTAGCAATTTTATCTGCAAGCCCGTCATAATCCTGAAGCTTAGGAATCAGTACATTTACATCTGCCGTATCTAAGCGTTCAAAATAATCGTCATATGCATTCTGCGTCTGAAAGGCAAGAACAAGGGCAATATTCATAATGAGCGCAGTAATAAGAAGCATAACGCCAAAGGATATGTACTGCCCCTTTGATTTTTTCAGATTATGCATTGCAAGCCTCATCTTACCACCCCATTTCCGTAATAAAAGCCTCAAACTTTGCTGTACGTTCAGGGTCTTCACTATAATTTCCAAGGTCGCACTCGCCAAAAATCTGACCATCCTTTATGTATAAAATCCTGCTTCCCCTTAGCGCAGATTTTTTATCATGGGTTACCATAACTATGCTTTGTCCCTTTTTATGAAGGGAGGAAAAAACATCAAGCACTGCTGCTGAATTTGCTGAATTAAGCGCTCCTGTCGGCTCATCCGCAAACAAAACCTTAGGATTGTTTATAACTGCACGTACAATTCCTGCACGCTGCGCCTCGCCGCCTGAAATAAGCGAAGGCATTTTTTTCTGTGTGTTTTCAGGTATATTTACAAGCCCAAAAAGCTCCTTTGCCCGCTTTACAATATCCGCCTTGTCCTTAGATGTAAGCACGCCTGCCGTTATTACATTATCCATAAGGCTCATTTTATCAATCAAATAAATCTGCTGGAACACAAATCCACATTTGTCCCTGCGGAATACAGCCAGCTTGTCACTTGTAAGCTTCGTTATATCCGTTCCTGCAAAATCAATCTCACCGCCATCAGGCTTATCCATCCCCGAAAGGGAATACATGAGCGTTGACTTTCCCGCTCCTGAGGAGCCCATGATAACAGTAAAGTCGCCCTCATAAATATCTACATTCAAATCTGAATATATTGTCTGTAAGCTGTCCCCTTTTCCAAAGCTTTTCTTCAGATGCTTTGCCTGAATAATCGTTTTTTTGTCCATAAAAAAATACCGCCTTTTTATACTTTTTATATTAGTATGCAAAAAAGACGGTATTTCTTCTAGCAACAATTGTTTACTTTCTACATTTTTTCTATGCTACTTTACGTAGCATCCACTTATATTATCATATATAAACTGTTGCACTCAGGACTCCTCCCAGCTTCGCTGGGTCCCTCCTCAGTGCTAGACCTCAAAGCCTTCAATTAATTCCTTAAACCTCTGAATGTTGTCCGTGCTGTCCTTCAGATGGTCATATCCCTCCATGGTTTTCGCCACGGTAGACTCCGACTTTTCTGCAATAAAACTTATGCCATCCGCAGACTCATGAATTGTTGCATTTACAGTTTCAATTGTCGTTGCAATATGCGTAAGCTTGCTATTCAAATCAGATACCTCTGTGGATATTTGTTCCATGGCAACGGCAAAATTTTCTGCATCCTTTTCATATTGTTCGCCTACATTTTTAAATGCATCGTAATCCTGAACAACAGTTTCCTCAAGAAATCCCATGATTACCTGTATACACTCTGTCATATTCTGTACGGCGTCATTCGCCTCGCCTACAATTGCATTTATATCGTCAACCGTTTGAAAGGTCTGACTTGCCAAGGCTCCAATCTCTGTAGCAACAACGGCAAAGCCTTTTCCTGCCTCGCCTGCTCTTGCTGCCTCTATATTGGCATTCAGCGCAAGCAGATTTGTCTGCTCAGAAATATTGCGTATATTGTCAGTCAGCTCATTAATCTTTGCGACTACCATGGATTTCTCCACTGCCTCCTCAGTCCTTGCCTTCATCGTACCATAAATCCGCATTGCCTTATCCGTTGATGTAAGCGTCCCCTCATAAAGCTTTCTTGCATTTGCCTTAATTTCTCTTGATTTTTTCTGCTCTGCATCAGAAAGGCTCTGTATATCATTTACGTTATCTCTAATCGCACTTACGTTATCCACAATCAATGCTGTGTTGGCAGTTGTCTCCTCCATGCCTGCCGCAAGCTCCTGTGTCGTTGCAGAATTATCCTCAGCTACGGCATTATTTTCCTTCATTACACCATCCAGGCTGTCCATATGGGCAAGGAGACTATCCTTGACCCTGTTCATATCATTTACAAACTGACGCAAAACCTCCTGCATCTCCCCGACGGCTTTTGCCATTGTACCCGTTTCATCATTCTTTTTTACAAGCATGTCTAATTCATCAGACTTACGGAAATCAAGCCCTGCCGTCTGCTTAATAACACGTGTTATGCGGCTGATAGGACTTGCAATGTTATTGCTTATGATAAAACCAAGTACAAATGATATGATAATTCCAAGAAGCAAAAATCCTAAAATCTGTAAGGAAAGCTTATTGGCACTTGCCTTTATTTCGTCAAACGGAACCGTCAGCACAAGCTTCATTCCATTACTTAACTCCGTGAACGCAAGATATTTCTTTTCCCCATTATAGCTGTACTCCAGTGTTTTTCCCACATTGGAATTATCCATTAAAAAGTCCTTAACCTCTGCAAGCTCCCCATTGTTATACTGCGCTAAATCCGTTCCAGCAGAAATTTCTTTGTGATGCAGTATTTTTCCCTCTGCATTTACCAAAAAAGAATATCCTGAATCAAAAACGGCAACCTCATCAATATAATCTGTTATCTGTCCAAAATCAATATCCATGCCAATAATGCCGACAGACGTATCATCTATGTATACAGGGACAACATAAGAAATCATATATACATTTATATTTTCATTTAAGTATGGGTCCATCCAAATAGGCGCCTTATTTTCAACAGGTATGTAATACCAGCCTACATGTGTCAAATCATCCTTTTCATACATGCTGAAATCTGTCGGCGTCACACTTTCAAATGGTGCTGTCGTGTCATTTCTTGTAAGAAAAATACCTGATGTAGGCTCCGTGAAATCCGGATTGTAACGTATATAGGCTGTGATGGCGCCATCCGTATGCTCGGAAAATTTGACAAAATCCTCCATCAAGCCATCCGTATAAGCCGTAACGTAAGAATTATTATTCTTAAAATTTGAAAATTCCAAACGCTCTATGGAAATATCCGTAAGGGTATCTACAGACTGTTCAATCCTTGATATTAATGCATTGATTTTAGCTCCCGCATTCTCACTGTTTAGAACAAGCTCCTTTTCAGCATCTGCATTTGATAAATTTCTTGAATTAGATATGCTTAAAAAGCTTATTGTGACTGCACAAATCAAGGAGCAAACAACAATGGCAGCCGTAATTTTTGTCTTTATGGATTTCAAATGAATCCCCCCTTTTTGCGATATGTCTTATTATAATCTAATATAGTACAATTAACAAGAAAAAAGTGCCTTCTTATAACCTTATATAGTACAATTAACAAGAAAAAGTGCCTTCGGCACTTTTATATTTTATAGGAAATTCCTCTGAATTTTTATAAGCAGGATTAAAAATCCTGCTAGAACTTTAACCAAACAATCTTTCTTTGCTCAGTATCTCGTCCATAATCAGACAAATCATATTCAAATCTGTCCGCATTTTCTGCCTGCACTCCTCCAATTGATTCACATTTTGCAGGCTGCTTCCAATCTCAAATGCATCATGTCCACTGTTGAGCGCTATATTGACATGGTCATTTCCAAAGCAGATATTTGTACGTGCCGCTGCCAAACGGTCTATCTTTATGATATTTTCCATAAACTGCGGCGTTAATATATAAAATGCAAACTCGTCATCTGTGGTTTGCACCTCAAATTTCTCATTAAATTCTACACTTTCAAGCTTAACCGTGTGCTCCGAAAGGGCAATGCCAAGCTTACTCCAAAAATTTATATATGCATTTGTAACGGCTTCTCCTATTTTACTTCCACGCTCCAAAATTCTGACCCGCTTATTTCCGATGGGTTTGTCAAGCGCAAGACTAATAACAAAGCCATTGAATACCGTGACCGTTTTGTCATTTTTTTGTGACTCAAGCTTAATGTCACAATAGGTAATTTGTTTTCCCTTATATGTACCCTTTATATAATCTGACCCATAGCTTTTTGAATAGCTTGGAAGCACGCCTGACGTTCTAAAAAAATCTTCATCAAAGGAGCCATTTGGCTCGTATTTAGAAATAGTAAGCCGCTCGGCAATAATCTCCCGTACAACCGTTTCCCCCACAAATTGTTTCAGCTTTCTTTTCACGCCTTTGATACCTTGAACCACAAGAAACATACAGAAAAGATAGACAATAGCTGCAATAAATATATATTTATGGAAAGGCTTTATCCCTCCCGTAATCACATTTACCATCAAAAAAAGCAAGCCTAACGGTATAATACATGCAATCACTGTCATCAGCTTATGCACGCCGGAAATGCTTTGTTCTTTCATTTGATATTGCTTTATTGTTTTTATAATTTTATCGTCGCTCATTTTGTATTCCCTCCCAGTGCTATTATCAAAAAGCTTCTTTTTTATTATAAGGCAAGTTTTCCTGGCTCACAACGCTATAATTTCGACGATAGGCATTTACTTAATTTCACTTTCCAATTGTTTCAGTTTTTCAATTTCTGAAGCCTGTACAATCGCAAATTCCGTATTACCAACCCCAGCAAACAAGACAATTAACTCCAGATTATATTTTCTTAATTCCTGTGCTGCAATGTTTGCCTCTAAAACATCATATTTAATTGTATCACTTAGATTAATACTTACTAAATAATCTTGGTATTCCTTAATCAGCATATCTGCTGTTATATCAGTTTTGTATTTATTTTTATCCAGTATTTCAATAATTTTATTTGCAAATTCCTGAATAGAAACATCATTATCCAAATGCACCATAAAATTCTCACTTTTTAAATCATCTGTCCATATATCATAAAACGCATAAAACTCATCTAATGATGAGTCCACCTTCAGTCTGTTGTATTCTTTTAATTTTTTTATATCATATTTGAAATTTGATACAATAAGGCTGATTTCACCATATATTTCCGGTTTTGTATGTCCCTGTAAAAAAACAACATCATATCCATCATAATCACATGGTATATTATATAATGCTTCCAGTCCCTTTTCGCCTTTTTTCTCTTTCTTAAATTTATCAAAAAGTGCCATCAGATAACCTCCGCAAATTAAAATTTGATATTATTTTACGTCAGCGAAAATGAAAAAACAATGATATTTTTATTTCAAATAATGAAAGAATCATTTTCCATTTCATTGAATGATATCCACTTATATTGTCTTCCTGCAATTTCAAATTGCTCAGCTTTCATTCTATCAGGGATATCATTTATTGTATATTTACATAACTTATGATGATAAACCTTATATACATCATCGCTTTCTGAATATTTGCAATGGTCAGCACTCCCAACAAACATCATACAACTGCAAAAATTTATATTCAGAATTTTTGATTGCCACTTACCTCTTTATGATAGATTTCATCCCATTTATTGTCCTGCATCCATTCATCATTTAAAGTGATTTTGTCTGCATCAATAGCATTGGCATAAATCATGTCAGTATTGATAGTAAAACATTTATACCTAAAATAAAGAAGTCCCTGCCACTGCGGTTAAACAGTAGCAGAGGCTTCTAACTTTATTAAAACTAATTAAATTCTGTAACGTACATATATCTGACTTCCGCCGCCTGCCGTAAAGCACCACAAGCTGTCCTTTCTTCTCCTCGTATTTATCCTGCAAAATTGCAATTCGGCTTCTCTACCGATAAACATAGCAAGCGCCTCCATAACTCAAATCTAAATTTACTAAATCGTGATTTGATATTATTATGTATCACAAAAAGAAAAAACAATACTAATTCTTGATTTCCATCGTAACTTCGTAAGTCAAGGTTCAATTTTATCAAGACTATCATCAATAATACAATTGACGAACATTTAGTGTAGTATCACTTTTTCTTTGGTCTTATATAACATTTGTTTTTGGCTTTGGCATAAACCTCCACTCCCTCAACACTTGCAACAAATTTGGAGAGCTGCGAATATCCTGACTCTTTATAGCTAAATTTTGGAAACTTAGTATGTATTTCATTCCCCAGCATATCTAAAGCAATATCCTCTTTTGCCTTTTCTTTTATAAAGTTGCAAACTTTCTTTTCAATATCATTATTGTTTTTTCTTACAATATACATACTGTTTCCTTCTGATTCAGTTTTAAATTTTGTTCCATCTTCAATGAATTTTCTAAAAAGCGTATATCCATAATTTCTTTCATCAAAATCAGGAAATGTACGTTGCAGTTGACTTTTTGTTGAACCTAAATTAGCTCTCAGCCCCTTATTTTCTGCCTCAATCACCAAAGAATTAATTGCACTTTTAATTTCTTCTATTGGTGTAATCGCATTTTTTTCGGGTTCTAAATTAGCATTTTCTTCTTTATCAGACACTTTAGCATCTTTCATCTCAGGCTCTTCCATATCCGCCATTTTGTCATCTTTAGCATCAGATTCTTCTTCATCAATAATTTTATCAAGGAATTTATATTCATTACATGCTTTTACAAATGTTTTCGACGCCATGCTCTGCCCCATACCAACTACATATATTGCATCTTCTTTTATCCTGTTTACAAGTCGGGTAAAGTCGCTGTCTGATGAAACAATGCAAAACATATCTACATTTTGACGATATAAAATATCCATTGCATCTATCACAAGCATTATGTCCGCTGCATTTTTCCCCGATGTATAATTTTGTTGATAAATGGGAACAATTGCATATTCTTTTGCTTTTTCATCCCATTTTGCAAGAGCATTATTACGAAAATTACCATACATTCTTTGATAAGTAATATTTCCATATTTCTTTATTTCTGAAAAAATAACATCTATATATTTTGCATTTGTATTTTCTGCATCTATTAAAAGAGCTATCTTCTTCTCACCATTTATAAGCGTATTTTCTTTCATTTTAAAATCTCCTTTATTTTAAATTATTTTTTAGGAACAAAGTGCCTTTGCTCCCTTATGCTACTACAGCTTTAATGGCACCTCTTAACAGAATAAAAAGGCATTAAAGCATACCCATAGGAATATCAGGAATAATCTTTTGGGTAAATACTTTAATGCCTCAAAGCTATCTGCAATGTTAGCCTATTTCAGGAAAATAGACGGCCAATATTTAATTTTTGTAGGTCCTGCTAATGCAGTTAAACAGAAGCAGGGACTTCTACTTTTATTAAAACTAATTAAATTCTGTAACGTACATATATCTGACTTCAGCGTTTTTCTCTCAGATATACTACATCTCAGCGATTGCAGCCTGTGCAGCAGCAAGTCTTGCGATTGGTACTCTGAATGGTGAACATGATACATAATCAAGACCAATCTTGTGGCAGAATTCAACGGATGAAGGATCTCCACCGTGCTCTCCGCAAATACCAACATGAAGCTTTGAATTAACCGGCTTACCAAGCTTAATCGCCATCTCCATAAGCTTGCCTACACCTGTCTGGTCAAGCTTAGCAAATGGGTCATTCTCAAAGATCTTCGTGTCATAGTAAGCATCAAGGAACTTACCTGCATCATCTCTTGAGAAGCCAAATGTCATCTGAGTAAGGTCATTTGTACCGAAGCAGAAGAAGTCAGCCTCTTTTGCGATTTCATCAGCAGTAAGGGCAGCTCTAGGAATTTCTATCATAGTACCTACCTCATACTCAAGTGAAACGCCTGCATTTGCGATTTCTGCGTCAGCAGTCTCAACAACAACCTTCTTAACATACTTAAGCTCTTTAATCTCACATACAAGCGGAATCATGATTTCAGGCTTAACATTCCAATCAGGATGAGCCTTCTTAACCTCGATAGCTGCACGGATAACTGCCTTCGTCTGCATCTTGGCAATCTCAGGATAAGTGACTGCAAGACGGCATCCTCTGTGACCCATCATAGGGTTAAACTCATGGAGTGATGCGATGAGAGCCTTAATTGCCTCAACGGACTTGCCCTGAGCATCAGCAAGCTTCTTAATGTCAGCCTCCTCAGTAGGAACAAACTCATGAAGTGGTGGGTCAAGGAATCTGATTGTAACAGGATTTCCTTCCAGTGCCTCATAAAGTGCCTTGAAGTCTCCCTGCTGATATGGAAGAATCTTCTCAAGTGCTGCTTCTCTCTCCTCAACTGTATCTGAACAAATCATTTCACGGAATGCTGCAATTCTGTCCTCCTCGAAGAACATATGCTCTGTACGGCAAAGACCGATACCCTCGGCACCAAGCTCTCTTGCCTTTTTCGCATCAGCAGGCGTATCTGCATTTGTACGAACCTTAAGCTTTCTGAACTTGTCAGCCCAAGCCATAACACGTCCAAACTCACCTGCTATCTGAGCGTCTACAGTAGGGATAAGACCTGCGTAAATGTTACCTGTTGTACCGTCAATTGAAATCTCTGAGCCCTCTGTAAATGTCTGTCCTGCAAGTGTAAACTTCTTGTTTTCCTCATCCATGTTGATGTCGCCGCAACCGGATACACAGCAGGTACCCATACCACGGGCAACAACGGCAGCATGGCTTGTCATACCACCACGAACTGTAAGAATACCCTGAGCAGCCTTCATACCTGTGATATCCTCAGGTGAAGTCTCAAGTCTTACAAGAACAACCTTCTCTCCTCTGTCAGCCCATGCAACTGCATCATCAGCAGTAAATACAACCTTACCACATGCTGCACCAGGAGAAGCTCCAAGTCCCTTTCCAAGTGGTGTAGCTGCCTTAAGAGCTGCTGCATCAAACTGTGGGTGAAGAAGCGTATCAAGGTTACGTGGGTCAATCATTGCAACAGCCTCAGCCTCTGTCTTGTGTCCCTCGTCAACAAGGTCACAGGCAATCTTTAATGCTGCAGGAGCTGTTCTCTTACCATTACGGCACTGAAGCATGTAAAGCTTCTTATTCTCAACAGTAAACTCCATATCCTGCATATCATGGTAGTGATTTTCAAGTATATCACAAACCTTGATGAACTCTGCATATGCCTCTGGGAATTCCTGCTCCATCTGGGCAATTGGCATAGGTGTACGGACACCAGCAACAACGTCCTCGCCCTGTGCATTGATAAGGAACTCACCCATAAGCTTGTTCTCACCTGTTGCAGGGTCACGTGTAAATGCAACGCCTGTACCGGACTGGTCATTTAAGTTACCGAATACCATAGGCATTACGTTTACTGCAGTACCCCATGAATATGGAATATCGTTATCTCTCCTATATACGTTTGCTCTTGGGTTGTCCCATGACTTAAATACTGCCTCAATAGCAAGCTTTAATTGCTCTACCGGATCTGAAGGGAAATCCTGTCCTAACTGCTTCTTGTACTCAGCCTTAAACTGACCTGCAAGCTCCTTAAGGTCATCTGCCGTAAGCTCAACGTCAAACTTAACGCCCTTCTTCTCCTTCATCTCGTCGATAAGCTGCTCAAAATACTTCTTGCCAACCTCCATAACGACATCGGAGAACATCTGGATAAATCTTCTGTAGGAATCATATACGAAACGGGCAAATGCCGGATCCGGGTTACCCTTAATCATAGCAGCTACAACATCATCATTTAAACCGAGGTTCAGGATTGTGTCCATCATACCCGGCATAGATGCTCTGGCACCTGAACGAACAGAAACGAGAAGTGGATTTTCAAGGTCACCAAACTTCTTACCGTTTACCTCCTCCATCCAAGCTACACCTTCCATAGCCTGTGCCATAATTTCGTCATTAATCTTACGACCGTCCTCGTAATACTGAGTACATGCCTCTGTTGTAATTGTAAATCCCTGTGGTACCGGAAGACCGATCTCAGTCATCTCAGCAAGGTTTGCACCCTTACCACCAAGAAGATTACGCATGGACATGTTACCTTCCTTGAAAGTGTATACCCACTTATTTGCCATTTAGTTATACCTCCTAAGTATTTTTTGTATTATTTGTAGTTTAGAGTCTGGCAGACTCCACCACGCTGTCCAAAATTATACCATAAATTTACCAATTGTTAAATAGATTTTTTCCAAAAAATGTAAATTATGCACATAAAATGTTTTTTCCAAAATCACTATATATAATACCCATTTTTGCACATTTCATAACTGCTTACTTATCAAGCAGAAAGTCTGCAAGTATTACATTGCTCACATCGATTCCCATATCAGTAAGATAAATCCTGTCTCCGTCAGTTGCCATGTAGCCCTCATCAATATATTTATTTAATACAGGGGCATATACCTCATATATATCCTTCTTAAACCGCTCGGCAAAATCCTCCCTGCTTACCCCGCACATCATCCGAAGCCCGAGGAACATAAATTCCTCCATGCGTGAATCAATATAAATCGGCGTTACATTTTCCCTTAAAATTCTCGTTGTTTCATTGTAAAGCGTCTCAAGATTATCCGTCTCCACAAATCTGTCCGATAAATCCTCCATCAGATTAAGATACTTAAATATGTCTCTGAGATTGCTAAAACGCTTTCCCTGAAAATAAGAAGATGCGCCAAGTCCAAAGCCGACATACTCTCCCCCTGTCCAATATACCATGTTGTGCCTGCACTCATAGCCCGGCTTTGCATAGTTGGATATTTCATATCTGTCATATCCGTTTGCAGACAGAAGCTTCTTTGTAATCTCATACATTCTTCTTTCTATCATTTCAGGAGGCAGCGAGTCCAAAATAGAAGCATCATTTGCAAATGGCGTTCCCTCCTCTATGGATAATGAATATGCGGAAATGTGCTCCGGCCCATACTCAATAACCTTCGACAGCGTGTCCACGTAGGAGTGAATACTTTGCCCCGGAAGCCCCGACATTACGTCAATATTGATGTTGTCAAAGCCTGCCCGTCTTGCCGCCTTATAGCTTGCCACAAACTGGTCGTAATTGTGAAGCCTGCCCAAACGCTTCAGCATGCTGTCATCAGCAGATTGAAGTCCTATGCTGATACGGTTTACGCCTGCCTGCTTGTAGCCGTTCAGCTTCTGGTGGCGCAGCGTTCCCGGATTTGCTTCTATCGTAACCTCCACATTTTTTTCAAGTGTAAAGGTCTTTTTTATAAATGCCATTATGTTTACTATCAGCGACTCATCAAGCAGGGACGGCGTTCCTCCGCCTATGAAAATGGACCTTACCATATATTCGTCTGCGATAGGTGCATAAAGCTTTATCTCCTGACAAAGACAATCCACATACCGTAGCATTGTGCCATAGCTTTCGCCGTCATAGGAAAGAAAGTCACAATATTTGCATTTGACGGCACAAAACGGTATATGAATATATAAGCTTAAAAATTTTTTCATATGTCATATTACTCCTCATCCAATTTAAGTACACTCATAAAAGCTTTTTGTGGTATCTCAACATTTCCCACCTGACGCATACGCTTCTTTCCTTCCTTCTGCTTCTCCAAAAGCTTTCTTTTTCTTGTTATATCTCCGCCATAGCACTTGGCAAGCACATCCTTTCTCATTGCCTTTACGGTTTCCCTTGCAATTACCTTGGAGCCGATTGCCGCCTGTATCGGTATCTCAAACAAATGTCTCGGTATCTCCTCCTTGAGCTTCTCACACATTTTTCTTCCACGCTCATAGGCAGTGTCCTTGTGGAGAATAAATGAAAGTGCGTCAACCTCCTCCTTGTTGATAAGGATGTCAAGCTTCACAAGGTCGGATTTCACATAGCCCTTCAGCTCATAATCAAAGGAGGCATATCCCCTTGAACGGGATTTCAGAGCGTCAAAAAAGTCATATATTATCTCATTTAACGGAAGGTCATACTTGATAAGTGCTCTTGTTTCCTCCATGTATTCCATGCTTTTATAAATGCCCCGTCTTTCCTGGCAAAGCTGCATAATGGCTCCGATATACTCTGTTGTAACCATAATCTCTGCTGCAACAAAAGGCTCCTCCATATAATCAATTGTGGAGGGGTCAGGAAGATTGGACGGATTTGTAAGCTCAATCACTCCGCCGTCCGTCTTATGCACCTTGTAAACGACTCCGGGTGCAGTTGTAACAAGGTCAAGATTATACTCCCTTTCAAGCCTTTCCTGAATTATCTCCAAATGAAGCAGTCCCAAAAATCCACACCGAAACCCAAAGCCAAGGGCAATGGACGTTTCAGGCTCATAGCTTAATGCGGCGTCATTTAACTGCAGCTTTTCCAAAGCGTCCCTTAAATCAGGATATTTTGCTCCGTCTGAAGGGTAAAGTCCACAATAAACCATAGGGTTTGCCTTTTTGTAGCCCGGCAATGCCACGTCGCATGGGTTTTCAGCATCTGTTACCGTATCTCCCACCGTTGTGTCTTTAACATTTTTAAGGCTTGCCGTAATATATCCGACCATGCCTGCACTTAATTCGTCACAAGGTATAAACTGTCCTGCACCAAAAATGCCGACCTGCACAACCTCTGCCTCTGCGCCTGTTGCCATCATGCGGATTTTAGTTCCCTTTGTAACTACGCCGTCAAAGATACGGCAGAAAATAATTACGCCCTTGTATGCATCATATAAGCTGTCAAATATAATTGCTTTTAACGGACTGTCAAGCTTCCCTGACGGAGCAGGTATTTTCTTCACAATCTGCTCAAGCACCTGCTCTATGTTAATTCCATTTTTGGCAGAAATAAGCGGTGCATCTGCCGCCTCTATTCCTATTACATCCTCAATTTCATTTATCACCCGTTCCGGCTCTGCTGACGGCAGGTCAATCTTGTTGATTACAGGCATGACCTCAAGATTATGGTCAACGGCAAGATATACATTTGCAAGCGTCTGTGCCTCTATCCCCTGTGCCGCATCCACGACAAGAATTGCCCCCTCACATGCCGCAAGGCTTCTTGAAACCTCATAGTTAAAATCAACATGTCCGGGCGTATCAATCAGGTTGAATATATATTCCTCGCCGTCCTCCGCCTTGTATACAATACGGACGGACTGCGCCTTTATGGTTATGCCGCGCTCACGCTCCAAATCCATGTTGTCGAGCACTTGAGCCTGCATTTCCCTGTCTGTCAAAAGTCCTGTTTTCTGTATAATTCTGTCTGCCAATGTAGATTTGCCATGATCTATATGTGCAATAATACAAAAATTTCTTATTTTTTTCTGATCTAAATGTGCCATTTCCTTATCCTCATATGTTAGCGCAAAATTTTAGGTATTTGTAAACCTTCGGTTTTTCGGTGCTTATTTCTTTCCGCATAAACGCTCACCTCAAAACCTTCGGTTTTTCGGTGCTTATTTCCTTTCGCATAAACGCTCACCTCAAAACCTCCGGTTTTTCGGTGCTTATTTCCTTTCGCATAAACGCTCACCTCAAAACCTCCGGTTTTTCGGTGTTCGTTCCCTTTCGCATAAACGCTCACCTCAAAACCTCCGGTTTTTCGGTGTTCGTTACACTCACATAGTTACTTGAACATTCGATTGACTGCAAGCCGTCATCGAATGTTCTTCGTAACTGCGTTCGCATTTATGCGTTCATTCTATCATACTCGGCACGTTAATTACAACTACTGAACTTTATTTTGTCCACTCAAAACATCATTTAAAATATCTGCCAGCGGTATCATTGCATTTCTTGCCTCCTCAACGGTATTCGTCTGCGCCCCAAGCTCAATCAAGGTTGCTCTCGGCATCAAATCAAGGTTATACCTATAACCGCTTATGTATATGCGGCGCATTAAATCCCCATATTTTGCCTTTCCCGATAAATGAAGCTGAAGGCTGAAGGCAAGATTGTCGATTTTATTTGGATTATTCATTGACTCAATATCACCGTTCACATTCAGCCTGCTTACGCCATTGAAAAACATAATCTGTGCCGTAGGCTTTCCATTGATAACCCTGACAAGATGCAGATCCTCCCGCACGCCGTCCCTGTGAAGGTCAATGATAACCTCGATGGACGGATACTCCTCCAATATAGCTTTTACTCCCTCACGGGACAAATCGTATGCGTAGCTTCTGTCTAAAACACCGTCAACCATATCATACACCGTTCTGTCGTGATAAACCCTTATGCCATAGTCTTCCTCAAGTATTCTTGTAAGCTCATCACCTATCCCTATTATAGTATCCTCCGTAACCCCTTCACGGCTGTCAGCAAAAGCTTCGCTTCCATGGGTGTGATAGATTAAAATTTTATATTCGTCTCCTGAAAGGTCAATGCTAAAATCCTTTGACATAAGTGCCTCGCCGTTTATCTCATCAGGATTTATGCTGGTGGATTGCGCTACAGTATAGCAGTTAGATACTAAAAATTCGTAATCCATAAGCTGCTCCATCGTATAATGAATACCAACGATATCTGAAATTGCAGAAGCCTCCGTTACATCTGACTGTCCGTTTTCCTCCTTTGACGCAGAGGTAGAAGTGCCCGTCTCCATTGTAAGTATTGCATCTGACTGTGTGGAAATATAGTCCGCAGGATTCATAATATCCTCATCGGATACAAATCCTCTGTCCCCAAACAGAAAGCTGTCAGCAAATGCATGATCCTCCACGGCAACAATAGGCACAATGTTATTGAGAAGCCACTGCTCTTTCCTTTCCACATCCTCGGAGCAGATAAGCATTTCATTTTTTAAATCGGTAAGCACCATAGCAGACAAATCAGTTGCGATAAGAAGCATACATGTAATACAAGAAAGCAATATGAAAATAATTATAATTCCTGACCTGATTTTTTCCATATTTAATTATATGCCTGATTTATTTTATCATTCTATAAAACTTTGGAAGATTGTCTTATCATTCTATGAAGCTGTTTATTGCCTCAGATATTGTATAGCTTATTCTTTTTACGGACTCATCTATATTCTTTGGCGTCACAAACATCGTTGCAAGCTCAGGTGACACAAGCCTGCTTACCAAATCGAATTTTTCACTGTCGTCGAAATCCATTTCGTAATGCTTGTCCTCTCTCGTGGAAAGCTCATTCACCATGGCTTCCATTGCCTCGCTTATAATCGATGTGACGGAAATAACTGTGGGAACGCCGATTGCAATTACCTTTACTCCCAAGGTTTCCTCATTTAAAGATAACCTGTGGTTTCCCACCCCTGAACCGGGACTTATGCCTGTATCGCAAAGCTGTATTGTAGTGTTAAGCCTTGACGGCTCCCTGGCCGCCAGTGCGTCAACTGCAATGATAACATCGGGCTGAACCTCCTTGCAGATGCCCTTTAAAATGTACAAGGTTTCCACGCCTGTCTGTGCCATAACACCCGGAGAAATTGCACTTAAAACTTTCGTATCCTTTATAAGCTTTTCCTGTATCAAATGTCTTGTAATAAAAAGATTATCAACAACATATGGTCCAAGTGCATCGGGCGTTACATCCCTGTTTCCAAGTCCGACAACAAGTATATTTTTTGCATCCTGAAGCATGTCCTCCAAATTATTGTAAAGCACCTGCAGAAACTGCTCATGTATGCTTTCATCCGCCTGCAAAAGCTCCTTATTTTCAAGGGTAATGTAATTTCCTATAGGTTTTCCTAAAAGCTTGGCTCCCGCTTTATTTTTTACTGTGATTTTACTGACATTTACTCCGTATTCCACATAAGAGGACAGGCTTACTCCGTCAAGGCAGTCCTCCTGATTCAAATCCTCCTTCAGTTCAACGGCAAGGTCAGTTCGTATAAATCTATCCATAAAAATAACTCCTTATCTACTTTTGCAAACGTACAGTGACGTATATTGTTCTTAGGACGTACAATATCTTTCTTGTGATATTGCCTGTGTTGTACAACTGCACTTTAATAGTACGTTTTCTCATCCTAAAAACAAATAGATAAGGAGTAGGTTATACAGTTTTTATGTTTTAATTCATATATGTGCTACATCTGTTTTCTTACAACGCTGTATTCGTCCCCATATTTATAATAAGGACAATTATAAAACGTATCCGACATAAATCTTGACATCTCGTCCTCGTCAAGATTCACGTCGCAGACATAACACTCATATTCATCATCATACATATAGTATGCACAGGAATCACAGCTTGACTGCCTTTCCTTCTTTTTCTTTTTTTCTGCCATCTAAAAGCTCCTTTCGTATGTACGATGAACTGCCGCAGCAAGGATTTTAGGCACACATAAAATCCCTACTGCGGCGATTCATTGCTTATGAAAGTTTTTTTATAAGATTTCCGAGCACAGGCTCAAACTTTGCACCATACCAATGTGTTTTATCCGATATTGTTTCTTTAATACATTCAACGGTATAATCAGCCGCAATCACAGCCGCATCATATGGGGATTTCCCCTTTAAATGTGCTCCTACAAATGCAGATGCATATATGTCACCCGTTCCGTGACAGCCATTGCTTATCTTCTCATGCTTATAATATTTCGTTTCTCCTGCCTCATACACCATTACGCCAGTGCTGTCGGCATCAAAGCCTATGCCTGTCAAAATAACTGTCTTTTCTTTATTTTTAATAAGGTTCGCAATCAAAGCATCAATATATTCCCTGTCATAATTTTCCTCATATGGCATACCTGTTATAAAGCATGCCTCCGTTATGTTTGGAAGTATAATATCCGCCTCCTCGCACAACCGTCCCATTGCCTTGGCAAATTCATCATCAAAGCCCGGATAGAGCTTGCCGCCGTCTGCCATTGCAGGGTCAACAATACGCATACTAGCTTCTTTTCCAACTGATTTCATAATTTCAGTGACATAATCAATCTGCTTTATGCTTCCAAGATAGCCTGTATAAAATGCATCAAAGGTAATGCTTTCCTTTTTCCAATGGTTTAAAATATCAGGCATATCCTCGGTTAAATCTCTGAAGGTATAGCCTGTAAAGCCTCCTGTATGGGTAGATAAAACTGCTGAAGGAAGCACACAGGTTTCATGACCGCATGCAGACAAAATTGGAAGTGCGACCGTAAGCGAGCACTGTCCCAAGCATGAAATATCCTGAATTGTAAGTATTCTTTTATATGACATAGCATAATCCTCCTTTACAACACAATGACTTCGGCACTGTGGTTTTGCTTTTCATTTCTCACAAGTTTAACCTTGTTTGACATTATTGAAAAGCCCCATTTTAATTATTTTTTATATGGTCAGATTATGCATTAAAAAAATATGCTCTCCTGCTTATCAGAGCATAAGGATAGACGGAACATCTCCACAAATATATGCTGCCCCTGCGTCCTCAAGCTCCTGTCTGCTTCCATATCCAAACAAAACCCCGAGGCAGTCAACACCACATTCCTTAGCTCCAATGACGTCAAACCTTGTGTCTCCAATCATAAGCACCTTATCTTTATCTGTAGCACGAAGGGCATCAAGGGCATATTCGATAACCACGCGCTTTTTGTTCCGCTTTCCCTCCATGTCGGCACCTGCTACAAGCTTAAAATACTGACTGATTTGAAGGTCATCCACAATAAGCCCGGCAAATTTTTCAGGCTTTGAGGTTGCAACTGCAAGGGTTTTTCCCATGTCAAAAAGAGCCTTGAGCAGCTCCCTCATGCCGTCATATATATTATTTTCATAAATGCCTTTTTTTGCATAAACGCTGCGGTAATCAGCTACAGCCTTAGCCGCCTGTTCATCATTCATTCCATAAAAGCTTTGGAAGGAATCAAACAGGGGCGGACCTATAAATTTGTTTAATTCTGACATATCGTCAACGTCAATGCCCTGCTGCTTCAACGCAAACGCAACCGAATTTCTGATGCCTGGTCCCGTATCTGTAAGCGTCCCATCAAGGTCAAACAAAAAAATATCATATTTATCTGTAATATCCATACGCTGACTCCTTATTCTTAATTGGGCCGCCCGCATCCAATTCAAGCACCGTCATCCTAGCTTTGTATTGCAAATGTAAGCTCTGCAATTACCGCAACCTTTCCATCTACCCTTGCAGTTGCCTTTCCGTAGCCCACAGGTCCCTTCCGTTCCGTAAGCTCACATTCCATCTCTATGACATCACCCGGAACAATCTGCTTTTTAAACCTTGCATTCTTTATGCCGCCAAAGAAAACAATTTTGCCCTTATTTTCTTCTTCCGTCAAAATGGCGATTGCGCCTACCTGTGCAAGTGCCTCAACAACAAGCACGCCGGGCATAACATGCTGCTGTGGGAAATGTCCCAAAAACTGCATTTCATTTACGGAAACACATTTGACACCCTTTGCCCATTTCCCCGGCTCATAATCCGTAACCCTGTCAACAAGCTGAAATGGGTATCTATGTGGAAGTATCTCCTGAATTTGATTTGAATTAAGCTCCATATCTATTCCTCCCACTTCTTAATAATGATACATGCATTGTGTCCACCAAAACCAAGGGAATTTGATGCGGCATACTCCACCTGCACATTTCTTCCCTCATTTGGAACAATGTCAAGGTCGCACTCCTCATCAGGAACCTGATAATTTATTGTTGCAGGTATAAATCCGTCATGCAGAGCCATTGTGGTAAATACAGCCTCCACAGCCCCGCTTCCTCCAAGAAGGTGTCCTGTCATAGACTTTGTGGAGCTTACCATAAGCTTATATGCGTGGTCGCCAAAGGCTGCCTTTATTGCCTTTGTCTCACCTGAATCATTTAAATGTGTTGATGTTCCGTGCGCATTTATATATCCAATATCAGAAGGCTGTATGCCCGCATCCTTCATTGCCATCGTCATGCATGCAGCTCCGCCTGCACCATTTGGTTCAGGTGCAGTGATATGGTACGCATCACAGGTTGCACCATAGCCGACAAGCTCGCCGTAGATTTTTGCCCCACGGGCTTTGGCATGCTCATATTCCTCAATGACAAGCGCCGCAGCACCTTCTCCCATAACAAAACCGGCTCTCTCCTTGTCAAAAGGAATGGAAGCCCTGCTAGGGTTGTCAGTCGTATTAAGTGCCTGCATAGCTGTAAAGCCGCCGATTCCAAGATCTGTTATACAGCTTTCAGAGCCGCCGCATATCATAACATCAGCATATCCATCCCTTACATAATGAAACCCGTCTCCGATTGCATTATTTCCACTGGCACATGCAGTAACAACACAAGTACACATGCCCTTGAAGCCAAAACGTATTGCAATGTTTCCTGCTGCCATATTAGCGATTGTCATAGGAATGTAAAATGGTGAAACCTTGTCAAAGCCACGTCTCTGACCGGTAACCATATTTGCCTCTGTCGTTTCCAAGCCGCCGATTCCACTGGAAAAAATGACACCACAACGAGCTTGGTCCTCTTTTTCCATGTCAAGTCCACTGTTGTTAAATGCCTCGTCAGCCGCCACAAGCGCAAGCTGGGAATATCGGTCCAGCCTTCTAGCTTCCTTTTTATCTATCACAGCTGACGAATCAAACTCCTTGACCTCGCCTGCCACCTTAACTGCATGGTTCGTAACGTCTATTCTTGTTATAGGTCCGATTCCGCACACGCCCTTTTTTACGTTTTCCCACGTATCCTTAAGATTGTTTCCCAATGGATTTACCGTACCCATGCCTGTTATAACTACTCGTCTTTTCATACAAAACTCCTTTTCACTCATAAATTACATTGCCATGCCGCCGTCAACACATATTACCTGTCCCGTTATATATCTTGCCTCGTCAGATGCAAGAAATGCCACGAGATTTGCCACATCCTCACCCTTGCCGATTGAGCGCATAGGTATGGATTTCATGGTTTCCTCAATTACCGGCTCCGGAAGCTTTGCAGTCATGTCCGTTTCAATAAAGCCCGGCGCCACTGCGTTTACGGTTATCCCTCTTGAAGCAAGCTCCTTTGCAACCGATTTTGTCATGCCGATAAGTCCTGCCTTGCTGGCTGAATAATTAACCTGTCCTGCATTGCCTCTCACGCCGACAACACTGCTTATGTTTATTATTCTTCCTGCCCTCTGTTTCAGCATCAGCTTAGACACACCCTTGATACATAAAAATGCGCCCTTTAGGTTGGTGTCAATTACCTGGTCAAAATCTGCCTCATTCATTTTTAGGATAAGGTTGTCCCTTGTGATGCCTGCATTATTTACAAGTATGTCGATGCTGCCAAATTTCTCTTTTACGGTATCTATCAGTCTTGTTACATCCTCCGAAACGGCAACATCAGCCTGCACAGCCATAGCCTGAACACCAAGCTCCCCACAAAGCTTTACTGTTTCATCTGCTCCCTCAGCACCATGTGCATAGCAGGTAACAACATTTGCCCCTGCCTTTGCAAGTGCGAGGCAGATTGCCCTTCCAATGCCGCGGCTTCCGCCTGTTACAATTGCCGTTTTATTTTCCAAACCCATTCTTTTTATTCCTTTCTAAAAATTTTTATAGCATATAGTTAAGATATAATAATATCAAAATAATAATAATCAGCATATTACTCCCCTTGCCCATTTGGCTTCATCTTTTCAAATAGGCAGTCTCCTTGTCCTATGACACGTTACATGTCAAGCTTTAGAACAAAGCGTCTTCGACGCTGTAGTTCGAATCCTAGCAGGATTTTTAATCCTGCCTTATAAGAAAGTTCGAAGAACTTTCTTATAAAATAAAAATGCCAAAGCTAAACACCAAGGGCAGCAAGCACCGCATTCAGACTGTCCACATCCTCTACGGAGTATGTCGTAAGCGCCCGGTCAATTTTCTTGACAAATCCACTTAATGTCTTACCCGGTCCAATCTCAACAAATGTATCTACACCCTGCTCAATCATATATTTTATGGAGTCCTCAAAATATACGCTGCTCTGTACCTGAAGCTCCAGCATTTCCGGTATCGTCTTACCCTGCTCAAGCTCCTTTCCCGTTGCATTGAAAAGTACAGGGAAGGACATTTCGCCAAAGCTTTCACGCTTAAATCTCTCGGCAAGCTTATCTCCCGCAGGCTTCATAAGTGATGTGTGGAACGGTCCGCTTACAGCTATCGGTACAATTCTTCTTGCACCCTTTTCCATCATAAGCTCTCCTGCTCTTGTAATGACAGGCGTGTCACCTGCAACGGTAACCTGAACCGGCGTATTGTAATTTGCAACCTCTGCAACATGGCATGGATTGTCTGCAAATTCCTCCTCTGCCTGCTTACAGCATTCCTTGATTATCTCCCTGTCTAAGCTCATAACTGCTATCATTCCTGTATCACGTCCCGTAACAGCCTCCTCCATGGATTTTCCCCTGTATGCCACAAGGTCTATTACCTGCTTTTCATCAAACACGCCCGATGCGTAAAGCGCAGAATATTCTCCAAGGGAAAGTCCTGCTGCAATGGACGGCTTAATTCCCTTTGCAAAAAGAAGCTTTGTAACCCCAACTGCAAATGCAACCATACAAGGCTGTGTGTACCTTGTCTGTCCAAGCTGCTCAATCGGTCCCTCAAAGCAACATTTTTTCACGTCAAAATCAAGCGTAATATTGTCAAAAACCTCTTTAAATTCAGGGTATGCATCATACAAATCCTTACCCATGCCAACATGCTGGCTGCCCTGTCCTGCATATAAAAATCCTACCTTCATAGTAACCTCCGTTTATTTTATATATCTTTAGCCATGTGCAAAACTCTGTTTTCGCAAACGCTCATTGTACAATATAGACAAATCACCACAAGACACGCTTTCGCTGCTTGTCGCTCATGGCTATTTATATCTTCAGATATCATATTACTTCGTCTTTATTTCAACTCTCCATAAATCCGTTCCAGCTCTCTTGCCGCACCCTCATAAAGCTCTTTTAGTATCTCGGCAACAGGCTTTATCTCCTTGACAAGTCCACAAACCTGCCCTGCCATAAGGGAGCCGTTTTTTGTGTCTCCGTCAAGCACTGCCTTCCGTAAGGAGCCGAGGGTAAGCTGTTCAAGCTCATCCCTTGTAACGCCCTGTGACTCCATTTTCAGATATTCCCTTGTCATGTTATTTTTAATTACCCTGACAGGCGCTCCCGCCGAACGTCCCGTAACTGCCGTTCCGTTATCCTTTGCCTTTACAACCGCCTGCTTGTAATTGTCATGTATCGGACATTCGTTGCTTGCAAGGAGGCATGTGCCTATCTGCACGCCGATGGCTCCAAGCGCAAATGCCGCAACCATTCCCCTTCCGTCTGCAATGCCGCCTGCCGCGATAACAGGAATGTCCACAGCATCAACAACCATCGGAACAAGCGCCATTGTTGTCATTTCTCCCACGTGTCCGCCGCTTTCGCCGCCTTCTGCAATCACTGCGTCAGCGCCCATACGCTCCATGCGTTTCGCCAAAGCTACGCTTGCAACAACCGGAATGACCTTGCTTCCTGAAGCTTTCCAGTCCGCTATATATTTCTCAGGACTTCCTGCTCCTGTTGTAATAACGTCAACCTTTTCCTCCGTAAGCATTTTTGCAATATTGTCAACATCAGGATTCATAAGCATCAGGTTCACGCCAAAGGGCTTGTCCGTAAGCGCACGGCACTTATCAATTTCCTCCTTTATCCTTGCAGCGTCAAAGCCGCCTGACGCAATAAGCCCAAGCCCGCCGGCATTTGAAACCGCCGCAGCAAATTCTCCAAGCGCAATATTTGCCATACCGCCCTGAATAATCGGGTATTTTATACCAAGAAATTCATCTAATCTCATACATATACTCCTTTTTATATTATTTTATATGACAATCCTCAGAACAAATAATAGAACAAAGAGCGCTTACCACTCAAGATATGCGCCGCCCCATGTAAGTCCGCCGCCGAAGCCGACACAAATAATCTTCATTCCTGCTTTCAGCATTCCCTTTTCATTCATCTCATTTATAGCAAGCGGAATACTTGCAGATGACGTATTTCCATATTCGTCAAGGTTTACATAAAACTTATCAAGCGGCTGCTTTACCTTCCTTGCAACCGACTCGATTATTCTCAGATTTGCCTGATGGCATATAAAATAATCTATGTCGTCAGCCGAAACGGAAGCCTTTTCCAAAAGCTCATTTATGGCTTTTGCAACTGTGCTGACTGCAAACTTAAACACTTCGCTTCCCACCATATGTACAAATCTTTCTGTCGTATTTTCATTTGGACAAACAAGAACCTCGTCATTTCCCCTTGAACCAAGAACATAACAGAATTTATTTGAATCGGTAAGCTCAATTACCGCTGCCCCTGCACCATCACCAAACAGCACACATGTACTTCTGTCCGTCATGTCAAGCATACGTGAAAGGGTTTCACTTCCAACAATGACACCATATTTTTTGCCGCTCTGCATCAGAAGTCCTCTCGCCGTTACCATTGCATATGTAAAGCCCGAGCAGGCGGCATTTATATCCATGCATGGTATTTTCTCAGGAAGCCCCAGCCTCGCCTGTATCATACATGCCATGGAGGGCGTAAGGTTGTCCGGCTTAACCGTGGCAACGATACAGACTCCAATCTCGGACTTGTCAATATCTGCCCTGTCAAGGGCTTCACTTACTGCCACAAGCGCCATTGATAAATTTGTTTCCTCCTCAACAAAATGTCTTCTCCTAATGCCTGTCCTTGATGATATCCATTCATCGTTTGTATCTACAATTTTGCTTAAATCATCATTTGTAACAACCTTAGGCGGTGCGTAATGACCCGTAGATACAATTCGTAATCCTTCTTTTAACATAACTTTTTTATTTCCCCTCTAAAATATATATGGCACACCAATGCGTACCTGAATTATTTAGCATTATAGCTTAAAGCACATTCAGAAAATCCTGGTCGATATTTCTAAACTTTTTGTATCTGTGCCTGCTTAAATCATCAGGGCTCATCCTGCTGTACTTCTCAAGCTCCCTGCCGATATATCTGTCAGTAACCTTGAATACGGCCTTTGGATTAATGTGCGCTCCCCCTACAGGCTCAGGAATAATCTCATCAATCACGTGAAATTCCTTTAAATCCTGTGCCGTAAGCTTCATCATGCTGCATGCCTCATTGCTTTTTGTAGAATCCTTCCAAAGAATACTTGCATATCCCTCAGGAGACAGTATGGAATAAACTGCATTTTCAAGCATGAGAACACTGTTTGCAACGCCAATTGCAAGCGCACCTCCGCTGCTTCCTTCCCCTGTTACAATCGCAATCACAGGCACCTTCAGCCCGCTCATTTTTGCAAGATTTACTGCAATTGCATTTCCCTGTCCGTTTGTCTCAGCCTCAAGTCCCGGATAAGCGCCCGGTGTATCTATAAATGTAATAATGGGACGTCCAAATTTTTCTGCCTGCTTCATAAGCCTGAGTGCCTTACGGTAGCCCTCCGGACCCGGCATTCCAAAATTACATTTAATATTTTCGTTTAAGTCATTTCCTTTTCTGTGTCCTAAAACAGTAACGGGAAGTCCCTTGTAAAGGGCAATGCCGCCAAATATGCTTCCGTCCTCCTTGCCGAGCGCATCTCCCTTCTGTTCAAAGAAATCCTCAAATATGGCGTCTATATATTCCGTAACCTTAGGTCTTTTCTTATGTCTTGCAAGATAAACCTTGTCGTGCGGCTCAAGGTTTTTGCACATCTTTATAAGGTCATGTCTTTCTCTTTTCAGGACATACATTTGTGCCTCGTCCTTACATTCCTGCGACATAATATTTTCTATTTCCTTGTCAATTGCCATTATTCTCTCATCAATTACTTTTACCATAGCTACTTACCTCTCTTACAGTGAAGTCGGAGAATATGCGCCAGCACCTCTCGCATTTTATCTCTTGGAACGATTTGGTCTACAAAGCCGTGTTCCTCCTGAAATTCTGACCTTTGAAAGCCCTCAGGAAGCTTCTCGCCTATCGTCTGCTCTATTACTCTCGGTCCCGCAAAGCCAATCAGTGCTTCAGGCTCTGCAAGGGTTATATCTCCGAGTGTTGCAAAGCTTGCCGTCACACCGCCCGTTGTCGGATGGGTGAGCACTGAAATGTACAAGCCCCCATGTCTGTTAAAGCGTTCCACTGCGGCACTTGTCTTTGCCATCTGCATCAGTGATATGATTCCCTCCTGCATTCTTGCCCCGCCGCTTGCCGTAAAAATAATAAGGGGGAGCTTCTTCTTGTCAGCATATTCCACTGCATTGGTAACTTTTTCACCTACAGCCATTCCCATGCTTCCCATGAGGAATTTACTGCTCATAACTGCAATTACAGCTTCATATCCGTCAATCTTTCCTACGCCTGTATAAACAGCCTCCTCCAGTCCTGTTTTTTCCTGAAGGGATTTTATTTTTTCCTCATACTCAGGATAATTTAAGGGATTTGAAAATGCTACCCTGCATTTGAGTGGTTTGAAGGTACCCGGATCCACAAGAAATCTCACACGTCTGTCAGCAGGCATTACAAAATGATAGCCACATGCCATACAGACATTCATATTATCCTTAATATCAGCCTTTTTGAATGACTGCTTACATTTTGGACAATTCAGCGTGTCATCTGCCGATATTTCCTCTTTCGTATTTGTAGCTACATCCTCCTCCGCATTGTCACTGCCGAAGGCTGTATCAGCAGGAGACTCCTCCTTTTTGCCGTTTTTTTGAAACAGCGCACTGATTCCTAATTTCATTTTAAATTCCACCTTTGTCTTTATTTGATAGGAAACCTTTTTCGTCTGCCATAGAAACATGGCAGGACAATATTTGACTAATTTTACCATGTAGTCAATTAAAAGTCAATACGGCGAAAGGGCTGAAACCCTTTATTTTACGTGGTTTTCAAGACTATTTGACGTCGTTTATAAGATTAGGAATTGTATATGGATATTATAGTTTGAGGTTATTGATAACCACTCGAAAAGACGCATATTTAGGACTTTCGTAAAACATTTGTAAAAATTTGTAAAAAAAAATTAAAATTTTACTAGGAAAAAATCATATACTGTGGTACACTAGGTATGTTATTTTTTTCGGGAGAATTTAGACATGTTATTTTTACTTTTACTTATCATGATATACAGCGTGATATATCTTGCCATATACATACTTGCACACCGTGACGGAAGAATGGTCAGACCGCTCACTGTAATGACTGCTGGTATGCTTATATTACTGCTTCTTACGGCATCCTATATTTTGTCACTTGGCCACTGGTACATAAGCGTTGTGATATGCATGGTTATGTTTGGCCTCGGACAGTTTTTCGTTTATCTTTTAAACTATTAAGCTTTTATCGGTAATCTCGCTTTTGCCGTATAAGTACAAACATCTATTTTTATAACGGAAACATTTGCAAGCATTTCCTCTGTAAAATCAAAATCCTTTCCCGTCTGGTGAAGCATCAGCCTTTTCAGTCCATACGTTTTATTTTCCACGTCGGAAAGCAGAAACGCTTTTCCGTCACACATGATGCTTTTGTATGCGTAACCGTAGCTGCATGCCGTATTGCCTGCAACAAGTCCATGCTCCATATCTAATTCCACTGTAACCAAAAGACCATTTTCACCTGTGGATTTTATTGCCTTTATTTTTGTGCCGTCAATTGCGCCATGCAGATAAAATACGAGGCTTCCATCGGCATCAAAATCATAACCGTAGTTCATCGGAATGATATGTATTCTTTCATCATAGGAAAATCCGATGCGGCATACCTTACAGTTCTCAAGTATTTCCTTTATATCCTTCAAATCCGTAAGCTGTCTGTCTTTTCTCCGCATTTCCATAAAAACCTCTCTATACTTGCTCATATATTTTTAGGTAATTGCGAAACTATGTTTTTTTAATAATACGTTGCAACTTACTTTTTGAAACCGCTAAGTTTCGCAATTGCCTATCATATACTATTATTTTAAATAATGTTCGTATATTCCCTCATATTTTTGTTTACCTCATCAATATGAAGTCCCTTGTAACCGTCAACCATGTTATATGCCGTCTGCATAGCCTCTGCGGTTTGAAGCATATCAAGAGAAACACCCGTAGTTATATCGTCAATTGATATTTCAAATTCGCCTGCATTTGTGGTTATTGCATCCTCCGGCTCATTGTATGGCTCATTTACAAGAAGCTTTTTAACCTCCTGGCTAAAGCTTGGCGCAGCCTTTGGAAGTGAAATGTACCTTTGATTTGCCGTTCTTTCCTTATAGTCCTCCTTGAGAACGCAGAGCTTATCTCCCTCTCCTATCGCACGTACAAAATCGGTAGCTGCCAAGTGCATGACCGTATCACGGTTTTCATTTGTCGTGGACAAAAACATTACGTTAAGATTTTGAAGTGTCGGTATCTTTTCAGAATACGCAACCGCAAGCATTTTTTCAGGTGCATAGGTCCCCACGCCGATAAGGAAATCCCTGTATAGCTTTTCCATCTCCTGCTTCACCATGACAATTCTGCCATTATCTATATTGGACTCATTTTCAACCATAAGCCTGATAAGCCCTTCCTTAAGCTCAGTAATCTTCGCCTGTGTTACATAATCTGAAGGAAGATATTTACGGTTTACAGGATTTCTCAGTATTTTCTTAACCTTTACTTCGCCTGCGGTGCTAAGATCCTCTACTGCATATTTCAGGTCATCTCCAAACTGGGAATAAATTTCCTGCAGGCTTTCCGCCTTTTGCCTAAGTGCTCTTACTATATCGCCAAAAACATCCTGCTTATCCATCTCGTCAATCAGGATGCTCCGCTCTTTTGCCAAGGTTTCCTTGATGCACGCGTCATAATATCCGTTTTCCGTCTCCTTTTTTGCATTCGGAAACGTGAAAAATCTTTTTGCCACCATATCCTTTATGGATTCAATGATTCTCGAATATTCGTTATTGTGCTGATATGATTTGTGCAGCTCCGACATCTTTTTGACTTCCGCAATGAGATTTCTGTCCTGCTCGCCGTTTCCTATTCCTGCGGCTCCGATAAGCTCAATGACGCCAAATGGTCCGTACTCCTTCAGACACTTTGTAATAAACTCATCCACAGAAATACGAATCCTGTTCTTTAGTGATTTTATTGTTATGTTAATGTCATTTTCAAAGCTTGCAAGACTATTTGCCAAACGGATTCTCAAATTATCCTGTCCCTTTTTTATAAATTTATAAGCCGGCTTTTCGTACTGCCGTATCTTTATAATGCCGGGCATATTAAGACCTATGTCATCTCCCGGCTTACCCTCCAAAAATATTTTAAGCTCAGAAAACAGCATGTCAACGTCCTCTTTTACCTGGGGCTTATCCATAGGGGACGCAAACAATTCCTTGAAGCTTTCGTTAAATATTTGATATTCGCAAATGTTCTCCATCTCCCTGACAGGTATTCTGTAGTCCACAGAGCTTATAACCTTAAAGCCGCCATTTGCCGATTTATCCAACAAAACATCCCTTAACAGCCTGCGTTCTCCCGAACCGTCATCGTTTCCAATATATTTGTTGCTTGCAATTTTGTATAAAAACTCTGCAACATCACTGTATATGCTTTCCTCCGGAAGATACCCCTGCTCATCCTTTTTGCCTGAGACAAGCATACAGGAATCGAAAATGTTATCCTTCATACTTAATCTGTGGGTTGTACTCTCAAATCTGTATGCCTCATCCTTCTCTACAAGATGCATGAAATAGTTTATTTCCTTTAGGGTTGCACAACCATTTGCATTGAGAAGCGATACCTTTTCAGCATCCTCCCTAAGTTTCAGATTTCCGTAGAGCACATCAGGCATGAGAAGGCAAGCGCCTATCCGGAAATTCGTCCACTTTCTCGACCTTGCAAACGCTTTTATATTATATGTAACGTCTGAAATAATGCCGCTTCCCGTTCCGCCTGCCACGCTTGAAACAATAAGCACATCCAGCTTTCCCGCAGCAGATTTGTCATACAGTTCCTGAAGGCGCTCAAATAAAAGGATACGAATATCCTCATATGCGTTTGAGAACATAAGACGTCCTATCTGTCTGTTGCCCTCAGCGCCTCCCGTTCCAATTGTAAGCTCAGGGAAATCCTCCTGCATCCAGTTTGCAAGATTTGGGTGAACCAGATTATTTTTAATTCCGTCTGCGAGTATAGTTTCAAGATTAGGTCTGTAAATACTAAAGACCTCAAGAGCGTTAAGACCTACGCCCATTTTGCTTTCCTCAATGGTGTCCTCCATGGATGGTATGTCTGAATCTATGAGAAGAAAGCTGATATTATCCTCAGGCGTAATCTCATTCATCAGCCGACCCTTAAGACTGGTGACAACCTTTCCTCCTACTCCGCCTAAACCGATAACGAGGAAGTCACCGTTAAACTTATTCTCGTCATCCTCTTTGCCGAAAATACGAATATCCTTTAATTTACTAAATTCTTCCTTTTGAGTATCAATCAGTATCATTATACATTCCCCCACTATCCATTGAACGTTACCACATCAAAATTTATCGTATTAAAAATAATCGTATAAATACCCCACCACATGATATTTTATCATTATGACAGTATATTTGCAAGGTAATAATGTTTATAATGTAATAGCAATATTTTTTTACAAAAAATCAGATTATCCTCTGGTCTGTGAGCCAAATTTTCCAAGAAATCCAATAAGAACAGCCTTTATTTACAGTTTGATATCCTGAAAATAAAGGCTGTTCTATTTCCACATCTTTATCAATGTCATAGCAGCACGCTACCACTATGTTTAAACTACCATATACTGTTTCTTATAGGCTTCATATACAAGCTCCTCATTATACTCAGGGGCATAGGATTCTGCCGCTTTACATATTTCTGATATAACCTCAATATCCTCCTCTAGCTCCTCGGCTATAACATCTGCTTCTTTTGATTTTCTTAACTTACGGCAAGCTTGGGTAATAAGCGTTCTTGTTTTTCCATCTTCCCTGCCGTCCTCAAAAGCTTCCTCACGCTCCATCTGCATATGTAATTCCGCATCGTATTCAAATATACTCATATTCACTACCTCCGCCCTTTGAACGTCAGCCCATTCAAAATTTGCTTTCAGCAAATGGGCTGACGCTGCATGTCAAGTTTTCATAGAAAACTTGACACAATATATTTAACAAAAGAAATTCCTTTAATATTCCCTCATTGATACATTCATCAACAGCCTTTGGCACTGCTTCCTCAAGGGGCATATCCTTATTATATTCCCTGATTTTTGAAACATACTGCATATACTCCCAAAGGTCAGGACACTTTTCCATCAACTCGCTGTTGTACCCCTCATTGATATTAAGCTGCGTCACAATAAGCTCAAGGCTTACCTTTGCCGTCTTTGTTATATATGCGTCTGACAGCCTGTATTCCCTATATTCAGGCTGTGGCTCGCTTCCATTATAAAATACGATAAACTTAGGTGTCGGAAGCTTAATTAATTTCCTTGAATAAATATTATCATATATCGTAAGCTTTTCAAATACCCTTGAAACATACCGCAGATAGCGAAATGGCATGTTTGGGTTTACCGTTGACTGCTGTTCGTACATGTCAAGGGTAAAATCTATGACGCATGCAACGTCATTTTTACAGCTCATGTAAATGGCATTTTCAAGCGTGACAATCTCCAAATCGTCAGGGTTATCGTAGTCTGTTCCGTTTATGCCGTTGTAAAGTGCAAGCAGCTTTCTCTTATCCCTGAGGAGCATACGGAACACCGTATCTCTGTATTCCCATATCACAGCCTGTACGCCTGTAAGCTCCTGCCACTGCTCCCACGTAAGCAGCTTTTGTTTTATGTCTTGTTTCGATTTCTCATTGTTTTTCATATGGTTTCCTCCTTTAACTAAATGCCGCAGGAGGTTACCCAAATCTGTCTTGCCGGATTATTCTTGTCGTAAAATTCCGTTTGTATTGGAATGTCATCCATACCACAACAAAATCCCCAGTTAAACATCTGCATACAGCGTCCTTCTCAAATACGGACAACCTCTCTGCTTAAATTGTAATGTAATGAACTCAAAGCATCGAAGTTCCGAATTTTTCTGATTTTTGAACGAGGCTTGCACCCCAAAACAGAATTGAAAGATTTATGCTTTAATGAGATGATAACATAGAATTGTATATAATGCAATATATTTTTATACAGAACATTTCCAACTAAAAAACATTTACAAAATATATTTTAAATATCAGATTATCCTCTGGTCTGTGAGCCAAGTTTTCCAAGAAATCCAATAAAAACAGCCTTTATTTACAGTTTGATATCCTGTAAATAAAGGCTGTCCTATTTCATAATATGTTTGTCACCATGCGTATAAGCATGACAATTATGTTTTAATGCTATATATGTTCATCACTATATATAAGCATAACCTAAAACCTATCGCATATGTCCGTCACCCTGCAAATATACAAAGTTTCCACGCCAATCATAGGTGTATGTGTTTACCATCAGTGTTCCGTCTGCATTTGCATAGCCGTAGCCTTTTCCGACCTTGTTTGTCGTTCCTGCCCATACACATGTGTCTGAAAATTCAAACCACTTATTCTGCTCTATGACGCCGTATGGATTTACATAGTAAAGCTTCTCACCTGCCTGGTCATAGGTCATGACGTCCACGTACATATATCCGTATACATCAAAGAAGCAAAGGTCATCCACAGCATCTCCCGCTATTGACTTTTCCACATGATGGAAGTTGCTGAACACTTCATGTCCGTCTTCATCAAAATATATGACATGCTTTCCGTCAGGGTGGTATGTAAGCCTGTTTCTCATTGCAGTTCCGTCTGCCTGAAAATAGTAGGTGTATGTTCCGTCGCACTTAAATTCATCTATAACAAGATTGCCGTTGCTGATACATCTAACATCACCATAAGAATCTCTATAAAAATAGCAACCTTGATATATGGCAAAATAATCTGAATCCCACATCAAATATGTGCCTCCGTTTATGCCTGAACTAATTGTATATTTTGCGCCACCATCATGTAATTCCAACTCATATGTAAGTTTTTTTGTACTCTCATTCCAACCTGACCCTGACATATATTTTTCAATACCCATAATGTTAGAAAGGTCAATTGATCCTTTTAATTTTGGTACAAAAATAGCCAACGATTTCACATTTAAATCGGATATATCCGTGGTTATGTTACAGTCAATATCAAGGTATTTCAATGACGTGCTTTTACTCACATCAAGGCTTGTCAGTTGATTATTATGACAGTCAAGCATCCACAATGACGTATTGTCACCTATATTAAGGTTCGTCAGTTGGTTATTATGACAATCAAGATATGTCAACGATGTATTTTTACTCACATCAAGGCTTGTCAATTGACTACGCCGGCAGACCAAAACCGTCAATGATGTGTTTTCCCCTAGATTAAGACTCGTCAGATTGGTATACTCGCAGTTAATTTCCTCCAATGACATATTTTTACTCACATCAAGGCTCGTCAACGAACAACAACCACAATCAAGTTCCTCCAATGACGTGTTTTTGCTCAAATCAAGGCTCATCAGTGGATTATTAAAACAATTAAGATACTTCAATGACGTGTTTTTGCTCAAATCAAGGCTTGTCAGGTTATTATGCGAGCAACTCAGGTTTATCAATGCTCCAAAAAACTCAATACCCCTTAAACTATATATTTCTCTTTCAACTACATACATATCTGTTATATTTCCAATATCATCAACAATATCATCATTATTTTTATCAAAATTTTCTTTTATATATTTCCTAAAATTCTCATCTGGAAAATTGGTTGCATTAATCTGCACCGGATTAGCTTCCACCTCCAATGTGTCCTCAACCAAAATTTCTCCCTCAGTTTCTACCCCCCCAATGCGTATGCATCAGATGAGGTTGCTTCCGTCTGCATCTGCTCTTCATCTAATTCCTGCGCCTTTATGTTCACAGGCATAAGACCGGCAAACAATGTTGCAGACATAATTAAAGATACAATCTTCTTTTTCATGTTGCTTCCTCCTAAAAATTTTTATTTTGTTATTTTTTACATTGCTTTTTCATACTACCATTTTTATTTACATCTTACAAGTTTTTAATGTAAATATCGCTTTAAATGCATTTGGAAAATACGGTTTTGTAAAAACAGCCTTTATTTACAGTTTAATATCCTGTAAATAAAGGCTGTCCTATTTCATAATATGTTTGTCACCATGTGTATAAGCATGACAATTATGTTTTAATGCTATATATGTTCATCACTATATATAAGCATAACCTAAAACCTACTGCATATGTCCGTCACCCTGCAAATATACAAAGTTTCCACGCCAATCATAGGTATGTGTGTTTACCATCAGTGTTCCGTCTGCATTTGCATAGCCGTAGCCTTTTCCGACTTTGTTTGTCGTTCCTGCCCATACACACGTATCTGAAAATTCAAACCACTTGCCCTGCTCTATGACGCCGTATGGGTTTACATAATAAAGCTTCTCACCCGTCTGGTCATAAGTCATGACGTCCACATACATATATCCGTATACATCAAAGAAACAAAGGTCATCCACTGCATCTCCCGCTATTGACTTTTCCACGTGATGGAAGTTACTGAACACTTCATGTCCGTCTTCATCAAAATATATGACATGCTTTCCGTCAGGGTGGTATGTAAGCCTGTTTCTCATTGCTGTTCCATCTGCCTGAAAATAGTAGGTGTATGTTCCGTCACACCTAAATCCATTTTTAACAGGAGTTCCGTTTTTATCTTTGCATCTTATATTTCCATCAGAATCCCTGTAAAATTTAGCACCCTCATATTCAGCAAAAAATCCCGAAGTCGTATATGGAATTACCTCTCTGGAGCTTACCATTCCACACGTAACACATTTTACAACCTTTTCGCCATCCTGACCATCCTTCGGTTCAATTGTATATGTCTGATAATCATGCCCCTTCGCACTTCCATATGTATATGTTTCCGCATTCTTTTCACCACATATTGTACATACCTTATAATATTTTGCAGGCTCTGTGCAGGTTGAAGGACTTGCAAGATTTGCTGCTAAAGGTGATGACTCTTTACCAAATGCATGTAAAGAGAGCGTAACTGTCTTACGGACTTCAGGATTAAATTTTGATTGAAATGTAATATTTGCATCCCCGTGTTTTTTACCGTCAAAGTAACAAATTCTCCACTAATAGAACTGACATCCACAACATCACGATTATCTATAATTACGTCATAAGAATCTCCATTATCAGACGGTGTAGGAACTAACCAACAATATATGTCTGTACCAACAGGACTGTTAGATGGAAAAGAGCTATAATATGTGTCATTTCTTCCTGTTGTATTAAACCAAGGTTTTATAGATGTAATTACCTTTACGCTTTTTGTTATACTGCATTTTTTACAGCTCATATCTGCATATCCATTTACTACGCCATTATTCACATAGTCATGTCCAACTGTTTTTTCCTGTTTATTTACAGAATGCATATCTGCTAAATCAATTTCATAAAATGTAAGCTTTGATTTTTCAAAAGTATACCACACTACTTTATTGTTTATCACAAGAGGAACACAATCTGAAAGCTTTGCCTCTGCCGTATATATATTGTTATCTATGCGTTTCCCGGTTCCGTCAATCATCGTATAAGACACTGTATTTCCCCTAGACCATAACAGCATATATTTATTTGAGGCTATCTTGATAAAATGAGGCGTTAATGTCGTTCCGTCTCCTTCTGCATAGTTTGTAATCCATGTAGTAGAAACGGCATTTGTATTTTTATCTACCGATGACACAAATATATTTCTTGTTGTTCGGGATAGATTTTCAGCGTCCTGCACAACGGAATTACCTGCAACAAGGTAGTAACTGTCTGCATTTTCAAAGCCTCCCACAGATGCACCAGTTGCGTTTTGTCCAATTGCTCCCGGAAAGCTCATTACATTCACAGAGCTGCAACTAGAAGAAAATTTACCACTGGTAATATCAGAATTATACTTAACCAATACGATGGAACGCGGGTACGCATCCCCATGGTCTATCGTAACAGCTTTATTATTTTCAAGCTCGATAAACTGATTAAAGGAGTGACTTACATAACCACGTCCAACATTTGCAACGTCCGTAAAAGAATCCGTAATAGTCATGTTGTCAGTATCTACCTGAATTGTAACATTAGCCTGATGGTTATATCCGTCATCACTTTTGTACATTTCATGGCTGGTATGAATGAGAAGCCATTTGCCCTGATGTGTCATTCTTGCCGAACCGGCACTAAAAGGAGTGGTAGTATTACAATCATATAATCCAACCGATGATATTCTGTTCCATGACTTGTCATATTTTGTAATTCGATAAACTTCTACATTAGCACTTTCTTCAGAATTAGTTTGTCCTGTCAGCAGATAATAATTTGTTTCCGTCTCGTAAAAGCCTCCAAAAATAGGAAGCTCCTGCTTAATCCTTGACTCATTTTGAAATTGATAGTTCATATCATAATATAGAACACCAATCCCATCAATTCCGTTTCCTGCCTGAACAACCATAAGCTTATTATCGGCAGTCTTTGTTAAGTAAGAATAAACTGGCGCAGCATATCTGCTGTAATTTTGGTTATCCACATTCGTACCAGTATATTCAATACATTCTTCTTTGGCAGATGCAGCTATCCCAAGCAGATTATCTGCACAAACAATCGAAAGTATAAGCATTATACTAATCAAATAAGCAAATATTCTTTTCTTCATATAAACAAAGCCACCTTTCAAACAAACATTTTGCACATATTTTACTCGTTTTTATGCTAATCATTTCATATGTCCGTTACCCTGCAAATATACGAAGTTTCCTCGCCAATCATAAGTGTATGTGTTTACCATCAATGTTCCGTCTGCATTTGCATAGCCGTAGCCTTTTCCGACCTTGTTTGTCGTTCCTGCCCATACACACGTATCTGAAAATTCAAACCATTTGTTCTGCTCTATGACACCGTATGGGTTTACATAATAAAGCTTCTCTCCTGCCTGGTCATAGGTCATAACATCCACATACAAATATCCATATACATCAAAGAAACAAAAGTCATCCACAGCCTCTCCTGCTATTGACTTTTCCACGTGATGGAAGTTGCTGAACACCTCATGTCCGTTTTCATCAAAATATATGACATGCTTTCCGTCAGGATGGTATGTAAGCCTGTTTCTCATTGCTGTTCCGTCCGCCTGAAAATAGTAGGTGTATGTTCCGTCACACTTAAATTCGTCTATAACAGGGTCACCGTTACTGTCGTAACATCTGACGTCACCATAAACATCTCTATAAAAATTGCAGTCTTGATAAGTTGAAAAGCGACCTGTATCTAAATACAATGTTGTCCTACCAATTTTATGCCATTCACTGCTATAATCATCGTATATTTCCAGCTCATATGTAAGCTTTTTAGTATTCACATCCCAGCCCGAACCTGACATATATTTTTCAATACCTGTAATGTTAGAAAAGTCAATTGTTCCTTTTAATTGCGGCACACAAATATACAACGACATCATCAACTTCTTACTGGATATATCTGTGGTTATGTTACTGTCAATCATAAGAACATCCAACAATGTGTTTTTACTCACATCTAGGTTTGTCAGTGGGTTATGACTACAGTTAAGTTCCGTCAATGATGCGTTTTTACTCACATCTAGGTTTGTCAATGGGTTATGACTACAGTTAAGTTCCGTCAATGATGCGTTTTTACTCACATCTAGACTTGTCAGCGAATTGTAACCACAGTTAAGTTTCGTCAATGACGTATTTTTACACACATTCAGGCTTGTCAATTGATTTTGATAACAATTAAAATCTTTCAATGCCATGTTTTTACTCACATCCAAACTTGTCAACTGGTTTTCATAGCATTCAAGCCACTCCAATGCTGTATTTTTACTTACGTCCAAACTTGTCAGCCGGTTTCCTCCACAGTTAAGATGACCCAATGCCGTATTTTTACTTACATCCAAACTTGTCAGTTGGTTATCGTTGCAACCAAGCTGACTCAATGATGCGTTTTTACTCACATCTAGGCTTGTCAATTGGTTATATCCACAGACGAGCCGTCTCAATGACGTGTTTTTACTCACGTCCAAATTTATCAGCTGATTACCATCGCAGTCAAGCCACTCCAATGCCATGTTTTTACTCACGTCTAAACTTGTCAGCCGATTTTGATAGCAGTCAAGCCGCTCCAATGCCGTGTTTTTACTCACATCTAGGCTTGTCAAGTTACATCCAAAGCATATAAGCGACTCTAATGCCGTATTTTTACTCACGTCCAAGCTTGTCAGTTGGCATCCACTACAGAAAAGTTCTTCCAAAGCCCCAAAAAACTCGATACCTTTTAAACTATATATTCCACATGCAGATACATTTATAGTTGTTATACTTCCAACATCATCAACAATATCATCATTATTCTTATCAAAATTTTCTTTTATGTATTTCCTAAAATTTTCATCAGGAAAGTTGTCTTCATTAATCTGTACCTGATTAGCTTCTACTTCCAAAGTGTCCTCAACTAAAGTTTCCCCCTCAGCTTCTATTACGTCCAATTCATACGCATCAGATGAGGTTGCTTCCGTCTGCATCTGTTTTTCTAATTCCTGTGCCTTTATGTTTACAGGCACAAGACCGGCAAGCAATGCTGCAGACATAATTAAAGATACAATCTTCTTTTTCATGTTGCTTCCTCCTAAAAATTTTTATTTTGTTACTTTTTTACATTATTTTTTCATACTACCATTTTTATTTACATCTTACAAGCTTTTGATGTAAATACAGTTTCAAATACATTTGGAAAATACGGTTTTGTAAAAAGTCAGGTTAGCCTTTTGTATATTGTCCAATTTTTCCAAGAAATCCCAATAAAAAACAGCCTCTATTTGCAGTTTGATACTGTAAAATAGAGGCTGTCCTATTCATAATGTGTTTGCCACTATGCATGTAAACATAATCTAAAGCCTACTGCATATGTCCATTACTATATATATGCATAACGGTTATTACCTACTGTATATGTCCGTCACCCTGCAAATATACAAAGTTTCCACGCCAATCATAAGTGTGTTCGTTTACCATCAGTCTTCCGTCTTCCCTTGCATAGCCGTAGCCTTTTCCGACCTTGATTGTCGTTCCTGCCCATACACATGTGTCAGAAAATTCAAACCACTCGCCCTGTTCTATGACACCATATGGATTTACATAGTAAAGTTCCTTTCCATCCTTATCATAGGTCATAACGTCCTTATACATATATCCGTATACATCAAAGAAGCAAAGGTCGTCCACTGTTTCTCCTGCAATGGACCTTTCCACATGATGGAAGTCACTGAATACTTCATGTCCATTTTCATCAAAATAGATGACATGCTCTCCGTCAGGATGGTATGTAAGCCTATCTCTCATTGCAGTTCCATCTGCCTGGAAATAGTATGTGTAAACACCGTCTGCACATGCAAAGTCATTAAACACCATATGTCCGTCTTTGTCAAAGTATATCAAATCTACTCCATTCGGATGGTATGAAAGATAATCTTTCATTGCAGTTCCATCTCCTTGGAAATAATATGTATACTTGCCGTCACACTTGAATTCGTCGATAACTTTTTTGCCTGATTCATCTACACAGGTTATATTACCGTCTTCATCCTTATAGAAGTCATATCCGTCTGCAGTTGCAAACTTATCTCCTTCGGCTCCTGTTGCTGGAATTACTGTATCAGCTTCCGTGATTTCAGTAGTTAATGCTTCATCACTGAAATACTTATCACAGACTGAACAGTGCCAGTATTCGATGTTTCCATCTTCTGTCTCTGTTGCATCCTTGGCTTCTGTCTTTGTTGCAGTGTGTGAACCGAATGTTCCGTCGCTTATGCTATCAAGCTCCTCTGCTGCCTGGTCGTCAGCAAAATTCTTGTTACATGTTGAGCAGGTATAGTGGTCTACCGTTCCCTCGTGCTCACAGTCTGTTCCTGCCTCTCCAGCAACAAGGCTTCCAAGAGTATGCGCTCCGAATGTTCCGTCGCTTATGCTATCAAGCTCCTCTGCTGCCTGGTCGTCAGCAA
>JAMPEW010000005.1:8826-42103 GCA_023664775.1 Clostridium sp. | reverse complement strand
CCGAATGTTCCGTCGCTTATGCTATCAAGCTCCTCTGCTGCCTGGTCGTCAGCAAAATTCTTGTTACATGTTGAGCAGGTATAGTGGTCTACCGTTCCCTCGTGCTCACAGTCTGTTCCTGCCTCTCCAGCAACAAGGCTTCCAAGAGTATGCGCTCCGAACTCTCCTTTCAGATCATCTTCACTAAGCACGTTTCCACCAATCTCTGCATCAAAATCTTTACTACACTCATCGCAATGCCAGTGAGCTATTGTTCCCTGTGTATTGCAATCTGTTCCTGCCTCTGCATTAACATTTTTCCTAGTATGCATACAGTCGTCACTTGGGGCAGCTAATACATTCACAGGTGTAATAGAGCTAAACATTACCGCTGCTGATAACACAGCTGCAAACGTCTTTTTTAAACTCCTTTTCATTTTTGTTCCTCCTATTTCCATGGAAATATATGAACGTCTGTTGCCTTGTCCGATAACCATCTAGCCTCCTTTCATTCATAATGTTTTTTGTAAAAGTGTACTTTTTCATAATTAAAAAATAGGGGAAAAATATCTTTCAGACAATCGGTTATGGTGCTCACAATTGTTGGAATATCCTCAGTTTTCTGTCGATTTTTTATGAATGTCTTATAAACACTTGAAATAATTTGTTCATAATGATATTATAACGAATATGTAATGTTTCTGTTACTTTTGTTCGAAAAAGTACACTTTTTCAAACAAAGTGTTTTTTTATGTCAGGCTTTCCAGCTTTACTGCTTTAGAATAAAATGTCCCTACTGGCATTTCACAAGCATCTGCCGCTTGTTGAAGTGTTATTTTTTTTCCTCTCCATGCCACATGGACTTCCTGAAAGTTATTCGGAAGGGGTTGTGAGGGACGTCCAAATTTTACGCCCCTTGCCTTAGCCGCCTCTATACCTTCCGCCTGACGTTTCCTAATGTTTTCACGCTCGTTTTGCGCCACAAACGAGAGTATCTGAAGCACAATATCCGCAATAAATGTTCCCATCAAATCTTTACCTGTACGAGTGTCCAGCAACGGCATATCAATCACGCAAATATCCACGTTTTTTTCCTTTGTCAGAATATGCCATTGATTCTGAATTTCATTATAGTTTCTCCCCAAGCGGTCAATACTGACGATATACAGCAGGTCACCCGACTTCAAGCGTTTTATCATTTTTTTATATTGAGGTCTGTCAAAATCCTTTCCCGACTGTTTATCAATATACAAGTTCCCCTTTGGAATATTTTTTTCCCACATTGCATCTAGCTGCCTGTTTTCATTCTGATCCATGCTTGATACCCGAACATATCCGTAAATCTGTCCAGTCATATCCATTTGACCATCTCCTTTCACATATCACAGTGTTTTATTTTTGATAATTTTCCCCATTTCATACGTAACATTTTCATTTGGGTATTTCAAGCACTTTTGTCCCTAAGATTAACAGTAGAATCAAGTGTTTTCGGTATTCATTATACTGTCACAAGCAAAAAAGCTGTCCTTCCGTTTCAAGTCTAAACGTCTATCAACGAAAGCGACAGCTTCTATTATATTTATTATTCTTTCATTTCTTATATGCTTATTTATCAGAAAACCTTTCTAGTAAAAGGAATTGTTGTACTAAGAGTATTTATCCTTGCTGCGGCAGTTTCTTACTTTTCTATACCACATTCTGTACAATACTCTACTGCCTTAGTCTCTGCCGGATGTCCGACTTTCTCTGTCCAAGCTTCTTGATCTGATACTATATTGCTAAATGAACTCCACTCAGCAACTGCATGTTGCATATCAGTATTCAAGAATTGATCCTGATGAGCACGCACATCAATTTCTGAATAAACCATATTTCCACAATAATTACACATGTACCCATACTCTTTATGAGTCATAGCCGGATGCTCAATTATCTCAGTCCAAGCCTCTTTAACTACCACTGTCTTTGTAGGCCAAGTATGCTGATGAACAGGAGCTTCAGTAACCTGTGGCGCAGATGCCTCGGTTGTCTGCGGAACAGATGTCGAACTTTGTTCGGTAGTAGCTTTCCGAGTGGTTGTCTCCTCAGTAGTAATTTCTGTATTTTCTGCATCCTCAGTAGTAACAAAAGCTTCTGCTGTGGTGTCACTCCCAGTACTCTCCTTATCGGCACAACTAGTCAAACCAACTGCCATTGTCATAACTGCTATTGTAAGTATAAACTTTTTCATATAATCAGTCCTTTCCTAGCTTTAAGCCTTTTTATTTTTTCCTTGTACCTATTTGTAATTACTCACAGACTTAAAAAGGGGTTACTTCCCTCTTATAATACGGCTAGGTCGTCTGTTGTGTCAAGTAAACTGGCGAGTTGGCACTTTTTTCCATCTTCTCTACGATGAATAATCATATCAAGTCCTTTATATCTTCCAGTTTCTTATAGGCTTCATATACAAGCTCTGCATCATAATCAGGTGCATAGGTTTCGGCGGCTCTACATATTTCTGATATAATCGCAAAGTCTTCCTCTAGCTCCTCGGCTATAACATCTACCTCCTTCAATTTTCTTAATTTGCGGCAAATCAGTGTAATAAGCTTTTTCGTTTCGCCATCTTCCATTCCCTCTGCACGTCCATCCTCAAAAGCCTCCGCACGTTCCAACTTCATATGTAATTCCGCATCATATTCAAATATACTCATACTCACTACCTCCGCCTTATTTAGCAAAAGAAATTCCTCTAATATTCCTTCATTGATACATTCATCAACAGCCTTTGGCACAGCTTCCTCAAGGGGCATATCCTTATTATATTCCCTGATTTTTGAAACATATTGCATATATTCCCAAAGATCAGGGCATTTCTCCATTAACGCACTGTTGTAACCCTCATTGATATTAAGCTGTGTTACGATAAGCTCAAGGTTTACTTTTTCCGTCTTTGTCATATATGCATCCGACAGCCTGTATTCCCTACATTCAGGCTGTGGTTCGCTTCCGTTGTAAAATACGATAAACTTGGGTGTTGGAAGCTTAATTAATTTCCTCGAATAAATATTATCATATACCGTAAGCTTTTCAAATACCCTTGAAACATATCTCAAATATCGAAACGGCATATTGGGGTTTACCGTTGACTGCTGCTCGTACATATCAAGAGTAAAATCTATGACACATGCAACATCATTTTTACAGCTCATGTAAATGGCGTTTTCAAGCGTGACAACTTCCAAGTCGTCAGGGTTATCGTAATTTGTTCCGTTTACGCCATTATAAAGTGCAAGAAGCTTTCTCTTATCTCTGAGGAGCATACGGAATACGGTATCTCTGTATTCCCATATCACAGCCTGTACACCTGTAAGCTCCTGCCACTGCTCCCATGTGAGCAGTTTTTGTTTTGTGTCGTGTTTCGATTTCTCATTGTTTTTCAATAGGTTTCCTCCTTTAACTAAATGCTGCAGGAGGTTACCCAAATCTGTTTTGCTGGAATTATTCTTGTAGTAAAATTCCGCTTATATTGAAAATTCGCCCATACTGTAATTTTGCTTGCATTAATACTACTTACAGCAAAATTCCGTTTGTATTGGAATTTCATCATACTGGAATTTCACTTATACTAGAATTTTATTTGTATTGAAGTTCCATTTATACTAAATTTCACTTGTGCCAAATTTCTGCCTGTACAACAAATTCATTCACACCAAAATCCCATTCACACCGAAATTTGCTCATACCACAATAAAATCCCCAGTAAAACATCTGCATACAGCATCCTTCTCAAATACGGACAACCTCTCTGCTTAAATTGTAATGTAGTGAACTCAAAGCATCGAAGTTCCGGATTTTTCTGATTTTTTGATGAGGCATCTGCCTCAAAACAGAATTGAAAGATTTATGCTTTAATGAGATGATAACATAAGATTGTATATAATGCAATATATTTTTATAAATAAACTATAAACATAACTATAAATGCATGTACACAAACTAGAAGTACATTTATAGAAAAACAAAATGTTATATCCCTGCTCATTTTTCCATATCTTTTCTTTCATACCTTGAACGTCGCCACATCCTAATTTTGCTTCGCAATATGTTCCGATTTACGAGGTAAATCGAGAACCTTAAAGCGACGACGGGGCACGGCGACTTTGTCGCCGGACATACTGCATGTCAAGTTTTCATAGAAAAATTGACACAATCCAAACACGGTCTGCTGCCACATTTTTTCTTTAACTATCATTACAATACACTTGTATAATGCCTTTAAAATTGTATAATAATCTTATAAATGCACTCCATTGTTTCCAGGAGGATACTGCCATGCCGAAAAAACCACGAACAAAAATGCCAATCAGTGAACGAGCCAAACAATTTATGCCCTTTGCCGCCGTAAAGGGCTATCACGAAGCACTTGCAAAAAAGGAGCATATTACCGTTCCAAAGCAGGAGCTTACCGACGACATGGCAGAGCTGTTAGACTACAAGCTGAAATCCATACAAAGAGGCACCATAATAACAGTTGTCTACTACCACGAGGAAGAATATGTAAAAATCTGTGGTATGGCTGCAAAAATTGACAATGAGACTAAAACGCTTACCGTTGTTGATACGAAAATTAATTTTACAGATATATTAACCATAGATGTTGAACAATTACCATAAATGCAGTTTTTCTGAGCAAGGAGCAAACAAATGAACGGACACATTTTTTTATGCATAGACCTAAAATCCTTTTATGCCTCCGTAGAGTGCGTCATGCGTGGGCTTGACCCCATGACGACAAATCTTGTGGTGGCTGACCCTGAGCGTAAGGAGGGGACCATATGCCTTGCCATATCCCCTGCCATGAAAGCCCTCGGCATTAAAAACAGATGCCGTGTTTTTGAAATTCCGCCTAATATCCAATATATAAAAGCCACTCCGAGAATGCAGCTTTATATTGACTATGCCGCAGAGGTTTATGCCATATACCTGAAATATATTTCAAAAAACGATATCCATGTGTACTCCATTGACGAGGCGTTTCTTGACGTGACGACTTATCTTACGCTTTATCAGCTTGAACCCAAGGAACTTGCGGTAAAAATCATGAATGATATAGCAAATGAGCTTGGAATACGTGCCACGTGCGGAATAGGCACAAATATGTATCTTGCCAAGATTGCCCTTGACATTACGGCAAAGCACTCTGCTGATTTTATAGGCGTATTAGATGAAAACCTTTATAAAGAGCAGCTTTGGGAGCACACGCCCCTTACGGATTTTTGGCGTATCGGTGCAGGAACTGCAAAAAAGCTTGAGAAATATGGCATACACACGATGAAAGACATTGCGAAAAGCGATGAGGATTTTCTTTATCATCTTTTCGGCATTGATGCGGAGCTTCTCATAGACCATGCATGGGGAAGGGAATATGTTACAATCGCAGACATTAAAAATTACCACTCAGGCAGTAAAAGCATTACAAGCGGGCAGGTGCTTATGCGGGATTATACTGTTGACGAGGCACGTATTATCGTTAAGGAGATGGTTGACCTTATGTGCCTTGACCTTGTGGACGCCCATCTTTTAACAAGCTCTGTTACGCTGCATATCGGTTACACCTACAGATACAGGGATAAATCAGTAAACAAAACCGTTTCCTTGGACATGGCGGCAAATGCGGATTCCGTAATAATACCTGCCGTAGTTGCCCTTTATGATGAAATAGTTGACCCTGACTACCCCATCCGCAGGATAAATTTAAGCTGCAATCATCTTATGCCGGAGGAAAATGTACAGTACAGCATTTTTTCCAACGCAGAGGAGCTTGAAAGAAACAGAAGGCTACAGGAGGCTGCGCTTTCCATCAAGAAAAAATTTGGAAAAAGCGCCATCCTAAAAGGCATAAGCCTTCAGGATGCCGCCACAACACTTGATAGAAACAAGCAAATCGGAGGACATAAAAGCGGTGTTTAATTTCTGCCAAATTCTTCAAGCTCAAGTCCCTCATTGTGCTCCAGCAGAAGCCTTATGGACCATTCATTTGCAAAAAGCAAGAGCGGATTATCACGCATATCCTTTACACGCTTGCAATCGCTGATACGGCTTATTTTATTAAGGTCAGTCGTCCTGTCCTTCACCCACCTGATATAATTGTATGGCAGCGGCTCAAGCCTTATGTCGCAGCCATATTCATTTTCCAATCTGTATTTCAGCACGTCAAACTGAAGTGTTCCCACAACGCCCACGATAATCTCCGACATTCCAAGGGTGTAATCCTGAAACATCTGGATTGCCCCCTCCTGTGCAATCTGTGTCACACCCTTCATAAACTGTTTTCTTTTCATGGAATCCAAGTGTACAAGCCTGCAAAAATGCTCAGGGGCAAATGTAGGAATCCCCTCATATACAAACTTGTTTCCAGGCGTACAGAGTGTGTCTCCGATTGAAAATATGCCGGGATCAAAAACTCCGATTACATCTCCCGCATATGCCTCATCGATAACCTTCCTGTCCTGCGCCATAATCTGCTGCGGCTGTGACAGCCTCATTTTCCTGCCACCCTGTACATGAAAAACCTCCTTGTCAGCCTCAAATTTTCCCGAGCAAATTCTCATAAAGGCAATCCTGTCATGGTGCGCCTTGTTCATATTCGCCTGTATCTTAAAAATAAAGCCTGAAAATGTATCTGAAACAGGTTCTACAGGTCCCTGATCCGACAGTCTCGGAAGGGGTGACCGAGTCATGGTAAGGAAATGTGTCAGGAAGGTTTCCACGCCGAAGGTTGTAAGCGCCGACCCGAAAAATACAGGCGAAAGCGCTCCCTTATCAACAAGCGCCTGATTAAATTCGTCACTTGCACCGTCAAGCAGCTCTATCTCATCTAAAAGCTTCGTGTAAAGCTCATCTCCAACCTCATTTTTAAGCGCATCATCTGTAATCTCATAATCCGTCTCTGCCGCACTCTTTGCTCCTCCTACGGAGACAGCCTGAAACATGGAAACCTTTTTTGTATCTCTGTCATATACGCCCTTAAATCTTTTTCCTGAGCCGATAGGCCAATTAATCGGGCAGGTTCTGATTCCAAGCACATTTTCTATCTCATCAAGAAGCTCAAAGGAATCCCTTGCCTCCAAATCCATTTTGTTGATAAATGTAAATATCGGAATATGCCTCATAACGCAGACTTTGAAGAGCTTAATGGTCTGTGCCTCAACACCCTTGGAGGCATCTATTACCATGACTGCGGAGTCGGCAGCCATAAGCGTCCTGTAGGTGTCCTCGGAAAAGTCCTGATGCCCCGGCGTATCAAGTATATTGATACAATAGCCGTCATAATTAAACTGTAATACGGAGGAGGTTACGGAAATTCCCCTCTCCTTTTCTATCTGCATCCAGTCAGATACGGCATATTTTGCGTTTGCCTTTCCCTTTACAGAGCCTGCCGTATTGATTGCGCCTCCGTACAAAAGAAACTTCTCGGTAAGCGTCGTCTTACCTGCATCAGGGTGTGAAATGATTGCAAAGGTTCTTCTTTTTTCTATTTCATTTTTTAATTTTTCGTCCATGCTGTTTGTACACTTTCCTTTGTTATTCCTAAGTTAATATAATAAATGATGAGCAAAATATGCCAGTTCTATGCGGCAGTTTTGTTCACGACTATTAATATAACTTATATCGGCGATAAAAGAAACAACTTTCTGCATAATTTTTTAAAGTAATTTTTATATGTGCTTTTATCAACATCCTCATCCGCATATATGAAAACCTCGGATATAACCTTTCCATCGACCATGTACTGTATCATTCCTATCGTGTCCCCCTCCAATATGGGAGCGCTTAAATTCTCTGCGGGAATAACCCTTTTCTCCACCTGCTCAGGCGATGCGTCAACGATAACAAGCTGAAAATTCTCAAGGGGCTTCGGGGTTATCTGCTTGCTTTCCCCGAATTTTACGGGAAAAACAGTATCGGCAGGTATTCCCTCCGCATCACTGTAAATGCTGCATTTGGCAAAGCCGTAATCAAGGAGCTTTCCTGCCTCCTTGTTCCTTATTTCCTTTGTATCAGCGCCCATGATAACTGCAATCAGCTCTATTCCGTTCCTGTTTGCCGTTGCCGACATACAATACTTTGCCTGCGAGGTATAACCTGTTTTTAAGCCTGTGGCTCCCGTATAGCTTTTTAAAAACTTGTTTGTGTTTGCCAAATCAAACCTGCTTTCTCCCCTTCTTGTTCTATGTATAATATAATCCATCCATATCGTTGAAAATTCGTATATGTCAGGATGATTGCATATAAGCTCCCTCGACATGAGCGCAATATCCCTTGCACTTGTCACATGTCCTTCAGCCTCAAGTCCACAGGCATTTTCAAAATGGGTATTTACCATGCCAAGCTCTGCTGCCCGCTGATTCATAAGGTTTACAAATGCCTCCTCACTGCCCGATATATGCTCTGCCATTGCTGTTGCGGCATCATTTCCTGAGGCAACCTCTATGCATTTTATCATATCCCTTACCGTCTGCTGCTCTCCCTCCTCAAAAAAACACTGCGAGCCACCCATGGAGGCGGCATGTGCCGACACGGTTACAATGTCATCATATGTGATGTTTCCCTTTTCAAGCTCCTCAAAAATAAGCAGGAGTGTCATTATTTTTGTGACGGAGGCAGGACGTAATTTTTCGTCTGCATTTTTTTCATATATGACCTGCCCTGAATGTGCCTCAATTAAAATTGCAGAACGGGATTCAATTGCAACATCATTATTTCCCGTTTCCTCGGCATGGCTTATGGGACATTGAACGACACATATACCAAGCACAAGCGCAAATACAATAAAAAAGCTTATAATTCTTTTCATTTTACTTCCTATATCCCCAATAGCATTTACTATATTATACTGTCCAACTTGTTTAATTATGATTAAATGGGCGTGCTTCATTATAATTACAGGGTTTAAGCAAATTGTGTTATAAGCTGAATATATTAACAATAAAGCCATGTATAAGGATATTTAACATTATGTGCGGTATTGCAGGATATTTTAATTCAAAAATAGATTTTAGCAATAATCCAAAGAATAATTTTAATATACTCTCTAACATGATAGCTACGATGAAACAGCGTGGACCTGACGCAGACGGAAGCACCATAACGCCTTCCTGCTGTTTTGCACACACAAGGCTGTCAATTATAGACCTTAATACGGGCGACCAGCCCATGAAGCTTATGCATAACGGAAAAAGCTATCACATTGTACACAATGGTGAAATATATAATTATCCCGACTTAAAAAAGGAGCTGATAGCAAATGGCTATTCCTTTGAAACAACGTCAGATACAGAGGTAATGTGCAAGGCATTTATACACTGGGGTCCGCTTTTTGCGACACGATTAATCGGCATATTTGCCACTGCCATATATGATGAGATGGAACAGACGCTTTACCTGTTCAGGGACCACTTCGGCGTGAAGCCGCTCTACTATACTCAGGTAGGGGGAACCTTTGTCTTTGCCTCAAGAATAGACACGCTTTTTGAATATCCACGGGTAAAGCCATGCATTGACCTTACCGGCTTCAATGAAATATTTACCGTGGGACCTGCCAAAACACACGGACATGGTGTATTTGCAGGAATTAAGGAGGTGCTTCCGGGCGAATATATAACGGTTTCCGGACGGGGCATACAGAAACGGCTGTATTTTCGTCTTGAAAGCCATCCACACACCGATTCCTATGAGGAAACAATCGAAAAAACAGCCTTCTTAATAGAGGACAGCATTAAACGCCAAATGATTTCCGACGTTCCAATCTGTACCTTCCTTTCAGGCGGAATTGACTCCTCCCTTGTAAGCTCAATCTGCGCCGCAAATATGCCTCGCGGAAAACAGCTTGATACCTACTCCTTTGACTTTGAGGACAATGACATACACTTTAAGGCAAACAGCTTTCAGCCCTCACAGGACGCTCCATACGTGGATATTATGAAGGAATTTATTAACTCAAATCATATAATTTTAAGCTGTAAATATGAAATGCTTGCAGATTTGCTGTACCCTTCCGTTGATTCGAGGTGCCTGCCGACAATGGCAGACGTGGACTCCTCGCTTTTATACTTTTGCAGTGAGGTGGCAAAAAACCACAAGGTTGCCCTCACAGGCGAATGTGCTGACGAAGTATTCGGCGGTTATCCTTGGTTTCACAGGGAGGAAATGTATATGTCAGACAGCTTCCCATGGATGAGTGATTTAAGCTTTAGAAAGTCGCTTTTAAATCCTGAATTTGCCGCTGCCCTGCAAATGGAAAAATACGTGACAAATGCATACAACAATACCGTTTCCGAAATTGACGTCCTGCCGTCCGAGTCAGAAATTGACGCAAAAATAAGAAAGGTGACTTATCTTAATATACGCTGGTTTATGCAGACGCTTTTGGACAGAATGGACAGAACCTCCATGCAGAGCGGACTTGAGGCAAGGGTTCCGTTTGCCGACCATCGGCTTGTGTCATATGTATATAACATTCCGTGGAGCATAAAATGTGAGAATAAAACGCCGAAAAGCCTTCTCCGCCATGCCGCCGCAAAATTCCTTCCAGATGCGGTAATGAACAGACCGAAAAATCCTTATCCAAAAACCTACCACCCGAAATACGAGGAGCTTTTATGCAGCAGATTACGGGAAGTAATCAACGATACAGGGTCCCCGATAAGAAGCTACCTGAATTTACCTGCCGTAAATAAATTCATTGACAGCCCAAAGGAATACGGAAAGCCTTGGTACGGACAGCTTATGGCAGGACCTCAGATGCTTGCATACCTGCTTCAGGTTGATTACTGGATGCGGAAATATACCCTTTCCGTGTAAGCTTAAAAGGATGCCTGAGTACACCAGCCTCAGGCATCCTTTTTAGAAATAAAAAATAAATATATTACCGCACCACAGGTTGAAGCTGTCTTCCCTCAAGTGCTTCCTCAAGGGTTTCCCTTATCAGGGATACGTCTGCAACCATGGAATTAGGCTTAGTCATATAGTCATCTTGGCCAAATGGCACGAAAAATATGTTTTTCATTACCATAAGGCTTCCTATACTTTTAAAATTTATTCCAAGGGCATCATTTGTCGATATGCTTATCACAAGCGGCCTTCCATTTCTCATGTGAGCCTTTGCCGCCATCAGCACAGGTGTATCAACAATTCCGTTACAAAGCTTTGCCGCCGTATTTCCCGTACAAGGTGCTATTATCATAATGTCAAAAAGCTTTTTCGGTCCTACAGGCTCCGCAGCCTGAATTGTATGAATGTCATAGGAAGCAGTTATATTTTTTATCTCGTCAACGAACTTTGCCGCCTCAGTAAATCTGTTATCCAGATTGTAAGCATTAAATGAATAAACGGGTATTACATTAGCACCTTCATCCTTAAGAACTTTTATTTGTGTTTTAATTTTATCAAAAGTACAAAACGAGCCGGTTATCCCAAATCCGACATTGCACCCTGATAATTTCATTTCTTTAACCTCACATATTTACTTTCGAAGGGAAAGTCAGCCTTGGTTTAAATCGTTTACTATGACATCGGCAATAATTCTGCCTGCCTCCATGGGATATTCCTTCCCTGGTATGCCTAACGAAAGAATGGCAAAAATATTATTTTCCCTGCAATATTCAAAATCACATCCACCCGGCGCCGACGCAATATCAAATATCATTACATTATGCGAAAGCCTTGACAGAAGCCTGTCATCTAAAATAAGCGCTGGAACAGTATTAAATACATAGCTATATTTTTCCATGCACACCTTATCATAGCCATTCAAGGGCACATATCCAAAGCCTGCCTCCAAAATCTCATTTTTTAAGCTCTCCCGCCTCACCATAATGTCCACTGAAGCATTATATTCCGTAAGCTCCCTTGCAATGGCTTTCCCACAAAATCCATATCCTGTCAAAAGGCAGCTGCTATTTTCTATGACCGCAGAATTTGCCAGTGCCTCTTTGACAATGCCCCTGGCTGTAAGCTCTGCATTTTTCTCGGTCAGGCTGTCTACCTTTAAATAATCAAATGCCTTTATGTTTCTAAGCCCGCACTCATGCAGCATTCTATTAGAAAGCATCCCGCCATACACAGACTGTCCTTCCTTTAGATATGGAATGAGCTTTATTGTTACCGTTTCGTTTACAGGCGGCGGCAATATAATGATTGAGCCGGAATTTACAGCTTCTATATCCCTGCTTATTTCATATCCGACGTTGTATATATATTCAGCTATATAATCCATTCTCTTATCATTGCCAAGAATACATACATTTTTTTCCATCAAAGCTAAAATCCCCCTTACGATACTCTATTATATGCTGCCACAAATTGAATGTTTAATAAATATAACAGTCCATTACCTTTTTCAGATAATAATAATATGTTACCTTCTTTACATCCTCCGAGGAATAAACATGAAATGTTCTATATAAGTCCTCATTTATATATATGTCGACAGTGCCAACAATATCCCCCTTATTTACAGGTGCATCAATGCAATCGGGAATATTGGCACTTATCTGAACCGTATCGTTATCGGAAATAAGAAGCGTAAGCTCATCCTTTACATAGGTTGAAATCTGCGTTTTTTCTATCCCATCCCTTATTTTTATCTTGGCAGAGGGATAACTGGCATCTATCAGTGTTTTATAATTGTAATTTTCAATTCCATAATTAAAAAGCTTTTTCGTATCTTCCCACTTATAATTTTTATTGTTCGGCCAGCCGCACCCCAAAAGAGCAACAATATAGGTTTTGTTATCCCTTTGCAGAGCCGCAACATAACAGTAGCCTGCCTGCGTCGTAAAGCCTGTTTTTCCTGCAATAACGCCGTCCATCATATCTAAAAACTTATTTGCATTTTCAACGGTAAAATTTCTCTTGTTTTCATAATCGGAAAATGTATGACTTTTTGTACGGCATATATTGATAAACTCCTCCTTCTTAGGAGATTCAAGTACGCAGTATTTCATAAGCCTTGCAAGGTCAGCCGCAGTCGTTGAATGGAACCCATTTTCATCCTCCTCATCAAGTCCGTTTGCAGTGATAAAATATGTATCAGAAAGTCCAAGCTCCGCAGCCTTTTTGTTCATCATGTTTGCAAATTCCTCCTTGCTGCCTCCCACATGTTCTGCAATTGCCACCGCTGAATCATTGTGGCTTTCAAGCATAAGGGAATACAGCAAATCTGAAAGCTTATACTGCTCCCCCTTATTAATTCCAAGCTGAACATCAGGCATTTTCGAGGCGTAATCACTAACCGTAACGATATCGTCTAAATTCCCATATTCAAGCGTTAAAATAAGCGTCATAATCTTTGTGGTGCTTGCCATTGCCCTTTTTTCATGTCCGTTTTTTTCGTACAGTATTCTTCCCGTGTCCCCGTCCATCAAAACCGCAGAAATGGAATAAAGCTGCCATTCGTTTATTTCTTCGGCATGGCATATGTTTTCGTTATACGGAAGCGTAATTAGAATTGATAGGATTATAATATATGATTTTATGTACCTCATGACTTTGCCCCAAATACGATATATATTTAATATATTGTATTTGGGGCGTTTTTAGACATCATCTTTTTAATTTTTTGCATAAAAGGGGGCGCATATTTAATGCTCCACAAGGTCGGCACGGCTTCCCAGCCGTACCTTGATTGTTCTTTCCTGGTATTCATTATCCTTTTCTACGAGTATCGTAAGCTCCACGGTTTCTCCTGCCTCATAATACTGTAAAAGGCTTGTAAGGTCATCTGCCTTGCTAACTGATTGTCCGTCAAATGCCGTGATGATATTTCCTTCCTTAAGTCCTGCCTTATATGCAGGCGAACCCTTTGTAACCTCATTTACATAAACCCCTATCGGCGTATCGGCAGCTTCCTGCATGCTGCCATATATATTGTAATATTGTGATGTGCTGCTTCCTGCCGTGCTGCAGGTTATTCCAAGATAGCCTCTTGCATTTTCATCCTCAACAAGCTCCCTTGTTTTCCTGTTCATAAGGTTATCCAAAATGCTTTCTATCTTTGATACAGGTATGGCATATCCCATTCCCTCAACCTCTGTAGACATGTATTTTGATGAGTTAATGCCTATTACTTCGCCCTTCATGTTAAGAAGCGCTCCACCGCTGTTTCCCGGATTGATTGCGGCGTCAGTCTGAATCAGCGGCGTGGTATTTGTGCTTACAATCCTGTCCTTTGCACTTACAATGCCTGTTGTAACCGACTGTCCGTATCCAAGTGCATTTCCGATGGCTACAACCTGCTCCCCTACGGAAATTTCATCAGAGTTTCCAAGCCTTGCTATTTCTATTTTTGAAAGCGTATCCTTTGATAAATCTTCCAGCTTGACAACAACAATTGCAACATCATTATCACTGTCGGTCCCCTTAACGACGGCATCGTATGATTGCTCGTCAACGAAGCAGACATTTACCGTTTTTGCATCCTCTACAACGTGATTATTTGTAACGATAAGAAGCTCTGTATCATTTTTTCCGATAATGATTCCTGAACCGGAGCCTTCTGATTCATATTCCTGGCTTCCATAATACCAAAAATTATACTCGGACACAGCCGTAACATTGATTGAAACAACAGACGGCATTACCGCTTCTACAATATCAGATACATCCATGCTTCCGTAAGAACTGCTATTTGAAAGCGAGGCCGTTGGTATACTGAAATCGTCCTCTTTATCAGCATCGGAATTTATGTCAGATTCATTTTTTTCTATATATCCATTTTCAGAATCATCAACCACCAAAGCTCTGCCCATCTCCTGAAACAAGCCGGCATATTTGCCGCTGTCCGTATCGGCAACATAATTAAATGTTACTCCCGCAACAGCACCAAATAAAACGGCACTGAGAACCAGCGTGGCAGTACGTTTTAAAAATCCCGATTTTCCTTTACTCATAAGACATCTTCCTTTCTTTTCCTAAATTAATCTTATGATAATAAGAAATTATGTTTCAATTTTGACGTTGTTGTCAAAATTCTGTGAACTGCAATTTTTACATGTGCCATAAATCATTGATGTTTTACATTCCAATATGAAGCCATGATGCTCATACATATGCCGCTCAAGCTCCTCCATAAAATCACAATCCATATGATAAACCTGTCCACATATGCTGCATTTCATATGAATGTGCTTGTGACATTTATTTTCTGAGCCTGCATACTGATAGGTTGATTTATTTCCGGCCTCATCCGTATGTCTTAATACGCATCCATTTTTTTCAAGCTTATCCAGATTGCGGTATATTGTGGCAATATTAACCTTTGTGTCTAATTGATTCAGGAGATATGCCTCAATATCCTTGACAGTCATGTCAGAATCTGCATTATTTTTTAAACATTCCAATATTTTATTTTTTTTATCTGTTGAATAGCCTGTTTTTTCCAATGCGTCATCTTCCTTAGCTAAAATATACAACTTCCTCCTCGGCAGGCTTGGCTTTATCAACCTTTGTTGCCCGAATAACCGGTCCCTCGCCCTCAAATTCAGGATAAAATTCCTTTTCTATTGTTCCTGTCACGGTAATCCACTGCCTGTCCCTCAAAACCTTTGCGGCGTCAAAATAACATTTAAAGCCGATAAATGCGATGTCATCAGCACAGCAGGTCATGGCAAATCTTCCCGGGACAAACTCATTTTTTGCATATTCCTTCGGCTTGTGAACCATAGCCTTAAACTGTACTTTTTTGCCGACATACTTATCGGGATTATCGCAGGCATCAATGTAAAATATTCCAAAGTCGTCATCCTCAAGCTCTATTACCGATTTGTTTATGTCGTAAGGCAAATCCAATTCCGAATTATCAAGCTCTGCAAGACCGTCCTTATTTTCAAATATAACCTGCGCCCTTCTGTTGACAGCCTTGATACTTCTTCTGTATTCAGCCCGTCTTGTAGTTTCATCACATCTGTTGAATATTATCATGTCAGCAGCGGACATGGCTTCAATCATCATTGCCTTCATGTTGGCAATATACACATCAAAGGTTGTGGCATCAACAAAGGAAATAACCTGTACAACCGTCCAGCCCTTTGGAACCCTTATTCCAAACAGCTTGTCAAGCTTCCATGTTCCGTTATATTCAATCATAACTCTTGTAGGCTTATATTTATCCTGTAAATCAAGAAGATACTCCGTGTTAAGATTTGTCTCGTCAATATATTCAGTAAATATATTCCTCTTTTTCAAATCCTCCTCATCATATTCCTCAATTCCCTCCTCGCAGACTAAAAGAAGCGTAGGCTCACCCTCCGTAAAGCCTCTGTCTATCAAGGTTTCCTTTGCAAATGTTGTCTTTCCGCTCTCAAGAAATCCAAGAAACATATACACGGGTATTTCTTCAATTTCATCATTTCTATTCATAAAATAACACAACCTTTCACACCTAATTAACTTAATTTAAACAGCTTTGCAATATTATCTTCATTCAGATTGCTTCCTATCACGCAAAGCTTTCCTGTGTAATCAGGAGTTCCTTTTCTTATCTCGTACTCGCCCGGAGTAAGGTCAAAATAAAGCCACTCATTTTCATTTGAGGAAACAATGCCCTTTGCACGAAGAATAATTCCGCAATCATTTTCCTCCTTTGCAAGCTCCTCCAAAATGGCTTTCATCTCCTCCTCGGAATATTTCATGCTTGTCTCCACGCCCCAGCTTGTAAATACATCATCGGCATGGTGGTGATGGTCGTGGTCGTGGCATCCACATGTGCAGTTCTCCCCATGGTCGTGGTGATGATGCTCGTGCTCATCATGGTCGTGGTGATGTTCATGTTCATCATGCTCGTGGTGGTGTTCATGTTCGTCATGGTCGTGGTGGTGCTCGTGCTCGTCATGGTCGTGGTGGTGCTCGTGCTCGTCATGGTCGTGGTGATGCTCGTGCTCGTCATGGTCGTGATGATGGTGCTCATGCTCGTCATGCTCATGGTGGTGGTCGTGATGATGGTGCTCATGCTCGTCATGCTCATGGTGGTGGTCGTGATGATGGTGCTCATGCTCCGCCATTTTCTTAGCTTCCTCTATCATCTTGTCCAACGAATTTGCATGCTCCATAGCATCAAGAATTACCTTTGCGTCCAAATCGTCCCACGGCGTTGTAATAATTGACGCATCACTGTTATGCTCCCTCAGCATATGAACCACTGCTTCCACCTTATCGTCAGAAACATTCTGTGTACGGCTTAAAATAACTGTTCCTGCACTTTCCACCTGATTATTGAAAAACTCTCCAAAATTTTTCATATACATTTTGCATTTGGAAACATCAACTACCGTTGTTGCGCTGTTTACAGCAATGTCCGCAGAAGCTTTCACATCCTCCACTGCTTTTATTACGTCAGACAGCTTACCAACGCCTGACGGCTCAATGATAATTCTGTCAGGTGCATACTCATCTATTACTTTCTTTAATGCAGTTCCAAAATCACCTACAAGGGAACAGCAGATACAGCCTGAATTCATTTCCGTTATCTCTATGCCTGCATCCTTTAAAAATCCTCCATCTATGCCTATCTCACCAAACTCATTTTCAATGAGCACAAGCTTTTCACCCTGAAACACCTGATTAATGAGCTTTTTGATAAGCGTTGTTTTTCCTGCTCCTAAAAATCCTGATATAATGTCTATCCTTGTCATTTTTTAAAACCTCCATATTGTATATATTTAGCCATGAGCAAAACTCTGTTTTCACAAACGCTCGTTGTACAATATAGACAAAGCACCTTGCTTATGATATTGTCAATGTTGTACAACTTGGTTTTTGAAGTAATGCCTTTTTTATTGCCCTATCGTGCAATGAAAATTATTTTTATATGAGCGACGTGCTGAAGTATCTTTCAACCCTGTCAGGGAGTATAGTCGCTATTACCTTATCAGAGCCATATTTTTTTGCCATCTCCATGGCAGCCCATACATTTGCTCCTGAGGATGTACCCACAAGAAGCCCCTGAACCCTTGCAAGCTCCCTTGCCGTATGAATTGCATCGTCATCCGTAACCTCAACAATATCCGTAATGATTTTGGTGTCAAGGATTGCAGGTATAAAGCCGTCCCCGATGCCCTGTATCTGATGAAGTCCCGGCTCGTCACCCAAGAGTGCCGACACATTCTTTGGCTCCACTGCCACAATCTTGGTGTCGGGATTTTTCTCCAACAGGTATTTAGATACGCCTGCAAGCGTGCCTCCGCTTCCGATACCTGATACGTATACATCTATCGGCTTCCCTAACTGCCCGCAAAGCTCAACAGCCGTTGTCCTGTAATGTATATCAGGGTTTGCCTGATTTTCAAACTGCTGCGGCATAAAATATTTTTCAGGGTCCTCCTCGCAAAGCCTTGTCGCCTCCTCTACAGAACCACCGATACTAAGCTTCGGCTCCGTGAGGACAAGCTCGGCACCCAAAGCCTTTATAATTTTCTTTCGCTCCTCGCTCATATTTTCAGGCATCACAATAATAACCTTATAGCCTTTTCTCACACCGCAAAGTGCAAGTCCAATACCTGTATTGCCGCTTGTAGGCTCAATGATTGTCATGCCCGGCTTCAGTTTTCCCTCACGCTCTGCCACCTCAAGCATATTTTTTGCAATTCTGTCCTTAATGCTTCCACCGGGATTTAAAAATTCCGCCTTTGCATAAATATTTAATCCCGTTGTTTCTTTCAGACACATAAGGGGTGTGTCTCCAATTAAATCCAAAACATTATTGTAAAACATACTATTTGCCTCTTTTTTATTTTTCTAAACTATTATTATAACACTATTTTGGAAACATGTGCTAACTTTTTTATTTGTTGCAAATAAATAAATTGCAAATAAGGGTGACATTCATATAAATCAAGATGAATACAAAAACACTATGGAACTAACCTAATATTTTCAAAAGACACAACACATAGCTCAACACTTACGTTACATTACGCTTCGTTATCGGCATGGGTTACCTTAACATCCAACTGGTTAAATGGTATGCATATATTGTTCGCATCGAAGCTCTCTTTAATACTTTCCGTCATCTCCCATTTTGCCTGCCAGTAATCCTCTGTATTTACATAGCATCTGATACCCATGTTGATTGCGCTTTCGCCAAAGGAATCCACAAATACTCTTATTTCCCTTTCTGCATCATAATACTTGCCTGCCCTTACTACAGCTTCGAGAACAGACTTAACAAGCTTAATATCAGAATCATATGCTACACCTACCGTTATATCAAGTCTTCTAGTCTTTTCCGCAGTGAGGTTAATCAGGGAATTTGCAGTAATATTTCCATTTGGAATAACGACAATCCTGTTATCGTAGGTACGGAGCTTTGTGTAAAATATGTCTATCGATACGACCGTTCCCTCACATTTTTTATCATTTTCAATAATGTAGTCCCCCACACGAAAGGGCTTCATTAAAAGTATCAGCACTCCCCCTGCAAAATTTGCAAGGCTTCCCTGTAAGGCAAGACCAACGGCAAGACTTGCCGTTCCAAGAATTGTGACAAGCGACGTAACCTGAAAGCCCATAGTGGCTGCCGCCATGATAAGCACAACAGCATAAAGAATACCCCTGATAAGCGACAGCAAAAAGCCTGAAATGCTGCTCTCAAGCCCCGCCTTATCAAACGAACGCTTTATTATTTTTACAATCAGCTTTACAAGCTTTGTTCCAATAAAAATAAAAATTAGTGCAATAAAAATATCAAGCGCCTTATCCACTAACCAGTCCAAAAATCTCTCCATATATATATCAAGCCTGCTTTTCTCAATATCGCTTAAGTTTGTTATAAACATATTCCCTCCATTTATAATTTATACTGCATAAAGTTTCCATTCCTTACAAATCCGAAATCCGTATAAAGGAGTACGCCCATGTCAGACGCCGTAATCTGCACCGTTCCGCAACCGTACTCTCCTGCTTCCTTTACAACCCTAGCAAGCAGTTTTTTTGCTATTCCCTGTCTCCGATAATTCTTATCGGTAAACATACTTGATAGCAAAGCGATTTTTCCACTTGGACATCCAAAATACGGTGGTTTTTCCACAAAGGAGATACCACTTGTCCCCACAATTTTGTCTCCGTCAACTGCCAGCCACGCAACAAATGTGCCATCTGCCATATGCCGGTTATAATACTCTCTTAGCGCAGGCTTTAAATCAATTTCTTCCTTTGCACCTTCCTCACGCAGTTGGTTAATTCTCATATCAATGAATACCTCTAATTCCTGCCCTGTCAGCCTTTTATATTCAATTGCCATAAATGTAACCTCCGTAACAAAATGATTAAAAATCTATACCGTTATCTCTATCTGATTTCCCTCAATCCCTATAATCAGGCTTTCATAATATCCATCACCTGTGGTTCTCGGTCCACTGACGACCTCATATCCATCATGCTTTAACTGTGCCGTCAGCAAATCAACCTGTTCCTTGCTTCCTACACTAAAGGCAATATGTATCAACCCTGTTCTTGCAATGGACTTCTCCGCATCATCCATATTCGGCTTGTTCATAATTTCAAGCCTAGCCCCACTGTCAAAGGTAAGGAAATAGGATTTAAAATCAGTTGTTTTATTATGATATATAGTATTTGCCGATGCACCCAAATACGTTTCAAAAAATTCTCTTGTGCCCTCTAAATCATTTACATACATGGCAACATGCTCTATCCTCATATGCCTGCCTCCTAATAACGATAGTTAAATCATAATGAACATTTATTTTGTTGTCAATAAAATGAAATGTTTTTGATATGGCATATATAACTGTCAAAATAAATCATCCGTATATTCAACATAAAATTTTTTGATGGTTTCATAGTCTAATCCATCCGAAATCAGTCGCATTGTTGTGTCTGCATAATCCTCTTTATAAAAATCTTCCTGACACATTTTATGAATTAACTCCTTAACATTCACATCCGGTCTTGCCGAAGGTGTAATCCTGACACTTATTTTACATCTATGCTCCCGCACCTCAGATACCAGCTTTTTAAAAGCATCATCCTTTCTCACATGCCTTGACAACTTATAAATGTCATATAAATGTCTTGAATTGCGCCTTGCCTTATCCTGCATATAATAATCACACAATGCAAATATCTTGTCAATTAACGTTCTCTCCAATGCCTGCACTTTCATATTAAACGGTGTCAAACCATACAATTCCAGCAATTTGCTTTCATCCTTTGAAAGTGCCTGATAAATATAATTACTTATTTGTCTCTCCTCTGTTGGAAACGCATAAGACATCAGTGCTGTTTCCAGCTTTACAAAAGGCGGTAGACCACCAACGGAATTACTTAAAACTGAATTATAGTAGTAATCATAATAATTATAATCCTTGTTACTCTCAATATGATACCAGTTATCAATTGTCAATCCCAGCTCCTCTGAAATTGGTTTAAGGATATCATATTTCAGTCGTTTTCTTTTGTTCTCTCCAAGATATTCAGTAAATGTAATATCAATATCTTCAGAAAATCTGTCTATTACACCAAAGGCTTTAGATAAAGATGTTCCCCCTTTGAATACAACCGTATTTTTTGTAGTGGCTAGTTGACGCAAAATCATCGTTACATAATAATCCTTCTCTACAATATCAGCCGCAACATTCATACGCTCAGAAGCAAGCGTAATCATATCATGGAAAAGTTCCTTGTTTTCTTTATGCAAGTACATGGTCAAGCTCCAATTCATAATAATTTTTAAAGATTATGGCTGGATATTTGCGGATATACTTATCAACATCCATGCGTTTTATTTCATGCATCCGAATGTATTTTGCAAATTTCTCCTTTGCAATCTCATAAGAATAATCCAAATAATGATCCAAGCTTTTAAGCAAGTCCAACATTTGAAGCACATATACATTGTCAGCAGTAATTGTTGCAATTGGTTTTCTCACATAAAACTTTCTTTTTCCAATCTCAATTTCCCTCGGTGCAGAATTCGTATTGTTGCTTACAATCTCAACAATCCTCGGAACCTGCGTAGATATTCCAAGCTGGTTTGCAAACGTATTCCCTGTGTAAAACCCATCTATATTACTGCCTTTAGAAATAAATCTATACCTTGCTACAATATCCGCACTTAAGCCAACAGGCGTGTGTAACAATGACGTTTTTGGAATGTAATACACGCCTGTATCATATTTTACAAGCTTTCCATTGTTGCATAATGTTTTTAATTGCTGATTAACTGCTGGTTTTGATACACCCTCTATAAGTAAATCCGAAAAAAAAATCGGTTCTCCTTCTTTATAGGTTTTGACGATGTAATCATATATCATACGAATATCTCCTTAATATTTTACTTACATTCTATATATATTATTAAGTTTATTATATCTTATTTATATCATATTAGCAAACCTTTTTTATTTTTTCTTCCATGCAGCCTTACGTCATCCCATAAAAGAAAAAAAACCGAGAGTCTGCCTCCCGACAGTCTCCCGGTCATTTTCACATACTATTTATTTCGTAACCTTTTTCTTGAATACGCAAATCGAAAGTGGCGGTACATTTACTGATATATAATGCTCCTGCCCGTCACAGTCTTCCTTTTTCGCCTGCTTTGCCACCTTGTTATTTCTTCCCTCACCGCCATATTTTGAGCTGTCGCTTGAGAATATCTCCTGCCACTTTCCACCTGACGGAACACCCAGCTTGTAAGCCTTATGCTCTATCGGAGTAAAGTTACATATGACAACAATGGTATCAGCAGCCTTTTTTCCACGCCTGATATATGACAGCAGGCTTGTATTTGCGCTGTTGCAGTTTATCCATTCAAAGCCTTCCGGGTTGCCGTCAAGCTCATAGAGTGCAGGCTCCGTTTTATAGAGCTGGTTAAGCTCCTTGACATATCCCTGCATAAACACGTGTGCATCAAATTCAAACAGGGACCAGTCAACCTCCTGCCCCTCATTAAATTCTGCGAACTGCGCTATCTCCTGTCCCATAAAGAGAAGCTTTTTGCCCGGATGGGTCATCATATATCCATATGCAACACGGAGATTTGAAAATTTGTCCTCATAACCTCCCGGCATTTTGCTAATCATCGAGCCTTTTTCATGCACAACCTCGTCGTGGGAAAGCACAAGCATAAATTGCTCGCTGTACTCATAAACCATGCTGAAGGTAAGCTGGTTATGATGATATTTTCTGTATAACGGGTCAAGCTTAATATACTCGAGAAAATCATTCATCCAGCCCATATTCCACTTGAAATCAAAGCCAAGTCCACCCTCCTCAACGGAATGGGTCATCATAGGCCATGCAGTGGACTCCTCGGCAATCATCATAACGCCCTTGTGAAGCTCATGCATTTTTTTGTTAAGCTCCTTAATAAGGTCTATCGCCTCAAGATTTTCATTTCCACCATATTTGTTCGGAAGCCATTGTCCGCCGTTTCTTCCGTAATCCAGATACAGCATGGAGGCTACTGCATCCATTCTTATGCCGTCAACATGATATTTATCCGCCCAATAAAGTGCGTTAGCCACAAGGAAGTTTCTCACTTCATTTCTGCCATAGTTGAATATATAGGTTCCCCAATGCGGGTGTTCCCCTCTCCTTGGATCCTCATGCTCATAAAGACATGTACCGTCAAACCGTCCAAGTCCATGCTCATCCTTTGGAAAATGTGCAGGCACCCAATCTATGATGACGCCGATGCCCTTACTGTGTAGATAGTCCACAAAATACATAAAATCTGTCGGCTGTCCATACCTCGAGGTAGGCGCATAATACCCTGTAACCTGATAGCCCCATGAAGGGTCAAAGGGATGCTCCATAATCGGCATAAGCTCAACATAATTGTAATTCATCATAATGAGGTAGTCGGCAAGCTTAACAGCTAAATCCCTGTAGCTGTAAAATTCCCGTCCATCCTCAGGCTTTTTCCATGCGCCAAGATGCATCTCATATATGGAAACCGGCTTTTCAAGCTGGTTTGTCTTTTCCCTTTCAGCCATCCATTTGCTGTCCTTCCACTTGTATGTCAAATCGACAATCCTTGAAGCGTTCGCAGGCCTTACCTCACTGCTAAAGGCGTAAGGATCGCTTTTCATAAACACATTTCCAGACTTTGCACAAATTTCGTATTTGTAGATTTCTCCGATATATTTACCCGGTATAAAAAGCTCAAATATACCTGAATAATCAAGCTTTCTCATAGGATGCCTTCTGCCATCCCAATTGTTGAAATTACCCACAACGGACACACGTTCCGCATTTGGCGCCCATACCGAAAACAAAACGCCGTCCACGCCGTCCACTGTCATAACGTGGGCACCCATTTTTTCGTATATTTTGTAATGCTCGCCCTCATTAAAAAGACTTATATCGATAGGGTCGAGCACAGGCTCAAAAATATAAGGGTCAATATAGGTAATTTCTTCCCCGTTATCAAATTTTACATTCAAAACATAGTCAAAGCTTTTTTTATTTTTTATAACCACAGAATAAAATCCTGAAACTCTGTCTGAAACAAGGGTATACCTTTTATCTGTGGCTCTATCTATTGCTGTGACAACCTTTGCCCCTGGAACAAAGGCATTTATATATACATCATCTATACATTCGTGCATACCAAGTATATGATGGGGATTATTATGCCGCCCATTTGCCAGCGCTTCAACCTCCATCCAATTTATTGCAAATACTTCTTTTCTTTTGGACATAACTGCTTATCTCCTCTCTACAATCTGTGAATAAATATTCCACTTCGTAGCTTAGGTTCAAACCAAGTAGATTTTGGAGGCATCAACAATCCCGCATCTGCTACGTTAAAAAGCTCATCTATGGATGTAGGGTACATGGAAAATGCAACCTTCATATCCGTATCCGCCCTTTTTTCAAGCTCTCCAAGTCCTCTGATTCCACCTACAAAGTCTATTCTTTTATCCGTTCTCGGATCCTTGATTCCAAGAATCGGCTCAAGCAAATAGTTTTGCAATATTGAAACATCAAGTCCATTTACAGGGTCATCCTCCCTTATGCTTTCATCTGCTGTAAGGCTGTACCATTTGCCGTCAAGATACATTCCATAAACATATTTCTTCTGGGGAGAAAAGGCTTTATCTACAGCCTCCACTTTAAAGTGTTCAGAAACCCTGTTTAAAAACTCATCCTTATTATATCCATTCAAATCCTTTACAACTCTGTTATATGGTAATATTTTAAGCTGGTTATCAGGAAATAACACCGACAGGAAGTAATTGTACTCCGCCTCCTGATTTTCCGTTTCCGCTTCCTCCCTGCGCTTTATACCAACCTTTATTGCGGAAGCCGCTCTGTGGTGTCCGTCAGCGATATAAATTTGTGACAGCGCTCCAAACGCTTTCCATATAGCATTTATATGACTGTCATCACATACAAGCCATACATTATGGGCTATGCCGTCCTCCGAAACAAAGCTGTATTCAGGTTCTGCCTGCTTTATAGCTGAAACAATATCATCTATTTCCTTTTTTGCCCTATATGCAAGAAATATAGGTCCCGTCTGTGCATTGCATGTGTCAACATGCCTTATCCGGTCTGCTTCCTTATCTGCCCGTGTATTTTCGTGTTTTTTTATTACTCCGTCAATATAATCGTCTATAGACGCACATGCCACAATTCCTGTCTGGCTTCTTCCTTCCATAATGAGCTCATAAATATAGTATACAGGCTTACGCTCCTGAAGATAATCCCCACGCTCAATCATATTGTCAAGCAATTCTCTTGCTTTTTCATAAACACAGTCTGCGTATGTATCTACTGTGTCATCAAACTGTGTCTCTGCACGGTCAATGTTAAGGAATGACAAAGGGTTACCTTCCACAGCCTTCTTTGCCTCCTCACGATTATAAACGTCGTAGGGAAGCGCAGCCACCTGACTGACTATATCTTTTCTCGGTCTGTACGCCGTGAATGGTTTTACAACTGCCATATATGATTTTCTCCTGTTTTTATAATATTCTTAAGCTCGTATTGCCTTTACCGCCGCATCAATGGACTTTTTGTATTCCTCCTCAGATGAATTATTAAATACAAAAAGCTCAGGAATATTGTCCGGCTGTTTAAAATTCTGTGTTGCGATATATTCATCCCAATGCTCAAGCTTCCATTTGTCACGGTCTGAAGCTCTCTTAATCATTCTCTGATGGGCAACCTCCTCATCTGTATGAACCCATACTACAAATAGCTCGGCATCCTTTTCTCTAAGCTTTGCCCTAAGCTTGTCCAAATATTCATCATCCCTGATTTCATCCGTAAAAGGAGCATTAATGAGTACGGTATCATTGTACTCCAGTGCCTCAAATGCAAAATCAAGCACAGCATAATACTCATAATCCCTAATTTCCTTTTGGAAGAAATCCGAAGAACGGTTATACTCCTCTCCTGCAACTTTAAATATCTGCTTAGAAAGTACAATAAGTGTATCCTTATCCAGATACACACAATTCGTAAGGGCCTTTGCAAGCTTTCTTGAAATAAAGGTTTTTCCACATGCCGGTGGCGACGTTACAAGTATTAACTTCTTCATTATCCGTAATATCCTCCTGAATTTTTTTCCGATTTTTGGCATTTAAAGAACAAAATGCAAACATTTAGAGTATTTTAACACAAAAAGCCTGTACAAACAAGCGTTAAAATGTCAATATGAGTTTCTTTCCATTTTTAAATAAGAAAGAATACGACTGAAAAAATTACTGCAATGACAATCAATATGGGGCGATACAAATAAAACAGCTCATAAACATCTTCATCGGCATACCTTCCAACATATTCACATTCTGAAAATTTTTTATACGACAGCTCTGCCCCCGGCTCTTTCAGTTGTCCAATAAGCCCCGAAACCTCGGAAAGCTTACTGCTGCAATACCTTGCCTCTGCCTGAATGGTAAAAATGTTATATTTTATTATATACTTTTTCAGTAAGGGCTTTTCAGTATGTATAAGATAGGCAAAAATATTTTTCAGCATGTCCTTTCCTGTTTTTATAATGGCAATAAACAGTAAAAAAGCCGCAGCCCATGTTTCCCATGCCATACTGAGGATATATCCTTCGGAGGCACTTAAAATTATCGTAAAAATTATGTCAACCATTACAACAACAATAAATAACGCAGCACTGCCCCACATTTTTGAGCGGCGGTTTTCAAGCCTTTTATCTATTTTATCGTACTGCTCCTGATACATCATCCTTGTAAATTCCAGCTTATCAAGCAGTTCCTTACGCAGATATTCAAAATCATCAAGCTGTTCCTTTTCTGTCATGCTTTGATTTTCTTCCTCTGCCGCCTCCTTTAGCTTCAATTTATAACACTCCTTCCCTGCATGATAGTTTTCTTCTAACTTTAGAACAAAGTGCCTTCGGCACTCTTTATGCTACCATAACTTTAATGGCACTTTGGACGAATCCTAACAGGATTTTTAATCCTGCCTTATAACTATAGGAAACAAAATGGAGCTGCCGTATATCATGCGGCAACCCCACTTTTATAAAATTCCTATTTTTTTTCAATATATCCCTGTGCTTTCAACAATTCCGCACAAAGAACGGCACCGCCTGCGGCACCTCTTACCGTATTGTGGGAAAGCCCCACAAACTTCCAGTCATATATACTGTCCTCACGGATACGTCCTACACTGATTCCCATTCCGTTTTCAAAATCAACGTCAAGGGTTACCTGTGGTCTGTTGTCCTCCTCCATGTACTGTATAAACTGCTTTGGTGCACTTGGAAGATGAAGCTCCTGTGGAATACCTTTAAAGCTTACAAGCTTTTCAATGAGCTGCTCCTTTGTCGGATTTTTCTTAAACTTAACAAATACTGCCGCCGTATGTCCGTTTAAAACAGGAACCCTGATACATTGGCAGGTAATCTTTATGTCATCGGCAGGAACAATCACGCCGTCCTTAATCTCGCCCCAAATTCTAAGCGGTTCCTTTTCAGATTTTTCCTCCTCGCCGCCAATAAACGGAATAATATTTCCTTCCATTTCAGGCCAGTCCTTAAAGGTCTTTCCTGCTCCTGAAATAGCCTGATAGGTTGTTGCAACAACCTCATATGGCTCAAACTCCTTCCATGCGGTAAGCACAGGTGCATATGACTGAATAGAGCAGTTTGGCTTCACTGCAACAAAGCCCCTTGTCGTTCCAAGACGCTTCTTCTGAAACTCAATAACCTTCATATGCCCAGGATTGATTTCAGGTACTACCATCGGTACGTCAGGCGTCCATCTGTGAGCACTGTTGTTTGATACAACAGGAGTTTCCGTTTTAGCATACTCCTCCTCGATTGCCTTTATCTCATCCTTGGACATATCAACGGCAGAAAAAACAAAATCCACTGTGGAGGCTACCTTTTCAACCTCATTTACATTGTATACAACAAGCTTTTTCACTGCCTCCGGCATCGGTGTTGTCATCTTCCATCTGTCACCCACTGCCTCCTCATATGTCTTTCCTGCACTTCTCGGACTTGCTGCAATTGTTGTAACCTCAAACCACGGATGATTTTCAAGCAACGCAATAAAACGCTGTCCTACCATTCCCGTTCCACCAAGTATGCCAACCTTTAATTTCTCACTCATATATAAGTCCTCCCGATAACCGTAATTAATTTCATGATAAATAATTAATTACACTACTGCTGATTTTATCTATTACTTTACAACCCTTACCTTGACAACACCGTCAATAGCCTCTATTGCATTTACAATATCGTCATCTGCCTTTTGACCTACATCAAGGATTGTATATGCCCAGTCGCCCTTTGACTTGCTTACCATATCTGATACATTGATGCCCTTAGATGCAAATGCACCAGTAAACTGTGTAATCATGTTCGGAATGTTCTTATGGCATACAGTTACTCTTGACACTGCCGTACAAATGCCTGCATCACACGCAGGGTAATTGACCGAGTTTTTGATATTACCGTTTTCCATAAAGTCCATAATCTGCTTTACTGCCATGATAGCACAGTTATCTTCCGATTCAGCAGTTGATGCACCGAGATGAGGAAGTGTAATAACATTATCTGCACCTGCGATTTTTTCATTCGGAAAATCTGTCACATATTTTGCAACCTTGCCGCTTTTCAGTGCCTCTAACATATCATCATCATTGACAAGAATGTCACGTGCAAAATTGAGAACCTTAACTCCGTCCTTCATCATTGCAAATGCGTCCTTATTCAACATTCCCTTTGTGCCGTCCAAGGCAGGAACATGAATGGTAATATAGTCACATTCTCTGTATATATCCTCTACATTTGTAATATGCTTTACATGGCTGGAAAGCCTCCAAGCCGCATCAACCGATACATATGGATCATATCCGTAAACCTCCATGCCAAGCCTGAAACCGATGTTTGCAACCTTTGCACCGATTGCTCCAAGCCCGATGACGCCAAGCTTCTTTCCCATAACCTCGCAGCCTGCATACTTTGCTTTCTGCTTTTCCACTGCCTTTGCAATGTTTTCGTCAGAAGCATTTTCCTTCACCCAGTTGTAACCGCCCATCAAATCCCTTGATGCAAGAAGCAGTCCTGCAACCACAAGCTCCTTCACGCCGTTGGCATTTGCACCCGGCGTATTAAACACAACAACACCTTTCTCAGCACATTTGTCAAGCGGAATATTGTTTACGCCTGCACCTGCACGGGCAACTGCAACAAGCTTGTCTGAAAGCTCCAAATCATGCATTGCCGCACTTCTGACAAGCACCGCCTCCGCCTCTGCAAAATTATCCGTAGTCTCATAATTGTCAGTAAATAAATCCATTCCGCATGCTGCAATTGGATTTAAGCAATTCACCTTTATCATTTTTGTTTTCTCCTGTCTAACATTCTATCATATTGCCCATTGGCTTTTTCATACTATGAATTTGCTGCCTCAAAGTCCTTCATAAACTGTACCAGCTTTTCAACACCCTCAATCGGCATGGCATTGTAAATACTTGCCCTCATTCCGCCGACAGTTCTGTGACCTTTCAGGTTTACGAAGCCTGCTGCCGTTGCCTCCTTGACAAACTTTGCATCTAACTCCTCATTGCCTGTCACAAAAGGAACATTCATAAGGGAACGGTCTTCCTTAACAACAGTGCCCCGAAACATCTTGGAGCTGTCGAGGAAATCATACAAAATTGCAGCCTTTTTCTCGTTATGCACCTTCATGGCATCAAGTCCGCCCATTTCCTTAACCCACTTAAACACAAGCCCGCAAATGTAAATTCCATAGCATGGAGGCGTATTGTAAAGAGAATCGTTATCTGCCTGTGTCTTATACTTTAACATGGTTGGCGTAAATTTCATTACGTCATCCCTAATTAAATCCTCACGGATGATAACGACAACAACGCCTGCAGGTCCTACATTCTTCTGTACACCGAAGAAAATAAGTCCGTAGTCAGATACATTTACAGGCTGTGAAAGAATGTCGGAGGACATATCAGCCACAAGTATTTTTCCCTTTGTATCAGGAAGCTTCTTGTATGTCGTTCCGTAAATTGTATTGTTGTGACAAATATACACATAATCAGCATCCTCTGATATCGGAAGATTGGAGCAGTCTGGGATATAGGAAAATGTCTTATCGGCAGAAGATGCAACTGCATTTGCCTTTCCATACTTTTGTGCTTCCTCGTATGCCTTCTTTGCCCACTGACCCGTAATAATGTAATCTGCAACACCGTTCTTCATCAGGTTCATCGGGATTGCTGCAAACTGCTGGGAAGCACCGCCCTGAAGGAAAAGTACCTTGTAGTTATCAGGAATTTTCATTAAATCCCTTAAATCCTGCTCTGCCTCTTTTATAATGTTGTCATAGACCTTGGAACGGTGGCTCATTTCCATAACACTCATTCCTGATCCTTTATAATCCATCATTTCCTCTGCCGCCTGCTTTAAAACAACCTCAGGCAACACTGACGGTCCTGCTGAAAAATTAAATACTCTTGCCATTTTTTAAATCCTCCTTTTTTGCACATGCCGGTCGCCGCATTCAAATTCATAAAACTTCGTTTTAGAAAGCGGCTTCCTATTTATTATCTAAGTCCTGCTGGTCAAAGCATGTCTCAAGTGCAGCTCCCGCAGCAACCATTGGAAATACCTTGTCATCCTTGTCAATGACACAGTCAATTACAACCGGTGCATTCATCTCGATTGCCTTCTTTAATGCAGCCTCAAATTCCTCCAGGGTTGTTGCCCGAATACCTGTTGCTCCAAGTGCCTCTGCAACCTTGACAAAATCAACCTTATCCTCCAATATGGTGCTTGAATATCTCTGCTCATAGAACAGGGTCTGCCACTGTCTAACCATTCCAAGCACATGATTATTGATTACAACCTGAATAATCGGTATGTTATATCTTGTTGCCGTTGCAATTTCGTTCATGTTCATCCGGAAGCATCCGTCACCAGCTATATTGATTGTAGTATTTTCAGGCTTACCTATCTTTGCTCCGATACATGCACCTACGCCATAGCCCATGGTTCCAAGTCCGCCTGAGGTAATCAGCTTACGTGGCTCCGTGTAATAGTAATGCTGTGCAGCCCACATCTGATGCTGTCCTACATCTGTGGTTATGGTAGCCTTGCCCTCCGTAAGCTCATAAATCTTGTTTATGATTGCAGGACCTGTCATGGACTTCATATCGCTGTGGTCAGGGAACTTTTCCTTTAAGCCTCTTATCTCCTTCGCCCACTCAGGATGCTTGATTGCCTTTATTCTTGTGGCAAGCATTTTTAATACTTCCTTTGCATCCCCTACAAGGCTGCAGTCTACAACGATATTTTTATCAATTTCGGCTGCATCTACATCAATATGTATGATTTTTGCATTATGTGCAAACTTAGATGCATTTCCGATTACTCTGTCAGAAAATCTTGCACCGACTACGATTACAAGGTCAGCCATGTTGATGCCGAAGTTTGAAACCTTTGTACCATGCATACCAATCATTCCCGTATACCGTATATCAGTTCCCGGAAATGCACCCTTACCCATAAGGGTATCACATACAGGAGCATCAATCTTATCCACAAACTTGGCAAGCTCCTTTGACGCATCCGCTGCAATCACACCGCCGCCGCAAAGCACGAACGGTCTTTCTGCCTTTTCTATCATTTTGATTGCCTTTTCTAAATCATCTGCGTTGATTGTGTTTGTTATCTTCTCAATCGGTTCCGGTGCCTTTGGTTCAAAATCTGCAACATTTGCAGTTACATCCTTTGTTATATCAACAAGAACAGGACCCGGTCTGCCTGTCTGTGCAATCTTAAACGCTCTCCTGATTGTATCTGCCAGCTCATGTACATTTTTTACGATAAAGCTGTGCTTTGTAATCGGCATAACGACACCTGCGATATCTACCTCCTGAAAGCTGTCCTTTCCAAGCAGTGACACGCCTACGTTTGCCGTAATTGCAACAAGGGGAATGGAATCCATGTACGCAGTTGCAATACCTGTGACAAGATTAGTTGCACCCGGTCCTGAGGTTGCCATACATACGCCAACCTTACCTGTTGCCCTTGCATATCCGTCAGCCGCATGTGCAGCCCCCTGCTCGTGAGAGGTCAAAATATGCCTGATTTCATCCTGATGCTTGTAAAGGGCATCATAAACATTCAGTATTGTTCCGCCCGGATAACCGAAAACCGTATCAACACCCTGCTCTTTTAAACATTCAATCACGATTTCTGAGCCTGTTAATTGTTTCATTGTAATTTCTCCTTTTCTATAGAAAGCTTATCGCATACTTTTCTAAATTCGTTACATGTTAGAATAACATATTGTAAATTATATATCAAGTATTGCTCCCCTGTTACCTGATGTAACCATTTTTGCATATCTTGCAAGATAGCCTGTGGTAACCTTTGGTTCCTTTGGCGTCCATGCTGCCTTACGCTTTGCAAATTCCTCATCACTGATTTTGAGGTTGATGGAACATGCGTCGATATCAATGCTGATGATGTCTCCCTCTTCCACAAATGCGATTGGTCCTCCCACTGCTGCCTCAGGTGAAACATGTCCAATGGAAGCACCACGGCTTGCACCTGAGAACCGTCCGTCTGTAATCAGTGCAACAGATGAGCCAAGTCCCATGCCTGCAATTGCTGACGTAGGGTTTAACATTTCTCTCATGCCAGGACCACCCTTTGGTCCCTCGTATCTGATAACAACGACATCGCCTTCGACTATCTTTCCGCCCTTGATTGCCTCAATTGCGTCCTCCTCGCATTCAAATACCCTTGCAGGACCTTCATGCTTCATCATTTCAGGCA
>JAMPEW010000005.1:7472-8726 GCA_023664775.1 Clostridium sp. | reverse complement strand
TCCTCCTCGCATTCAAATACCCTTGCAGGACCTTCATGCTTCATCATTTCAGGCACAACGGCAGAACGCTTTACAACAGAACCATCAGGTGCGAGATTTCCCTTTAATACTGCAAGTCCTCCTGTTTTGCTGTATGGGTTGTCGAGCGGACGTATCACCTCAGGATTCTTATTTGCAACACCTGAGACAGCCTCGCCTATTGTCTTACCCGTAACGGTCATGCAGTCCTCATTTAACAGTCCTGCCTCCTTGAGCTGATTCATAACTGCGTATACGCCGCCTGCCTCATTCAAATCCTCCATGTATGTAGGACCTGCTGGTGCAAGATGGCAGAGGTTCGGCGTCTTTGCACTAATCTCGTTGGCAAGTGAAATGTCAAAGTCAAATCCGATTTCATGTGCAATTGCAGGAATGTGAAGCATGGAATTTGTGGAACAGCCAAGTGCCATATCAACGGTAAGGGCATTTAAAATTGCCTCCTTTGTGATAATGTCCCTCGGTCTTATATCCTTCCTGTACATTTCCATAACTGCCATACCCGCATGCTTTGCAAGCTTTAGTCTCTCTGAATAAACAGCAGGAATGGTTCCATTTCCCGGAAGTCCCATACCAAGTGCCTCTGTGAGGCAGTTCATGGAATTTGCAGTGTACATTCCCGAGCAGGAACCGCATGTAGGACATGCCTTACACTCAAACTCGTTGACGTCCTCCTCACTCATTGTTCCTGCGGCATAGGAGCCAACAGCCTCAAACATTGAGGAAAGGCTTGTCTTATGTCCTTTCACGTGTCCTGCAAGCATTGGTCCTCCCGAAACAAATACGGTAGGCACATTCACCCTTGCAGCCGCCATAAGAAGCCCCGGAACATTTTTATCGCAGTTTGGTATCATTACAAGTGCATCAAACTGATGGGCGATTGCCATACATTCCGTGGAATCTGCAATCAAATCTCTTGTCACAAGGGAATATTTCATTCCGATATGTCCCATTGCGATACCGTCGCAGACTGCAATTGCAGGAAACATAACCGGCGTTCCCCCTGCTGCCGCAACGCCAAGCTTTACTGCCTGTGCTATTTTATCCAAATTCATGTGACCCGGAACAATCTCATTATAGGAGCACACAATACCGACAAGCGGCTTTGAAAGCTCCTCCTCTGTCATACCAAGTGCATTGAACAGGCTTCTGTGCGGTGCCTGCTGCATACCAACCTTTACATTATCACTTTTCATTGTTTTATCTCCTTTTCATTTT
>JAMPEW010000005.1:0-7372 GCA_023664775.1 Clostridium sp. | reverse complement strand
CTGCATACCAACCTTTACATTATCACTTTTCATTGTTTTATCTCCTTTTCATTTTCTTATATCTTTAGCCTATCATTATTACATAAAACGCAGACATATCCCGATGCTGCTTTTTACTTTATTTACAGGTTCTCATGGCTGTATATCTTAACTTTTTAAGCAACGATATCATACCACTAATATAAATTTATTTTTTAATTTCTTCAAGCTTTATGTTGTACATGGAAATCATTACATCCCTGCTTATCGCTTCACTGTCTGCACCTATCATATCATCCACAATAAGGTATGAGGCGCTTGCACTTACTGCACCGTTACCCTCAGGAATAAATGCAACAAACACAGGGTACGCATCATCATATGTATAAACATATAATTCCATATCCTTTGCCGCAGTGTTTACAAAGCTTGTATTTACAACAAATATTGACTGTACCACAAGTGCGGATGTGCTTGTTTTCATTGCGGTAATCTGACCTGCAATATTTCCCACAAGCTTCTTTTTCATGACCGCCTCCACACTGTCTGACATGCCATTCGGATAAACCTCCGCCATAAGCATAGCATTGGAAAGCACCTCATCAACCTTTGATACCCTGTAAACATGCGCAGGTGCTGAATAATCCATGTCTCCTATTTTGTCTATAATTTCCCGAACATCATCCTGTGCTCCAGCAGCCTGAATATAAGTCTCGTCACATGTAAGCTCATGCATGGTAAGTATCAGTTCCTGCCCTTCATCATAAAATGATGCATTACTGTTTAACATATTGCTATCCTTATTTCCACAGGCAGAAAAAAGTACAATGCATATCGTCATTATGAGAAACATATACATTTTTCTTTTTTTCATGTAATGCACCTATATCCTCTCTTTTATCAAATCCCCCATCTCATCACAGGCAACAAGCGTTGTTCCCTGCTCTCCTGCCATGATGTCGCAGGTGCGGTAACCGTCTGCAAGCACATTTTTTACGGCATTTTCTATTGCGTCCGCCTCTTTATCAAGGTCAAAGCTGTACCGTAACATCATTGCGGCTGAAAGAATTGTTGCAATCGGGTTCGCCTTATTTTGTCCCGCTATGTCAGGCGCAGAGCCGCCGCTTGGCTCATACATACCAAATTTTGTTTCATTCAAGGACGCAGAGGCAAGCATGCCGATAGATCCTGTAATCATGGATGCCTCATCGGAAAGAATATCCCCAAACATATTCTCCGTTAATACAACGTCAAACTGGGCAGGGTCCTTTACAAGCTGCATGGCACAGTTGTCAACAAGCATATGCTCGTAGGTTACTTCAGGATAATCCTTCGCAACCTCCTCAACGATTTTTCTCCACAGCCTCGAAGAATCAAGGACATTTGCCTTGTCAACGCTTGTAACCTTTTTTCTTCGCTTCATGGCAATGTCAAAGCCCTTAATTGCAATTCTTCGTATCTCATTTTCATTGTAGGTAAGCGTGTCCACTGCCGTCATCACGCCGTCTATTTCCTCTGTCTTTCTCTCGCCGAAATAAAGACCGCCCGTAAGCTCACGCATAATCATCATGTCAAAGCCCTTATCAGCTATCTCCTTTTTGAGCGGGCAGGCATTTTTTAGCTGCTCATACAAAAATGCAGGGCGAAGATTTGCAAAAAGTCCAAGCGCCTTTCTGATTTTCAGAAGTCCCGCTTCAGGTCTTTTATCAGGCGGAAGCTGGTACCATGGCGACGTTGATGTATTCCCGCCGATGGAGCCAAGCAGCACTGCATCACTTGCCTTTGCCTGTTCCACAGCCTCATCCGTAAGGGGTACTCCGTGTACATCTATGGAGCATCCACCCATCAAAAGCTGTTCGTAACAAAATGTATGTCCGTACTTTGTACCAACGGCATCCAAAACCTTCATTGCCTGCGTGACAACCTCAGGACCAATTCCATCTCCCTTGATAACTGCTATGTTATAATTCATCTTTTCATCTCCTTAGCCTTTTTTCTTTCTTGTCTTTTTCATACGTTGCCTGACACTATCTCTTGCTTAAATATCAGTCCATTCCTTATCCCCTTCCTTTAGAAGCATTAGCCGGCTTTATCTCAAGCCTGATGCTGAAATGACACATTATTTGACAAATAAATGCTTTCTATTTCCAAAATACATGATATTACAGATTAAAAGCACGATTAAAATTATAGTTTGACAAATCATGTTTGTAAGTACGATGTCAACGCCGACTACAAACTTTACCAAAACACAGTAAATTACAGCTATTACAATGTTTAAAAGCAGACAAAGGTAATACATAAAAGGACCCTGCTTTTTAAATCCTGCCAGGAAAAACCTTGTTATAATTGCATATACGCCAAGGACAATCATACTGACGCCTATTACTATATCAGTCGTCTGCAAACCGTCATACACGCTATATACCATTTGCAGATAGCTATCGCTTACTCCATGCTGTTTACCCGTACTTGTTTTAATTCCATTGTAAATATTCAGTACACCGTTTAAAAAAAGCTGCACATATATAACAAATTTAAACCAATTCATTCCAAGCACATTGCCGTTGTTTTGTGTATATGCCGACTGCTGTAAATTATTCCACTGCCCGTTTGGCTGCTGATATTGATTTGGTCGGTATGTCTGCTGCGGCTGTTGATACTGATTTGGCTGTTGTGGCTGCTGATTCCAATTTCCTCCCATTCCTTGATTCACTGGTGCCCCACATACATTACAATTTGCCGCTCCATCAGGAACATTGTTTCCACATTGGGTACAATACATATTCTCTCTCCTTTTCCCTTTGTATATTTTTAGGCAATTGCGAACCGTAAGCTTTCCGTTACTTACTTTTACTGTTTATATTGTTTATCAGACCGCCATTTTTGATAATCTCCTGCATAAATGGTGGAAATGCCTGACCTTTAAACTCCGTCCCCTTTGTTTTGTTATAAATCATTCCGCTGTCAAAATCAACCTCCACCATGTCGCCTGCCTCTATCCCCTTGGCAGCCTCAGGGCACTCTATAATCGGAAGTCCGATGTTGATTGCATTTCTGTAAAAAATTCTTGCAAAGGTTTCTGCAATAACCACGCTTATCCCCGACGCCTTAATTGCTATCGGTGCATGCTCCCTTGATGAGCCGCAGCCAAAATTTTTGTTGGCAACCATAATGTCGCCCGGCTTTACCCGTTTTACAAAATCCTTGTCAATATCCTCCATACAATTTTTTGCAAGCTCTGCAGGGTCTGATGAATTCAGATACCTTGCAGGGATGATAACGTCTGTATCTACATTGTCTCCATATTTGTGAACTGTTCCATATGCTTTCATTTATATACCTCCTGTTTTTTACTTTGAACTTATGTCCGCTATTAGGATAGTGCTACAATCACTTTTCCCAATAGTTTGCCAATGTTCAATGTTATCATTACTCCTTTATATAAAATATAGTGTTAAATCTCACATGGGCTGCTTATCTTTCCCGTTATTGCAGACGCTGCGGCAACCGCAGGGCTTGCAAGATAAACCTCGGACTCAACGTGTCCCATACGGCCTACAAAGTTACGGTTCGTTGTTGACACCGTTCGTTCCCCTGCCGCCATGACTCCCATGTGTCCGCCTAAGCAAGGTCCGCAGGTAGGGGTTGACACAACTGCTCCTGCCTTTATGAATATCTCGGTAAGGCCTTCCTTTATCATGGTAAGGTATACATCCTGTGTTCCAGGGATAACAATAACCCTGACATTGTCCGCTGCATGCTTATCTTTCATAATCTCAGCGGCAATTCTCATGTCAGAAATTCGTCCGTTTGTACAAGAGCCGATTACAACCTGATCAATTTTAATGTCGCCAACCTCATCGATTGTCCTTGTATTTTCAGGAAGATGTGGAAATGCAACCGTAGGCTTTAAGGTTGAAAGGTCAATGGTATATTCCTCATCATATACCGCATCGGCATCCGCCTCGTATTTTTTGTAGCTCTTAGCTGAATGCTCCTTCATGTATTCCTCTGTCTGCTCGTCAACAGGGAAAATACCGTTTTTGGCACCTGCTTCAATTGCCATGTTTGCTATGGTAAAACGATCATCCATCGTAAGGTTCTTAATACCCTCGCCCACAAACTCCATGGACTTGTAAAGTGCACCGTCAACTCCTATCATGCCGATAATGTGAAGAATGACATCCTTACCGCTGACCCAAGGTGCCTTTTCTCCCACTATATTAAACTTAATCGCAGACGGTACCTTAAACCATGCCTTTCCGGTCACCATGCCCGCAGCCATGTCCGTGCTTCCCACGCCTGTTGAAAATGCACCAAGTGCACCGTATGTACATGTATGCGAATCAGCTCCTATACAGGTTTCCCCTGCAACGATAAGTCCCTGCTCGGGAAGAAGTGCATGCTCAATTCCCATGGCTCCCACATCAAAAAAGTTCTTGATGGAATTGGCACAGGAAAATTCCCTGACGCATTTACAGTGCTCCGCACTCTTGATGTCCTTGTTTGGCGTAAAATGGTCCATTACAAGGGCAATCTTTTCCTTGTCAAACACGTCCTTTTTATCAAACTTCTCCATCTCATGTATGGCAACAGGAGTTGTCACATCATTTCCTAATACCAAATCCAAATCAGCCTCAATCAGCTGTCCTGCCGTAACGCTGGAAAGTCCTGCATGTGCTGCAAGAATTTTTTGTGTCATAGTCATACCCATAGCTTTGTTCCTCCATTTATTAAAATCATTTTTAAACATTATATTTCTGCCATTATAGAATTTAGAGCAATCACTATAAGACAGTATAACATATCGCTTAACAATATAATTAAGCTGTGCATGATACACCATGATGTGCCTCATGGCATACAATTCCCCGTATATGTTCCACATCTTTTTTTATATTTTAACATATTAATTTATATAACAAAAATATATAATAGTAATATCTTTTATAACTTGAAGTTATATCAAAGCTGTGCTATCATCTTCAATAACAGCTTATATATAATTCACAGCCAAGACAGCCAAAGAACAAATTGCCTTATGCAGGGCTTCACATACGGAGGGTATCCATGTACGAAAATTTGAACAATTACAAGGTTTTTTATACCGTTGCAAAAAAGGGAACTATCAGCCATGCAGCCGAAGCCCTTTTTATCAGCCAGCCTGCCATCAGCAAAACAATTTCCAATTTAGAGGCAGGGCTTGGCACGAAGCTTTTTGACAGAACCTCAAAGGGCGTTACCCTGACTGCCGAGGGTGAAATTTTATACAATCATATTTCCAGAGCCTTTGACAGCATCACACAGGGCGAGGAGGAAATTAAACGGATAAACGAGCTTGGGATCGGCGAGCTTAGAATCGGCGTCAGCACATCACTTTGTAAGTTTGTGCTTCTCGATTATCTTCAGGATTTTATAATCGCAAATCCTCACGTGAAACTGTTTATTGACTGCCACGCTACAGTAAATACCATAAAGCTTTTGCAGGAGGATAAAATTGACATCGGGCTTATCTGTGAGACAAACATTCCAAATGGATTTCATTTTCAGCCGATTGCAGAAATACATGATATTTTTGCGGCAAGCAGAGCCTATTTGGACAATCTGAATCTTCGGGAGCAGGACGAGGACGCATCAGTAAATAATCCTTGGCTTATTATGGGAAATTACACAAATCTTATGTCAACCAATCCACCAAAAAAGCAAACAAAGAATGCTTTGGGAGAAGCTTCACCCTCTGATAGGTTCCCAATGTCAACTAAGGAAATTTTGGAAAAATCCAACCTTATGCTTCTTGAAAAAAACAACATTACAAGAACCTATATTGACGCTTACCTTTCTGAGAATGGCATATATCCGAATCAGGTGCTTGAAATCAACAATATGGATTTGCTCATTGATTTTGCATCTATCGGTATGGGTGTTGCAAGCGTTGTGCGGGAATTTGCAGCCGAGCAGTTACATTCAGGCGTGATTATGGAGCTTCCATTAGAACATGAAATTAAAAAAAGAGCCGTAGGCTTTATTTATTCGGAAAATAAACAAAGGTCTGCCGCCCTTAATTGGTTTATTGAATTTTGCCTTTTTTCCAACCGTCAGTAAATCAGATATGCATGTACATCATTTCAAGTTTTTTTTCACTTTATCTGTCGGTTGCAAACCTAACATTTGCCAGCTATAATGCAGTATATGTAATTTTGGTTTTTTATCGTCAAAGATACAGGGAGGAATTTCCATGGAATATATTTGGTATATTGTTGCAGCTTTAGGTGCAGGCATCGGTACAGGTCTTGCAGGGCTTTCCGCTGCTACTGTTATGGTGCCGATTCTGATTGTGCTCTGCCCATCCTTTGCAGGAGAAACAGGAGCCTATCACGCTACAGCAATTGCTTTGGCATCAGATATCCTCGGCTCTGCCGTTACGACTGGCATATATATCCGTCACAAAAACATTGACTTAAAGCGTGGCTGGATTATGCTTACCTGCATTATCGGCATGTGTATTGCAGGCAGCTTTGCAGCATGGTCGGCTGGAAATGTCGTGCTTGGCAGTTTTTCGCTATTTCTGACCTTTTTTATTGGCATCCGCTTTTTAATAAAACCTGATACAGAGCGAAAAGAAACGATTGCAAGGGGTACGGGACTTGACCGAAAAGGCGTTGCCATTTCATTGTTCTTTGGACTGACCATCGGCTTTGGCACAGGCTTTGTCGGTTCAGGCGGTGGAATGATGATGCTGGTGGTATTTACCGCATTTTTAGGAATGGACAGGAAGCCTGCTGTTGGCACCAGCACATTTATTATGACCTTTACGGCACTTATCGCATCGGTCAGCCATATTATGATAGACCCCTCGATTGTCTTGGAACGCTGGGATGTGCTGCTCATCTGCATCATAACGGCAACCGCTGCTTCTATCGGTTCAGCTCAATTTGCCAACAAGGTCAACAACCGTACTGTCGGTTTCGTAACCGGCGTGATTTTAACAATCCTTGGTGCTGTCATGCTGCTTCTGAATTATTGGGAGCAGATTTTACTCTTTCTTAAACACTAATTTAATGCCGTCATCCATTGTGATAGTACCTTCCTTGGCATCGTAAGCACAGTCCATTGAGCTATCCTCAATTGTAAGGGTTACGATATCACCATTCAGTTTAACGGTGCCTTCGTCCACATCTCTCTCGTCATCACCGGAAATAACACCGTCTCCATCTGCATCATATTCTGAAATAAGTTTAAATTTGTCGCCATCAATTTCAATGTATAAATCCATTCCGATCCACGCCATATCACTGCACGCATATCTTCCATCAAGCTTTCCTTTTCCAAGGAAAACAACACAAAGCACGATAATTAACGCCACTGCTGCAACACCTGATATAATACCAAT
>JAMPEW010000059.1 GCA_023664775.1 Clostridium sp. | reverse complement strand
GGTGGTTTATCTTGTCTGCAATTCGATATAAGATTTGCAGGTAATGACCCTGAGTATGGAGCAAAAATTCACTTTAGTTATGATGGGAAGTAAAAAATTAAACTATTAGATGAATAAGGTTATCATACAGTAACACAAAACAGTAGTAACCTTAATTGGAGAAGAAACATGTTATTAAAATCAATCAGATTACAGCTTACGCATATATTGAGTAGAAAAGAAGCCATATTTACGTGGTTTATACTGCTTGGCTTTGTTACATGGAATTTTATATCAAATATCATGCAAAACCAAAATGCGGTTTATGTGACGCAGATGTATGACCCTGTAAAAACCCTGACATTATCCACATGGTCTGTAAGCGGATATTTTATGATGTCCTTTTATCCGCTCTTGATTGTCATTCCTACGTCAACGGTTTATTTGAATGACAAAAAATCAGGAGAATTGATATACTTAAATGCAAGATATGGGAACAAAAAATATATGCGTGGGAAGCTTTTGGGGGTATGCATAGCCACGTTTCTTATTTTTACGCTGCCGTTTTTAATGGAAATCGTTTTAAGCGGCATTTGTTACAGCACAAGCTCTGTTGGCGACCCGTCAAATTTTGAATATATCCAGTCAGTTGAAGACATAAAAAGATATTTTGCATATGGCATATTTGCAAAAAACAGATTTTTATACGCTGTTATATGCACGCTGGCTTTTGGGGTAATATCTGCTGTCTTTGCGGGCTTTAATTATGCTGTTACAACGTTTCAATGCTTTAAGTACAAAATATTTACTTTTTTCCCAATCTATCTTTTGTTTTTTGGAATGCGTTTTTCGGGCAATGCTTTTAAATGTCCGTTTACTACGAATTATTTTTTCATTTTGAGAATGTTTGATACAAACGATAAAAATGAAACAGTTTATTTATTATTTATGCTGATGCTGTTTGTACTGTCATTTGCGATTATTGAAGTGAACGGGAGGAGAAATAAGCTGTAATGAAATATTATATCAGGTTTCTTTTCTGTGCTGTTTTATGTGGAATTGTTTTTTTTGGTTCCACTACCACCACCAATAATATTATTTATGCATCTGATATAATCATTTCCCTTGGTTTTGGAGTGGTTGAATGTATCCCCAGGAGTATTATAGATATCACCTATTATTTTACTCCGATTTTAATCTTTCAGATATTATATGGAACATACATATACAGGCATTTTTGCTCGGCTTCGGTTTATTATTTTTCCCGCACAGAAAATAAAATAAGATGGTATTTAAAACAAATGGTTGAGCTTCTTGCATTTTCCCTGCTGTACGTGATACTGCTTTTAGGTGCATCAATGGCAGCGGCTTCCATATTTAATGATGTGATATTCCGTAAAAATGATATGGCGCTTGGATGTTACTTCCTCGTAATATATGTACTTTTTCTTTTTACAACAACTAATTTTATAAATATTTTAGCTATATTATTTAGCAGTAATATTGCGTTTATTATTGTTAATGCTGTACAAATCCTGTCAATGGCTTTGTTTGTGATGGCAGATACCATTTTTTTGGAAAATGAGATAACGAAGAAAAACTTGTATATTTTATTAAATCCAATCGCACACCTTATAATAAGAGTGCATACAGGCAAAAATGAGGAAATGTGCAGCTTATATAGTATAATTGGCAGGGGCTTTGACTTCAACATATCAATATCTGTGTATTTGGCTTTCGCATTGGTATCACTAATATCAGGCTGTATTATCGTGAAGCATAAGGATGTAGCCGGAAGCAATGAACAGGAGGGATTTTAATTATGGAGCTTATTATTAAAAACATGAGTAAAAAAATAAAAGGGAAAACTATTTTAAATAACGTGAATCTGACATTGGAGTCAGGTAATGTTTATGCATTTGTCGGGGAAAACGGTGCAGGAAAAACGATGCTTTTCAGGGCTGTCTCCGGCTTGATGAAATTATCTGAGGGGAGCGTATATCTGGATGGTAAAAAACTGCATCATGACTTTGAGATTTTGCCAAATTTGGGGATAATGCTGGAAAATGCGGGACTTTACCCTGAGCTTTCGGGCTATGAAAACCTTAAACTGCTTGCAAAAATACGGGGAAGGGTTGGAAAAGAGGAGATTATTGAGTGGATAAAAAAGGTGGGGCTTAACCCATCTGATAAAAAGTCATTCCGTAAATATTCCCTGGGAATGAAGCAACGGCTGGTTGTTGCCCAGGCACTTATGGAAGCTCCTGATATTTTAATGCTGGATGAGCCTACAAATGCCCTTGATTCAGATGGAATGGACACAATACGGAAGTTGATTATGGCGGAAAAGGACAGAGGGGCTCTTGTTATGATTGCAAGTCATAATAAGGAAGATATTAAGATAATGGCAGATGAGGTTTATTCCGTAAAAAATGGCTGTGTTACATTGGAGGAGAATGACTATGAAAACTAAAATATGTGCGGTTTTATCGCTGGTTCTTTTTTTGGGCATGATGACGTTTGGTCTGATTGCAAAGGCTGGTTACAGGGATATGAATGATGAAGAAAATCCGATGGATAAATTTGCTGTTGGTCTTTTCCCCGACTCCATACTTGACATACAGCTTGAGCATTTGGAGGAGAACCTGCCGTCAAGTGAAATTATTGTTGCGGTAAGATGTATGGAAAAAAGTACATTCCGTTTTTCCTGCACAACGCAGAAGGTAGAAATTGTAAAAGTGTTTAAAGGAGATGTCCGTGCAGGTGAAATAATAGATGTGGCACGCAGCGGCAGTTGTATTTTTTTCGACAAGGAAAATTATATCAACGGTATGCCGGCAATCAATTTAAATTTTGTGAATGAAATGAAACAGGGCGAAACGTATTTGGTATTTTTAGACCGAAAGCTTGAAACACACAATGACGAAAAAATCTACATACAGAGCAGGGACTTTATTATTGCTCCGATTTTTTGTTATTCCGAAATTAAGAATGAGCCTTGCGTGAGCGAGACAAGCTTTGATAACTCTGCATCATATAAAAATGTGAAAAATAATGAATTTTTTTTGATGTCGGAGGAGTCGGTTTACAAGATGGATAAACTAAAAAAACGATTGTTGGAAAAGTA
>JAMPEW010000058.1 GCA_023664775.1 Clostridium sp. | reverse complement strand
ACAACACCCCAATCGGAGAGAATGGTGCGAAGCTTTCCGGTGGTGAACGGCAGCGAATCTCTATTGCCAGAGCCTTGTTGAAAGATGCACCTATCGTCCTCCTCGACGAGGCAACTGCCAGTCTGGATGTAGAAAATGAGACAAAGATTCAGGGGGCACTTTCCCGCCTGCTGGCTGGAAAAACCGTATTGGTAATTGCCCATCGGATGCGTACTGTGGAGGCAGCCGATAAAATCATCGTTCTGGCAGATGGCAGGGTGGCGGAAGAAGGGGCACCAACAGAACTGATGGAAAAAAATGGTCTTTACCGCCGTATGGTGGAGCTGCAACGGCAAAGTGCCGAGTGGCGGTTAAAATGTTAAAAGACAAACAGGAAACAGTAGACATTATTAATAAGGCATTGTAGCACTGTCTACAACTGTCTACAATTTTTTGTAGGACAAAGAAAAAAGAAAGCCAGTAAAATCAAGGCTTTCCATTAAATAAAAAAGAGCGCGAGACGGGGATCGAACCCGCGACCCCCTCCTTGGCAAGGAGGTGCTCCACCGCTGAGCCACTCGCGCACATACAATATCATTATTTTACTCATCATTATCTTGACGACAAGTGATATATTAACATAAGAAAAAATGTATGTCAATAAAAAATTAATAAAATATATCGTAAAAAATAATAAAAATTCCATGAAAAAACAATTGTAAAAAAAAAACGCTTTGGTATAATGAACAATGTAGTTATTGGTGAATAAAACAAATACATGTAATAATATTAATTTCTTCAAACGAGGGAGAATTTGTATGAGCAAAAAGAGGAAGTCTGTGAAAGAACAAAAGAATGAAGCTGAAATTGCGGCAGCAGTTGACGCCGCCGTAGTTGATTCCGATGCAGCAAATAAGCTGACGGCAAGTGAAGATGATATTCAGACAGATGCAGCAAATTATGATGAGGCGGAAAAGAAAAGTATAGGAGCCCGTTTTAAGAAATTATTGGGAGCATCCATACATACATGGATATTTAAGTGTCTGATTGTTTCCCTTATATTGGAGCTTGTGCTTGAGATGCTTGGAAGACGTTCCATATTTGGCGGCTTTTCGTTTTTGATTGGTTCACCAGTTGTATACATTTATAATGTATCAATTATATTTTTTACATTATTGTTTGCACTATTCTTAAGAAAAAGAGTTTTCGGGATGATTCTTATTAGTACAGTGTGGATGATATGTGGAATTGTTAATTTTATTGTGCTTGGTTTCCGGGTGACGCCTTTTGCAGCAATCGATTTCCTTATGCTGAAGGATACCTTTAGTATGATAAATGTATATTACAGCAAGGGGCAGCAGGTTATTATTGTAATAGCAATTATAGCGGTTATTACCCTTATGGTTATCCTGTTTAAGAAAACGCCGAAGTTTGAGGGAGAACGGAGAGTGAAAGGAACCATGCTGGCATGTATCATTGCGTGGTGCATCGTTCTTTGGTTTACAAACTTTGGTGTAAAGCATAATTTTATCTCTGATGATTTTGCAAACCTTGGCACGGCATACAAGGATTATGGATTTGCCTACTGCTTTACAAACAGTATTATTGATAACGGAATCAGTAAGCCGGATACGTATACGGAGGAGCATATTAAGGAAATAAAATCAGAGTTAGATAAGGATAAGACGACGGGACATCAGAAAAAGCCGAATATCATTGTGATTCAGCTGGAGTCTTTTTTTGACCCAAATGATGTTGCAGGTCTTACCATGAGCGAAAATCCACTTCCGACTTTTACCAAATTAAAGGAGAAGTATCCGTCAGGATATTTTACGGTTCCTGCACTTGGTGCCGGTACGGCAAATACGGAGTTTGAAGTGCTGACAGGAATTAAGTCAAGTTATTTTGGGGCGGGGGAGTATCCGTATAAGACGACCGTAAATGAGGTTCCTGTTGAGGGACTTTGCTCGCTTTTGAAGAAACAGGGATATGGCACATACGCTATTCACAACAACAAATCTTCTTTTTATGACAGAAGAAACGTATATAATATGATGGGCTTTGATGCATTTATATCCTTGGAATATATGTATGATGTGGATTATACTTCAACGGGCTGGGCAAAGGATGCCACGTTGGTTGATGATATTATGAAGTGCCTGAAAGACACGGATGGTCAGGATTTTGTTTACACAATCAGTGTTCAGGGACATGGACGGTATCCGAGCGAGGAGAATACCTGCACAGACCATATACAGGTGCAATATGATAATGTAGAAATGGAACAACCAATTCATTATTATGTAAACCAAATTTATGAAATGGATTTAATGATTGAAAACCTGATTCAGGAGCTTGATGCGTACGGCGAGGAATATGTGCTTGTTCTTTATGGTGACCATCTTCCGTCATTGGAGCTTACGGAGGAACAGCTGCCTGACAGTACGCTGTTCCAGACCGAGTATGTTATGGTAAATAACATTAATCTCAAGCTTGAGGATGAGGATATCAGTGCAAGTGACATTTCACTTAAGCTTCTTGATGCATTAAATATACCGCTCGGATATGCACAGAAAGCACATAAGCTTTACACGGGTGCTACGCTTGATGATGCACTGGTAAATATTGCTTATGATATGCTTTATGGTGAAAATTATTTGTTTCAAGATCAGGTTATGGTTCCTGAGGGGGATATGAAAATGGGTGTTGATAAAATTGTTATGTCCGATGTAAAAAATGAGGATGACCATATTGTCGTTTCGGGAGACAATTTTAACCAGTATTCTATTGTCTATGTAAATGGAGACAGACAGGATACCATTTACGTCAACCGAAAAACACTTATGGTTGACGGATTGATACTGAATGCGGGCGATGAAATAAATGTCAGACAAGTTGATAAATCACACCACGAATTAAGTGAAACAAATTCCATTACTTTTTGAAAAATTTTTTCAAAAATACTGTAATAACTGTTTGAATAGTGCCGAAAAATGTTGTATAATATTTCCGAACCTTTTTAGGTGGAGGAATTAATTTCTATTTATTTTATATGTAAGGAGACGGAAATACCATGATGCCATCAATTGATGTAAAACTTATTAACCCATTTCTTCAGTCAAGTATTTCCATCATGGAAAGTGTTACAAGTGTTAAATTGGCTGTAGGAAAACCGGAAAAAACAGATTTTGTGTTTAACGAGCCTACATATGCAATACAAGTTGGTATAGTTGGTGAGATGAAGGGACAGGCAATTTTGGCAATGAAGGATGAAAATGCCAAAGATATAGCATCGAAAATGATGTATGGTATGCCTGTTGCGGAGCTTGATGAAATGTCATCCTCAGCCTTGAATGAGCTGAGTAATATGATTTTGGGAAATACTGCCACAATATTCTCAACGCTTGGAGTTTTAATTGATATTACACCCCCTCTTGCAGTGCATGGCTCAAACTTGAAGCTTAAGTCAGATATAGACGGGATAAAGGTGCCTCTTGTATATGAGGGCAAGGAGTATATTGGTCTTTATATTTGTTTGCATCAAGGGAAATAACTGATTGACATAAGCTTGTATGAGTGTTAGTATATCATCAACCTTTAAAAGTACATAGATAATTTAATATGAGCAAGTAAAAAATGTTGTATTTGTTATCTAAATCATTTACAACATTTTTTAGTATAATAAGGAAAGGAAAAGATAAAATGGGTAAGATTATTGGAGAAGGCATTACATTTGATGATGTTCTTTTAGTTCCACAGTTTT
>JAMPEW010000057.1 GCA_023664775.1 Clostridium sp. | reverse complement strand
GACACAGGTAGGAAGATTATTTGAGGAAGAAAAACAGCAGGCAGTAAAGGTGGCAGTTAAACAGGCGGTTGCGCAGGCGGTTCAAGTAGCTTTGGTTGAAGGTGGATTTAAAAATCTTATCACATTGGTTTGCCGTAAATTAAGAAAAGCAAAAGAAGTAGCTGTTATTTCAGATGAGCTTGAGGAGGATATTGAGGTTATATCAAAAATATGCAAAACTGCTGAGGAATTTGCCCCTGATTATAACGAGGAGCTTGTATATGAAGCTTATAAGAAACAGTATATGGCTGTTTAAGATGCGTATGTTTCAAAAATACGTGAGTACAATAGGGGATGATATTTGGGAAAGTGGTGGCAATAACCGTTGCTGAATATATTGACGAAAGAATAGGGAAGGAATTTTTTTTGTGGGATAAGCTTATGTTAAAATAATATAACAATTGTTATTGGCGTATAAGGACAAGGCATTGTAGCATTGTCTACAACTTTTTGTAGGACAAAGAAAAAAGAAAGCCAGTAAAATCAAGGCTTTCTGTTAAATAAAAAAGAGCGCGAGACGGGGATCGAACCCGCGACCCCTTCCTTGGCAAGGAAGTGCTCCACCGCTGAGCCACTCGCGCATACAGTATGATTTGTCACAGTATTTCTGACGACAAGTGATATATTATCATAAGAAAAAATATATGTCAATAAAAACATTAAAAAATTCAAAGACAAATTAAAACATAAAAAAGCGAAAACAATTAAGTGGCAAGACGGAAAGGGAACAGCAAAGACAGAAAAAGAACGGCAAGACGGAAAGAGAAAGTCAAAAAAAGAAAAGATGCAAAAATGAAAAGTGACAAACAAAAATAAATGTCGAATCAAAATGATGCATTATATATGAAAAAATACATCCGATATATACAAAGAAATCAAATGTAAACGACCCCAAAAAATAAATAATCTATTATAAATTAGAAAATTTTAATAATTTTTTTCGCTATTTTTAGTAAAAAATCAAGGAAAAAACAATTGTAAAAAAAAGTTGCTTTGGTATAATGAACAATAAAGTCGCACCATTCATTATAAAATTGCATTATTTATTTTGCAGGAGCAGGAGAATGATATGGGTAACAAGAAAAAAAATACGAAGGCAACAAAAAAAACAGAAAATGGCATAAAGAATGTAGAAGAACAAAAGGCTGAAAAAACAGTTGAACAAGCTGTGCCGGAGGGAAAAGAGCAGGAGTCAGAACATAAGACTGCTTTGGAGAATGAGCAGAAGTCAGAACATAAGACTGCTTTGGAAAATGAGCAGAAGTCAGAACAGCAGAGTGTTTTGGTAAATGAGCAGAAGTCAGAACATGAGGCTGCTTTGGTAAATGAGCAGGAGTTGGAACAGCAAGAGGAAAAACCGGGCTTTAAGCAGCGATTTAAGAAGCTTATAGGTGCCTCCATTCACACATGGATTTTCAAATGTTTTGTTGTTGCATTTGTTCTTGAGCTTGTGTTGGAAATGCTTGGCAGACGTTCCATAGTTGGCGGTTTTTCGTTTCTGATTGGGTCGCCGGTTGTATATATTTACAATGTGTCAATTATTTTTTTTACATTACTATTTGCACTGTTTCTACGAAAAAGAGTTTTTGGAATGATTCTTATCAGCATGGTGTGGCTGATATGTGGAATTGTTAATTTTATTGTGCTTGGTTTTCGTGTGACGCCTTTTGCGGCAATCGATTTTCTTATGCTGAAGGACACCTTTAGCATGATAAACGTATATTACAGTAAAGGACAGCAGGTTGTTATTTTGCTGGCAATTATTGCAGTTGTTACCATAATGGTAATTTTGTTTAAGAAAACTCCGAAGTTTGAGGGACAGCGGAGAGTGAAAGGAACTATGCTTGCATGTGTTATTGCATGGTGTATTGTTCTTGGGTTTACAAATTTTGGCGTAAAGCATAATTTTATCTCGGATGATTTTGCAAATCTTGGTACGGCATACAAGGATTATGGATTTGCCTACTGCTTTACAAACAGCATTGTTGATAATGGGATTTCCAAGCCCGATGATTATTCGGAGAAGCATATGCAGGAGATAAAGCAGACGCTTGACAAGGAAAAGACAAGTGGACAGGTGAAGAAGCCAAATATAATTATCATTCAGCTTGAATCATTTTTTGACCCGAATGATGTTGTGGGACTTACCATGAGTGATAATCCTGTTCCTGCATTTACAAAATTGAAGGAGCAGTTCCCGTCCGGATATTTTACGGTTCCTGCCCTTGGTGCAGGTACGGCAAATACGGAATTTGAGGTGCTTACGGGAATTAAGTCCAGCTATTTTGGCGCAGGAGAGTATCCGTATAAAACCACGGTAAATGATGTTCCTGTTGAGGGCTTGGCTTCTATTTTAAAGAAGCAGGGATATGGGACATATGCTATTCATAATAATAAGTCGTCATTTTATGATAGAAAAAATGTATATAATATGATGGGCTTTGATGCATTCATATCGCTTGAGTATATGTATGACGTTGAGTATACGTCCACAGGCTGGGCAAAGGACGCAACCCTTGTTGATGACATTATGAAATGCCTGAAGGACACTGATACACAGGATTTTGTTTATACGATAAGCGTTCAGGGGCATGGAAGATACCCTGACGGTGACGATACCTGTGAGGATTATATACAGGTACAGTATGAAAATGAGGAAATGGAAAAGCCGTTCCATTATTATGTAAACCAAATATATGAAATGGATGTAATGATTGACAATTTAATAAAAGAGCTTGACAAATATGGCGAGGATTATGTACTAATATTATACGGAGACCATCTTCCGTCACTTGAGCTTGCAGAGGAGCAGCTTCCGAACAGTACGTTATTTCAGACGGAATATATTATTGTAAATAATATTAACCTGAATTTAGCCGATGAGGATATATATGCCAGCGATATTTCCCTTAAACTGCTTAGTGCGCTCAATATGCCTTTGGGTTATGCCCAAAAGGCACATAAGCTTTATGAGGGAGATATGCTGGATGATGTTTTAGTAAATATTGCCTATGATATGATGTATGGTGACAACTATCTTTTTGCTGACAGTGTGATTGTACCTGAGGCTGAGATGCGTATGGGTGTTGATGAGATTACAATTACGCATGTGGAAAATGTAGATGACCATATCGTAATTCATGGTGATAACTTTAATCAGTATTCAGTCGTAAGCATAAATGATAATAATTTGGAAACCCGTTATATTGACAGAAATACGCTTATGGTTGAGGAGCTGTTGCTTGAAAAGGGTGACGTGGCAGTGGTAAAACAGGTAGATAAATCGCATCATGAGTTAAGCAGCTCACAAAGTTATATTTATTAAAATGATGCATTGAAATTTTTGCAAAAATAAATTAATATATGATTGAATACTGACAAATTTTGTTGTACAATATGTGCAGTTATTTTTCGATAATTATGGTAAGGAGACGGAAGTACTATGATTCCAGTAATTGATGTTAAAAATATTAATCCATTTCTTCAGTCAAGTATTTCCATTATGGAAAGTGTTACTAGTGTTAAGCTTACGGTAGGAAAGCCTGAGAAAACGGATTTTTCCTTTAAGGAGCTTACATATGCAATACAGCTTGGAATAGTTGGAGAGATGAAGGGACAGGTTATTCTTGCAATGAAAGAGGACAATGCAAAGGATATAGCATCTAAGATGATGTTTGGAATGCCTGTAAATGAACTAGATGAGATGTCATCATCAGCGTTAAATGAGCTTAGTAATATGATTATGGGTAATACCGCAACTATTTTTTCAACGCTTGGAGTATTGATAGATATTACCCCGCCGCTTGCAGTACATGGAGAAAACCTCAAGCTTAAAACAGATATAGAGGGAATAAAGGTTCCTTTGCTGAATGAAGGCAAAGAGTACATAGGCTTATATATTTGTGTATACAGGGATAATTAATCATTGACATGGGCACATTGCCGTGTTAGTATAGCTTAAATTTTTTATTGGACACATGTATAATTATATATGGCAAAATAATAAAAAATGTTGTATTCTATACAGCATTTTTTATTAATAGGAAAATAGCAACTAATAAAATGAAGGGAGAAAATAGGATGGGAAAGATTATTGGAGAAGGCATTACATTTGATGATGTTCTTTTAGTTCCACAGTTTT
>JAMPEW010000056.1 GCA_023664775.1 Clostridium sp. | reverse complement strand
TCATAGAGAATTGCCATGCTCTTAACCTTATCCTGATTGCCCGGATACATATCCTCAATCTTGGCAACAAATCTTCTGTTTATCTCATCCACAATCTGATAAACTCTAGGAAGAAGCCTCTGGAATAAATCGATTGGCCACTTCTCAAGCGCCTCTGCCATAATTGTATGGTTTGTATATGCACATGTTCTGCAAACAATATCCCATGCGTCATCCCACTCAAGATTTTCCTCATCTATCAGTATTCTCATAAGCTCGGCAACCGTTACCGTAGGATGGGTATCGTTAAGCTGGAACGTAACCTTTTCAGGAAGCATATGAATATCACTGTTATTTTCTTTAAATTTAAGTATTGCTCTTTGTACGGAAGCCGATACGAAGAAATACTGCTGCTTCAGCCTGAGCTCCTTGCCTGAATAATGGTTATCGTTCGGGTAAAGTACCTCGACAATATTTCTTGCAAGGTTCTGCTCCTCAACGGCTCTCTGATATTCTCCCTTATCAAAGCTGTCAAGATTAAACTCCTGCATTGCCTCTGCGTCCCAAATTCTAAGCGTATTAACAATGTTATTGCCATATCCGATAACAGGAAGGTCATATGGTACTGCACGTACTGACTGATATCCGTCATGGATGTAAATGTTCTTGCCGTTTCTGTTTTCAACACGGACATATCCGCCAAATTTAACCTCGGCAACATACTCGGACCGTCTTACCTCAAATGGGTTTCCATCCTTTAACCAGTTGTCAGGCTTCTCCACCTGATAACCGTCCTTGATTGCCTGCTTGAACATACCATAACGGTATCTGATACCACAGCCATATGCAGGATAACCGAGCGTTGCAAGGGAATCAAGAAAGCATGCTGCAAGTCTTCCAAGACCACCATTTCCAAGTGCTGCGTCAGGCTCCTGATCCTCAATCACGTTAAGGTCAAAGCCCAATTCATCAAGCGCCTCCTTAATCTGCTCATGGCATGTAAGGTTGATTAAGTTGTTGCCAAGCGCCCTGCCCATAAGAAATTCCATGGAAAGGTAATATACCGTTTTCACGTTCTGCTTTTCATATTCCTTTTGTGTTGCAATCCAACGGTCTATAATATCGTCCTTTACTGCATATGCCACAGCCTGAAATACCTGCTTTGGGGTGGCTTCGGAAATTGTTTTTCTAAACAATGTTTTCACATTATTAATGACCTCTTTCTTGAAGCCCTCCTTATCAAAATTCGTTACTTTTTTCATATTTGTCCTCCTTAATCCTTCAGCATCAAACTACTACCGATGCCGCATATCAGGTTTCAAAAAAACCTGTTATAATTATGTCAACCAACCCATGTTTGGTCAGATACAAAATAAACCTTTATCAGTTTAGCAAAAAACACCTTATTATACAACTGCATAATTTTTTTTCGTTATATTATCCTATAAATGTATACAAATTGACTAATTTTTTACAAATTATGAATGAATATCAGCCTTTTTATACGTCAACACAAACTCCAAGCGTAACCTTTTCCCCATTTATATTCCACTCCTTGGAAGCTTCTGTCTTTTCGTCAATTACAAACTCATTTATAAGACAGACGGTTTTTATCTCCTCCGCATTTTTCTCTATAATGTCAGTTATTTTATTATTTCCACATACATATACTTTAATCTTGTCCATAACATTGAAGTCTGCTTCCTTACGCATGGTCTGCACCTTGGAAATAATTTCTCTTACGAAGCCTTCCTCAATCAGCTCAGGGGTAAGGGTTGTATCGATAACCACCGTTACATAATTGTCTCCCTCTGACACAAAGCCCTCCATTTTGGCAGCCTCTATCAGAAGGTCCTCCTCAGCAAGCGCTATCTCTACATCACCGACGGTAAATTTAAGCGCCCCCTCTGTTTTAAGGGTATTCATTGCATCATTTCCATTCACAGAAGAAAGGTACTCCCTGATACCGTTCAGCTGCTTGCCATACTTAGGTCCCACTGTTTTAAGCTGCGGCTTAAAGCTATAGGTAGTAAATGCTGAAACGTCCTCCTTAAATTCAACACGCTTGATGTTAAGCTCCTCCTCAATTATCTTCACAAAATAATCATCAAGCTTTTTCTCAGCCTTTATAAACATTTTGCCAATCGGCTGTCTGCTCTTGATGTTTGCGGTATTTCTTGCAGCACGTCCAAATACAACACACTTTAGAACCTCATCCATGCTCGCCTCAAGCTCCTTGTCGATATATGCCTCATTTGCGGCAGGGAAGTCACAAAGATGAACACTTAACGGTGCGGCCTTATCTACGCTTCTCACTAAATTCTGATAAATGTCCTCCGTCATAAATGGAATCATAGGTGCAGCAATCTTACAGAGGGTAACAAGCGCCTCATACAAGGTCATATATGCATTTATCTTGTCCTGCGGCATTTCCTTTGCCCAATAACGCTCACGGCATCTTCTTACATACCAGTTGCTAAGATCATCGACAAAATCCGACAATGCCCTTGTTGCCTCAGGTATCTTATAGGAGCCAAGGTTGTCATCTACAGCCTGAATAACGGAATTGAGCTTGGACAGGAGCCACTTGTCCATAACGGAAAGCTTATCATACTCCAATTTATGCTTCGTCGGGTCAAATTCATCTATATTTGCATACAGCACATAAAATGCATAGGTATTCCAAAGCGTTCCCATGAATTTTCTCTGTCCCTCAACAACTGCGTCCTCATGGAATCTGTTTGGCAGCCACGGTGCAGAATTGCTGTAGAAATACCATCTGATTGCATCTGCTCCATACTTACCCAGTGCCTCCATCGGGTCAACTGCATTTCCCTTTGACTTGGACATCTTCTGTCCATCCTTATCCTGAACATGACCAAGCACGATAACATTCTTATATGGTGCCTTGTCAAATATCAGGGTCGAAATTGCCATAAGGGAATAGAACCAGCCTCTTGTCTGGTCAACTGCCTCACTGATAAAATCAGCAGGGAAGTTATCATTAAATATGTCCTCGTTCTCAAACGGATAATGCCACTGTGCAAACGGCATTGCACCCGAATCAAACCAGCAGTCAATTACCTCAGGTACACGTTTCATCTCGCCGCCGCACTTCGGACATGCAATCGTCACGTCATCGATATACGGACGATGAAGCTCTATGTCGTCAGGGCAGTTTTTGCTCATGCTCTTAAGCTCCTCGATGGAACCGATGGCATGCCGCTCCCCACAGGAGCACTCCCAGATATTAAGTGGCGTTCCCCAATAACGGTTACGGGAAAGTCCCCAATCCTGCACATTTTCCAGCCAGTCGCCAAAACGTCCCTTTCCAATGCTCTCAGGAATCCAATTTACGGTATTATTGTTCTTTACGAGCTTATCCCGCACTGCCGTCATCTTGATAAACCATGTATCTCTTGCATAATAAATAAGCGGCGTATCACATCTCCAGCAGAATGGATAATCATGCTCAAACTTCGGTGCATCAAACAACAGCCCTTTTGCATCAAGGTCAACAAGAATTTTAGGGTCTGCGTCCTTTACAAACATGCCTGCATAAGGCGTATCTTCTGTCATTTCACCCTTTCCGTTTACAAGCTGTACAAACGGCAGGTCATAATTTCTTCCTACATTGGCATCATCCTCACCAAAGGCAGGCGCAATATGAACAATACCTGTACCGTCTGACATGGTTACATAGGTGTCGCATGTCACATAATGCCCCTTTTGTTTTTGCGCTTCCACTGCCTTTGCCGTACACTCAAAAAGCGGCTCATACTCTTTACGCTCAAGGTCTGCTCCCCTGTAAGTCTCAAGTATTTCGTAAGCCTTTTCGCCCTCCTTGGCAAGACCGCCAAGTACCTTGTCAAGCAGTGCCTCTGCCATATAATAAACAATTCCATCTGCCGCCTTAACCTTACAGTATGCCTCATCAGGATGTACACAGAGGGCAACATTGCTCGGAAGTGTCCAAGGCGTGGTTGTCCATGCAAGGAAATATGCGTCCTCGCCGACACACTTAAATCTTACGACAGCCGAACGCTCCTTGACTGCCTTATAGCCCTGTGCAACCTCGTGACTGGAAAGCGGCGTGCCACATCTCGGACAGTAAGGCACGATTTTAAAGCCCTTATATAAAAGACCCTGCTCCCAAATCTTTTTCAGAGCCCACCACTCTGACTCAATAAATGTATTCTCGTAGGTTACATATGGGTCATCCATATCAGCCCAAAAGCCGACCTTACCTGAAAATTCCTCCCACATGCCCTTATATTTCCAAACAGATTCCTTACATTTTGTAATAAATGGGTCAAGACCGTATTCCTCTATCTGCTCCTTACCGTCTATGCCAAGAAGCTT
>JAMPEW010000055.1 GCA_023664775.1 Clostridium sp. | reverse complement strand
GGGAGTGGATTAGAATGACACAGGTAGGAAGATTATTTGAGGAAGAAAAACAGCAAGCAGTTAAGGTGGCATTTGATGAGGGCGAATTTAAAAGGCTAATTACACAAGTTTGCCGTAAACTAAGAAAATCAAAAGAAATAGATGTCATAGCCGACGAGCTAGAGGAGGACATTGCGGTTATATCAGAAATATGCGAAGCGGCAAAACCCTATGCCCCTGAGTACAACGAGGAGCTTGTATATGGCGCCTATAAAAAACAGTATATGACTGTTTAAGCTGCGGTATATTTCAAAAATCCGTGAGTACAATAAGGTATGTCAAAATACACCCTATGCCGTTTTTTCACTTAAACTCCTTGCTGCCACAGCCAGCATACATGCATCAAGGAGGAGATAGCTCAAGGTCATTCCGAGAAAGTAGGCGATTATTCCATATGTGGGAACAAGGGTAACGGTTATGATAATGCGAACCACAAGTCCCGCAACATTTATCATAAGGTTGCCAAATGCCTTTCCCATTCCGTTTAATATGGCGGACATGGTTCCCGACATGTAGATAAACGGACAAAGAAAGCTTATTTTCTGTAAAAGCACGCCTGCATATTCATTTTTAAAGGTGAACATACACAAGGCTTTGCCGAAAATCATATAAAAGCCCCATGCCAAAAGTCCTAAAACAAAGCAGAACATGAGGCTTTTTTTAATTGCCTCAACAATAAGCGGGCGGTTGCTTTTTGCCCTTGCGTAGGATACGGCAGGGAGAAGCATCGTTGAGAGTGATGTGGTTATTGTTGAAGGAAACAGCAGGAATGGAATAACGATTCCTGTTATAATGCCGTATATTTCCATTGATTTATCGCTGTTCATGTAATAGTAATAGAGCATGGCTGGAATCAAAATCGTTTCAAGGCTGGAAAAAAGCGTAAGCATAAGATTGTTTGTTGTTATTGGAATAGCGTCCATAACATAGGGCTTTAAAATACCTACAGCGTTGTCATTTGAGTTTTCCAAGATTTTCTTTTCCTGTTCTTTAATGGAGTTATCCGTATGTTTAACGACAGGCATATATTTATTTTTATTAACGATAAAGAAAGCGGCCGATAAAAATGTAGCGGCTATTTCGCCTGTAACAACAGCGATAACGGCAAGTCTGGCATTAAGCCTGTCTGTCGCCCAGATGTGTGCAAGAAACATTCCTGTGCCTATTCTGACGATCTGTTCAAAAAAGTTTGTGATTCCCTGAAATCCGGGCTTATCCACACCGACAAAAAAAGCGTTGATGCCCGCTTTAAGCGCAACAAAAGGAATTGCGATGATTATGGTTTTCAGCAGAGGAACACAATCACTGTTTTTTAAAATGTTTGTACATAAAAATTCAGAAAAAAGGTATATAGACGAGCATACAATCAGACTTATGCCGACGGACAACAAAAAACAAAGCTTAGATATGCGCCTCATGGAGTGATGCTTATTTTGTCCGAGAAAATAAGATATATGCTTTGTCAGTGCCGTGGCAAGCCCTGAACAGGACATGGAAAAGGCGAGAATGTAAAGCGGAAAAACAAGCTGATAAATTCCGATTTCCTTTACACCTATTGTACGTGTCAAGAATATTCTATTATAGAATCCTAAAAATTTTGTGGCTATACCTGTTATGGTTAATATTAAGGTGCCTTTAATAATTGTTTTTTTTGACAAGCCGATATCCTAAAGCTGCTCTTAATTTAAAATATATTAACAAAACCACATTAATATTACAGGAAAATGGCTGCTTCAATATAGAACATGTGCTGCCGCATAAGAAAATTCAGAGAATATTCTTATAAACAAAATGTCTTTGACATAGCAGTTTCGCATTTATGCAGGCATCATAAAAGTATGCACATATAAGATTTTGGGGGATTTCCCATAGAGTAAAATAAAAAGAGGAGTAAGTAACGGAAATGGAAAATATAATTTATATGGATAATGCGGCTACAACAAGGACGCATCCTGAGGTTTTGGCGGAAATGCTGCCATACTTTTCCAAGCTGTATGGCAATCCTTCAAGCATATACGGATTTTCCGAAAGCAGCAGGACAGTGATGGAGCATGCGAGAAAAAGGATTGCGTTATCCCTTAATACAGAGCCGGAAAGCATCTATTTTACGGCAGGAGGCTCAGAAGCAGATAATTGGGCGCTTATGGAGACGGCAAAGGCCTATTCAGAGCAAGGAAAGCACATAATAACATCAAAAATAGAGCATCACGCCATAATGCATACATGCGAAGCACTTGAAAAGCTTGGCTTTGATATAACATATGTAAATGTGGATGAAAACGGAATCATAAAGCTTGATGAGCTTGTAAGGGCAATCAGGCCCGATACAATTTTAATATCCGTAATGTTTGCAAACAATGAAATCGGGAGCATACAGCCAATAAAGGAAATCGGGGAAATCGCAAGACGCAAAGGGATATGGTTTCATACGGACGCAGTGCAGGCGTACGGCCATCTTCCAATAGATGTAAAGGAATTAAAAATAGATATGCTGTCTGCAAGCGGACATAAGCTGAATGGTCCTAAAGGCATAGGGTTTTTGTATATAAATGAAAAAATGAATATCGGAAGCTTCATCCACGGCGGAGCGCAGGAGAGAGGCATGAGGGCAGGAACGGAGAATGTTCCGGGCATAGCCGGGCTTGGCAAGGCTGTGGAGCTTGCTGAAAAAACGATGCAGGAAAGAGCGTCATATGAGAGAAATTTAAGAGATTATATGATTAATAAAATTATGAATACAATACCATATACAAGGGTAAACGGGCACATGACAAACAGACTGCCAAATAACACAAACTTTAGTTTTCAGTTTGTGGAGGGGGAATCGCTGCTAATTATGCTCGACATGAACGGCATATGTGCGTCAACCGGCTCTGCCTGTACATCTGCCTCAAAAAATCCGTCCCATGTGCTTACGGCAATCGGATTGCCAAAGGATATTGCAAGCGGCTCGCTGCGGCTTACGATAAGCCATGAAACAACAAAGCGGGAAGTGGACATTGTATGTAACAGGCTGGAAGAAATAATAAAAAAGCTTAGGAGTATGTCGCCGCAGTATGAGGATTTTCAGTTACATGGGAAAAGCTAGTCATTTATATTTTTACAAAGGCCGGCTTCTGTTTATCAAAGGTACAATAATAGCCAAAGCCATTGTCAAGCAGAAGCTGACGTGCCGTGTCAAAGCCATATCCCACATGAACGATGTCGTGGGTGTCGCTGCCGATTGTAATAATCTCGCCGCCTGCCTCCTTATAAAGCCTGAGTATGTCCTTGTGTGGATGCGGATATGGAAGTCCCTTATAAAGGCTGCATGTATTTATTTCGATACCACAGCCGTTTTCCACGATAATTTTAATAATTTCCCTCAAAATATCCATGTGGTCAGCGTATTGGAAGCTTTCATAGTGCTTCCTGCCATATCTTACAATGTAATCTAGGTGTCCGTACACATTAAATGTATGAAAGTCCCGGACCGTATTTAAAATTTCCTCAAAATATCTTCTGTAAGCCTCCCTGTCCGTTTTATCCGCAAAATATTCAGGATAGTAAGGGTCAAGTCCGTCAACAAGATGGGTGCTGCATATAATAAAATCAAGCTCAGGATGATTTTCCACATATTCCGCCGCCTTTTTTGTAACACTTGGCATAACGCCCAGCTCAACGCCGATTCTAAGGTCAAAATCCTGTGATACGGAATTTTTAACATTGGACATATACGCGTAATAATTATCCGTATCTAAATAAAAATCCATTGTCGGATCGGCCTTTTGCAAGGGAAAATCTATATCGTAATGATCTGTTACGCACATTGACGTCAGCCCGTTTTCTTTTGCCTTTTTTATAATATCATGTATATTACTCCTGCAATCTGAAGAAAATGATGTATGTATGTGATAATCGGGGAAAATCATGGTTCCTGCCTCCTTCGCTTGTGATTTTGCCTATGTTGCACATCTATATAGTATGTTTGGCTTGTCCGGAATAAATGTCCTTGCAGCCCGGATTTTGCACAGCATAATAATTGTATATTTTTTAAAAGGCAATTTCAATATTTTTATATTTTAATTTGGGCGTTTCCGTTTAAATAAATGCACGCATCAAGGCATATAATCATAGTGAGTTGTTTTTCATCGAAAAAAGAAGAAAAATTTGGCAATTTAACACTTGAATTTTGTACTAAAAAAAGTTATTATAAATTTGTGAAAATTAGCAAAAGCTATCAACTTTTGTTGGGACATGCCATCCACTTTAAAACAGATGGCAAAAGATAATTTACTGCTTGCCAAGCAGTACTTATAAATTTATTTCAAAACTTAGGA
>JAMPEW010000054.1 GCA_023664775.1 Clostridium sp. | reverse complement strand
TAGCATATGAGACGGAAAAGGAAGACATGATGTAAGAGATGGAAGGTTAAATGGAGGCAAGGCTTCTCTGTGTGGAGTTCTGAAGGTGCATATTTAATAAGGCCCGATGGCTCAGCTGGTTAGAGCGCCGCCCTGTCACGGCGGAGGTCGAGGGTTCGAACCCCTTTCGGGTCGCTATATTTCTGGGATCTTAGCTCAGCTGGGAGAGCATCTGCCTTACAAGCAGAGGGTCACAGGTTCGAGCCCTGTAGGTCCCATTGACAAAAATAGCACAAGGGTGTATGATACATACATTCATGCTTAATATATATGCCGACGTGGCTCAATTGGCAGAGCAGCTGACTTGTAATCAGCAGGTTATCAGTTCGATTCTGATCGTCGGCTCTTGCAGATACATAAGGTATCTGTTAAATGGGTGGATTCCCGAGTGGCCAAAGGGGACAGACTGTAAATCTGCTGCGTAATGCTTCGGTGGTTCGAATCCACCTCCGCCCATTTTATATAGGATTTTTTCTTATATATATAAGTATGATATCGCGGGGTGGAGCAGTCTGGAAGCTCGCCGGGCTCATAACCCGAAGGTCACAGGTTCAAATCCTGTCCCCGCTACTATTTATTAAGCCATGCTTAATATTTAAACAAAAGAATGATGAAATTTGCCCAGATAGCTCAGTTGGTAGAGCAGAGGACTGAAAATCCTCGTGTCGCTGGTTCGATTCCGGCTCTGGGCATTTTTTATTTTTAGGAAATTCTAATCAATTACCTCCAACAGCTTCAAAATTATCAAATCGATATTTTCCGCACGTATACTGGAATAATTGACGATAATGGTATGTGCCTCGCTGTTTTTCGGATTCATATAATAATCTGACAGGCAGGAAATGTAAAGCCCTTTTTTCATGGCGTCCTCCTTCAACTGCTCGTCTGTTTTATTGGTTGAAATGCGAAGCAGGAAGTGCAAGCCTGAATTTTCTTCCAAAATCGTACAACGTGAGCCGAGCTTACTTTTCTTTACTGCATCAAGCAGCATGTCGCGAAGCTTTCTGTAATAATTTCTCATTCTGTTAATATGCTTTTCAAAATAACCCTGACTAATAAATTTTGCAAGGGTTGCCTGTTCAAACGAAGATACTGTGCATGCGTAAAATGAAAGCATTTTGTTATATTTATCCATAAGGTGTTTTGGTAAAATCATGTAGCTGATTCGGATTGTTGAGGAAAGACTTTTGCTAAAGCTGTTCATGTAGATTACCTTTTCGTTTGTATCAATACTAAGAAGTGCGGGTATGGGTTTTCCTACAAGACGAAACTCACTGTCATAGTCATCCTCGATAATGTAGCGGCAATCTGCATTATTTGCCCATGCAAGAAGCTTATAGCGCGTCCCGATAGAGGTAACAATGCCCGTAGGAAAATGGTGCGATGGTGATATATGAATCACATTAGCGTTGCTTTTGTTTAGAATATCCATATCAACTCCACAGGAAGTAAGCGGGATGTATTCACAAGATATGCTGTTGCTGTTATATATTTTAGAAATTTTTTGGTAGCCCGGTTCCTCTACTCCGTAAATAAAATCTCTGCCAATGAGCTGTATAATAATGCTATATAAATATTCCGTACCTGCACCGATGATAATCTGCGCAGGATTTATTTTAAGGCCTCTGTACTCCAGCAGGTGTTTTGCAATTGCATTTCTAAGCTCATATGAGCCTGCACTTGGCAGAGGCTTCATGAGAGCGTTTTTTTCGTTTGAAATAACCTCACGAATAAGCTTGGACCAAATGGAAAAAGGAAAATTATCAGCATTGATGTGATTGGCAGTAAGATTTATGCCATCGTCATTCATTGAAGTATAACTGTGCATTTTGTCGGCATCGGGAATTTCAGATTTTATATCACCATTTGTGAAATTAGATATAATACCAGTATTTTGTTTGGCATCCGTATTATGGGAAACCGATAAAGCATCAGCATTTGGATTGGCATCCGTATTATGGAAATCAGATTTAGCATCAACATTTGAAAGCAGAGGATTGGAAAAATTTGAAACATAATAGCCCTTTTTTGGGACAGAAAAAATGTAACCCTCAGCTAAGAGCTGAGAGTATGCATTTTCAACAGTGATAGTGCTTATACTTAAATGCTTTGCAAAGCTTCTTTTTGACGGAAGCTTTTGCATGGGAGTAAGCGTACCGTTTAGTATGTCATTTTTAATAGCCTTATACAAGTGTTCGTACAAGGTATCAGTTCCAATATCTTCAAATGAGTAGGTAAGCATTTTAAGTACCTCAGGAAAATAAATTTTACTGTATTCTGTCTGTACCTATAAATGTGGTGCTGTCGCTGACGTTAAATTCGCCGTCCTCATAGTGAATGAGCACCTTTTCCTTGTAGTATTCCAGCATGACAATAGTTCCCTCGTTATTATATACCACGATAATTCCGGGACAACCATATGAACTATAAAATGAAGAACATACCATGCCGATAGGATTGTATACTGCACCATGGAAATTCAAAAAATTATTTCCGCCTTGGTTGTTGCTGCTAAGAGACTCCAAAATATCCTTTGCAATCAGGTAGTCACAATAGTCCGCAGCATTTGGATTAATCGTATCTCCCCTCTGGACAGACGCTAAATGATAGTTGGTAACTACGCCACAAGGGACTGTGCTGCCATCAGATTTTGTAAATGTTTTTACAAGATTCAAATCCACATCGCTTGCAACCATATTGACATATGCGTGCTGACCTGCATCATATATTACCCTTGCCTCCTCGCGTGCATTTCCCTCTCTCGCCTTTTGTATGTAACGTATCACTGCCAGTCCTACCGCTGACGAAAGAATTGCCATAATGGCTATGACAATAATAAGCTCAACAAGAGTAAAGCCTTCATTTCTTTTTTGTTTTCTTCCTTTTTCCATAATCCATCTCCCTGATATTAAAACATGCTGATACCAGCCATGAAGAAAAGTTCATTAACCGGATACCCAAATGAATAATTCTATGCTGCAACGTAAATATATATTATAATACAATATATTTATTCCATATTCAATTTAAAAATTAAACTATTTATAAGAAATGTAAGAAAGCAACAAAAACTTGATTTTTAAATGGGTGTATTGTAGAATGTCATAGCAGGGTATGAATGTACCAACGGAGCTGTCACACGATATAACATTCTTAATGTGACAGCCCATAAAAAATAAAATGCTATTGGATGGTAAAAATAATGCTTCGTTTTATTATAAGCCTTTGGGTATCAAAATTATGCCTGTTCTTTTTCAAGCTGACAGGCAAAGAGAAGGACGACAGACCGGGCATTTTGGCGTTGCGGTTATGTGATGATTTTATAGACAGGGTAAAAAAGCCAAGGCTTGTTATTGCTGTTACAGGAACAAATGGAAAGACAACAATATCCAATCTTGTAAGTGACATTCTTAAGCTTGAGGGCAAGCGGGTTGCTTACAACAATTGGGGTGCAAATTATAAGGCAGGGCAGGCAAGATGTCTTTTGGATGCGGTAAATATTTTCAACAGACCTACAAAGGATGCTGCTGTTGTTGAGGTGGATGAGCTTTTATCCTATCAGACACTGCCATGTATAAAGCCGGACTATATTATAGTAACGAACATATGCAGGGACTCCATCAGGAGAAATGCACATCAGGAATATATTTTCAACAGCATCAATAAGGGACTTGCACTTGTCCCTAAGACAAAGCTCATATTAAATGCAGATGACCCAGTAAGCAGCTTTTTGGGCGAGCGTTATGGCGGTGTGGGCGAGGAGGATGCAAAGCTTCCAAATAAGCGCATTTATTTTTCCATTGCCGACCAAAAGCAGGAGCCTCTGCCTACAAATGTTTCTGATTTCCCTGTATGTCCGAAATGTGGTACGAAGCCTGAATTTCTCTATAAGCACTATCGGGATATTGGCAAATTCAGGTGTCCAAAATGTGGGCTTTCCTCAAAGAAGCCTAAGTATATTGGAACTGCAATAGATTATGGGGAAAGGACAATTTGTGTAAGCGAGGCAGGCAAAAAGGAAAGCTGTTATCCACTTGTGTCCGATACAATATTCAACGCATTTAATGTTGTGGCAATCATAGCGCTATTTCGGGAGTTGGGTTTAAGCTCGAAAAAGCTTGCAGAAAATATTAGCAAAATTAAAATTCCGGAATCGAGAATGGCATTTGAGGAATGTGGTGGAATAAAAATAGCAACATTTACGGCAAAGGGACAGAATGTATCTGCCGCATCTACCGTATTTGGATATATTGCAGCGGAGCCGCAGAATAAGGAGCTGATTCTTCTTTTGGATGAGCATTACGGCGACGACAAGGCAATCGAGACGATTACATGGCTCTATGAAAGCGATTTTGAAAATTTGAATCAGCCAAGCATTAAAAAAATCATTGTTGCAGGTCACCGTTATCTTGACTACAGGTTAAGGCTTAAGCTTGCGGGCATACCTGAGGAAAAGGTTGTATGTGTCAGGGATGAAAATACAATACCTGAATATGTAGAGTTTGACGGTATTGATTCGATATACATTTTGCATGACGTTTATACGGTTTCAAAGGCAAAGAATATCAAGGAAAAAATAAAGGAGAGAATGCTAAATAATGAGCGGTAGAAATATTAGAATAGAGGTCCTTTACCCTGAGCTTAGCAATCTTTATGGTGATTACTACAATGCAAAATATCTTGCAAAATGTATTAAGGACTCGGAGGTTATCTATACTTCGAATGATGATAAGCCTGCTTTTGCTTCAAGAAAGAGGATAGACATCATTTATATGGGCTCCATGTCAGAGAGAAATCAGGAGTTTGCCATTGAGCATCTTATGCCATATAAGGATAAGATAAAGGATCTGATTGAGGGCGGAACGACAATACTTGCAACAGGGAATGCCCTTGAGATATTTGGCAATTATATTTTGGACGGGGAAAGAAAAATCCCATGCCTGGAAGCCCTTGATTTTTATGCAGTGAGACAGATGAACGACAGAAGAAATTGTTTCTTTCTCGGTAAATATCAGGATATGAAAATTGTGGGACATAAGGGACAGTTTTCGTTTTGCGAGGGAAGACTTGCGGAGGAAAAAAACATTAAGGTGTTAGGCGGCTTTGGGATAAATTTAAAATCAAGGTACGAGGGGATTTTTTATAAAAATTTTTATGGAACATATATATTAGGACCGTTCCTTATACTGAATCCATACTTTGTAAAGCATTTATTAACGAGCTTAGGTGTAGAGGAGAGGCTTGTATTTGAAAAGGAAATTATTGACGCATATAATGACAGGCTTGCAAGATTGGAACAGCCGGGAACAGAGTTTTTAATGGAGGCAAAGTAGCATGAGAAAGATAAAATATTTGATAGAGCGAATCCTTAAAATGGATTATAAGGGATTGTTTCGCACAATAAAAAAGGTTCATAAGAAAAGCGGCAAAAACAGCATATTTCTATTTTTTGATGTGATTTATTGCGGCTTTAAATATCAGGCAGGTTATACGGATTACGAAATGTTTAATATGTATGAGCTTAATCGGAATGAGCGCCGAAAAATTCTCACAAGGGGAAGAAACGACGAGTATGTTGAAAAGCTTAATGATAAAGAAGCACGAAAGATTTTCAGTGACAAGCCGAGATTCAATGAGCGGTTTAAGGAGTATGTAAACCGTGGGTGGTTTGTTGTCAACGGTGAAAATGAAAAGGAATTTGAGGAATTTTTAAAGGGTAAGGACAAAGTGATAATAAAGCCGATTGACCTTAGCTGCGGAAAGGGGATTGAGATTATCCGCCTTGAAAATAAAAAACCAAAGGAGCTTTATGATTTTCTTGTTGAGACAAACAGACCGCTTGTTGAGGAGGTCTTGGAGCAAAATGAGGAAATGTCAGCACTTTATCCACACTCCGTAAATACCCTTAGGATAGTTACGGTTGTAAGTGAAAAGGGTACGGCTTCCGTTGTGGGCATGTATGTGCGCATAGGCACTGGCGGAAATGCAGTGGATAACTTCCATCACGGCGGCATAAGTGCACCGGTAAACCGTAAGACGGGTATTATTGAGCATAAGGCAAGAAATAAGGAAAATATATATTTTGATAAGCATCCTGATACGGGAACGCCGATTGTAGGCTTCCAAATTCCACATTGGCATGAGGTACTTGAATTTGCAAGAAAAATGGCAAAGGAAGTAGAAAAGGTAAGGTATGTCGGATGGGATATATGCATAACAAAAAATGGTTTGGCAGTCGTTGAAGCAAACGAATATCCTACAAATGATTTATGCCAGCTGCCAAAAGAAAATATAGGAACTGCGAATATTATTGAAGCCGCACTTGCAAGATAATAAATTCTTATTTGAAAGCTTCTTTACAATCTAAAAAAAACAATATATAATAGTCTAGGTGTTAAGCTACTGTGGCTCAGTTGGTAGAGCAGCTGATTCGTAATCAGCAGGTCGTCGGTTCGAGTCCGATCAGTAGCTTT
>JAMPEW010000053.1 GCA_023664775.1 Clostridium sp. | reverse complement strand
TATTTGTAACTGGTGATAAAGATTTTCTTGTTTTAGATGTGGATATACCTGAAATTATCACAATGGCAGAATTTTTGAAGCAATATTAAGAAAAGCCACACCTGCTGAATCAATAGGGAAAACCTAAAGAACTTTCTTATAAAATAAACAAAGCCTTGAAAACTGTATCTTCAAGGCTTTATTTTATGGAGCTGGCGGGAATCGAACCCGCGTCCGAAAATTCTTCCATTATACTTTCTCCCATCACAGTCTATATATATTCATTCCCTCTGCAAAGCGCCTATAGACAGGCACATCACATCAGTAGCTTCATGAATTTTCCCTGACCGCAAAGCTTAAGCCAAAGAGTTTCCCACGATTTTGATGCCGGTATCTTAAGCTGTGGGGCGCCTAAGACCGACAGCTGCCACTAGGCAGCGTACGCGTAATTTTCGTCTGCGTTTATATTTAGTTTCCATTTTTTTAGGTGGAAATGGTCCACCGATGGCTTATATAATTTCTAAATCCCCGTCGAAACCAGTACAACCCCTGGTTTAATAGACGAAATTTTATTGTTATTGGGCATCTGTTTCAGATGCATTTTCTGTTTCTGTATTATCCGATGCGTCCGTATCACTTGCTGTATCGTCATGCGAATGCGGGAATAATTCCGTATAATTCTCAGACCAGTATTTTTGCAGAGTATAGTGGAACATATTTGCTTCTATTGTTGCATTTGCAGCCCGCTCAGCAGCGTAATCCTTATAAATCTTCTTGCCTAACGGAAACCCTATGGCTGCTCCTACAATTAAACAGAGTACAATAAATCCAACCGCAGCTTTAACCTTTTTCTTTTTTATTGTCTTTGCCCTGTTTTTCTTTTCTTTTTTGTATTTATCAACCTTTGCCTGACTCATAATATCTCCTCAATATTGTATTTTATCCAAGATTTCTTACTTTAAAATCACGTTCAGCCTCACGCTTCATATCCTTTTTCGCAATATCGGCACGCTTGTCATAAAGCTTTTTGCCTTTTGCCAAGCCTATTTCCACCTTGACAAGGCTGTCCTTAAAGTAAACCTTCAGCGGCACAAGCGTATACCCCTTTTCCTTTTGTCTGCCGATTAGCTTATTTATCTCATAGCCATGAAGCAAAAGCTTTCTTGTTCTTAACGGGTCCTTATTAAATATGTTCCCTTTCTCATAAGGAGAAATGTGCATCTGATATAAAAATACCTCGCCGTTTTCGATGCGGATAAATGCCTCCTTTACACTACAGCCGTTTGTCCGTAAGGATTTTACTTCCGTGCCTGCAAGGGCGATTCCCGCTTCATAGGTATCTTCTATAAAATAATCGTGGTATGCTTTTTTGTTGTTTGCAATAAGACGTACCCCCTGTTGCTTCGGCACAAAAACCACCTTCCTTTAACGGTCTCCTTTAGAGCCACATGAATGAATTATATCATCACATATTGAAAAATCAATACTTTTCTTAATTTTATCACATTTCAAAACCTTAATTTTCACCTTATCGCCAAGCTGATATTTTTTCTTTGTGCGCTCGCCTATCATAGCATATTCGTCCTCATTGAAGTAATAGCAGTCGTCATACATGTGTGCAACGGAAACTGCACCCTCAACTGTATTTTCAAGCTCAACAAATATAAAGTTTGAGGTAAGTCCTGATACAACGCCAAAAAATTCCTCGCCGATATGCTCGGACATAAATTCAATCTCCTTCAGCTTAATTACCTCTCGCTCAGCCTCCTCGGCACGCCTCTCCTTTTGTGAATTATCGTCCGAAACGGTTGAAAGTATACGCTTGTAATGGCTGATTCTTTTTGCGTTCAGCTTTCCATGTATATTTTCCTTTATAATCCTGTGTATCTGCAAATCAGGATATCTTCTGATTGGCGAGGTAAAATGACAGTAATACTTGCAGGAGAGTCCAAAATGTCCTGAACATTCCGTAGAATACCTTGCCTGCTTCATGGAACGGAGCATCATTTTACTTATAAGCGCCTCATAAGGCTGTCCCTCAATTTTCTTCAGTATTTTCTGAAGCTCCTTCGGATGAATTTCATCACGTCCCGCCTTCATGTAGATACCAAAGCTGTTTAAAAAGAACATAAGCTTTTCTATTTTTTCCTGGTCGGGACTTTCATGGGTTCTGTACTCAAATGGAAGCTCCTGCCAAAAATAATCCTCTGCAATCGTCTCGTTTGCCATAAGCATAAAATCCTCTATGATTTTTGTTGCAGGGTTTCTGTCATAGGCTTTAATTTCTACAGGCTTATGGTCTTTGTCCACAATTACCTTTGTCTCTGCAATGTCAAAATCAATGGAGCCCCTCTTATGTCTTGCTGCTCTTATTATGGTTGACAGCTCAAGCATACGGTCAAACATCGAAACGAGATAATCATATCTCTCTAACGGTGCATCTTCTGTACGGTCTAAAATTTTAGCCACATTTGTATATGTCATGCGCTCGTTTACATTGATTACGCCCTCGCATATTCTGTGGCTAACCACCTTGCCCTTTTTGTCTATATCCATGACACAGCTAAGCGTAAGACGGTCAACGCCTGCATTCAGGGAGCATATCCCATTTGAAAGCTTATGAGGAAGCATCGGTATCACACTGTCAACAAGGTAACAGCTTGTACCACGCTTGAGCGCCTCCTTGTCAAGCTCCGATTTTTCCGTTACATAGTTTGTAACGTCAGCAATATGGACACCCAACGTATAGATATCATTCTTAAATTCAAGGGTAATTGCATCATCAAGGTCCTTTGCGTCCTCGCCATCTATAGTAACAGTATACAAATCCCGAAAATCCTCACGCCCCTCTATATCCTCCCCACTGATGCTGTCGGGTATCATATCAAGGCTGTCCATAACCTTTTTCGGAAACTCCATCGGAATATCATATGCCCTTACAACAGACAATATGTCTGTGGAAGGGTCGTTTACATGTCCGAGAATTTCCGTTATCTTGCCCTCAGGAGATTTGCCCTTGCCGCCATAATTGGTAATATGGCAGACAACCTTATGACCTGACATGGCTCCCATGGAGTCCTTTTTGCTTATGAAAATGTCATCGGAAACCTTCTGATTGTCAGGAATGACAAAACCAAAGCCCTCCTGCTTGTCATAGGTTCCCACAATAAGCTCCATTCCACGCTCTAGTATCTGAACAATTTTTCCCTCTGTTCGTTTCCCCATTTCCGAATCCGTCTCAGGCTTAATTAAAACCCTGTCACCATGAAATGCGTCAAGGCTGTACTTTGCAGGGATAAAATAATCTTCTTTTTCGCCGTCAACCCGAACAAAGCCAAAGCCCTTTTTATTTCCGATAAACAGTCCAACCTTCAGGTTGTCGTCCATTTTTTTATATTTGCCCTTTGGGGTAATTGTAATTTTTCCTTCCGTTACAAGCTCATTTAAAGCTTCCTCAACCTTCTTCTTATCATTGTCGCTTACCTGAAGCAAAAACCGTATGTCTTTCAGCTTCATGGGCTTGTACTGCTTGTCACATATGAATAAATAAAGCTTTTCCTTAATTTCGTCCTTTTTTGCTCCCATAAAAAACCTCCTGTTAAGAACAAAGTGCCTTCGGCACTCTTTATACTACCACAACTTTAATGGCACTTTGGGCGAATCCTAGCAAGCTCCGTCAGGAGCGTGCTTATAGGAAATTCAAAGGAATTTCCTATAAAGAGAAAAAGATGCTTTGAACAAACAAAGCATCATCGTAGTTTTAGATAAATCTTGAGGAAAGGAACAAAGCAAGAAGCATAAAGATTATTCCAAGTACAATTGTAACCTTCATTAATACGGCTTCCTTTGATTTTCCCTTGTTTTTACTCCAATATGTTTCGGTCGTGCCGCTGACTGAGCTTGTTAGCCCGCCGCCCTTGCCTTCCTGCATCATAACGATTATTGTAAGTATAATAGATATAACTAAAAACACGATAATCAATGTCGTTTTCAAAAAAATAACCTCCTAAAATAAGCAAAGCATGCTTATAAATATTAATTATGTTCACACCTAGATGATATTACCATATTTGAAATTTAATAGCAACCATTTTTTTCTACATTTGCCTACATGCCTACATATGCTTATTTTAACTTCTTCTTTCCTTATCGCTTACTTATTCTTGTTTTCTCACTTATTCTTGCTTTCTTACTTATTCTTGCTTTCTCACTTGTTCTTGCTTTCTTACTTGTTCTTGCTTTCTTACTTATTCTTGCTTTCTTACTTATTCTTGTTTTCTTACTTGTTCTTGTTTTCTTACTTGTTCTTGCTTTCCCGCTTACTCTCAACTCATTCTTTGAATAAACTCGCTTTTTGGCAGCGGCTCATCGAAATAAAAGCCCTGTGCAAGATAACAGTTGTTTTCCTTTAGCAGCTTGATATGCTCGATTGTCTCAACACCCTCAACAATAACCTCCATGCCAAGATCCTGCGCCATGGCGATAACATGCCCCAGCATAACATTGTTCCCCGTGTTCTCGTCGTGCTGCTCTAAAAAGCATTTATCAATTTTGAGCACATTCCAAGGAAGCTCCTTTATAAGGTTCAGTGACGAATACCCCACGCCAAAATCATCTACGGAGGTGCTTATGCCCTGCTTTTGCAAGCCCGTTACAATTTCCTTCAGCTCGGAAAAGGAAACGTCAGTTGTCGTCTCAGTAAGCTCAATTTCTATGTATTCGTGCGGTACATTATATTTGTCAATAATTGAAATGATACGCTTTAAAAGTCCTGTTGTATCACCCATATGCCGTCTGGACATATTGACGGAAACCTTCACGACCTCCCTGCCCTCATCCAGCCATTTCCGTATGTCTGCGCACACATGCTCCAGCATGTAAAAATCAAGACGGCAAATTGACTGGCTCTGTTCAAGGGTAGGCACAAATTCGGAGGGATACATGATTTCTCCCTTGTGAACCCAGCGGCATAAAGCCTCTGCACCTGCAAGCCTGTATTCCTTCAAATGTACCTTCGGCTGATAATAGACAACAAATTCCTCGTTAAGCATTGCCTGTGGAAATTTTGTCTCAATGATTTTACTGTTTTTCAACTGCACGTTCAAATCGTCATCATAAAATAAAAACTGCTCATTTTTTACATTTTTGGCAATGTTAAAGGTTTGGTTTATCCTGTCAATAATTACCTCAGGCGATGCTATGTCCTCCGGTATCATAAAGAACCCGCCAACGGCAGATATTTGTATTTTTTCATGGGTATGTATGTTGTATTCAATTTCCACGCCTGAAAGATAATTTTGCACATCTCCAAGCCTTGCCTTATAAAACAGCATGATAAAGCTGTCACCGTTTACCCTGCACACACATTCGTCCTCTGAAAGCATGGCCTCAAGACCCTTAACATATTTAATAATTATCTTCGTTCCACAGTCCCTGCCTAAAAGCTGATTTACGGCAGACATTCTTCTTATATTGAAGCAGCATGCCCCAAAGCTTCCAATCGCATTTTCTTCAATGTGCGTTTTTGCCATCTTAAAAAAATACTGCTCATTGTATGTATCAAGCTCCTTGTCATGGTAGGTCATATACTGAAACTGCTCCGAAATTCTCAGTTTTCCGTAAAATATGAAAATCATATGCAGCATGATATTTATTTTTTCATTTTCCGTATCTGTCCATGGCGTATCTGCCAAACGTCTGAACGCCTTAAAAACAATCACATCATCTATGCCTGTAATTTCCTGCTTTTCAGTGTATCTGTCAAAGTCAGCCTCGCCGCTGTCATACAGCTTTATATTTAATTCGGAAACGGAATTATTGCCAAGCTGGTTTTGATATATCGTCGCATGTACAGCTCCAACCCGAAGCAGCCTGCAAAGACGGTATAGGGCTTCTGAAAAATCACGGTCAGACGTTGATGAAAGCTTATCCATTTCCATCAAAAATTTATCTATTGACTTGGAATATTCTTTTTCATTAAATTCCATACACTACCTCCCATAAGCTGTCATTAAATCGCAAGCTGCGGCAGACCAAGAAGAAATTTCGTTCCTTCCCCCTTGTTGCATTCAACCTCAATATCCCCCGACATTTGTTTCACTAAAAATGAAACCATAGAAAGGTCATCAGGCGTGATTTCTGCTCCGTCATCTGCTATGGTAATTGTAATATACGTGGCATATCCAACCTTTTTGCTCGATACATGAATGTCAATCACGCCTTCATCCGTATACTTTACCGCACTCATCAAAAGCTTGCTTATAACCTGACCGATGCGTCCCTCGTCCCCAAGCAGCGACCGTGGTACGTCATCATCCACCTGCCGTATAATTACTATCGCCTTATCCTCAAGCAAAGCCTCAACATTGCCGCACACAAACCTAAGAAGATTGTCCATGCTGTATTCCGTCTCATTAAGCTCAAGCTTTCCGTCCGTAAGCTTTGCATATTCAATCGTCTCTGAAAAATCAGACACAAGCTCAGGTCCCTTTATCAAAAGCTGATTTATGGTCTTTTCCATAATGTCTGCATTGCCTGATTCTACGGCGGTTTTTGCATTTTTTATCCAAATATTCATATTGTTTTTAAACTCGGCATTCATATCCGTAATAAAATCGGTCTGTGACTGTGCCGCACGCTCCAGCTTACGGTTTTTCTTTAAATAATCATTGCTTTTATATGCCATGTCAGATATAACGCCGCCTATATAATAAAGCAGATTAGCTGCATCCTGTATTGCATCCTTATCTTTTATTAAAATGCCCTTTGCAGCCTCAAGCAATTCCTCCTCGTCAATGCCAAGACTGACTGCCGTCCGTCGGACAACCTCCTCATCAAGCGGTCTTGTTAAAACCTGTCCACCAACAAAGCTTCCAATCACCCTGTCCTCAAGTAAAATAGGCGCAGAATAATCATATAGGCCTGCATGACAGCTATATATAAATGGGCGTCCTTCCTTTAAGGTAACAAGGGCACCCTGTTTGTCACATTCCCCGCAATTTATGCTTCCGATTTCAGACCTTCTCGTATACTTTTTGCAATAATCGCAAAAATTACTTCCTGTTGTTATGGGAATGCCCTCCTCGTCCGTGATAAGGGCAGCCATGCCTGTAAGCGCAGAAAAACCATCCTGCATTTTTTGCAGAATTTCCACATCAATTAAATCAGTTAGCTTTGGTTTATCCATATGCGCTCTCCTCCCCACTTCAATGGGTCACACCTCAGTGCTTATTTTACCATACTTTTATGAAAAAACCAAGCACAAAGAAACATCGTATGTGTTATGGCAGTGGTACGAAAAAGAGGCTGCCGCAGCAGGGATTTATGGCACATAGTTGTTTCCCTATGACAAGCTCTCTTTTATTTTGTATTTTTATAACCTGTGCTATCTAAGCATATTAAGATATTTT
>JAMPEW010000052.1 GCA_023664775.1 Clostridium sp. | reverse complement strand
AGAGCAGCTGATTCGTAATCAGCAGGTCGTCGGTTCGAGTCCGATCAGTAGCTTTTTTTCTTTTAACGGCAACGCTGGTAGATTTGTTCATTGTCTGAATGAGGAAGGAAAATTCATTATGGCGAAGAAACAAAGTGTAAAAAAGCCACAATATAAGGCTTCAAGGTGGGACAAGCTTGATAATACGGCTAATTTATTTCCTGTTATTGTAAGCGAGGACGTAAGCAATGTCTATAGGGTTTCCGTAACCCTGAAGGAAAATATTGACGAAGCGATTTTACAGCAGGCGCTTGACCGGGTGCTGCCTTATTTTGATGTATTTCAGACAAGACTGAAAAAGGGAATGTTTTGGTATTATTTTGAGACAAATAATAAGCCGTCACCAAGGGTACATCAGGAGGACAGATATCCGTGTGCATATATAAATCCGTATATCAATAATGATTATCAATTCAGGGTCACATATTACAAAAAAAGAATAAACCTTGAGGTATTCCATGTGGTTACCGATGGAAACGGTGCCATTATGTTTTTGCGTGAGCTTACCTATCAATATTTGAGATACAGATACCATGCGCTTGAGGCTGCTGAGGGAGATAATCTGAAGCCGGAAACCTCTCTTGATAGGGAGGACAGCTACGTTAAAAACTATACCCACAGCGCCAAGAAAGGATATAAGACAGAGCGGGCTTACATTGTAACCGGTGAAAAATTTTCTGCGGGCTGCTTTGGTATCATGCATGGATATGTTAATTTGCCGCAGCTGAAAGCGGTTTGTAAATCACATGGAGTAACGATTAACCAATATCTTATATCGCTTTTTATCTATTCTGTATACAAGGAATGCCTGAAATCACAGCCCTGCGGCAATCCAATCAGTGTGTGTGTTCCTGTCAATCTAAGGCCATATTTTGAGTCGGACACATTAAAAAATTTTTTTACGGTTGTTTCTGCTGTGTTTAAGGCAGAGAAGGAAAGCTATGACTTTGAGGATATTTTAAAAGAGGTTTCGGAGGGACTTAGGGAGCAGATTAATAAGGATAACCTTGAAAATCTATTTTCCTATAATGTTTCAAATGAAAAGAGCATAATGATAAGGGCTGTGCCCCTTTTTATAAAAAACATTGCAATGAAGCTGATATACAAATCCTCGGCAAGGGCGAATACCTCCACAATCACAAACCTTGGAATGATAAAGGTAGATGAGGCATACGAGGAATATATTGATAAATTCCACGTTGTTCTTTCCATGTCAAAGGGGCAGAATATAAAGGGTGGTGTATGCACATACAAAGATACGCTTGTGTTTACCTTTAGCTCGGCAGTGCGGGAAACTTATATCCAAAAAAGATTTTTCAGACATTTGGCAGAGGCAGGGATAGAGGTTTCGGTCGAAACAAATGGAGTGTATTATGAATAAATGAGCATTGCAGGGCTTTGTGCCTGCACAAAAAGCCCTATAATGCGAAAAAAACACGGAGGCGAAGCCGACGTGAATAAATGAGCATTATATAATGCGAAAAAGAACACGGAGGCGGAGCCAACGTGAATAAATGAAAGCTACATGGAGGCGAAAACGGCATGAGTAAATGTAACAGATGCGGCATACAGGTCTTGGATCATTCGCATATCTGCCCTATGTGTAACGGCGTGCTTGAGGGGGCAGAATATACGGATTATCGTTCAAAATCGAATATGTACCCTGATGTGGCGCCTGCAATCAAAAAGTTAAATTTATTTATAAAAATATTTGTATTTGCCTCGTTTATTATTGAGGGGGTCCTTATGATTATAAATAGTCTTACCGACCCTGATATAAAATGGTCACTGATATGCGGCGTGGCGCTTGGCTATGCCTGCTTTACGGTTATTTATACGCTTAGGAGAGACAAAAGCCATAGAAAGAAGCTTTTTATGCAGACATTTTTTGCAATGCTTATGGTGTATCTGATAGATGTTGTGCTTGGATATAACGGCTGGTCTTTGGATTATGCAATTCCCTGTATTATTATGTCCGTAGACGGCGTGATTGCAATTCTCATGTTTGCAAATATACGTCATTGGCAGAATTATATTTTGCTCCAAATTATGATGTTTCTTACGAGTATATTTTTTGTCATCCTTGCTGCCTGTGGAGTTATCGCACATCCGCTGCTGACAATTATAGCAACGGGAGTGAGCGGAGTTGCGTTTCTTTCCAGTGTTGTTTTTGGAGATCGGGAGGCAATCAGGGAGCTGACAAGAAGATTTAGAATGTAGCGTTGAGATAATTGAAATTTTAGGAAACCGGGATAAGAATTATGGAAAACAAGCTTAGTAAGCGTGCAAAAATAATAAGGGATATGGTCTACGAGTTTAATCATAACACCAAGATTAAGGATATGCTTGTCAATGATACAAGAAGTGTTAGTGAAATGGACAAAGCCTATAAATATCCGTCCTATATTCAGGCTGAGAGGATATCTCTTACTAATTTTGAGATGGAGCTTATATCAAGAAAAGCAGAAGAAAAAACAGATAGCGTAAAATCAGAAAATGAAAAAACTGAAAACAAAAAAACAGAAGGCGGCAGACTTGTCATATTGCAGCTTCATGGTGGCGGATATGTCAATGCATTTAAAAATAATTACAGGACAATGGCAGGTCTTTACAGCGAGGCTGGAGATGGCGCAGACGTTTTAAGCATTGATTACAGAGTGGCACCGGAGCATCCGTTTCCTGCTGCCTTTGAGGACGCGCTTGCAGCGTATGACTGGCTGCTTGACAGAGGATATGGAGAAAATGAGATAATACTTGCAGGGGACTCAGCAGGAGGAGGGCTTGCCATGGCTGTGTGTCATTATTTAAAGGACGCAGGAAGAAAACTGCCTGCGGGCATCATTGCAATGTCCCCTTGGACTGATGTCGCTGCAACAGGCGCATCCTACAGGGACAACTATGAGATTGACCCTATTTTCGGACAGGATGAGGACAGCCTGATATACAATAACCCCTATGTTGCTGAAAATGACCCTGAAAATCCGTATATATCACCGATGTATGGAGATTTTGCAGGCTTTCCGCCTATGCTGATTCAGGTGGGAACACATGAGATGCTGTTCAGTGATTCCGAGACTGTGGCAAGCAAAGCGAAGGAGGCTGGCGTAAAGGTAAAGCTGTCAGTGTATGAGGGAATGTTCCACGTATTTCAGATGGCGGCAAAGCTTATGCCTGAGTCAAAGCAGGCATGGACGGAGGTACAGGGCTTTATAAAATATATTGTATCTGAGGGCAGATAGCTTGTATCTTAATGAAATCTTAATTATTCAAATTGTTTTATCTTAAAAATTTTTCTGCCATAATGATTCCAAGGAGGTAAGAGGATATGTACAACATACTGGTATGTGATGATGAAAAGGATATTGTGGAGGCACTTAGCATTTACTTATCCAGCGAGGGGTACGGAGTTGTAAAGGCTTATAATGGAATTGAAGCGGTTGACATAATGAAAGACGAGCAAAAAGGAAAAGACATTCAGCTTGTGCTCATGGATGTTATGATGCCGATTATGGACGGAATAGCTGCAATGGCGAAGATAAGGAGCATTTCAAACATTCCCGTAATTTTACTTACGGCAAAGAGTGAGGATACTGATAAAATACTTGGACTTAACATAGGCGCTGACGATTATGTCACAAAACCCTTTAATCCGGTTGAGCTTATCGCACGTGTGCGGGCACAGCTAAGACGTTATATGCAGCTTGGCGGTGGTGGAAAAACAGAAAACAAGGATAGGCTTGTGTATGGTGGAATAGAGCTTGATGACAGGAAAAAGGAGGTCATGGTAGATGGGGAGCCGGTTTCCCTTACGCCTACGGAATTTCAGATTTTAAAGCTTCTTATGAACAATCCTGGAAAGGTTTATTCCCCAAAGGATATATACAGGCTTGTTTGGGAGGATGCCCCGATTGGAAATGAAAATACTGTTGCCGTACATATCAGGCACCTTAGGGAAAAGGTTGAGATTAACCCGTCAGAGCCGAAATATTTGAAGGTTGTCTGGGGACAGGGTTATAAATTGGAGGATTGATTTGAATGAAAAAATTGAAGAAAAGTGCAGTGGCTAAGTTTATAGCCTGTATTTTAATGTCTGTGTCAGTTTTATTTGCTGTGGTTTCTACATTTTTTCTTTTGACGATGTTTGGGACCTATGGAGAAAAAATGTTTGACACGGAGGCTATGAAAATAGCAATCAGAGATGAGGAAATAGAGCGGATTGCCTATGGTAAGGTAAACGAGATTGTCTACTCCTATTACCGTGCTGTGGTAAATGGCGACCAGCATATGATTGAGTTGTACAAGGAGAGGTATGCAGAGGATAATTCAAATTTGGCATTTCTTGTTGTACCTGTTACCCCGGAGCAATCAGATAGCCCTGTGCTGTCAAATTATGAATTATCAGAATTTCAGTATTCAGATACTGTTGAAGTGGACTTTGACACATATCCTGACACAAAAGAATTTAAGTTTGTTGTGGGGCAGGACGATACGAGAAAATATCTTCGTGAACCGCTTGTCAGATATGTAGAGGATATGACGTATACGTATAATAATGATTTGACGGACTATTATTTTTACGAGCAACGGGATGCAGAGGCAACGACTTTGGAAAGCGTACCTGATTACCCTATCATTACTGAAACGTATGATGTGACGAAAGAATACTGCAATATGGAGTATGAATATTATAACTGCTTTCATAATATAGAAAATTATGCATGGAATGATAATTGGGTTGAGGTTGATAGGCAGGCGACCGTTCATCTTTCTGACGGTAACATAGGTGAGGAAGGTAATTATGTTGTGTCAAACGGTATTCATGCTTATTTGGATGATGACGGGAATTGGAATTATCTTGATATGGACATTAATTTCTGCCGAGGCTATAATGAGTTTTTCAGGCAGGCAGAGGAACTATATAGGACATGGGACGCTATTGAATGGTATGACCCGACAGCGAACACATATCATGTTGAATTAACGGGGCTGGCTGACCGCACATTGAATGTAACAACATATGTGAAAACCAGCTTTACGGCACATGACGATTTTTACTATTCCGTCATTCTTCGGCATGGGGATATAATATTGGATTATATTTATGTCATATTTGGCGTGTCAGTGGTGCTTACTCTTTTGCTTGGCGCATTTCTTGTTGCAGCCGCAGGGTATGGAAAAAAATCAGACGAGCCGTATGCTTCGGAATTTAACAGGGTACCGTATGATATTATACTGTTTGCCGTAGCCTCCATTGCCATAGGCTTTATGTTGATAAATCCGTACTCTAACAATTATACGCTCAATGAGATATTACTTATAGTGTGGCTGGCACTTGCATTTCCGGTTTTATTGCTTATAACCTGTGGCAGAATAAAAACAAAAACACTTGTAAGCAGCATGGCATGTGTCAAGCTGATAAAGCTTTTGTGGAACAAGGGAATAAAGCCGTTCGGCAGATGGTTGAAAAAGCTAGGGGGACATATAGGCAGGGTCATTAGGCTGTTGTGGAACAGCATAGGCATATATGGCAAGTATTTGGGTGTATTTTTTGCAGTGGGGCTTGCGGAGCTCATTCCATGCATTTTAGCTGACCCTGGGATTGTTTTTATCGTCCTTTTCCTTGAAAAGCTTATATTTGGAGCCATACTCGTAATTGTCTGCATAAACCTTTCCAGACTGAAAAAGGCGGGAAATGAGATTGCCAAGGGCAATATGGATTTCGAGGTGGACACAAAGGGAATGCTGGGAGAGTTTAAGGCACATGGGGAAAATTTAAACAGCATCAGAAACGGCATGGCAAATGCCGTTGAGGAGTCATTAAAAAGCGAGCGCATGAAAACGGAGCTTATTACAAATGTGTCCCACGACATAAAAACACCGCTTACCTCAATTATAAATTATGTTGACCTTTTGGAGAAGGAGCAGCTTGACAATGAGAAGGCAGGGGAATATATCGAGGTTTTGGACAGACAGTCGGCAAGGCTGAAAAAGCTCATACAGGATTTGATTGATGCCTCGAAGGCTTCTACGGGCAACCTTGACGTGAACCTTGAGAAAACGGACGTAAACGTGGTAATCAATCAGGCACTTGGAGAGTTTCAGGATAAGCTTGCAGCGAGAAGCATAAGAACAATCATAAAGAGTGACAAGGAGGAATATTTTGTCATTGCAGATGGAAGGCATCTGTGGAGGGTTATGGAAAACCTGATTAATAATATTGTCAAATACGCCTTGGAGGGCTCAAGGGTTTATATTGACGTGAAGGAGCAGGACGAGTATATTTCCGTGACCTTTAAGAACATTTCCAAGGAGGAGCTTAACATTTCCGGCGACGAGCTTATGGAACGATTTGTGAGAGGCGACAGCTCAAGAAATACTGAGGGAAGCGGACTTGGGCTTTCCATTGCAAGAAGCCTCATGGAGCTGCAAAAGGGTAAAATGGAAATAATTGTTGACGGAGACTTATTCAAGGTTGTATTATTGTTAATAGTGGGTTAATTTACGAATTATCGTATAACATTATTTAGGCAATTGCGAAACTTAGCGTTTTCAAAAAGTGAGTTGTGAAAAATGTATAATTCATACGCAAAGGCGCTTTGGAGCCGTCGGTACTTAGCGAGGTATTTTCGAGCTTAGTACCGTTACGTGCGACAAGCAGCGCAAGCGTGCCATGCATTGAATTATACATTTTGAACAACGTATTATCTAAAAAACATAGTTTCGCAATTACCTATATAACATTATTAACAATAAGGAGAACCATATGGATATATTTAATATCTTATCCATGATAGGAGGACTTGCGCTTTTTCTATATGGAATGCATGTCATGGGGGACGCTTTGGCAAAGCTTTCAGGAGGCAAGCTTGAAAAGATACTTGAGAAGCTGACATCAAACAGGCTTTCCGCTGTTTTGCTTGGCGCAGGAGTTACTGCCGTTATTCAATCCTCAGGCGCAACTACGGTTATGGTTGTGGGCTTTGTAAATTCGGGTATTATGAAGCTGAATCAGGCTGTGGGTATCATCATGGGCGCTAATATCGGTACAACGGCAACCTCGTGGCTGCTTTCCCTTACAGGCATTGAGGGAGGCAACATTTTTGTACAGATGCTTAAGCCTACCTCCTTCACGCCGATACTTGCAGTGATAGGAGCCATATTTGTGGTATTCTGCAAGAGTGATAAGAAGCACAATATAGGAACCATACTTCTTGGTTTTGCAATTCTTATGTACGGCATGAATGCCATGAGTGCGGCGGTGGAGCCGCTTAAGGATGTTCCGGGATTTACAAGCATCCTTACAAGGTTTGAAAATCCTGTGCTGGGACTTATTTTAGGCTTTGTGCTTACAACTATTATGCAGTCTTCTTCGGTTTCCGTCGGCATTTTACAGGCACTTTGTTCTACGGGTGCAGTGTCCTATGCCCTTGCAATCCCGATTATTATGGGTCAGAATATCGGAAGCTGTACAACAGCAATGCTTTCGAGCGTGGGTACAAACAAGGATGCAAAAAGGGCGGCGGCAGTGCATTTTTACTTTAACGTGCTTGGCACAGCCCTCTTTATGATAGGCTTTTATGTATCAAATGCATTTTTGGATTATGCATTTTTGGATTATGTGGCTAATCCGGCAGGCATCGCGGTCGTTCATTCACTGTTTAATGTGGGAGCAACAATACTTCTCTTTCCGTTCGCAGGCTTTCTTGAGTACCTTGCGGTTAAAACCATACGGGATAAGGGAGATGAGGACGAGGAAAAGCCGGACAGCGTGCTCCAGCTTTTGGATCCTGTGTTCCTTGAACGCCCTGCATTTGCAGTTGCACAGGCAAGAAAGGTTGCAATTCATATGGCGCACATATCAAGGGAAAGCGTGTTACAGGCAATTTCCCTGATCGGCGGCTACGATGAGGAAAAGGGACAGAAGGTGCGTGACATAGAGGATAAGGTAGATAAATTTGAGGATCAGTTAGGCACATATTTACTCCGTCTTAGCAGCAAGGATCTAACCAAGGACGACAGCCATATGACCTCTGTGCTTCTTCATACAATAGGAGATATTGAGCGTATATCGGACCTTGCGGTAAATATACTTCTTGGCGTGGAGCAGATGCATGAAAAGGAGCAGAGCTTTTCAAAAAAAGCCATGGAGGAGCTTGCAGTATATGGCAAGGCACTCAGCGATGTTCTTGATATGACGGTCAGTGCCCTGGAAAATAATGACCTTGAAATGGCTGCGCTTGTACAGCCGCTTGAGGATTTGATTGACGACATGAATAAGGAGCTTAAGAAGAGGCATGTGAAAAGACTTAGAAAGGGCAAATGCACAATTGAGCTTGGACTTAGCCTTTCCGATATAACTGATACCTACGAGCGTATATCCGATCACTGCTCAAATATCGCAGTGTGTATCATTCAGGTTGAGGAGGATGATATGGACACCCACGGATACCGCAAGGAGGTTAAGGATGATGCTGCATGGTTTGAGAGACAGTATGCAGTATTTGAGCAAAAATATATGCTGCCGCAAAAGGCAGCCGATAAATAAATGAAATTATAGGTTGGAGCCGCTATGCTAAGATTTTGCGTGGCGGTGTCCGACTTTCTTTTTACTTTATTACGGCGGCAATGCCGTTTTATTTAAGGAGGAGTACGTAATGACTGAGAATGAAAATATGATTAAGCCGCCTGTTGAGGTGGCATACAGGGAGGAGCTTGAGGCACTGATTCATACTGACACGGCAAAGAAGCCCATGAACTGGAAAATGTCGCCGCAGGCGGTCAAGACATTTATT
>JAMPEW010000051.1 GCA_023664775.1 Clostridium sp. | reverse complement strand
CGCCAAGCTTGTTGATGTGGGCGACAAGGTAATTATTATGTGTTATGCACAGATGGCTGCCGAGGAATTTAAAGAAAATCCTCCAAGGGTGGTATTTGTAGATGATAATAATAAGATAAACAGGGTCACAAGATATGAAAAGCATGGATTATTGGAGGACATGGAATAATGTACACGAAAGCAATGAGCAGTGCCAGTCCGGAAGATGAAAAACGGTTGCTGTGGACTGATAGGGCGAATGACCGTGAGAGGGATGAAGCGTAGCGAAATCGAGCTGCACTGTGGATTTATGGTACATTTTGCGAAAGAATACATGGAATAAATCAGGAGGTTTTATATGCTTACGGGAAAAAGGATTGTACTTGGAATCAGTGGAGGAATAGCAGCATACAAGATGGCAAATACTGCCAGCATGCTTGTTAAGCTTGGTGCAGATGTCCATGTGATTATGACGGAGGCTGCCACACATTTTATAACGCCTGAAACCTTTGAGGTGCTTACAAATAACAGGTGCTACACGGATACATTTGACAGGGGAATGGAGATGCATGTGCCTCATGTTACCCTTGGAACGACGGCTGACTGCTTTCTGATTGCACCTGCAAGTGCAGATGTGCTTGGAAAGATAGCGAATGGTATTGCAGACGATATGCTTACAACAACGGTGCTTCCTGCAAAATGCCCTGTATTAATCGCACCTTCCATGAATGTACATATGTACGAAAATCCTATCGTTCAGGATAATATGAAAAAGCTTGCCTCATACGGATATGGGATAATTGAGGCTGACTGCGGATTTCTCGCATGCCGTGATACAGGGAAAGGAAAGCTTCCTGCCGAAGCTGTACTCGTTGAACATATTTTAAGAGCATGTGCAAAGAAGAAAGACCTTGCTGGGAAAAAAGTGCTTGTTACGGCAGGGGCGACAAAGGAGGCTATCGACCCTGTCAGATATATCACCAACCACTCCACTGGAAAAATGGGCTATGCCATTGCGAGAATGGCAATGCTTCGCGGGGCAGACGTTACGCTTGTTTCAGGTGAGACAAATATTGATAAGCCTTTGTTTGTAAATATAGTAAATGTGAAAACTGCAAAGGATATGTATGATGCGGTAATCGGTTTAAGCACTGAGCAGGATATTATTATCAAGGCGGCAGCAGTTGCAGATTACAGACCCATATTTACTGCTGACGAAAAAATAAAGAAAAATGACAGCACTATGAGCATAGAGCTTGAAAAGACGGATGACATATTAAAGGAGCTTGGTGCACGTAAAAGGACAGGGCAGTTTTTGTGTGGATTTTCCATGGAAACGGAACATATGCTTGAAAATTCAAGGGTAAAGCTGGAAAAGAAAAATCTTGATATGATAGCGGCAAACAATCTTAAGGTTGCAGGTGCAGGCTTTGCGGGAGATACGAATGTCCTTACGTTTATCACGAAGGAAGGCGAGCTTGAACTTCCGATGATGAGCAAGGAGGAGGCTGCCGACAGACTGCTGGATGAGATTTTAAACAGAGGGTTTAAAGTTTAGCCTTGTAATATCTATAGGAATACTATCATTCCTTTTGGGACAGAAAAGGACCATATCAGATATGGACGCCTACTAAGAATAAACATTCATTTGCAAAAGAAAGAGGAATCATAACAAGACTACCTGAGATTGGGTATATAGAAGAACTTAATGATGAAGATTATCATACAAAGTCATATCTTTGGTTTTATGGGGAATGTATTTGAGTGAAAAGCTGCGAGGAGGTGCTGTTAATATGGATATACATGAAATCTATCAGGAGGAAAACGAATTTTCAGGTGATGACAGTTTATATTACATTCTTGTTGGAGAAGGCGGTTCATCAAGATTAAATAAAAATCATAACTATTATATTATTACTCGTTCTGTTGTTGCAATATATGATATAAATGCAGATAGTATGGTAAAGAAGATAAAGGTTATAACGTGGCCGATATCCTTAGATGAATATAAAGAGCAGGAGGAAAACAGCGAATATTTTAACATATTTACCAATGGCGTAATTTATAAGGTTGCAGGAAGATTGCAATATAATTACTTTGGCGAAGTGGCATTTTTGTATGTTAAAAAGGTGTTGGAGAAAAATGTATCAGGGACAAAGCTTGATAAAAAGCAGGGAAAGTATTTGGCTCCCATTCATTTAGAGGATGATGTATTAGGAAAATTAGTATTGGAAAAGTCTGAGGGGTTATTTGAGGGCATATATAATTTTGCAGGTAACGATATTACGATTTATATTGAGGTGGAGTGGAGTAGTAAAGCAACATGGAAAAAACCTTTATCTGTAGCTAGAGATTTTGTGGAGCACATTGCAAAAAAGGATGAGGATGCCAGAAAATATATTGCAGAAGATAATGAACTGTTTGATGCTGCGTTAGAGTGTTTGGACGATGATTGTGAGATTAATTTTTCAACACCAGAGGAATTTGCAAATGCATTAAGCGGCAGAATGAAGTATATATTTGTTAATCAAAATGGTTCTTATACGATCGGGTATGATGATGGATATGTTTTTGGAGGCCATGAAATTGATGTTGATGTGAATGTAAAAGGCGAAATGGTTTGTGCAGACATGAGATAAAAAACGTGCTTTGGACACAACGGATAAGTAAGAAAATAAATTTGAAAATGATTATGCAGCAATACAGTCATTGTCAATATAGGAGGAATGGAATGTCAATCTATATGATTAGAAGCAAATCAAGGGGACAAAGAAGAAAATTTAAAATATTGTTAGGCTGGATTGATAAAATAGAACCTTTCATTGATAAAATGGAACCTTTCAAAGATACGACAAAAGAATTTGAGCATTTTCATGTTCCTTGTGGTCCTTGGCTGGCGAAGCCTAAAACATCAAGCAAAATCAAAACACAATTTTGTAAAATATGGATAAGAAAAACAGAGGAGTTTATTGCCAAAAAGCCAAAGGAGTTAGCCTTTTGTAAGGTTGTAGCCGTCATTACATATCCCAATGTAAGAAATTCGCAGATTATTATTTTTTATGATGAGGAATACTATCATTCCTTTTGGGACAGAAAAGGACCATATCAGATATGGACGCCTACTAAGAATAAACATTCATTTGCAAAAGAAAGAGGAATCATAACAAGACTACCTGAGATTGGGTATATAGAAGAACTTAATGATGAAGATTATCATACAAAATCATATCTTTGGTTTTATGGGGAATGGTTATAATAGGAGGACTTTATGAACGAAAAAAGACAGGCATATAACCCTTTTTTGCCGATTGACGAGTATATTCCTGACGGAGAACCACATATTTTTGATGGAAGGGTTTATTTATACGGCTCCCATGACAGGGAGGGCGGTTACACATTTTGTATGGAGGATTATGTGACGTATTCTGCCCCTGTCAATGATTTGACTGCTTGGAGATATGAGGGTGTTATTTACAAGGCATGTAATGACCCTGAATATCCTGCTAAGAAATATATGTACGCCCCTGATGTTGTCCGTGGAAATGACGGCAGATACTATCTTTATTATTGTATGTCGGGCGATTATGGGGTTGGTGGTTATACAGGCGCTATTAAGGTAGCAGTATGTGACAGCCCGTGCGGAGAGTTCCAGTTTTTGGGCGCTGTCCAAAATCCCGATGGTACGCCTATGAAAAAATATGTATGCTTTGACCCTGCCGTGATAAATGACGACGGTGTCATTCGTTTATATTATGGCACGCAATATGATTTTGAGGAGAGACAGGATTTTGAAGAAAATCCTGATTATATTTTACAGGAAATGGAAATGTTCGGCAGGACAAAGAAGGAGATTTTAGCCTATAGGCAGGAGAAAGAAAGCTGTGTAAACGGTAGAAAGGGAGACTGCGACAGCATTATGGGTGCGGTAACCCTTGTGCTTTGTGATGATATGCTTACCGTAAAGGAGAATCCTAAGCACATTATTCCTTACAGGGTGAAAAATACGGGCTTTGAGGCGCATCCGTTTTTTGAAGGGGCATCCATGCGCAAGGTGGGGGATAAGTATTATTTTGTGTATTCCTCTTTCCAAAATCATGAGCTTTGTTATGCAACAAGTGATTATCCTGACAGGGATTTTACATTTGGCGGGACAATTGTGTCAAATGGGGATATTGGCTATGAGGGCAGAACCGTTAAGCACAATATGACGGGAACAACACATGGAAGCATCATTGAAATCAATCACCAGTGGTATGTGTTCTATCATCGGCTTACCCATAAGTCCGATTATTCAAGACAGGCATGTGCAGAAAAGATTTTTATTCGCCCTGACGGAAGTATCAGACAGGCAGAGCTTACAAGCTGCGGTTTGAATGATGGACCGTTAATTGCAAAGGCGGGATATGAATATCCGTCGACCATTGCCTGCATTGTCACAAACGGTCATATGCCTCATGGCAGCAATAGCATTTACAAGGATGCATTTCCAAATGTTTCCCATAAGGACGGGGACAGGTTTATTGCAGAGATTGAAAATAATACTTTGATTGGATATAAGTATTTTGCTTTTGAAGGCGTAAAGACTATTCGGCTTATGGCGAGAGTTGAGAGCGACAGAAACAGGGTTTTGTATGAAGGTCCGGTACGCATAGATGAGAGGTCAGGCTCAGGAAATGTAGAAAATGATGTATCGGAAGGAAAATCAGTAACTGATGACGTAGAACATAATATGTCATGTCAGAAATCATTTTTTGAGGTTAGGCTTATGGAGGACGGACCGATTGTGGGCGAGATTACGCTTTCCGATTGTGAGGAGTGGACGGTCTTTTCTGGCAGTGTAAGCGTGCCTGACGGAGTGCATGGATTGTTCCTTACATATAAAGGAAGAAAGAAGGTTCAGCTTTTGACGGTGGGGTTTTGATGTTGGGATATGGCTTGGAATGGAAAACATAAGATAGGATGACTAAATGAAAGAAATAGAAGAACAGAGATTAGGAAGAAATAAAGAAACTGTTATTAATTATACATACATTAATAGTGGAGAGTATCGAAAAAAATTTGACCGAATAACAGAAAACACAGAACTCAGCAGATTGCTATATCATGTAGCGAAAGATATGCTTATACATCGCAGTGGTACAAAATTTGAAGATATGTATTGGATTGATTTGGATTCAATTATGGTTGTTGCAAAGGAAATTAATGCATCTGTACCCAAAAGAATAGAATATTCAGATTCAACTAAGAAAATTATCGGAGAATATAGTAATTTACTGACCATTCATACACATCCCGACAGTTTTCCACCAAGTATAGATGACATTAATTCAAATTATGATCATTCTTATGTTGCAGGTATCGTTGCGTGCCATGACGGCAGACTTTATATGTATTCTGCAAATGAAAGAATAAATGAAAATTACTATAAATTGATTGTTGAAGGTCTTATAAAAAGAGGGTATAATGAAGCTGAAGCACAAATAGTTGCTTTATCAGAAATTCAACAAAATTTTGATATTAATTTTAAGGAGGTAACAGCAAATGATAGCGTATGAAAATGATACATTAGTGATTCCAGAAAAATACAAAAAGATGTCTGTTTCCGAACTTGAAATAGAAAAAAAGAAAGTGTTAAAAGAATTATTATCATCGGATAGACCTAAGAAGGTTGTCAATGAAAACAAGAATAATATTAATTTTAAATTTTAATATGCCTAATTAAAACAGCCACTCGAATTATGTTCGTGTGGCTGTTTTATTGGAAATTGATAAAACTTTAAACTGAAAACTCAACCACACGTTGAATTTACCCCGATATTTCTAGTATGCGGTTATTGTTTATGGTAATCAGGTAAGCTATCATAAAAGAAAAGTTATGGAGGTCTTTTTATGTTAAACAGCGTTAAGGTCGGAAGCTTTATCATGGACAAGCGTAAATCCATAGGGCTTACCCAGCAACAGCTCGCACAGAAATTAAATGTTTCCTTTCAGGCTGTATCAAAATGGGAAAACGGAACCACATATCCGAATATTGAAATTTTGAAGGATTTGGCAATTGTGTTAAATGTGACTGTCGATGAGATTTTATCGGGAAGTGAAAAGGATGCGGAATGCTTGTCCTACAGTAAGGCAGGCATTGACATTGCCTACACAGATGCAATAAAAAAGGAAATGTCTAGGCACCTAAAAACAGATGATGTACGGGTATTAAACGGACTTGGACAATTTGCCTCCCTATACGATATTCGTTTTCCACAAGTTAAGGAGCCTGTTTTGGTGCTGAAGGCTGAGGAGCCGGGCTCAAAACAGAAGCTTGCAATGGAATATGGCTACACCGAGTCCATTTGCCACGACATGATTAATCATTTGGTAAATGATATTATTGTGATGGGAGCAATGCCTTTGGCAGTGTTAGATACAATTATCTGTGGAAATGCTGAGAAGGACACAATACACAGCTTGGTTAAGGGCATGGCAGAGGCATGTCGGGAAAACGAATGTTCATTGGTGGGAGGGGAAACCTCCATACAGCCTCTTGTTGTAGATGCAGGGGTGTATGTGCTTACCTCAAGCATAGTGGGAATTGTGGAAAAATCTAAGGTGATAGATGGTTCGGCGATAGAGGAAACGGACGTGGTTTTAGCAGTTGCCTCTAACGGACTGCACACAAACGGCTATTCACTTGTAAGGCTGTTAATGGACAGGCTTCCACAGATTAAGCTGGATAAGATTGACGGACTTACATTTATAGAGCAGATTATGAAGGTTCATACGCCGTATTATAAGGCAGTAAAGGATTTGTTTGACAAGAATGTCATTCATGGAATGGCACATATTACGGGAGGCGGGATAGAAGGAAATTTATGCAGGGTTATACCTGACGGCTTGTGTGCAGTGATAGACTTGTCTAAGGTAAGGGTGCTGAATATTTTTAAATATATCCGCAACAATGGAAATATCAGTGATGAGGAAATGCTTTCCACCTTTAATTTGGGTGTGGGTTTTAATATTGTAGTATCTCAAAAGGATAAGGAACGGGTTATGAAGCATGTAAATAAATTTTATGACTGCTATGAAATCGGAACAATTGAGCAGGGCAGTAGGAAAATAGAATTTGAAAATTGTCTGAGCTGGCTGTAAAAAAGCCGTTTATGGAATAATTGATTAGTTTTGTAGTAGCCTGCCTTATGGATTTGCTTTGTGCTTATCGAGGTTATTTTCTCGCTTTGCGTGGAAGCTTTATGTATTTATGAATATCCCTTAAAATATTACGGACAATATCATTGAATGAGGAGTTGATGTTGTATGCAATATTTTAAGGGATTTTATTTTAAATGCAGTGAAAATAATAAGTCTTTTGCAATGATACCTGCGCTTCACCATGATGGTAACAGAAAAAACGCTTCATTGCAGATAATCACAAAAGAACAGGTCTATAGTATTCCCTATTCCGATATTAGTTTTCAAAGAGGGATAATAAGGCTGGGAAGGAATTTGTTTTCGGAAAAGGGGATGTCCTTAAATGTTGATTATGATGGATGCAAAATAAATGGGAAGGTATATTTTAAAAGGCTGAAAAAATTAAAATATGATATTATGGGACCCTTTCGATACATTCCATTTTTACAATGCAGGCACAGCGTAGTAAGCATGAGACATTCCGTTAGGGGAAGCATAATGATTAACGATACAAATTATAGGTTTAACAATGGCGTGGGATATATAGAAGGGGATAGAGGACGCTCGTTTCCAAAAGACTATATTTGGACACAGTGCCATTTCGGGAACGGTTCCCTTATGCTGGCAGTTGCTGATATACCATTCATGGGATTTTCATTTAAGGGGATTATCGGTGCTGTTGTTATTGACGGAAGGGAATACCGTATTGCAACCTATCTTGGAGCAAGAATTTCCCACATAGGAAATCGTGTTGTTATGATAAGACAGGGAAATTATAAATTTTATGCAAAATTGCTTGAGGAAACGCATCAGGATTTGAATGCACCCATAAACGGCGAAATGATACGGACGATACATGAAAGCGTTTCCTGTAGGGCATATTATAAATTTTCATATAAAAACAGGGATTTGCTTGAATTTGAAAGTGATAATGCAAGCTTTGAGTATGAAATGGGGAAAGAAAAATAGCAAGCGAAAATAAAAATACCTATCCTGTCTGCCAACAGGATAGGCGGTGTCCATAAGGACATTCTTTAACCTAAACTCGGAGCATCCACTTTGGAGTGGGTGCTTTCTTTTTATATAATATCACTATATATAAAATATTTCAAGAGCTTCTATAATAAAATTTATCACAAGATGCAAATATATTTTGCTTGTAAGTATAGTATCAATATGGTAAAATATGGTCGAGAATTCAAGAAAGTAAACGGATGAAACTCCCCTGCAATATTGGCAGTATTGCAGAGGATAATATGGTAGTCACAGTACCACATCAGCACGCTTTAAGCCTGCGAGACATCACGTTTTATATTATACTTGTGGAACGAAAGTTTGACAAGTGATATTGTGATGTTATTAGGCTTGGTCGGGCAAATTCCTTATATATATTATAAGCTGAATGAAGGTGTGGACGCATGCCTTTCATTCAGCTTTCTTGATTCTCATAACATCCTTGCAGGGATAACGGCAACTGGTCTGTTGCCGAAGTCTCTGCTTGGAATTATGAGAATTAGGAGGATAGATACAATGAAAAGAAGAATGATTAGTGCATTTCTTTCTGTGGTGCTTGTCATTGCAACAATTTGTGTCAGCAATCTGCCGAGTACGGCAGTAGAGCCAAATGACGAGATGACGCAGGAAGAAATGCAGTATGCACTGGAAGCTTCAGAAGTGGCAACGGAGGAAGCGACAGAAGAAGCAACGGAATCAGCCACAGAGGAAAAGACAAAAGAAACAACGGAAACAACAACGAAAGAAACAGCAACAGAGGAAACAACGCAGACAGCAACAAAAGAAACAACGGAAATGGCAAAGGAGAAAACGACAGAAGAAACAACGAAACGTGATGAAAATGGTACAGAAAATAGTACATCAACGAAAGAGGTTGTTACTAATGAAAATATGGACGCATTAGATAATTCAGAAGTAACAAATGCTGATACTGCATCAGACAATGAAAATTTCTCTGAAAAAACAAGTACATATTTAAGTGGCGAAAAAAATGGACAGGAAGACGAAAACGGCATAACGGAAGCTGATGTTGTAAAGACTAATACGAACACAGACACAGAAGGAGAGCTTGGGGATGGCGAAGTGTCGGTTGGAAAACGTGACGAGGACCTGATGCTGTCTGACGAGGAAATGGCAGAAGATAATGAAACTGACATGGAATTGCTTGACGAGGACGCATCAGAGGAAGAACTGCTTGCGGGGGCAGAGGTTGAAAAATTAG
>JAMPEW010000050.1 GCA_023664775.1 Clostridium sp. | reverse complement strand
TTACATGCTGCTTAAGCGAAACTCGCTTCGCTCAGACAACGCTTCGCAGCATGTTACATCGCAAATTATCAAATGTGGGTATTCTAAACGGTCTTGTTGACAAATTCAAAATACACATACCGTTGGCAAGCATGGCTGTGTACGAGTTCAAGGGAGTGCCCCACAAGACATAATAGAAAAACAAAATATCTTAATATGCTTAGATAGCATAGGTTGTAAAAATACAAAACAAAAGAGGGCTTGTCATGGGTAAACAACTATATGCCTGAAATCCTTACCACGATAGCCCCTTTATAATTTATATTTTTTCTGCCACTTGCTCTTTCGTTTCCAAAGCTTTTCAATTAGAAGCGTAAGCACGATTCCCGCAACAAGTCCACCAATGTGTGCCGCATTGTCAATCTCTACATCCCGAAAGGCACTCAAAAGCGGCATAAGCAGGACAAGTAAAATACGCAAAGGGTCAAAATGTGCTCTGTCATGTAAGTACATTATAACAATATATGCACCCAGCATGGCATATACGGCTCCTGAAGCGCCTGCCGACACAGCATAAGCTTCCGTACTCCAATGGTAAATCAAGCTTGTAACGGACGCTGCAAGACCACCCAGTATGTATACAACCGCAAACCGCACCTTTCCCATTCGCGGCTCAAGCACATAACCTATTACAAAAAGAGAAAACATATTGCTAAAAATATGTGCAAACCCAAAGTGAAGAAACATTGACGTAAATAATCTGTAGTACTCTCTGTCAAGTATGACATTTTCTGCACAGGAGCCTCCACATCCAAGCATATATGCCGCACTATACACGTTTCCTCTGACTGCCGTAATTATGTAAACTAACGCATTGATAATTATGATAATGCCCGTAATTGTAATATGCTGCATGATGGTACTTTTTGTCCATCGTTTTTTTCTCCAGACTGCCTTTGCAGATTTTGTTTTTCTCTTTTTCGCCGCCTCCTTAAATTGGACGACACCCTCATCAAGCTTGTTGATATGGTTTTCAACAATCCTCTTAAAACCAAAAAAATCAACGGGCTGTTCCTCGAAAATAACAAGCCTGTTTTCCTTTTTATCATACACCCAATAATTTTTACATTCACAAAAGACTTCCTTAACAAGCTCCATATCCGATGTGCTCACAATATTAATTGCCGCAACGCTCTCATATGACATGCTTAAAAAAGGCTCTCTTATTTTTTTGTCAACATAATCAAACACTGCACGTTTATAGGCAGACGAATTTACATCATCAGTGTCTGTCACTTCCTGATGTACAGTATTCTTCTTATTTTTGGCTGGCGGAGAAAATTGCAGGTCATCCAAGTCAATAAAGCAGTAAACACACGGAAGTCCATTTTGCACATAATACATTGCATGAACGCCGATTGCCGTCTCCCGCATCTCCGCATAGCCCGAATGACGCATTTTATTTATTAATTCTTTCATGTTATTTTATCGGTATCAGCTTTCTTTCTTCCCTTTCTACAGACTTTTCCCGATTGGTAATAATAATGCTTAATATGCCATCCTTAAATGCCGCAGAAATATCCTCCTGCTTCACCTTATCACCGACAAAAAAGCTTCTTTGACAGCCTCCGGCAGGACGTTCCCGTCTGATATAACGGCTTTTACTGCCCTCCATCTCAATATGCTCCGGCTTTTCAGCAATTATTGTAAGCTTACCATCTGCAAGCTCTGCCTGAATGTCCTCCCTGAGGAAACCGGGAAGCTCTATTTCAAGAAGGTAATCTCCGTCCTTTTCCTGAATATCCGTTCTCATAAGCTGCATAAGCTGCGGCATAACCGTTTCCGAATCATCAAATATATTTATCATTTCACCCTTAAAAAGCATAAACAAAACCTCCAATCAATTTGAATAGCAGATTTTTACTCTTTACCACTCCAGCAATAGGTACAAAGCTTGCATGGGTCTATGCCGACCGATTCTATCATATCATCCAGCCTATGGAAACGGAGTGACGTGAAATTAAGCTTTTCGCAAATTTTGTCTACCATCTTTTCATACTTTTCAGAGTTAGGGTCTGCATATTCCTTCAGTATCTCATCTGTAACCTCTCCACCCTCAAGCTCTGCGATTACAGCTCTTGTAATAAGCTCCATCTCAGAATTGGTACGGGAAAAATTAAGGTACTTGCATCCAAATATAAGCGGCGGACACGCAGGTCTTATATGTACCTCCTTTGCACCGCTTTCATATAAAAATTCCGTTGTCTCCCTAAGCTGTGTTCCTCTGACGATAGAATCATCTATGATAACAAGGCTTTTATCCTTTATCAAATGCTCTACGGGCAACAGCTTCATCTTGGCTATCAGGTTACGCTTGCTCTGTATCGTAGGCATAAATGAGCGGGGCCATGTCGGCGTATACTTGATAAACGGTCTTGAAAACGGCACGCCCGATGCATTTGCATATCCTATTGCATGGGCAGTTCCCGAATCAGGCACACCCGCAACAATATCAGGATGAACATCATCATCCCTGTTTGCAAGCGCCCTTCCACATTTGTATCTCATTTCCTCAACATTTACACCCTCATAGGTTGAGGATGGATAGCCATAATATATCCATAAAAATGTACATATTTTCATTTCATTGCCCGGTGCAGCAAGCGTTCTTGCGCTGTCAGGCGTCATAACAGCAATTTCGCCGGGACCAAGCTCACGTTCTAATGTATATCCTAAATTCAGGAAGGAAAAGCTTTCAAATGCGGCGCACATTGCCCCGTCCTTTTTGCCGATAACGACAGGGGTTCGTCCAAGCCTGTCCCTTGCACAATAGACTCCCTTAGGGGTAAGTATCAGCATTGACATGGAGCCTTCAATAAGCTCCTGCGCATATCTGATTCCGTCAATAAAGTTTTCCCTTTGATTGATAATTGCCGCTACAAGCTCCGTAGCATTTATCTCGCCGTTGCTCATTTCAAAAAAATGTGTATTATTTTTCAAAATATCTGCAATAATAGTATCTGCATTATTTATTTTTCCAACCGTAGTAATTGCAAATGAGCCATGATGTGAACGCACTAAAATCGGTTGTGCCTCGTAATCCGATATACAGCCGATACCCATATTGCCATGCATGGAATTTGCCTCTTTATCAAATTTTGTTCTAAAAGGAGCATTTTCAATTTTATGAATGGCCTTTTCAAATCCATCCTTTCCGTATACCGCCATCCCTGCACGTCTTGTTCCTAAATGGGAATGATAATCCGTTCCAAAAAATAAATCAAATACACAATCCTCTTTTGATGCAACTCCAAAAAATCCGCCCATGTTATCCTCCTGTAATACACTTTTTTCTGTCACTTATTTATAAAAAATTTGATTAATCAGCACTGCAAGCCAGCTTCATTTAATTAATTGGCAAATGTCCATTTTCACATATGTATCTGCAAGTCAATATTACATTAATTTATTTATTTTGGCAACAATTAACTACATATTTTTATTGCTTTTGTAAATCCTATATTTAAAGGGCTTGTAACTTGCAAGCTACTTTATTTGCTTTTGTATTGGAGGTTTTGTATGAAATTTCTAAACTACCTGTGTCTGACTCTTACAATCATAGGTGCCATTGTCTGGGGACTTATAGGATTTTTTGATTTCAATCTCGTATCTGCATTATTCGGAGATGCTTCTGCGCTCACAAGAATAATATATGGTCTTGTTGGAATCGCCGGTCTTTATGTAATTGGTTTCTATGGTCTTGTAAACAGGGAAACAGACTAAAAAATGATTTGTCCTTGGGTCATGCCTTAGGACATATGCCTTATAAGGAGGTTCAGAGAACTTTCTTATAAAATTAAAAAAGAGGGCTTTTCGATAAGTGGAATATCTTAGGAAAAGCCCTCCCTCTTTGTTCTATTTTACCTGATTTTTTTCGTAATCGGCTACATTTGCGGCCGCATAATCCCTTGCATTTTTTATTGTAATCTCACTGATTGCAGACAGCGCCTCGTCGGTAAGGAAGCCTTGATGCGATGTAATAATAACATTCGGGAACGATAAAAGCCTTGCAGTAACGGAATGTTCCAAAAGCTCATCCTCCCTGTTTTCAAATACATTGCTCGCCTCCTCCTCATATACGTCAAGTCCGACTGAAAAGAATTTGTTTTCACGTATTCCCTTAATTAAATCCTCCGTATCTACAAGAGCGCCTCTGGACGTGTTTACAAATACGGGTCTTTTTTTCATTTTGTCGATGGCATCCTTGTTTATCATGTGATAGGAGTCATCCGTAAGTGGACAATGCAGGGATATAAGCTCGGACTTCTCAAGCAGTTCATCCATAGATACATATTCCACAAATGGCAAGTCCTTGTTTTCATACACATCATATGCGATAACCTTCATTCCGAAGCCATGACATATCCTGCACATGGCGGCGCCGATTTTTCCCGTACCTACAATTCCTGCCGTTTTCTGATAAAAATTCATTCCCGTAAGTCCTACAAGGCTGAAATTGTTTTCTCTCACCTTAATATAGCTTTTGTGTATACGCCTGTTAGATGCAAGCGCAAGTGACATGGCATGCTCTGCGACAGCCTCAGGAGAATATCCCGGAACCCTGAGTATCGTAATTCCCTTTTCATTTGCCTTATCTATATCTACATTATTAAAGCCTGCACATCGAAGAAGTATAAGCTTAATCCCTATATCTGCAAGCTTTTCAATAACGGGACCGCTAAGGTCCGAATTTACAAATGCACATATGGCATCGTACCCCTTTGCAAGAGATACGGTTTTCTCTGAAATATCCGCCTCATGGTATGTGATTGTAACGTCTGTATGCTTTTCAAGCTCCATGTCAAAGGATCTTTTATCATATGGTGTTGTGTCATAAAATAATATATTCATATTTCTTCTCCTGTTTTTTTATTATTTTTTCTTATGTTTTCCAATATAAGGCTAATATATACAAAAAAAGGGCTGTCACACTGCAGCGCATTTATATCATAATAACAAAAATACGCTTAGTGCAACATGCCCGATTTATTAACCTCTATGGACGAAGTCCGGTTCCACCCTGCAATGTAAGAGTTTCACCTGTCATGTACTTAAAGTCAGGTGATGCAAGCTGAACACATACACGTCCTATTTCCGTTTCAGAATCTCCAAAATGTCCCATAGGCGGCATTTTAACATTTGCCTTATAAGCATCCGGATAATCCCTTTGGAAGTTTTCAAGCTGTGCCGTCCATGCAAGCGGACAGATAATATTGACATTGATATTATCAGGTCCCCACTCAGTTGCAGCAACTCTTGTAAGCCCTCTGATGCCTTCCTTTGCGGCAGCGTATGAGCACTGGCCAAAATTGCCTGAAATTCCCGCACCTGACGCAAAGTTTACTACTGAGCCCTCTGTTTTCTTAAGATAAGGATAGCATGCCTTCATATAATAAAATGTAGCATAAAGTCCCGAATAAAGTGCAAGGTTAAATTGGTCTGTGGTATGTTCTGCAAGTGTAACGCCTGACGCCGATGCCTGTGCGTTATTTATGAGTACATGAATGTCGCCAAAGGTATCTATGGTCTGCTTAACAACATTATTTACAACTGTCTCATTGTCGGCACCTGCATTTACATCTGCCTGCACCGTAAGCACCTTGATACCGTATTTTTCTTCCAAATCAGCCTTTGCATCCTCAAGCTTCTTTACATTTCTTCCTGTGATGACAAGGTTTGCACCCTCCTTTGCAAAAGCAGTTGCAATTCCATATCCTATAGAGCCGCATTTGCCGTCGCTCAAAGTCGCCTTGCCTGCACCCGTTATAATAACCGTCTTACCTGTAAAAAATCCCATGATAGACCTCCCTTTTTTATATATTTTGTATTATTGCCTTTTATACCGCTTTCATCCTAAGAAATCCTCCCAGCTTCGCCAGTTCCCTCCTTAGGATATGTTAAACCCTAAAAGATGATACCGTTTGGGTAAGCTGTTCGCTCAAATGGAATAATTCCTCCATCTGCGAAAGCACCGCCTCGGAATTTGTGTTGGAATGCTCTGCTGATTTTCCCATGTCTTCCATAGCCTCAGCAATCTCTCCAACAAGCGCCGTTATCTCACTAAGTGACTCGTTAATCTCAGCCATATTAGCAGTCATTTCCTCGGAGGATGTCCCTAAGTCAGCAGAAATATCACTGTAAAAGGCTGCGTCCTGTTGATACATCTTCGCCAAATCCGTCATTCCACGATAGTCCTCCATGACCTTTTCATTCATAAAGCCAAGAAGCTTTTGCGAGCTGTCTGACAAAAAAGCAACATTTTGTACAACGCCCTCTGTTACCTTACGGATTTTATCAACTGCCATTCGAGAATTGTCTGCAAGCTCTCTTATTTCATTTGCAACAACGGCAAAGCCCTTTCCTGCCTCTCCTGCCCTTGCAGACTCTATGGATGCATTCAGTGCCAAAAGATTTGTCTGTGCGCTTATTGCCAAAATTTCCTCCGTAAGGGTATATATTTCCTCTACCCTGCGGCTGTCCGTAATCGCCCTTTCCAAATCTGCCCTTGTACTTTGATACATGGCAACCGCTTCATTTGCAGATTTTTCAGATGTCTCCTGCCGTTTTCCTGCACGGCTCATGATATCACTTGACTGTTCCGCTGCTTCTCCTGCTTTTTTTGCAACATTTTCTATGGCAAGCCCAAGCTCCTGTCCACTAGCTTTTATACTCTCTGCCAGCTCCCACGCTTGTGTCGTCTGTTCCTTTACCTGATGCGTTGAGCCTGAAATACCTGAAATATCTTCGTTGAGCACTGTCATTTTTTCAGACGTGCCTTCTGCTATCGTGCTGATTGACTGTGCCTCCTGCTTTGTATTCAATATGATACCCCGAATCTGCTGTTTGACCTCCGCCGTTGCCGTCTTAATCTGCTCTGTCTCATCCTTATATTCGCTTGGAATATTTTTTTCCGTAATTACATTTTCAGAGAAATCACCCGACGCAAACTGCTTTAACATCTGTACAGGTGCAAGCATCTTACCGATAAGGCCTGTCATAAATGCGGCAACCGCTGCCGTAATTACAAGCGCCATTACTATGGCAACCCATATCATTGTCAATAATGATTTTGTCACGTTAGACGAAGGTATGACAACCCCAAGCTTCCAATTACTGCCTGCAATTTCAGATACGGAAAAATAACTGCTCGTGCCATCATAATCATTTGTTTTCTTTATGTCTGTATCTTCTCCTGATACCAGCTTATCAAGCTCTGGCAAAATGTCCGCTACGGCTACCGTTGTCTCCTCCGTCGGCTCGTACTTTTTGTTTTTATGTGCAACATAATGTCCCGTACTATCAACAAGGAAGCCATATACACCCTTTTCATAATTTATGCTCTTTGTCAAATCAGTTACGGTGCCAAGCGTCACATCAAGACCGATAACGCCTACAAGCTCACCGTCTATGTAAACCGGAGCTGCAATTGTAGTACACATTTGGTTTGTGAGTACATCCCAATATGGGTCAGTGACAATAACCTCCCCTGCTTCCGCAGCCTGCTGATACCAGCCACGCTGTACGGGATCATACCCCTCAGGTATTTCGGCTTCCCGGTTGGACTGTATAAATGCACTGTTGTTTGTTCCACAATAAAGATTTAAAAGCTCATCTCTACCTTCCGCATGAGCGTCCACCACAGACTGGATAAAGTCCACGTCTGTTCTTCCACCTGCAGCTATGCTGTCGGCAGCCCCATCCGCAAGCATTTTCTCTGTTTCTATCCATGTATTGATTTCTTTTGCGTATTTATCAGAATTAAGCTGCAATGCCTGCATCTGATTATCAATGATACTACTTCCCGCCGCCAATACAATACCAATTGTTGTAAGTAAAATACTTACTACAGCGATACCTATGACACTAACCGTAAGCCTTCCTTTGATTGTTCTCAACATAAATGTACCTCATTTTTCTATATTGTATGAATGGTAAAACTTTTTTGCTAAAATGATTGGAACTGAACAAAATCGCATATATACTTGCTTTATTGAGTTTTGCTCATGCTAAAAAAAGATTTTACAAGGAGGTTATGACATCAAATTTTTCCTTCAAATCATTCGCAATATCTCCAACCATTGTCGCCGAAGCAGCAATTTCCTCAGAGCTTGAGGCAAGCGTACTGATACGCTTATTTACGTCATCTACTATATTCATAAGATTGACCGCTTCATCATTTAATTTATTCATGGCAGCCACAATTTCCTCTTTGTTGTGCTCACTATCCTGTGCGGTATTACGGCTTGACTCACTTAATCCCTTAATCTCAGAAGCTACAACTGCAAAGCCCTTTCCAGCCTCGCCCGCTCTTGCCGCCTCAATGGAAGCATTCAGGGAAAGAAGATTTGTCTGTGCGGCAACGGAGGTTATATTTTCATTATTTTCGCCAAGCTGTATAAGAAGATCATTAATTTTATTAAATGACGTCTTCATATTTTCACAGAAGCTTACAACATCCTCCATTGCGCTGCTTATATTGCCTGTTTCCTCAGCATTTTTATTGTTTCCGACAGACATCTCGTTGATTGAAACATTAAGGGAAGCAAACTGCTTATTTGCATCGGCAACCATATGGGAAATGCTTTCTGCCTTTTCCAAAACCTTTTTGTTTTGTTCTTCAATCTCAAGCGTCATTTCCTCAAGCTGTACCTTCTCGCCCTCCGCAAGGTCCTTAACATAATGAATACAGCTTGTCCTATTGTTACAGCCATTGAAAATTGCAGTCGCCATATCACGGCATGTATTGTATCCGCAAGCACTACAATTAATCTTTGTCTTAACCTCAGTCGTTTTGTTCATGCTGTCAAAAATTTCAGCAAATTGGCGGTTATCAGGAATTTTAACCTGATTGCCAGCGGATTTATCCGTATAATGTCTGATAAAATCATTAATATCAAGATTAGCAAATTGTTTATTCAGATTTTTGAGACGTTTTTCAGGAGTTGCCCCTCTTGCCCATGCGCTCTTAGGGTTCTTGCTCTTGCTTGCCTCTTTTATCTTCTGAAGCTCATATAAGGTATCATCATTCTTTGTCTTTTCTTCCTCAACACCTGTTCCGTATATACAGCCCTGTGCACAGTTTAAGGCATCAACCATAAACGGAAGCGGTTTATGATTCAGCACTCTTTCCTTGTACTGCTCAAGGAAATGATATGCATGCTTTTCGCCCTCTATCTGACGGATAAACATATCCTCACCACAAAACCAGTATACATTTTCCTTAAGACCACCCGGCATCGGATATATGGAGCCAAGACCATATTCAATTTCATTCGGTGCAGGATCAGCCATGATGTTTTTCTTTTTCGCATATTTCACGAGATGGTCAAAGGTCACGTTATAACTAATGTAACCATATGTATTTGGATCACTTATCTCTGATTTTTTAGCAATGCAGGGACTGATAAACGCAAGCTTATCAGGAAGATGCATATATTTTTTCGCATATACCGCCGCACACATCATAGGACTGTGTATCGGCACAAGACTTGGTATAAGCTCAGGAATATAATGCTCGATGTAGTTTACGATTGCAGGACAAGGCTGCGATATGCCTCCCATAAAATTATGCTCAGTAATGTATTTTATGTACCCCCATGTTGTAATATCAGCGCCAAAGCTTACGCTAATAATACGATTGACACCCAAGCGCTTTAATCCACCCAAAATCCTCTTATATTCATTTGGATAGTTTGCCGCAAATGCAGGAGCCCACAATACAGAAATCCTTTCACCCTTTTGAAGATCCTCAAAGAACTGTTCCGTGTCATCCCGAAATTCCCTTGCCTCATGCTCACAGGAATCAAAGCATGCGCCACATGCAACACATTTGGTACCGTCAACATAAATCCTCTGTCCATTTTCAGTATTTACCGCATTGTTGGCTGTTATGACAGGACAGCTGGAAATACATTTGTTGCAGCCGATACAATTTTCATTTGTAAAAATTAATCCGTTTTGTACATTTCCTTCCATGTATCCACCCCATTCCGCAGATTTTTAAAATAATATGCCTGCTTTATACTTTTGTGTGTTAAATTTATAAAGTCATATGATATAATTATAGAACAAAATGCTTAAAATGGCAATAGCTCGGAATATTTAAGATAAATTATTGCCACTTTTTATCACTGGTTGCTGCTTCCAAAGCAAAACAAAAAAGCCTAAAACGCTAGTAAACCCTAGTATTTTAGACTTTTTTTATTCAGCAGGGGATGAGAGAATCGAACTCCCACCAAAGGTTTTGGAGACCCCTATCATACCATTTGACCAATCCCCTATTTTTAATATTTTAGCTTTTCGTTTTTGCTTAATCTGAGCTTCCGTTTTGCATCTTGATGTTCGATGCTTTTTGCTTTTCATTTTTCTTGAAATTGTCCCACATAGAACACTCTTTTTTACACAAGCTATATTATACATAAATCGAAAGCATTGTCAACAACAAAATGATACTGCCATTTCCAAGAAAAAAGTACACGTATAAGGTGTACTGAAATTCTGTATATCGTATGC
>JAMPEW010000004.1:51255-117946 GCA_023664775.1 Clostridium sp. | reverse complement strand
TTTGCGACAGCTATTAGATAATAGCACAGTGATTTTTGAATGTCAACAGTTTTTTTGACAAAATAAGTAAATAAGTAACACTAAATGTCCATCCTATTTTGAAGCCTTTGCATATCAGTTTTTACTGCATATTTAAGATACAATGCCACAAAGCTTAAGTTCCTCACGTATACTGTCAAACTGTGCATTTGTCTTATCATTTTCCGATTTAAACTCTAACAGTTTATCCAAGTAGCCACGCTCACGAAATATTTTTTTACTGCCCGAAAACACAAGCTCATACACAAGGGATATATTCGCCACAAGAAAATCTACGGTTGTTTTCTTTAGGCTTCTCAATGTGGCATGATGCTCAAAAAAGCTTGTCATCACCTCAGGTGAAACCTCAGATGTATATACCTCCTCGTGGGTTACTCCATAAACCTCCTCCATTGAGGTATCAGAAAAAACCTTAAGTATATCTATTTTATCCGCATCACGCAAAATATTACAAAAAAACCTAGTACGCTCACTTAAATTTTCATCTATCCTGTATAAGCTGTGCTGCCTTATAGCAGTTTCAATAAGCCTATCTTCCTTGTCATCATCTATATAGTCCCTTATTTTCCCTTCCTGAAAAAGAATGTCCGCTCCAAGCATTGCATGGTCAACAGACGCAGCGTCCGAAAATGTATCGTATCTTTTTATCTGCTCAAATCTTCCGATGTCATGGAGCATACCTATAAAACACGCAAGAGCTGCGTCCTCCAAATCCAAGCCCTCCGACACAGCAATTTCCCTACATAAGCCTGCCACCCTGTATGTGTGGTTCACCTTCAATTTAATTTTTCCATTGTTGCTGTCATAGGCATCCGTGTATCTTTTAAAAGCATCTAAAACTCTCTTTTCATCTATATACATATATTTCTCCTGAAATTTCTAGTCTAAATTAAGCAATTGCGATGTCTTCTCAATATGAGCCACGAAATATGCACCATCACCCTATCAGCCCTAACGCCTCAGAGAGATTGGAAACACACACAATATCTATAGCAAGCTTTTCCATTGCTTTGTCATAATTTGATTTCGGTATGATGCATTTTTTTAGTCCAAGCTTCGCCGCCTCCAAAACCCGCTGCATAACATTTGTCACGCCTCTTATCTCGCCTGCAAGTCCAATTTCGCCTATAATCATTATGTCATCACCTACAGGCTTATTATTCATGCTTGAGGCGATTGCAAATGCAATGCCGAGGTCTATGGCAGGATCGCTTATCTTCATGCCTCCTGCTATGCTGACATAGGCATCAAAGCCCCATAAATTCATGCCTACCCTTTTTTCCATTACTGCGGTAATAAGATTAACCCTGTTAAAATCCACACCTACGGAAGTACGTCTCGGCATGTTAAAGTTTGTCTGACACACAAGCGCCTGAAGCTCCACAAGTATGCTTCTCGTCCCTTCTATAGAAGAAACAACAACTGAACCCGATACGCCCTCAGGTCTTCCATTTAACATCATTTGTGAAGGGTTTTCAACCTCCTCAAGACCTTTATCCGTCATGGTAAAAACACCGATTTCATTTGTGGATCCAAATCTGTTTTTCACACCCCTTAAAATTCTAAAGCCATTATTTCTGTCGCCCTCAAAGTACAAGACCGAATCCACCATATGCTCCAAGGTTCTCGGTCCTGCAACGGTTCCCTCCTTTGTAACGTGACCGACAATAAAGACGGCAATGTTATTTTGCTTTGCAAGCTGCATCAGTCGTGCCGTTACCTCTCTTACCTGTGTAACTGTTCCCGGTGCAGAGCCTATTTCCTCCACAAGCACAGTCTGAATGGAGTCAATCACAACAACCTTAGCCGAGCTTTTTGTGATTGCCGTAGAAATGTTATCCATATCATTATCACAAAGAAGCATCATGTCCTTTGAAAAACTGCCAAGCCGTTCCGCCCTCATCTTAATCTGTGATGGTGACTCCTCGCCTGACACATAAAGCACCTCTGTCTGCTCCTGCTGTACAAGATTACGGCACATCTGAAGCAATATGGTGGATTTTCCAATGCCAGGGTCCCCGCCAACTAAAACAAGGGAGCCACGAACGATGCCTCCCCCAAGGACCCTATCCAATTCCAATATTCCTGTTTTTATGCGGCTTTCATCTGCTGTAGTCACCTCTAAAATACTTGTAGGCGCAACCGCCTCCCTAACAACCGAAGCATGCTTTGCGCCCACCTTAACCTTTTCCTCTACAAACGTATTCCAAGACTTACAGCCCGGACATTGTCCAAGCCATTTTGAGGATTCATAGCCACATTCCTTACAGAAAAAAATCTGTTTTTCCTTTGCCACTACATCTTCTCCACTAATATGTCTACCTGTTTACCCGGCTCAAGTTCGACACTCATATTGAGCTTGCCGCCAAGATTGGTCTTAAGCTTTCCTACATACACCTTATCAATATGTATCTTGTACTCCTTTTCTGCCTCAAGCTCAAGTGTTACCTGTGCGTCCTCATTGCCCTCAACAACAAGGCTTACGGCTTTATCAGTTGCCTTAAAGCCATGAACCGCCGTACCCGGTACCGATTCATAAACAAACATGCCATTTTTCTCAAGCTTTGTAATCTCATTAAATGTTTTTATCTTATAAATATCTCCGTTAAAGTTAAATCCGTCCTTTTTTGTCTTCTGTCTGATTTCGTAATTACCAAAGCTAAGTGTTCCTGATTCCTCGCGAATTAACTCGTCAACAACCGCCATTTTTTTGTTCCTCCATTGTATATAATAGCTTTAAACGACATAAGCTTCATCACAAACGCATTATGTCCTTCGCAAAGTATAATGTGCTCTATGCACATTATACAATATATCTTGTTTTTTATCTACATAATTCTTCAATAAAAAAGCGAAAAAAATGTGTTTTTTGTAAAAAAATGTGTTATCATTTCAAGTTATTTTTTATTAAAAACTACCGTTCCCTCTGCTGCCGATATGCTTACCCTGTCGCCCTTTGAAATTTTACCTCCGAGTATTTCCTCGGCAAGCTTATCCTCAATTTCATTTTGTATGGAACGCTTGAGTGGTCTGGCACCATATTTCTTGTCGTAGCCCTTTTCAAAAATAAAGTTTTTCAGCGTATCTCCATATGTGATTGATATGTCCATCTGCTTTTTCACTCTCGTTTTAAGCTCCTTAAGCATAAGCGCCGTAATATTTTTAACATCTGTTTTTGTGAGCGTTCTAAACACAATGATATCGTCAATTCTGTTAATGAACTCCGGCTTAAACATACGCTTCACTTCCTCCATAACGTTATTCTTCATCTCGTCATGGTCTTTTTCCTCGGAGCTTCCGCTTGAAAAGCCTAACCGTTTAGGGTCAATGATTCTCTGTGCTCCCGCATTGCTTGTCATAATGATAATGGTGTTTTTAAAATCTGTTTTTCGCCCATGAGAATCCGTAATGTGCCCGTCATCCAAAACCTGAAGCAAAATGTTGAACACATCCGGATGTGCTTTTTCTATCTCATCAAACAAAATGACGGAATACGGATTTTTTCTGACAGTCTCACTTAACTGTCCTCCCTCATCAAATCCAACATAGCCCGGAGGCGAGCCAATCATCTTAGACACGCTATGCTTTTCCATATACTCTGACATATCAACTCTTATCAATGCTTTTTCATCGCCAAAAACAGCCTCCGCAAGTGCTTTTGAAAGCTCAGTCTTTCCAACGCCTGTAGGTCCTAAGAATAAAAATGAACCAATCGGTCTTTTCGGGTCTTTAAGCCCTACACGTCCACGCCTGATTGCCTTTGCAACGGCATCTACAGCCTCCTCCTGCCCGACAACTCTCTTATGAAGTGTTTTTTCAAGGTTGAGGAGCTTCTCCTGTTCACTTTGCGTAAGCCTTGTAACAGGTATTTTTGTCCACACGGAAACAACAGAAGCAACCGCATCTGCATCCACCACAATATCCGAGTCCTCTGACGCCTTTATTTTATCCTTTTCCCTTGTAAGCTTTTTATTCAGCTTGATTATCTGCTTCTTTATCTGTGATGCCTGCTCAAGCTCGCCACCTGTAAGCGCATCCTCAATGTCCGCATCAAGCGTTTTAAGCTCCTCCTCAATTCGGTAAATGCTCCTATTTCCCGAAAAAAGCCCAAGCTTCTTCCTTGACGCTGCCTCATCAATAAGATCTATCGCCTTATCAGGCAGAAATCTGTCATTGATATATCTTGTTGAATATTCAACAGCAGCACGTATCGCCTCATCGGATATGGTGACTCCATGATGCTCCTCGTACTTTTCCCTGAGGCAATTCAGTATTTCAACCGTTTCTTCGTTCGTAGGCTCCTCAACATACACAGGCTGGAATCTTCTTTCAAGCGCTGCGTCCTTTTCCACATATTTTCTGTATTCAACCCTTGTGGTTGCGCCTATCATCTGTATCTCACCACGGGATAATGCCGGCTTTAAAATGTTGGAGGCATCAATTGCTCCCTCTGCACCACCTGCACCGATAAGCGTATGAAGCTCATCAACAAACAGTATAATATTTCCATCTGCCTTAACCTCGGCGATAACCTTTTTAATTCTCTCCTCAAACTCGCCTCTGTATTTTGAGCCTGCAACCATTCCTGATAAATCAAGACTTAGAATCCTCTTTCCTAAAAGAAGCTCCGGCACCATTCCCGTTGAAATAAGCTGTGCAAGCCCCTCAACAACGGCAGTCTTACCAACACCCGGTTCTCCCACAAGGCAAGGATTGTTCTTCATTCGTCTGCATAGTATCTGCATGACCCTTTCCATCTCACTGTTTCTTCCGACAACAGGGTCAACGTCGCCCTCTCTTGCATCTCTTGTAAGGTCACGGCTGTATTGGTCGAGTGCAGGCGTAGGCGATTTCTTTTTTGCAGTTGTATTTCTGACAGAAGCAAACTCCTTCTTTGCTGCATTGCTGTCAATGCCACAGGAAACCATAACGTCAACAAACGTCTTCTGTGTATTTATGGACATGGAGGTTAAAAGTCTTGTCGCTACTATATCCTCCATCTTGAGCATCGCAATCAGCAAATGCTCCGTTCCTATCTTGTCACTCTTAAGCTTTACAGCTTCCTTCTGCGCATTTTCCAATAATTTTTTCAGCCTCATGGAATATGCGTCCTCGCCGTTTAACTTACTCTTGGAAATCTGCTGACTCGCCTTTAAATATGACCTCACCGTATTGATGTCCACTCCGTTTTTTGTGAGAACCTTCCAAGCAGTACCATTATTGCTCTCTATCATGGCAAAAAGAAGATGCTCCGTTCCCACATAGCTGTGCTTCATTGCCTTAGCGGTTTCCACAGCAATATCCAACACTTCCTTCGCTTGCTCCGTATATTCGAGTTTCATAGCTTACCTCCATTTTCATTCCCACCAAATTCCTTATACATATCCGTAATAAGCTGATGCATTTCCGCAAGGCTTATATCCTTGCAAATCGCCTCGGCAACCATCATTCTCATGCCTACGTTCATGCTCTCTATATGCCTTGGCTTTGTATCTACGGAAACACTCACTACAGCTCCCCTTCTTCTGTCAAGCGTGAGATACCCATCCTCCTTAAGCAGAGCATATGCCTTGTTCACTGTATGCATATTTACACCCAGCTCGTCGGCAAGCTGCCTTACAGACGGAAGCGAGTCCCCCTCCTTTATCTGTTCCTGTGCAATTCCAATTATTATTTGATTTCGAAGCTGCATATAAATTGCTTCGCTGCTGCCAAAATCAATCGAAATAATCATTCTACTGTTCATCTATAGCCTTTCCAATATCATGGCGCATATACTTATTTTCAAAGCTTATCCATTCTGTAGCCTTGTAAGCATTTTCCCTTGCCAAGGTTAAAGTATCGCCTTTTGCAGTCACGCCAAGTACACGTCCTCCGTTTGTTACGATTTTACCATTATCAAGCTTTGTTCCCGCATGGAAAACATAATAGTCCTCCTTGTCATCAAAAGTCTCAAGACCGCTGATTAAAAATCCCTTCTCATAATGCTCAGGATACCCGTCTGAGGCGAGAACAACGCACACTGCCGCCTTATCCTCAAAAACAAGCTCTATCTCATTAAGCCTTCCGTCTATACATGCCTCCATAACGTCTATCATGTCATTCTTCATACGTGGAAGTACAACCTGCGCCTCCGGGTCGCCAAATCTTGCATTATATTCCAGAACCTTAGGTCCCTCCTCCGTAAGCATAAGTCCACAGAACAGTATTCCCACAAAGTCTCTGCCCTCTTTTTTCATTGCATCCATAGTAGGCTGATAAATGTGCTCCATACAGAATTTGTCAATATCCTCAGTATAAAAAGGGCTTGGTGAAAATGTACCCATTCCGCCTGTATTTAAACCCATATCTCCATCCTTTGCCCTCTTGTGGTCCTGTGCAGAAGCCATCGGCTTAATGTGGGTTCCATCACAATAGCAAAGCACAGAAACCTCCCTGCCTGTCATAAACTCCTCTATTACAATCTTATCTCCGGCAGAGCCAAACTGCTTATCAAGCATAAGGGTCTTAACACCCTCCTTCGCCTCCGCAAGGCTGTTACATATAAGAACACCCTTTCCAAGCGCCAGTCCGTCTGCCTTTAAAACAATAGGCATTTTAGCCGTCTCAAGATATTTTACGGCATCCTCCGCATTGTCAAAAACCTCATATGCCGCTGAAGGAATGTTATATTTTTTCATAAGCTCCTTTGAAAATGCCTTTGAGCCTTCTATTATAGCAGCATTTTTTGCAGGTCCGAACACTTTTATACCTGCATCTCTAAAACAATCTGCAACGCCTGCCACAAGTGGGTCGTCAGGACCTACGATTGCCAAATCAATATTTTTTTCCTTTGAAAACTGAACCAGTGCCTCGCCGTCCATAACGGAAATATCCACACACTCGGCAAGACTTGCGATTCCTGCATTTCCAGGTGCCGCATAAAGCTTTGTCACTCTCTTACTCTCACTGCATTTTGCTGCTATGGCGTGTTCTCTCCCGCCGCCTCCTACAATCAGTACATTCATGGTACTACTCCTTCCGCTGTTTTCATTTAATTTTCATTTGCAATTTTGTTGATTGCCGCAGGCAAAAGCTTCCACTCTGCCTCCTCCATAACTCTCCTCTGAAGTATCTCCGGCGTATCATTTTCCCTGACCTCAACTGCCTTCTGCATAATGATAGGTCCCGTATCCGTTCCCTTATCAACAAAATGGACAGTTGCTCCGGTTATTTTAACACCCCTTGCAAGCGCAGCCTCATGAACCTTAAGCCCATAATAGCCTGTTCCACAAAAGGCAGGTATGAGGGACGGATGGATATTTATAATTCTGTTTGCATATTCATCTATCATCTTCGGCGGTATCACAACCAAAAATCCTGCAAGAACAATCAAATCAGGGCTGTATGCCTTTACTTTTGCAAGGAGTGCGTCATTGAAGCTTTCCCTGTCAGGAAAATCCTTAGGTGAAACCACACATGCATCTATCCCTGCTTTTGCAGCCCGCTCAAGAGCATAAACTCCGTAGTTATTGCTTATCACTCCCGTAATCTTTGCATTTTTAACCTCACCCTTTGCAATGCCGTCTATAATTGCCTGTAAATTGGTGCCGCCGCCCGATACCATAACCACAATATTTAACATATTTCTACTCCCTTTTCACCTGCTTTTGTCTCGCCGATTATATAAGCTGTCTCACCTGCCTCCACAAGTGCAGCTATTGTTTTATCAACGTCTGCACCGTCAACAACAAGCATCATTCCGATACCCATATTGTAGGTGTTGTACATCATATCCTCCTCTATGCTGCCTTTTGTTGCGAGAAGCCTAAATATGGCAGGCACCTCATAGGAAGCCTTCCTTACGACAGCAGTAATTCCCTCTGGGAGCATACGGGGAACATTCTCCTGAAAGCCCCCGCCTGTAATATGGCTGCATCCCTTTATGGTTACTCCTGCCTCCTTTACGCTCCTAAGTGCCTTTACATAAATTCTTGTAGGTGCAAGAAGTGCCTCTCCAAGCGTTTTTCCAAGCTCATCATAATATGTTTCCAGTGAGTCTCTTGTCATGTCAAATACCTTTCTCACAAGAGAAAACCCATTGCTGTGAACGCCTGATGATGCAATACCGATAATGGTATCACCAGGCTTTATGTCCTTTCCTGTTATTAAATTCTTCTCATCCACAACACCTACTGCAAAGCCAGCAAGGTCATATTCCTCCTCAGGCATCATGCCCGGATGCTCTGCCGTTTCTCCGCCTATTAATGCTGCTCCCGACTGGGCACAGCCCTCTGCGACACCACTTACAATGGAAGCAATTTTCTCAGGATAATTTTTACCGCAGGCTATATAATCCAAAAAGAAAAGCGGCTCTCCTCCGGCACAGGCTATATCATTTACGCACATTGCCACACAATCAATACCGATTGTATCGTGCTTATCCATAATAAACGCAAGCTTAATCTTTGTTCCCACACCGTCAGTGCCTGAAACCAAAACCGGATTTTCCATGGATTTCAGCTTTTCAATTGAAAACGCACCTGAAAAGCCCCCAATATTTGTAAGCACCTCCGGTCTCATAGTCTTTTTTATATGCTCCTTCATAAGCTCGACTGACCTGTAACCTGCCTCGATGTCAACGCCCGCCTTCTTGTAATCCATCACTTATTCCTCCTGAATATGTTATATAAAATTGCGTCTCATATCAATCAAGTAAATTTATAATTTATATAAAACTGCGTCCTATATTATAGTTGAAATAGAACAGTTTGTAAAGCGTGACAACAACATTTGCGAAGAAGAATTATGCCGGCATATCTCGCATAAAATTACGCTCAATATTATTGATATAAAATTACAAATATGGTAAAATATTCTTAAGTTTTTATTGGGGTATTTTAGTAACTTTAAGGGGGAAACCACATATGAGTAAAGGCAAGAAAAGACTGAATATAGGTTTTTTTACATGTCATCTTGACAACGATTACGCATACGAGATTTGTAAAGGTGTTGATTATGCCGCAAAAGAGCTTGACGTAAATCTTGTTGTTTTTCCGGGCATGTACATGAATGCATCTTATAACGATCCAAAAAATGCACGTTTTGATTACCAGTATAATTCCATATTTTACTATGCGTCAAAGCACACATTGGATGCGCTTATTGTTTCTATCGGTTCCATAGGAAGCTTTCTGTCTGAAAATGACATGCTTGCATTCCTAAAAAATTTTGACATTCCTATTCTTACAATTGAAATTGAGGTTCCCGGCTATCCTTATCTTTACACAGAGGGAAGAACCGGTATGCGTGAGGCTGTGGAGCACCTTATCAAGGTACACGGCAAGACAAAAATTGGAATGGTAAGCGGACGCAAGGAAAATGCAGATGCCAACGACCGTCTTAACACCTACTGCAACGTTCTTCGGGAAAACGGAATCGAGGTCAACCAAAACAGAATCGTATACGGCAACTTTTCTGAATTTACAGAGGATATTGTAAATGACCTTTTGGACAGAAATCCTGACCTTGAGGCAATCGTATTTGCCAATGACCAAATGGCAATCGGCGGATACAATGCAATCAAGGCAAGAGGACTTGAAATAGGCAAGGATATTCTTGTAACCGGCTATGATGACTCTCCTGTATCAACCGTACTAAACCCACTTCTTACAACCGTTCATAACAGTATCATTGATATGGGTTACCAGTCTGTCAAGGAGGCTATCAATCTTGTCACAAAGGGAAAGACAGAGGTAAGCATATTAAACTCAAGTCTTATTGTGCGTTCCTCCTGCGGCTGTGCTGATTTTACACTCAACAGCATGATTGACAAGGGAATTACACTTGATAAGACTGATGATTACCAAGCTATAAAGGAAACTATAATAAACTATATGTATTCCAATTACAGTAAAACCTTTTATTATGACAATTTAATTAAAACGATATGTCCGTTTTTGGACAGCATACTTGACCCGATTTTTAAAACCGGTGATTTTGATTTTGATACTGAGTATATTTGCGCAGAGCTTGAACGACTTTTAGCCACATCTGTTGTCGCTATATTTTTCAGTAATGATAAATTCCTTTACACGCTGAAAGAGCTTAAGAATCTTCTTATTGCCTTGACAACTGATGATAAAAAAACAAGCACTCTGTCACAACTTTTTACAAGCATATATGAGAAATTTTTATTCTACACCTCAAACAAGCTGTATACAAAGGTAAGAAACCACAAGTCAAGCATTTGGTCATCACTGCACATAACAAGAGATACGCTTACCTACAGTACAGATGAGGAATCCTGCTTTAACCTTATCATGGAAAAGCTCTATGACGCACAGTTTATAAGCGCATATATTTACATATACGACGAGCCGGTCATGCTGCTTCCAAATGGTTCCTGGAAAATACCTAACACCCTTTATCTTCAGGCATGTCAGGACAATGGTAAAATAACGTACCTTTCAGGAGACAATAGGCTTATTTCCTCAAACAAGGTATTTTGCAACGATTATACCGCCAAGGACAGAAGAAGAACATTAGTTGTAACCCCTCTTTTTACCAACAGCGTGCAATACGGCTTGTTTGTCAGCGAGCTTGCTATAGAGCATTTTGAAAATGTTTACCCTGAAAGCTTACAGCTTTCCATATCACTTAACTTTATATCGCTTATGAAGCAGCAGCTATCTATACAGAAAAAGCTTGCCATATCTGCAACCGAATTAAACAACAAGAACGAGCTGTTAAATAAGCTCTCCATCACTGACGCCCTTACGGGAATAAACAACCGGCGAGGCTTTCTTGACAGCGTTCAGGCGCAGGTCAATTCCCAGTACAACGAGGGCAAGCTTGCAATGGTTGTATTTGCAGACATGGATAACCTAAAGCAGGTAAATGATAATTTTGGTCACAACAACGGCGACTTTGCTATAAAGAGCATTGCAGACATACTTGAAAACAGCTTTGGTTCCGAGGATATTATCGGACGTATCGGTGGTGACGAATTTGTTGCATTTTCATTTTTGGACGATGCAGAACGACCTACCGAAATTCGACGAAAAATTGCGGAGCTTTCCAAAAAGCTTAATGAAACCTGCGACAAACCATATTATATTGATGTGAGCGTTGGTATAACCACATTTACATGCTCTCCTACCCTTGTCATCGAGGAAATCCTGCACAATGCAGACGAGGCACTTTACGAGAACAAAAAGAATAAGCGCAAGAGTGTAATAAAGCCGACGATGTAATGTAGGTATCAGGACTTGACACATTTTTGTAAGTATGATACAGTAAAAAAGGAAGCACCGACCACAAAGTTGTGGTTAGCTTCCCATTCGGTTTACTAAAAAACCTGCCGAGGAGCTGAAATTTTACAAGGCAGGTTTTTTATTGCTATTTTTTCCTGTCACTGAGATAGGAAAGCAATTCTATAATTAAAATTCCGAATGTAAAAACATCTGAAAGACTAATCATAGGAACCACCCCCTCTCTTATGTAATAAAAGAACGGGCAGGCTAACCCAACCTTGCATTTTCGGTACTTCCCATATTTACAATATATCATAATTCCCATTGCGTATCAAGCTATTTTAAATTATTTCTGTCCATGCCATATGCATAAGCATCCGGCAGATAAGAGCATTTTATGGATATACGACAGCTCTTTTATATCATATTATTGCTTCATGTATCGCCATTGTCACGTCAGCCTTGTTCATGGTGTAAAGGTGTACTCCATCCACACCATTTTTCTTCAGGTCATTTATCTGTGCTACGGCATACTCTATGCCTGCCTTTTTCATATCGTCGGCATTATCTCCGTATTTTGCAATCATCTGACTAAGCTCATTAGGCACCGACGAGCCTGAAAGCTGTACGCTTGTCCCAAGCTGCTTTGCTGTTGTAACAGGCATAATCCCTGCAAGAACAGGAACAGTTATCCCTGCTTTTTTTATTTCATCCATGAATTGATAAAACACCTTATTGTCAAAAAACATTTGGGTAATAAGGCAGTCAACTCCCGTATCAACCTTATCCTTTAAGTACTTTATATCGTCCTCCCTGTTTGTTGATTCAGGATGTACCTCAGGATAGCAGGCAGCAGCAACAAAAAAATCGCCCCTGCTCCTTATTTCAGGGATAAGGTCCTTTGCATATTTATATATTCTATTTTCAAACTCCTCGTCGGACATCAGCCTTGGCTTGTCACCACGAAGCGCCAGCACATTATCTATGCCCTTTTTCTTTAATTCAAACAGAAGTGAGGTCAGCAAATTTTCATCCATACCAACAGCCGTCATGTGGGCGATTGCCTCCACCTCGCATATATTTTGTATGTACGCTGCAATCGTAGCAGTTTTCTTGCTGTTGCTCCCGCCTGCACCATAGGTAACGCTTATAAAATCAGGCTTAATAAGCTTGATTTCATCAAGCGTTCTGTATATTTCGTATATATCATCGTTCCTTTTCGGGGGAAAAACCTCACAGGAAAATCCCATCTTATTTTTTTCTATTTTAAGCATTTTGTCCTCCCGTCGTTGCAAGAAGCTTATCATAAAGCTCCGGTTCTTTCTTTTTTAGGCTCACAATATTAAAGCTTTTATCCAAAAAGCAATGTGACGTTTCAGCCACATGCTTTATATGGGTCATTGTTTCATCATAAATGACATAGGAAACGTAAAATCTCCCTGCCGTTACCTGCTCAACCTTTGGCACAATAATCAGCGTTTCACCAAATTTAGCAGGCTCCTTAAAGGAGCATTTCAAATCAAGCACTGGTATCATATAGCCCATTTCCTCTATCATATCATAAGGCATATCGTAAAATTTAAGCATTTCAATACGGCACTCCTCCAAATACCGTGCATAATTTGAATGATGGACAACACCCATCTTATCTGTCTCATAATAGTGTACCGGTCTTTTATAGCTAAACATTATAAATCCCACCTATTCCATACGTGTCGTTTTCACATCCTTGGATGTACTACTGTTTTCAGCTTTTGCCCTCCTGACATCCTCTATTGGTAAACGCTGTGTTTTTACACTGTCAAAGGCGGAATCCTCCTCGGGTACATATTTTTCTTTGACAGCGTTTTCTTTTACAGAGCGTTCTTTGATAACATCTCTGTCGGCAATATCTTTTTGAGCAGTTCGTTCTCTGTTAGCAATATTTTTTTTTGCAGCTCGTTCTCTCACGTCTTTTATCAGCAACTGCTGTGTTTTTGCACTACTAAAGGCGGAATCCTCCTCAGGTACATATTTTTCTTTGACAGTGCCTTCTTTTACAGAGCGTTTTTTGATAACATCTCTGTCAGCAACAGCTTTTTGGACAGCTCGTTCTCTCACGTCTTTCATTGGCGGCTGCTGTGTTTTTGCACTACCAAAAGCAGAATCCTCCTCGGGTACATATTTTTCTTCGGCAGTACGTTCTCTGTCAGTGCGTTCTCTTGCAGCATCTCTGCTGGCAACATTTTTTTTGGCAACCGTCTCTTTGACAGCATCTTCCTGCTTAGGCAGACTTTTTTTCTCATTACGCCCATCCTCATATTCCATGTCCTTCATTTTCTGCCGTTCGCTGTAAAGCTCATTTGACAAAAGCTGTGCAAGCTCAAGTATCTGCTCGTATCTGTCCTCACGACTCAGCTCCTTCAGATTAGTCATAAGCTCCGCTTTATTGTTGGCAATAATGTTCGCCTTCTGCTCTAAGTCGCTTAACATTCTTCCATATTGTTTGTTCACATAGTCATATGCCTGGGACAGCAGGTCATTAACCTCCGTAAGCATCTCGTCCGTATATATAAGTGATGCTGCATATATATCAGTTGCAGTTCTAAGCGCCATTTTATCTTCATTGTCGAGCTTGTCTGCCCGAAAGCCTCCGCCAATTGTGGACACACGCTTTGTCACCCTTATTCTGCTTGCCGTCTGCTCTGCCTCGTGAATAATGTCCTCTGCTTCCTTTTTTGCATCGGTAATAATTTTACCCTTTCTGTCATTTACATCACGGTAAACCTTAAGCTCGCCCTCCATAACGCTTTCAAGCTGACGCAGCATAAGCAGCATTTCATCCTTGTTTACCATGACCTTTCCCGTAGAAAGCGGTACGCTTTGTCCGTTTTCTATATTATTTATCAGCCTGTTAATTATCTGACTTGTTCGTCCGTTTATCATACTTATCACCCGTAAAAATTTACATATATTTCACTAACTCTCCTGTTTCCTTTCTTGGCACAGGGTCAGGTATAAATTTAGGCCTTCCTATGGAAATAAGCGCCGCTACGGTCTGTCCCTCAGGAAGTGCCACAGCCTCGGCTACCTTTTTATCATCAAAAATACCCATGATACATGTACCGTAGCCCTTCTCATGTGCCGCAAGACAAAATGTCTGAGCCGCAATTCCTGCATCAAACATTTCCCAGCCTGCGCCCTTTGAGGTTGTAAAGCTTCCATCTTTCTCATATCCACATCTTCCGTTTATCTGAGCAAGAACCACAAGCATGTTGCAGGACGCAAGTGTTTTTCCATTTCCCTCATGTCCGAGTATACACTCGTCCTTAATTTTATCTATCAATGTCCTGTCTGAAACAACGACATATCTCAGCGTCTGCGTGTTTTTCCATGTAGGCGCCATCTTTGCCATGTCAATGATTTCATTCATTGTTTCCTGTGAAATAACCTCCTCTGTGTATCTTCTTACACTTCTTCTTGTTTTGATACATTCTAATGCGTCCATAATCATATCTCCTTTTCTATTAAAAAATATTTATAAAACCTATAATGCTCATGATACCATACCATCAATCGCAGCTTTGCGATGTTCCTTCGCAAAGCATCATATGCGTTTGTGCATATTTTACCATAATTACAAAACCGTATCTCTATCCTGTCTATCATACATTTATTTTACAGCTTGAAACAAATTTACAAATATGTTACTCTAAGCTTTGGTGCAAGCCGGATGAGTGGTTGCGGCTGCCATATGGCAGGTGAGGAAAGTCCGGGCTTCATAGGGCAGGATGCCGGATAACGTCCGGTGGAGGTAACTCCCAGGCTAGTGCAACAGAAATATACCGCTAATTATTATAAGGCAATGCCAGACAAAGCTTCGTGGGTCCATTATAAGGAATCCCCCTGCTTCACCGGGTCCATCCTTATGATATTAGTAAGGGTGGAAAGGCGAGGTAAGAGCTCACCGCTGTACTGGTAACAGTGCAGGCTCTGTAAACCCCATCCGAAGCAAGACCAAACATAAGACAATGCAGTTGCCCGCTGGGTCTTTAGGTAGGTCGCTTGAGCATTATGGTAACATAATGCCTAGATAGATAATCACTCTCGACATAACCCGGCTTATAGTCCGACTTGCATCACATACATACATCCACTCTTACAGTCCAACTTGCATTACATACATCCACACTACAATCCCGCCTTCGTTTTAATATTCAAATTACAAGCTACAAATCAAAGCAGCCACCCCCAACAAATTCCCTTAATATGGAATTGTCAGGCACATTTGTAACATCCAGCCCCAAAAAGTAATCCAAAAACTTGAGCAGCCTTTTTGCCTCATAATACTCAGGGCAGTCTCTTGGAACGGCAAACAAAAGCGGTTCGGCAAACTGTTTAATAACGCTAAGCTCATAGATAAGTGCGGAATTAAACATAACGTCCGCCTGCTCCTGAAACGGAAAAATATACTTTTCCTCGCCCCGTCTTACGGAAGGCCACATACCAATTGTAGCCCTTGCATCATTTCCTCTTGTCCTTGCATCTCTCACAATACGCCTGATAAGCCTTCCGTCAGTTGTCGGAATCCTGTTATGCTCATCAATATTAAGCTGTGTGAGTGCGCTGATATAAACCTTAAACTTGCTCTCGTCAGGAAGCTTGCTTGTCATAAGCGGATTGAGTGCATGTATTCCCTCTGCAACAAGGACGTCTCCATCATTAAGCTTCAGCGTTTTTCCCTTATATTCCTTTTTCCCAACGGTAAAGTTAAAGGTAGGTATCTGTATTTCCTCCCCGTCAAGAAGCTTTATCATATCGGAATTAAATAGATTAAGGTCCATAGCCTCAATACACTCAAAATCATAATTCCCATTTTCATCCTTAGGGGTAAGCTCTCTTTCAAGAAAATAATTGTCAAGTGCAAGCGGATAAGGTCTTAACCCATGCGCCCTAAGCTGCACGCTTAATCTGTGTGAAAACGTAGTCTTTCCTGATGAGCTTGGTCCTGCAATCAAGACAATCTTCTTATTTCCCTGCAAAATCATATCGGCAATCTGCGCAATCTGCTTTTCCATAAGAGCCTCCTGCACAAGCATAAGCTCTCTTATATCTCCCTTTGTTATCGTCTCATTCAAATCGCCAACATTGTCCACATCGAGCATCTTGCTCCACAAATCCGAGGTTTTCAACACATTAAAAAGCTTTTCCTGTGGCTTAAATGCAGGAATGACATCCGGACATTCCTTGGACGGACACATAAGCAAAAATCCCTCGTCATACAAAAGCAAATCAAAATATTTCAGATAACCTGTGGACGGCACCATATAACCGTAAAAATAATCCTCGTAGCCAGCTAAGCTGTATATATTAACCTTTGAAACGCGCCGAAAGGAAAACAGCTTTTCCTTATCAGCCATTCCCTGCCTTTTAAAGCGTTTTATCGCCTCATCGGTTGTGACGCTCTCCTTTACAAAATCAATATTTTGATCCACAAGCTCAAGCATATGTGCTTTAACCCTGTAAAGCAGTTTATTATCAACAGTCACTTCATCGCCAATAAACTTACAGTAAAGTCCTTTACCCATGGTATACATAATGTTAATTCTCGATTTTGTAAAGCCTCCCAAAATATCTGAAAATGCCTTGAGCATAAGGAACTTCAGGCTTCGTCTGTAGGTGTCATATCCGATAACGCTTGTCGCTGTAACAAATTCAAGCTCACAGCTTTTATCTAAAATATTTCCAAGCTCGCAGAGTTTTTTATCCCGAAACGCCAATATGATTTTAAGATATTCATTTGGCATATGCTGCTTTATAAAATCCTCAATTGTTGAAAATCTATCAATGCTGTATGTACTTCCTTCAACAGTAATATCAATTTTTTCCATAAGATTCCCTTCTTTCTTTAAACGTCAGTCCATTACCTGGCAGTTTTCTATCAAACCCAGCTTTGCTTTCAGTACATTTTCCATAGAAAACTCGACACAATCAGATTACACGGAACGGTGCGCCCACATCTGCAATAGAAAGCTCGACACCCGGACAAAAGTCCTTCAGATAGTTATACATAAATGTCATAAAAAGCTTTTCAATGCCGTAATGTGACGCATCTATAATGGTAAGTCCCATTTCAAGGGCATCCAAGCCATCATGGTGTCCTATATCACCTGTTATGAGACAATCCGCACCCTTTTCGATGGCCGTTTTTATAACGCTTTTACCCGAGCCGGGACATATGGCTATCTTTTCAACCGACTTATCAGCCTTGCCGTACACCATTACCTTTTCAATATCAAAGCAGTCCTTGACAACACATGCAAGCTCGTCAAGGGGTACCGCATCCTTTAAAATTCCAATTTGCCCCAAGCCCTCACCGTTATGGGTTTCCTGAAGAACCTCTGTATTTTTAAGCCTGAGCATAAGGGCTGCCTCCTTCGCCATACCGCCCTTTGTATCAAAATTAGTATGCATTGCGTAGCAGACAATACCTGCCTCAACAAGGGCAAGTACCTTATTGCCAAGAATCGTGTCATCATTTACTCTATTCATTTTGGAAAAAATCATAGGATGGTGGGTGATAATCATGTCAACGCCGCCTTCTATGGCAGCCTGACAGACCTCATATGTAGCGTCCACAGCAAGCATTATTTTTTTTATTTTTTTATTCTTACGTCCCACCAGAAGTCCCACATTGTCCCAATCCTCAGCATATTCCGGCGGTGACTGTGCCTCAAGTATTTTTATAATATCCTTACAAAGCATGTATTTCCTCCAACAAAACTAAATTTGCTACAGCATTTCAAGTGCCTGATTTATAAATGCAATTTCCTGACCTATCGTATCTAATCTATGAGCCGATGCAGGCGTATATGCCCCCTTAAGTCTCTCCTTTATGTCAGAACGCTTACGCTTTTCCTCGATAAGAAAACATTTCAGCACACGGTCCTTCTCCTCAAGCAAAATCCGTCCATACATGATTTCAAGCTCCGAGTATGGTGTTTTTCTTACACTGTCTGTATCTACAACAGGAAGCGCTTTCATTACATTATAAAATTTATCTTCCTCAACAAGCATTTTTTCCTTAGTGATACTATAGTTATTCCTAAGTAAAAACTCACGTACCTTATGTATTTCAGACTGAGGCTGTAAGATAAGGTGAATCCCCTTATCAAGGTGTGCCCTTCCTTTATCAAGAATTTTTGTGATAAGCTCACCACCCATCCCGGCAATTATAGCACAGGAAGCCTCGCCTAATTTAAGCCCCGACATACCATCGGACTGTCTTACCTTTATCACCCTCTCCAATCCGTATGCCCTAATATTTTCCTCTGCGATTTTAAGCGGTCCGTTTTTAATATCCATGGCAACCACAGTTTCAACGCCATGCATGGCAAGCCAAATTGCCACATGAGCATGGTCGCAGCCAATGTCAGCGACACTTCTCTCATCCACAAAATCCACAACGGTCTGCATACGCTTTGAAAGCCTTACATTCGACATAATCCATCACCAAAATCTAGCTGTTATCCTCCAGATAATCCTTGAGCTTACGGCTTCTGCTAGGATGTCTTAATTTTCTCAAAGCCTTCGCCTCTATCTGTCTGATTCTCTCTCTTGTAACCTTGAACTCTTTTCCTACTTCCTCAAGTGTTCTTGCCCTGCCGTCATCAAGTCCGAAGCGAAGTCTTAAAACCTTCTGCTCCCGCTCCGTAAGGGTGCTGAGCACATCAACAAGCTGCTCCTTCAAAAGTGTAAATGCGGCTGCCTCCGCAGGGACAGGTACATTCTCATCCTGAATGAAATCGCCCAAATGGCTGTCCTCCTCCTCACCGATAGGCGTTTCAAGAGAAACAGGCTCCTGTGATATTTTCAGTATCTCTCTGACTCTCTCAACAGGAATATCCATCTCCTCAGCAATCTCCTCAGGAAGCGGCTCCCTTCCAAGCTCCTGAAGCAGCTGCCTCGATACACGAATCAGCTTATTAATTGTTTCAACCATGTGCACAGGAATACGGATTGTCCTTGCCTGGTCGGCAATGGCTCTTGTAATCGCCTGTCTGATCCACCATGTCGCATAGGTTGAAAACTTATATCCCTTACGGTAATCAAACTTCTCCACAGCCTTAATCAGACCAAGATTGCCCTCCTGAATCAGGTCAAGAAACAGCATGCCTCGTCCTACATATCGCTTGGCAATGCTCACAACGAGTCTTAAATTTGCTTCGGCAAGCTTTTTCTTTGCCTCCTCGTCTCCGTCCTCCATTCTCTTTGCAAGCTCAATTTCCTCCTCTGCACTGAGCAACGGAACCTTGCCAATTTCCTTTAGGTACATCCTTACCGGATCCTCAATACTTACGCCGTCAGGAACAGACAAATCAATGTGCTCAACATCAACGTCTATCTCCTCATCACCGGCCGCAAGCAGTGCGTCATCAGGCTCGTCATCATCTGCATCATCCGTAATCGTCAGGACGTCCACACTGTTTTCCTCAAGAAATTCAAATATGGTAATCATCCTGTCCGTTGTCAGCTCAATTTCCTTGCAGTCATTGAAATGATTGATTATCTCCGTATCCTCTATGACATTTTTCTTTTTCCTGGCAAGCTCTAAAAGCTCCTTCAGCTTTATCTGGAACTTTTCCTCCAATGCCTGATCCTTTGTTACATTTTCATCCATTATTTTTCCATCCTTCCATAGTGTTTATATTCTATCCACTTTTTAATGAAATATGCAGTTTTGCTATCTTAGCCTTAGCCTTGATAAGCTCCTGAAGCCTTGTCATATCATCCATGCACATAGACATATCATAATCAATTTTTGCAAGCTTTGTTCTTTTTACAACATCATTTACAGCCTTTTCCCTCTCCTCAAGATCCATGTCAAAGGCAAACTCCGTCTGCAAAATAGAGGCCACAAGCCTCTGCTTGTCCATATCAGGAAACATATCTACTATCGCAGCAGGCTTTACCTGCCCCGTTTCCCTGTACTGTAGAAATAAAATATCCGCAACGGCTCTGTAGTCCTCTGCCACAAAATCCTCCTCAGATATGATGCCTGAAAGCACATCAAACAACCCCGTATCATTTACAAGCCATGTAAGCAGCAGCCGTTCAGGCATATTTGTGTCATCCTGCTTTTGCGTGGTTCTCCTCGGTGCGCTGTTGGTAATCTCCGACTCCTTCATCCCCAAGGTACCGTATTTCGTAACCATGCTCTTGAAACCGTCAGCGTCAAGCCTGTACTGTTCCGCCACTGCCTCAATATAGCTGTGACGTGTCACAACCTCCTCAATGGCTGAAATTCTCTTTGCAGCTTCTTTCGTAAACCTTGTTTTTTCCTCAGGGTCCTTCAGATTATAGCTGCCTGCAAGACAAGCCACCTCGAACATAATTCCCGTAGAGGCATGGAGGATGCGTTCCTCATAAGCTTCCCTTCCCATATTTTTTATAAACTCGTCAGGGTCCTTGTATGGCTTCATGTCTATTACCCTTGTGGTAATCCCTGCCGAACGCATAATGCCTATCGCCTTCATGGTTGCATTTGTGCCTGCCCCGTCACTGTCATAGGCAAGATACACCTCATCCGTATACCGCTTTATAATATTTGCCTGCCCTATCGTAAACGCAGTTCCAAGCGACGCAACCGCATTGTCAAAGCCTGCCTGATGCATGGCTATCACATCCATATAGCCCTCACATATTATAATGCCGCGGCGTTTGGAACGTCGTGCAATATTCATCGCAAACAAATTGCGGCTTTTATCAAAAACAGCAGTTTCCTTCGTGTTTACATATTTCGGCTTGGCATCACCCAAAACACGTCCTCCAAAAGCAATCACCTTGCCGTTTATGTCAAGGATGGGAACCATGACCCGATTCCAAAATTTATCGTTTGCTCCCCTATCCTCATATACATCCACAAGACCTGCATCTACCATCTGCCTGTCAGTATATCCTTTATTTTTCAGGTATTTATAAAGATCATCATTATAAATGTCCGAATATCCCATTGCAAATGCCGTTATGGTATCATCCGTAAATCCCCTGTTGTGTAAATAGTCAAGTGCCTTTTTTCCATGCTCCGTTTTTGTCAGAAGATAATGGAAATATGCTGCGGCAGTTTTGTTTAGCTCCTTTAATGCAGTACGGTAATTCTCCTGTTCCTTTTGCTTCGGACTAAGCTCATACTCAGGCAGCGTCATGCCCGATCTGTCCGCCAAAAGCTTCATTGCCTCCACAAAGCCCATATTCTCGTATTCCCTTACGAAGGTAAATACATTTCCACTTGCGCCACAGCCAAAGCAGTGATATAGCTGTTTGTCTCGGCTCACATGAAAGGAGGGCGTCTTTTCATGGTGAAAAGGACAGCATGCCGAATAGGAATTACCCTGTTTTTTAAGACTTACATATCCACCTATCACATCAACGATGTCATTGCGGCTTCTGACTTCCTCTATTATATCATCTGAATAATACAAATTTCATTACCTCTATTACCCTTCCCATGACTTTGGCAAAAACAGTTCCTTCGCCTTTGCCACGGCATAATTATCCGTCATGCCTGCTATGTAATCACATATTACCGTCCTGCTGTCCTCCCCATCCTCAATATATTTTCTATATTCAACGGGAAGCCTTGAACTATCGTTTACATACTCCGAATAAAGCATCTCAATAACATGCTCTGCCTTACTCTCCTCGCTTTTAGCAATGGGATTTGTGTATAAATCCGCAAACATAAAGCTTCTAAGCTTCTTCAGTGCATTTTCGCAATCCTCCGACATAACGATATAAGCCTTGTCCATACTGCACGACACGATGGAATGAATAATACTGTTTATTCTGTCTCTCGTGCTATGCCCCAAAATATCAGTACAATCAGACGGTAATGCCGCCTCGGTAAGAATGCCTGCCCTTATGCCGTCGTCAATATCATGGTTAATATATGCAACCTTGTCGGAAATTCTTACAATATCCCCCTCAAGAGTTGCAGGCTTACAGGCGGTTTTATGATTTAGAATACCATCCCTTACCTCCCATGTAAGGTTAAGCCCCCGTCCGTTTTTCTCAAGCCTCTCAACAACACGGACGCTCTGTTCATTATGTAAAAAAGGTCTGCCTGTACATTTTGTTAAGGCTCTTTCGCCCGCATGTCCAAAGGGGGTGTGTCCCAAATCATGCCCTAGCGCAATGGCTTCCGTCAAATCCTCATTCAGCCGAAGCGCCCTTGCTATGGTTCTGGCAATCTGTGAAACCTCTAATGTATGGGTCAGCCTCGTCCTGTAGTGATCCCCGCCAGGAGATAAAAAAACCTGGGTCTTGTGCTTCATTCTGCGGAAAGCTTTTGAATGAATAATACGATCCCTGTCTCTTTGAAATGAAGTTCTGATGTCACACAAGGCTTCCTCTCTCTCCCGTCCCCTGCTTAAATCGCTAAAGGAAGCGTGAGGACTTAATATATCATGTTCCCTTTTTTCCTGTTCTTCCCGAATAAGCATCGTAAACATCTACCTCCAAGAGCATCTGTCATTTAATCCTGCCTTATAGGACAGTTTGGTGAACCTTCTTATAAAAATAAAAAGTCCGTACAATTATATTATTCTACAGACTTTTACTTTTTCCTCTATTTTTTTCTTAAAATATACTTATTATTTTTGTTGTCAATGTTTCCTATCGGCTTCTTTTATTCTTATTGTTTTTATTAGCACCGTTGTATTCTACCTTTTTACTATTATTTTTCACTTTCATTTTTTCTGACTTTTACTTTCTCTCCACGTCTTTCTTACTTATTATTACCATTCCCTATCTTTTTTTCTTACTTTTATTTCTTCCACCTTTTTTTATAGCATCTTTTTTGTCCATACTGTTTTCGTCTGTATCGTCAGCCTCTTTATCGTCTATACTATCTTCGTCCGTATCGTCAGCTTCTTTATCGTCTATACTATCTTCGTCTGTATCGTCAGCCACTTTATCATCTATGCTATCTTCGTCCGTATCGTCAGCCTCTTTATCGTCTATACTATCTTCGTCTGTATCATCAGCTTCCTTGCCATCATTATCATCTACACTATCCTCGTCTATAACATCTTCATCTTCCTCAGCTTCCTCCTCAGCCTTGCGGGCTTCCTCCTCGGCTTTTTTTGCAGCCTCCTCCATGCGCTGCTCATTCAGACGAAATATTTTTCTCATGGTAGCGCTTGTCCCATACGCAATTGCTCCAAAAATAAGTAACAGCCATAAATACCAAATATAAACAAAAATCTCTGGATATATTATGCAAATGGCAATTGGCGCAAACCACGCCACCATAACCTTAATCCAAGACCACTTGTAGGTCATGGCAAGAATAATGGAATTTCTCATTGATACGGAAAGCTTATTATTGTATCTTGCAATGAGTGGAAACAAAAACGGAACAATAAGTGCAAACACAATCAATTCAAGAATAAGAACACCTGTATAAAAAGTAGAAATAGCACCCGGAACCGTCTTGATAAGCATAAACTCACCATACATTACAAAAAGCGCAAGTAAAATTGCGAAAAAAGCAATAGTGGACTGCTTAAAGCTTCTCTTAAACTCGTGAATAAAGCCAGCCGCGACCGTCTCCTCCTCATCCTCCTGCAATCTGATACACATAGCATAAAGGGCTGAAAGAGATGCGCCAATTGTAAAAACCGGAATACATCCTATGACAAAGCATACATTCAATGCAAAAATATTTCCAAATGCGTCCAAGGCACGCTTCAAGAACGGCTCCTGATTTTTATACTTATTAAGCTCACGCTCTTTTTCCTCTATATCGTCTATTTTTTCCCTATCACTCATACATAACCTCACATTTTCCATTATATTCTTTTATCTGATATTATCTCCATATAACAATTTATTCTCACCGCAATAATCCCACATAAAAGAATATAATTTAATTTTAAACTAATTTTGTGTCATAAAATAAATATAATGTGGGTATCAATATAAATGACACCTACATTATATTTATTCATATGATTTATATATAATATTACTCTTTAACTCCACCAAGAGCCACACCTGAAATAATATACTTAGAAAGAGCAAAGTACATAACAAGTAACGGAAGAACTGTAACGAAAAGACCACAGTAAATCATTCCCCAATCTCTTTCCTTGTCGTTAGACTTTAAAGCTTCAACGTACATAGGCATTGTAGCTTTCTCTCTTTCTGTTGCAAGTATAATAGAAGGCGTATAAAGATTATTCCATGAGCTAACGAAAGCAAATATAGCCTGAGTTGCCATAGCCGGTTTAAGCAAAGGCAAAACAATACGATTAAATGTATGCATCTCGCTCGAACCATCTATACGTGCTGCCTCGACTATTTCTACCGAAAGTCCCGTTTCCATATACTGCTTCATAAAGTAAACAGTAGTTGGAGCAGCCATTGCAGGAATAATCATGGCTAAATATGAGCCATACAAATGTGTAATATTACAAACCTTGATAAAGCCTACAATAGAAACCTGCTGAGGAATCATCATAATTGCATAAATAAATCCCCATGCAAATCTTTTCAGCTTAAAGTTATAAACCGTAACCGCATATGCAGTAAGTGAAGCAAAATAAACCTGCAATATTACCGCCGGAACAGTAATTATAAGCGAATTTAACATCGCCTTAAGAACATTAACACCACTTGTTCTTGCAGTACCCTTTAATAAACCTTTAAAATTCTCAAAGAAGTGACTACCAGGAATAAATTTAATTCCTGTAAGAATTGATGGGTTATCTAATGTTGAATTTACAATCATTATATAAAATGGCATTATTGATAAGAAACAAAGTAAGATACATACAACATATCTAACCACCTTTGTTCCTGTTGAATTTTTTTCTACCACTTTGTTCACCTACCTTCCATCTTCCAGCTTGCTAGATGTAAGTCTGTAGAAGAACAAGCTAATAAGAAGCGTAAAGGCAAATAGCATAATTGAATATGCTGCCGCTTTACCATAATTCTGAGTTCCACCTGCACTTACATATTTCTTAATAAGCATAACTACTGTCGTAGTAGACATAGTAGGTTTGCCTAAAAATTGAGCAACAGGACCACCATCATTAAACAACTGCGGAATATCGTACATCTGCAAACCACCGATAGCTGAAGTTACAAGCGTATACTGTAAAATCGGCTTAAGAAGCGGGAGTGTAATCCTAAAGAATTGCTGTCTGGATGTTGCACCATCCACACTTGCCGCCTCATAAAGTGATGGGTTAATACCCAAAATACCTGCACAAAGGACAATCATCGTATTGCCATACCACATCCAAAACTGTATAAACGCAATAATTCCCAATGAAGTCCAGCCCTTTGTAAGAACGCCTGAGTTATCAGTAAGTCCCCAATTTCTAATCATTATAGTAAGAGGACCTCGAACGTCAAACAAGCTATAGAATAGGAAACCTATTGTAGCTGCTGTTATAATATTTGGCATGTACATAATAACTTTGTATATACCTGAACCCTTTAACTTAATCTTGATGTCCGTAAACCAAGCAGCAAGAAGAATCGAAAGAAGTATCTGTGGTACAAAGTTCAGTATCCAAAGTATAACAGTAATCAAAAGAGCACTCCAAAATTCGCTACCAGTCTTAGCAAACACATAATTCGTAAAGTTTCCTAAGCCGAATGACTCTGTCACATATCTACCATTTTTTGCAGAGTAGATAAGAGAATTATAAAAGGTGTACAAAAGCGGGTACAACTGAAAAACTAAGAAAACAAGGAAAAACGGAATTAAGAACATAAGTCCATACTTTCCATATTCAACCGTCTTGTTTTTTTTCATCGTGTAAAGACACCCCCTAATGATTTTTTATAGTATACACGCACCAGCATTTTATACTACTGATGCGTGCACTATTGTTACTTTATAACACTTTTTTAGAGAATTACTCTGCTGAGATACCAAGCTGTGTTTCTGCCTCGTCCTCAATGTACTTGATAGCATCATCAATAGTTGCAATAGTACCTTCTCTGTAACCAATTGCAGCCTGGTCAATGATGTTCTTAATGCTTGAATCATTGTAAGTAACATTGCTAGCATTGTAAGATGCTGCTGCTGCTGCCCAAGTTGCGATAGGATCCTGTCCTCCAAGGAATACTAATGCTGCATTGTCAGAAGCAAGCTCGCCTGCTGCAAGTCTGTCATTAGCTGCCTTGTTGTTTACGAAGTCACCATACTGATTACAAATCTCAACACCTATATCAGGGTCACAAGTAAGCTCATAAAGAAGGAATGCACAAAGCTCTGGGTTAGGAGTATCCTTACCTACCATAACATATGTACCACCCCAGTGATAACCAACAGGGCCAACACATGCTCCCCACTCGCCTTCAACTGCACCGTTATCCTTCATAGAACCAACGAACCAAGGACATCCAAACCAGCAGAATACCTTTCCATCCGGCATCATGTTGTCGCCCCATGTCCACATTGAAGTGTTAGTAGTGTAATCGCCATCCTGAAGTCTCTTAGTCATCTCAAGATAATCAGTTACAGAGCTGTCAAGTGTAAGAGTCTCTTTAGAACCATCATCAGTTACCCATGGCTGAGTCTGGCTATCCCAAATAGGATACTTAACTTCATCTGGTCCGGAAACAATGTAGTATCCAGCCTCCTTCATCTTGTCAGCAGTCTCAAAGAACTTATCCCAGTCAGCAAGAGCAGCCTGAACTGTATCCGGATCATCTGAACCAAGTACTTCCTGAGCTATATCTCTCTTATAGAACACCGAACCAGGACAACCCTGCCATGTAACAGCCTTAAGCTGTCCATTGTAAGTAGCATACTGCTTAGCAAAGTCATATGAGTTTGACATTACTTCATCAGTGAAGCCTAAATCCTGAAGATTCATAGTCTTGCTGTCATCCTCTGACCAATACTTAGCAACGTCATTATCAGCAGGAATAAGTGATGGATACTTGTCACCATTTTCAAGTGCAGTATCAATAGCAGTCTTATACTCATCACCTGTACCTGAGATACCAAGGATGTTGTACTCAACATAATCCTTGTACTGTGGATAAGCTTCAAGAACTATATCAAGCTTCTTCTTAAAGTCATCATCCCATGAATAAGCATAGATCTTCTTTGAATCATCCCATCCATCAGTACTTGGAGCCTCAATACCAGTTGATGCCGGCTCAGCTGCTGCTGTTGTCTCATCACCTGCTGCAGCAGTTGTCTCAGGTGCTGCAGTTGTATCGCCTGCTGCGGTTGTTCCGTCCTCATCCTTTTCACAAGCAACAAGTGAAAGACCCATTGCAAGTGCTAAAGAAAGAGCTAATGCCTTTTTGATTTTTTTCACAAAAAAACCCTCCTTTTAAATGTGTTTTTATGAACTGTTCTTGTAAATAGAACTGTCAGTCCATACAATAGTATACGTCATTATTTTTAATGACAAGGTAATTATAGGGCATTTTAAACAATTTTGCAAGTGTTTTTTCCATTTTTTTTTGGTACATTATAACTATACACCCGCAAAATGCGATTAGAATAATCTGAAATTTAGTAATTACGCATAGATATTTCTGTGCAAACTTATTTTCCTTATGCTGCCTTGTTTTTGTTTTTCTTTGTGCATATTCTCGGTGTTGCTTATTTGCCTATGCCTGCTTATTTTTGCTTTCCTTCATGCGTATTCTTGGGGCTGTTTATTTGCCTATGCCTGCTTATTTTTGCTTTTTTTCGCAGGCTTGATATGCAATCTTATTTTACTTATTCAACCGCTTGTGTTAGAATGTCAATATCTGTGTGAGGAGGGTCACTATGTCAAAAAAGAAAACAAAAAAGAAAAAAAATAAACAAAACAATGTTTCTTCCAATAAGAAAATTAAAACCGAAGAAAAAAACACGAGGAATCCTAAGACTAAAAAAGATGACGGAAAAGAAATAAAATCAGGCAAGGGCAAATCCGAGACGATTACAAAGACCAAGAGCGGTGGCAATATAGAAATAGAAAAAGCCAACAAGGATATTAAGGGAACAACATCTGATAAAGACACGTTTAAAAATGATTTGAACGACAAGAGCGACGGCAGTATAAATCAAAAAAAAGCGAATAACAACAATACGGATATTAAAAAAGCAAAAAAGAACAGTAACAGCGAAAAAAACACAGCAAAACAAGCTAAGATTTCTGAGATTGGCGAGAACAGTAATAAAACCATAATAAAAACAGGAAACAGCAATGTTGAAAATAATGACAACAAAAAAATCATCAAGCAGGGCAACAAGCTTATTTTCAGTGACGATGATACTGAGCCGGCAGGAGAAAATACAAACACTTCCGGCAATAACACGTTTGAAAACAAATTAGAGCTTGCAGTTATGTCAAAAAAAGAACGGCGCACCGCGAAAAGAGCTGCATACAGGGAACATACAAGCACCATGTCAGAAAAGGAAAAGATCTCCTACTTTTTCTATTGTTATAAATGGCATATTATTATTCCCATATGCTGTATTTTATTAATTGCGTGCTACGGCGTGGCATTTTACAAAAATACAAGACCTACAGACTTGTCCTACGCAGTGTTAAATGCAGATGAATTTGACAAAACCTTTCACGACGATTACCTGCATTATTTTAATATGCCTGAAAATCACATTGTGCAAGCAACAGCAGGCTATTACGTTAATTACGATTACTATAAAGAAAATATGGTTTCCGCCGCAGAGGACGGCACGAACTACAGCACGCTTGCACTCACATGTGAGTCAGGTGCCTTCGATGTTATTATCGGAGACGATGCAGGCATTAAATATTGTACATTCGTTGAAATTGTAAAGCCCTTAGACCTGTATTTTACCGAGGAGCAATATTTAGCTTTGGAGAATTATATAGTGAAATTCCAAGACTCCTCCTACACATTTTATCCATATGCAGTAGATATAAGCGACACGGAATTTGCAAAAGGACTTAACCTTGAATATCAAAAGGTTTATATGGCTTTTCCAGGTGTATCGGAAGAAAATATGACCAATGCTCTCCGACTGCTGGAATATGTACTCGGAATTGATTTGGCAAAGTAGAACAAAGTACCATCGGCACTTTTTACGCTGTCACAACTTTAATGGCACTTTGGGCGAAAAAAGGACGTACCACTCGGAATACGGCACGTCCTTTTTTCATTCTCGTTTTTTGAAGCATACGCTTCTTAAACAGTCATGTACTGCTTCTGATAGGCTTCATATACAAGTTCTTCATTGTAATCAGGTGCAAATTCTTCGGCGGCTTTACATATTTCTGATATAACCTCTATATCCTCCTCAAGCTCATTTGAAATAACATCCACATCTTTCAATTTTCTTAATTTGCGGCAAACCAGCATAATAAGATTTTTCGTTTTCCCTTGTTCTATTCCCCGCTCTATGCCTTGTTCTATTCCCTCTGCAAGTCCATCCTCAAATGCTTCCTCACGCTCCATCTGCATATGTAATTCCGCATCATATTCAAATATACTCATACCGGCTGCAGCTCCTTTTCCAATTCAAGCACCTGCTCCAACGTAAGATTAGAACACAGTGCGATTTCCTCCAGTGACAACTTTCCTATTTTCATCATTCTTAAAGCTGACTGTTTATTTCCTTGTTTTATGCCTTGCTCTATTCCCTCTGCAAGCCCGTCCTCAAATGCTTCCGCACGCTCCATCTTCATATGTAATTCCGCATCATATTCAAATATGCTCATACTCACTACCTCCGCCTTGTTTTGCAAAAGAAATTCCCTTAATATTCCCTCATTGATACATTCATCAACAGCCTTTGGCACTGCTTCCTCAAGGGGCATATCCTTATTATATTCCCTGATTTTTGAAACATACTGCATATACTCCCAAAGGTCAGGACACTTTTCCATCAACTCGCTGTTGTACCCCTCATTGATATTAAGCTGCGTCACAATAAGCTCAAGGCTTACCTTTGCCGTCTTTGTTATATATGCGTCCGACAGCCTGTATTCCCTATATTCAGGCTGCGGTTCGCTTCCGTTGTAAAATACGATAAATTTGGGTGTCGGAAGCTTAATTAATTTCCTTGAATAAATATTATCATGTATCGTAAGTTTTTCAAATACTCTTGAAACATACCGAAGATAGCGAAACGGCATGTTTGGGTTTACCGTAGACTGCTGCTCGTACATATCAAGGGTAAAATCTATGACGCATGCAACGTCATTTTTACAGCTCATATATATGGCATTTTCAAGCGTGACAATCTCCAAATCGTCAGGGTTATCGTAGTCTGTTCCGTTTATGCCGTTGTAAAGTGCAAGCAGCTTTCTCTTATCCCTGAGGAGCATACGGAACACCGTATCTCTGTATTCCCATATCACAGCCTGTACGCCTGTAAGCTCCTGCCACTGCTCCCATGTAAGCAGCTCTTGTTTTGTGTCGTGTTCCGATTTTTCATTGTTTTTCATACGGTTTCCTCCTTTAACCAAGTGCCGCAGGAGGTTACCCAAATCTGTCTTGCCGGATTCTTCTTGTAGTAAAATTCCGTTTGTATTGAAATTTCGCCCATACTGTAATTTTGCTTGCATTAATACTACTTACAGCAAAATTCCGTTTGTATTGGAATTTCTCTTATACGGAAATTCCAGCCATACTGCAATTTCACTTATACTAGAATTTTATTTGTATCGAAATTCCATTCATACGAAATTTCACTTGTGCCAAATTTCTGCCTGTGCAACAAATTCATTCACACCAAAATCCTACTCATGCCTAAATTTGCTCATGCCACAATAAAATCTCCAGCAAAACATCTGCATACAGCGTCCTTCTCAAATACGGACAACCTCTCTGCTTAAATTGTAATGTAATGAACTCAAAGCATCGAAGTTCCGAATTTTTCTGATTTTTTGAATGGGATTTAAACCCCAAAACAGAATTGAAAGACTTATGCTTTAGAAAAATAATAGCACAAAAGCGTATAATATGCAAGGCGTTTTTTTGATAGATACTAGTGATATTTGTACGATAGATCATAGTGATATTTGCAGTCAAGAATATATACTATAGGTTAATATATCTATGCTTTTATATCTCATATAACGTAATAGCATTCCAAAACCATAACGCAAATATCTTAACGCAAATCGCTGAAATTTATTGAAAGCACACTAAAAATATGCTATCATGTCTATGGGAACAATCGTGTTACAGGGTGGCTGACCTCTATTCTACATAGAATGGGGGGTGGTGCTTATGAACAGAAAAAAGAAGAATAAGAAATTATTTGACTTCAAAGACCTTATGGCTTTTGGCTCGTTCATATTAGCATTGCTGACATTCATTTATCTGATTTGTCAATAATGTTTTAAAACGCAGAAACACCACCCTATACTTTGACTGAGTGCGGGTGGTATTTCTACTCAACACGAGGTCAACCACTTTCTGGGCGGTTGTTCCTTTGCGTTTAATATAACATACCTATACTATTTGTTCAAGTATTTTTTATCTCGGAAGCTCAGTGAAGCCTACCTTTTTCATAACCTTTCGCAGCGTCTTATTTGCATAATATGATGCCTGCTCCGCATTTTCCTTTATGCATTTATCCACATATGCCTTATCCTGCTCAAGCTCCTTAAATCTTCGCTGTAGCGGCTCAAGCTCTGCTGCAACTGCCTCTCCAACAAGCTCCTTCAGCTTTCCGTATCCAAGACCGTCAAATTCTTTCAATGCGTCCTCTACAGATTTGCCTGCGACAGCGCAATAGATGTCGATTAGATTTTTAATTCCCGGCTTATTATCATCATATGCGATAAATCCATCTGAATCCGTAACCGCCTTCTTGAATTTCCGCATAACCGTATCTTTATCGTCAAGAAGCGAAATGGTTGCATTAGGATTTTCATCCGACTTTGACATTTTTTTCGTAGGATCCTGAAGGCTCATAATTTTTGCTCCGCTTTTCCCTATGTACGCTTCAGGTATTGTAAATACGTCACCGTATATCCCATTAAATCTCATGGCTATATCCCTTGTTATCTCAAGATGCTGCATCTGGTCCTTCCCTACCGGAACATAATCCGCCTGATATAAAAGGATGTCCGCCGCCATAAGCACGGGATAAGTGAATAATCCTGTATTTATATTATCAGCATGCTTTGCCGCTTTATCCTTAAACTGGGTCATGCGGTTCATTTCGCCCATATAGGTGTAGCAGTTCAATATCCACGCAAGCTGGGGATGTGCAGGAACATGCGATTGGAAAAATATGCAGTTTTTCTCAGGGTCAAGTCCTGCTGCGATGTAAAGCAGCAACAGATTCCTTGCACTTTTCCTGAGGTTTGCAGGCTCCTGTCTCACGGTTATGGAATGTAAATCCATAATGCCGTAAAAGCATTTTATGTCCTCCTCGTCTGCAAGATTTACCCAGTTTTTAAGCGCTCCAAGGTAATTTCCAAGTGTTATAATTCCAGTGGACTGCATACCTGAAAGCATCGTCTTTTTTCCATCTATCATATAGTTCTCCTCCTTTTGAACATCGTCGCATCCTAATTTTGCTTCGCAATATGTTCCGATTTACAAAGTAAATCGAGAAGCATAAAGCGGCGACAGGTCACGGTGACTTTGTCACCGAACATACTACATGTCAAGTTTTCATAGAAAACTTGACGCAACCTTGAACATCAGCCATTCCATATTTTTCCTTGACAAGTAGGGTCTTAGCGATTACCACCAAGCATACTATATATTGACTCACAGTGATGTGAGTGATTGCTATAGTTTAAAACATACTACATATAAAGGGTTCATAAAACCTGATATCGCTTTAATCATCTTCCTCGCTCATCATATTCATAACCTGACGCTTTCTTGCCAGCTCATCACTTGCCAAATACTCATCATAGGTTGTCTGCTTGTCGATAAGCCCTGTATTTGTAAGCTCCATAATCCTGTTTGCAGTTGTCTGCACAAACTGATGATCCTGTGACGAGAACAGCACAACACCCGGAAACTTGATAAGTCCATTGTTAAGCGCCGTAATGGACTCCATGTCAAGGTGGTTTGTAGGCTCATCAAGAATTAACACGTTTGAACCCATAATCATAAGCTTTGAGAGCAGGCATCTTACCTTTTCTCCTCCTGATAAAACCTTAACCTTTTTCACGCCGTCCTCACCTGCAAAGAGCATACGTCCAAGGAAGCCCCTTACATATGTGGTGTCCTTGTCATCGGAATACTGTGCAAGCCAGTCAGCAATAATAAGGTCATTGTCAAATTCCTTTGTATTGTCCTTTGGAAAATAGCCCTGTGAGGTTGTAACGCCCCACTTGTAGCTTCCCTCGTCAGGCTCCTCCTCGCCTGCAAGTATTCTAAAAAGCGTAGTTGTCGCTATTGTGTTCGGTCCCACAAATGCCACCTTGTCATCGTGGCCTATCGTAAAGGATATATTGTCAAGCACCTTAACGCCGTCAATGGTTTTTGATATATTTGATACCGTGAGAACCTCATTTCCAATTTCCCTTTTCGGTCTGAAATCAATGTACGGGTATTTTCTGCTGGAGGGCTTAATCTCGTCAAGCTCAATTTTCTCAAGCGCTCTCTTACGTGAGGTTGCCTGCTTTGACTTGGAAGCATTTGCAGAAAATCTTTGTATAAACTCCTGAAGCTCCTTTATTTTTTCTTCCTTCTTCTTGTTTGCCTCCTTCATCTGCTTTATCATAAGCTGGCTTGACTCATACCAAAAATCATAATTTCCTGCATAGAGCTGAATTTTTGCATAATCTATATCTGCAATATGTGTACAAACCTTATTTAAAAAATATCTGTCGTGTGATACGACAATAACCGTATTTTCAAAATTAATCAGAAATTCCTCCAGCCATGCGATGGCATCAAGATCCAAATGGTTCGTAGGCTCGTCAAGCAAAAGCACATCAGGATTTCCGAACAGCGCCTGTGCAAGAAGCACCTTGACTTTAAGGTTTCCGTCAAGCTCACTCATCATTTTATAATGCGTGTCGGTATCAACGCCAAGTCCATTTAAAAGTGTTGCGGCATCTGCCTCTGCATTCCAGCCATCCATATCAGCAAATTCCGCCTCAAGCTCTGACGCACGCACGCCATCCTCATCGGAGAAATCCTCCTTTGCATATATGGCATCCTTTTCCTTCATAATTTCATAAAGTCTTGCATTGCCCATAATGACTGTATCCATTACATTATATTCATCGTACTTGTAGTGGTCCTGTTGGAGTACGGAAAGCCGTTCTCCCGCATTCATAATGATATCTCCTGTTGTCGGCTCCAATGCACCTGCTAATATTTTAAGAAATGTTGACTTTCCTGCGCCATTTGCACCTATCAGTCCGTAGCAGTTGCCCTCGGTAAACTTTATGTTTACATCCTCAAACAGCGCCTTTTTTCCAAGTCTTAAGGTTACGTTATTTGCACTAATCATTTTTATATTCCTTTCCTCATGGCAAAACAATTTCTTGCTTTACCATTTTCACTCTCATATTAAAAATCAACCTTGAGTATAACAACCAATGTATGAAGGTGTCAAGAGAAAAGGAAATAGAAAACCCCAGCAGCTCGCAGCTGCCAGGGTTTCCCTGTCCTAGTGGACTATTCATATTTATTAGTTATCCAATTTTTCTACTATCGGGTCATACAAGTCAAGCAGGCAATATTCATCATCAGAAAAATGTCTGCAATTAAGACAGCTTTTTGAACCCTCCGCTATATTGCAAAAACAATCCTTTCTTGTCTTTTTATCATATGCAGAGCATCGTTCTGCGACTTCTTCATAAATCTGAGCTGAGCTGCGCATGGCATTCCCTCCTTATATGTTTGATAAAGGAAGTATTCCACAAAAAAGCATTGTATATTCATTTTTTCACTTACACAGCCTGTACCTGATTTCCTGTGTAAAGCTGGTAATATTTTCCTTGTTTTTCTATTAATTCATCGTGAGGTCCACGCTCAATGACACGTCCTTTTTCAAGTACGATAATACAGTCACTGTTTCTTACGGTTGACAGCCTGTGGGCAATTACAAAGGTTGTTCTGCCCTTCATAAGCTTATCCATGCCCTCCTGGACAATTTTTTCCGTTCTTGTGTCAATGGAGCTTGTCGCCTCGTCAAGTATCAGCACCGGCGGGTCAGCGATTGCTGCCCTTGCTATGGCAAGAAGCTGTCTTTGTCCCTGACTTAAATTTGCACCGTCACCTGTAAGTACAGTGTTGTAGCCGTCAGGAAGCCGCTTGATAAAGCTGTGTGCATTGGCTAGCTTTGCCGCTGCAATGACCTCCTCGTCGGTGGCATCCAGCCTTCCATATCTGATATTTTCCATAACCGTTGCAGTGAAAAGATGCGTGTCTTGAAGGACCATTCCAAGGGAACGCCTTAAATCATCCTTTTTTATCTTATTTACATTGATTCCGTCATATCTGATTTTGCCATCCTGAATATCATAAAAACGGTTTATCAGGTTTGTTATGGTTGTCTTTCCTGCACCTGTTGAGCCTACAAATGCTATCTTCTGCCCTGGTGTTGCAAACAAATCCACATTGTATAGCACCTGCTTTTCCTCATTGTAGCCAAAATCAACATCATCAAACACGACATCACCCGTAAGCTTCACATATGTTACGGAGCCGTCTGCCTGATGTGTATGCTTCCATGCCCAAAGTCCTGTTCTCTTTTCAGTTTCGGTTAAACCTCCGTTTTCTTCCTTTGCATTTACAAGTGTCACATAGCCGTCATCTGTTTCAGGCTTCTCGTCAAGCGTATTAAATATTCTCTCTGCACCTGCAAGTGCCATGACAACGGAGTTAAGCTGCTGGCTTACCTGATTGATCGGCATGCTGAAGTTTTTGTTAAAGGTAAGGAAGCTGGCAAGTCCGCCAAGCGTAAAGCCGCCCACGCCGTTTATGGCAAGTGCGCCTCCCACAATGGCACATATAACATAGCTGATATTGCCGAGCTGTGCATTTATCGGTCCAAGCAGATTTGCATATTTATTTGCGTGATCTGCACTGTCAAAAAGCTGTCCGTTAAGCTTTGCAAAGCCCTCCTTGCTCTCCTCCTCGTGGCAGAATACCTTTATTACCTTCTGTCCCTCTATCATTTCCTCAATATATCCGTTCAATGCACCGATGTCCCTTTGCTGTGCGGCAAAGTACCGTCCACTGTTTCCTGCAACTGACGCTGTAACCCTAAGCATAACGCCCACCATGACAAGGGTCAGAATTGTAAGCGGTATATTTAACACAATCATACTGATAAGCACGGACACAACCGTTATGACGCTTGATATTACCTGTGGTATGCTTTGGCTTATCATCTGTCTTAACGTATCAACATCATTTGTATAAAGAGACATAATATCTCCATGTGCATGTGTGTCAAAATACTTAATCGGCAGGCTTTCCATATGATTAAACAGCTCTATCCTTATGCTTTTCAGCGTACCCTGCGCCACATACATAAGAAGTCTCGCCTGTGCAAAGGCTGCAATGATTCCTGCAAGATAAAACGCGGCAACCCTTACTATTGCACTTAAAAGCTGGCTGTAATCAGGATTTTCCTTTCCGATAAGAGGCTGTATATATTCATCTATCAATGTTTTCATAAACAGCGTGCCCTGAACATTTGCAAGCGCTGAAACGATAATACACACAACAACCAAAATACAGTGTATTTTATATTTTTTTCCGACATAGGACATAAGCCTTACGAAAAGCTTTCCCGGATTTTCAACCTTTTTTCCGCCCTTCATGCCACGTCCCATAGGTCCTCTTGGTCTTGGTCCTCTTGGTTCAGCCATACTTACTCACCTCCCTCGTCAAAATCACCGCTTCCGCCTGTTTGAGACTCATAAACATCCCTGTATATCTCATTTCCTGCAAGAAGCTCCTCATGGGTTCCGACAGCATCGATATGTCCATCCTCCATGACAATTATTCTGTCCGCATGGCTTATGCTGTTTATTCTCTGTGCTATAATTATTTTTGTGGTATTTGGTATTTCCTCCGCAAATGCTTTCCTTATCCTCGCATCCGTGGCAGTGTCCACTGCACTTGTGCTGTCGTCAAGTATCAGTATCTGCGGCTTCTTTAGGAGCGCCCTTGCAATACAAAGCCTCTGCCTTTGTCCTCCTGAAACATTTGTGCCGCCCTGCTCAATATGCGTGTTGTACCCCTCAGGCAGCGTACTGATAAATTCATCGGCACAGGCGAGCTTACATGCCCTGACACATTCCTCGTCGGTTGCATTATTGTCGCCCCATCTTAAATTCTCATAAATCGTTCCTGAAAAAAGGACATTTTTCTGAAGCACAACTGCAACCTGATTTCGCAAGGTTTCCAAATCGTACTCCTTTACATTTATGCCGCCTACAAGCAGCTCTCCCTTTGACACGTCATAAAGCCTGCTCATCAGGTTTACCATAGTTGACTTTGAGCTTCCCGTACCGCCCAAAATTCCGATTGTCTCTCCTTTATTAATGTGAACATTGATATCAGAAAGGACATATCTGTCCTCCTCCGTAAAGGTGGAATCCTTCTGAATGCCCATTTCTTTTTCCTTTTCAATATCATCCAAGGTGCGTTTCTTCTCATATTTAAAATATACATTTTTGAAATCTATGCTTCCGTCACGAACCTCCATCACAGGGTTTTCAGGATTGACAATGTCTGCCTTTTCATCTATAACCTCTGCGATACGTTTGGCACTTGCGGCACTCATTGTCATCATGACAAATATCATGGAGAGCATCATAAGGTTCATAAGTATATTCATGCAATACGTAAGCAGGCTCATAAGCTGTCCCGTTGTAAGCGTTTCAGCAACTATCATGTGTGCGCCAATCCAGCTGATTCCTATGATGCAGCCATATACGGTAAACATCATTACAGGCGAATTAAAGGAAAGCACCTTTTCCGCTTTCAGAAACATGCTGTAAACCATTTCGCTGGCATTTGCAAATTTTTTCTTTTCAAAATCCTCACGGACAAATGCCTTTACAACCCTGATTGCCGATACATTTTCCTGTACGCTTGCATTTAAGTCATCATATTTTTTAAACACCTGCATAAAATACTTCATTGCAAATTTTATGATTATCATAAGCACGACTGCAAGTATAAGTACGGCTATAAGATAAATGCTTGCAAGCCTTGGACTTATGACAAAGGACATAATCATTGCAAATATCAGGCTTGTAGGTGCCCGCATACACATTCTAAGCAGCATCTGATATGCCATCTGAATGTTAGTAACATCTGTCGTAAGCCTTGTTACAAGTCCTGCCGTTGAGAATTTGTCTATATTGGAAAACGAGTAGGTCTGTATGTTGTTATACATTGCCTCCCGTAAATTTTTTGCAAATCCCGTGGACGCCCTTGAGCCGTATACTCCGCCAAGTATGCCTGAGGTAAGTCCTCCTGCTGCAAGAAGCACCATGACACCGCCCATAAAAACGATATGCTTCATATCGCCCTTATCTACTCCGTTATCAACAAGTGACTGTAGGAAATATGGTATCAGTGTCTCAAAGATAACCTCAAATATCATAAATACGGGAGTCAGTATGGATGGCTTTTTATATTCCTTGATTTGCGCCGCTAACGTCTTTAACATTGTTTTCCCTCTTTCCTGTTTCAATATTCCTTCCATTTATTTCCTCTATAATGTGTTACATGAATATAAAATTTTTGTCAAGTGAAATATTTGTGAAAAAAATAAGGAGCTGCCGCATCAAGGATATTTGTATCATAAAAACAAAAAATTCCTAACGCCGCAACCCCTTTATCCATTTCATTTTTTATTTTTCAGACGTGCGTGGAACAAACACTCTTGACACGGTTTTTTTACTTTCCTCCTTGGCATCATTCATTGCCTTTTTACAGAAGTATGCCTGTGCCTCCAGCTTATCCCTTCCCCTTAAATCCTGCTTTGCGTAGCTTCCGTCAGGCATAAGGAAGTGTGCCTTTAACGTATCTGCAAGCTGAATGCTTAATATCTCTATAATTTCCCGTTTCAAATCCTCATCCTCCACAGGGAAGGTAATTTCAACACGCTTATCAAGATTTCTCGGCATCCAGTCTGCACTTCCCATATAGACATCCTCAAAGCCGCTGTTGTAGAAATAGAATATTCTTGAATGTTCAAGGAAATTGCCTACTATGGATCGGACTGTTATGTTTTCACTAAGTCCCTTTATTCCTGCCTTCAGACAGCATATGCCTCTTACAATAAGCTCTATTTTTACGCCCGCCTCTGACGCCTCGTAAAGTGCCTTTATAATAACAGGGTCGCAGAGGGAATTCATTTTGGCTACAATTCTTGCCTCCTTGCCCATTTTTGCATTTTCTGCTTCACGGTTTATAAGGCTTACAAATCTATCCTTCATCCAAATAGGAGCAACCAAAAGCTTGTTCCATGAAGGCGGCTCTGAATAACCTGAAAGCATGTTAAACACTGCCGTTGCGTCCTCGCCGATTGCATCAGATGCCGTAAGCATACCCATATCTGTATAAAGCTTTGCCGTTACATCATTGTAGTTTCCTGTTCCAAGGTGGACATACCGCTTGATGCCCTCCTCCTCACGTCTTACCACAAGGGCTATCTTAGAGTGGGTCTTTAAGCCCACAAGCCCGTATATAACATGGCAGCCTGCCTTTTCAAGCATCTTTGCCCATATAATGTTATTTTCCTCATCAAACCTTGCCTTGAGCTCCACGAGAACAGTTACCTGCTTGCCGTTTTCAGCCGCCTTTGCAAGTGCCGCAACGATAGGCGAATTGCCGCTGACACGGTAAAGGGTCTGCTTGATTGCAAGCACGTCAGGGTCCATTGCCGCCTGCCTGATAAACTCAATAACAGGTGTAAATTCATCATACGGATGGTGCAGGAGTATGTCCTTTTTCTTTATCTGCTCAAATATAGTTTCTTCGTTGTTTATCGCTTTCACAGGCTGTGGAACGTATTTTTTATTGCGGAGATGGTCAAAGCCCTCCATGCCGCTTACCTTCATAAGGAACGTCAAATCAAGCGGCCCGTTTATGGAGTACACAACCCGGTCTGAAACCTGAAGCTGTTTCTTAAGCTCCTTTAAAAGACGCTTATCCATGTCAGCCTCTATTTCAAGCTTTATAACCTCGCCCCATGCCCTTTTCTTTATCTGCTTTTCAATTTCCTTGAGCAAATCAGCAGCATCATCCTCATCTATGGCAAGATCCGCATTTCTCATAATACGGTATGGATGCGCACATACAATTTCATAATTCAGGAAAAGCCTGCTTAAATTTTTCTCAATAATTTCCTCAAGCAGAATAATCTCCTTTGCCCCGCTTTCTGACGGAAGCTCTACAATCCTTGGAAGCACGGAAGGAACCTGCACGGTTGCAATATCAACCACATCCTTCTTTTTATCACGTATCAGTGCTCCGATATTCAACGTCTTGTTGCTGATAAGTGGAAATGGCCTTGAGGAATCAACTGCCATAGGCGTAAGCACAGGATAAACATCCTTATCAAAATATTTGTCAACATATTTTGACTGTTTTTCGCTTAGGTCCGTATATCTTTTAATCAGCCTTACGCCGTTTTCCTCCAGTAAAGGAAGCAGGGCGCGATTTAATGTAGAATACTGTGCATTCATCATATTTTTTGTTTCAGGAATAATTTTTTCAAGCTGTTCCTCAGGCGTAAGTCCCGCAATATCCTTTTTCTTTACCCCTGCGTGTACAAGGTCAAACAGCGATGCAACCCTTATCATAAAGAACTCGTCAAGATTGGAGGCTGTTATGCTCAAAAACTTAATCCTCTCAAAAAGCGGCATGCTCTTATCCTTTGCCTCGCCAAGTATTCTGTAATTAAACTGAAGCCAGCTAAGCTCTCTGTTGTAATAATTTTCATATTTTTCATATTGTTTTTTATCCATAAACTACACGCTCCTTTTCAGTCTCAATACAGGTCTTATGCCATAAACCTTCTCAAAAAAATCGCCTCTCATTTGAAACAGTCCCGCTTCTAATGTTATATCCTCGTAGGTCTTTGCCGATATGATAAGCTCGTTACCCTTAACGCTAACGGAAAGATTTTCCAGCTTCTGACTATGGCTTTTATCCAATACATTTGCAATTCTTATTATGGCGGCAAGCTTTGCAATCACCATATAATCACATTCGTCAAGGTCATCCTCCATCCGTTCCTTTGCGGGCAAATACAGCACATTATATTTTACGATATTCGCAACCTCCATGCGCTCCTTGTGGGATAAGCCGATTATCTCCGTGTTTGCAACTATATAATAGGAATTTCTCGCTCCGTCATGCATATTGATATAATTTCCACATTCATGTAAAATAGCGGCTATCTGTATCTGAAGCCTCTCGGTCTTTCCCATTCCAAATTCTTTCTTTATGCTGTCAAATATTTTCAGGGCATATTCTGCAACCCTGTCACCATGCTCCCTGTCACATCTGTATCTCTTTGCAAGGTACTGTGCAGAGGCAATGATGTCCTCGTCAAAGTTGTGGTTAAATACGATTTTTACGCCCTCATCCATATACGCCGCAGTAATTCCCTCACAAAAATCAACATTTGGCACATAAATTTCCTCCGCCTTGCTGTTATTTAAGAAGGACTGGTAAATGATAATGTTGGGAAGCATCAGCGTTGCACGCTCATATGGTATTCCATACCGTTCAGCAAGCTCCTGCGGGGGCATGCTGATTATTCGCTGGCACATAGCTTCAAACTGTGCCCGATTTACCTTTTCGCTTATGTCAAGCTCAGGAGCAATCTTTTTAAGGGCATTGACAACCTCCCCCACGGCTATAATGTTTTTAATTTCCTTATCATTAAGATATATATTCCGGAACGCCTCTATGTCGCTGTCAACATACTCCTCAAGAAGCCTGTCAAAGCGTCCGCTTTTTGTACCGATAATAGAAAGGTAATCCCTGATACGGACAGCGCCTATGGGGATATTTTCCGTAACCACAAGGTTGTTTTTATCAAAAAGGGAAATCTGTACGCTTCCTGCGCCGACGTCTACAAAGGCAGTATTTTTTAATACAACCTCATGGAAATTTTCGTACTTCGCAACAAGTCCCTTAAAGTTCATATATCTCTGCTCAGAGTTGCTTAAAACTGTTACGGAAAATCCTGTTTTTCTCTTGATTGCATCAATTACAATATCCCTGTTCTCAGCCTCACGAACCGCACTTGTGGCATATGCCCTGTAGTCAGCCACCTGATATTCCTTCATTTTCTCCTTGAAACCGTCTAATATATCGGTTGTCTGACGTATCAGTTCAGTTGAAATATATCCCTTGCTGTAGGTATCCTTTGCAAGCTCAATAAAATTGCTGACCCCGTCAATGTGTTTAAAGTTTTTCTTTCCCGTAATTTCGTAAATTTTCATGGCAATTTCACTTGAACCAACATAAATTGCCGCAAATGTTTTATATGCCATTTCTACACCTCCCAATTTGTATTTTCCTTATCCTTAAGTATATCAAAAAGCTCAATTATAGTCTTATTATAGCCCGGATGATATGCAAAGGGCGCAATCTCGCAAAGCGGCTCCAAAACAAAGCTTCTCCTTGCCATCTCCGCATGGGGAATCTTTAAATTTTCCTCCATGATGATTTCCCTGTCATACAGCAGTATGTCTATGTCCAGTGTCCTCGGTCCCCAATGTATTACCCTTTTCCTGCCTGCACCCTGCTCTATGTCATTTATAATCTCAAGCAGTTCCTGCGGCGAGTAAAGTGTTTCAATTTCAATGCATCCATTTAAAAAATCGTCCTGCTCCACATTGCCGTAGGGCTTTGTCACAATATAGGAAGATACCTTGTTTACCTTTATGTAATCATCCCTGCCAAGCTGGTCCACGGCATAATCAAGATAGCCCTCCTTGTCGCCAAGGTTTGAGCCAAGCCCAAGATACACCGTATGCCTGCCTCTTGTGATATCTACATATACCGTATCAAACGTCATGTCGATTGGCGCTTCAGGTTTACATAACTTTATATGTACCGTCCTTACCTTTTCAAATTCAAGGAGCAGCGTGCCTGCCATGTTCTCAGCAGCAGCCTCTATCAGATTATATTTTTCCCCGGTCATAACCCTTGCAATCGTGTCGCACACATGGGCATAGTTTACCGTTTCGTCCAAATCATCTGAAGCTCCTGCATCATGTAAATCCAAAAACAGCTCAACCGTGACAATAAAAGTCTGTCCCTGCCTTTTTTCCTCCGGCAGGACGCCGTGATATGCAAATATTTCCAAATCCTTTATGACTATCTTATCCATATACATATTACCACTTTTTATATTCTTTACGTGTCACTTTCAGAACATGTTATATTTTTGCTTTCTTAATTGCATATGCCATCCTGAGTGCCCTGTAATTTGCCCTCACATCATGCACCCTGAAAAATGTACAGCCTGACATAAAACCGATTACGGATGTTGCCATTGTACCCTCCTCACGCTCCTCCACAGGCAAATCAAGGGCAGCCCCAATAACGGACTTCCTTGACGCCCCAAGCAAAACGGGATAATTCATTGCCGTAAGCTTATCAAGGTTATTCATAATAATCAGGTTTTCCTCCGTGCTTTTGGCAAAGCCAATGCCCGGGTCTATTATAATTTTATCCTTTGGAATCCCTGCTGAAAGCGCAATATCTATGCTTTCCTGCAAATCCGAAACTACATCATTTATAAAATCGTCGTAGCCATCCTCATGCCGATTGTGCATCAGGCAGCAGGCTGCATTTGACGCTGCAACAGTTTTTGCCATTTTATCGTCCCACTTAAAGCCCCATATGTCGTTTATCAGGTCAGCACCTGCAAGTATGCCCGCCTGCGCCACCTTCGCCTTACAGGTGTCAAGTGAAACAGGTATGTTAAAGTTTTCCTTGATTGCCTCTATGACAAAGCAGCTTCTTTCTATCTCCTCCTGCTCGGATATTTTCACGTGCCCCGGTCTTGAGGATTCACCGCCTACATCTATGATGTCAGCCCCCTCCTCTATCATCCGTCTTGTATGTGCAAGTGCCTTATCAATATCCGTATAGCTTCCTCCATCGGAAAATGAATCCGGCGTTACATTGAGTATTCCCATTATATATGGACGGCTGCCTGTCTTAAATTCCCTGCTGCCTATCTGCATAACGAGTTCCTTTCACATTTATAATTCTATATTTTCAGTACCGTATGGTTTTATTTTTCATGCCTTCATCCCAGTAACATTCCTCATAAGCCTCACAGCGAAAGCAGCATCTTGAAAGCTTGTCTGCCCTGTAAAGGAGGCTGCTCAATAAACCGCCGTCACTCTCACTTTTATGACAGGTGATTGCATGGCATATCGTTTTTATCTCATCAGGATTAAAGTCTGCATGAAGCAAAATTTTCTCAGCCAGCTTTGCTCCCATCTCATGGTGCGGACTTCCATCCTTATATTCCGCTGCCCTGCCTATATCGTGAAGAAGTGCCGCAGCATAGATAAGCGCCTTGTCTATTTTCATATTTTCTTCAAGGCTTATGATATAAGCTATCCTTGCCACATCAAGGGCATGCTCCATGCCGTGACAGCAGAATTTTCTGTTTTTTTCTTTATTTTCTATATAGCTTACATAGCTTTTGTAGCTGTCATTTGACAGTATATTATCTATCCTTTTCATATGTCCAAACTCCGAACGCCGCAATTACTTCATGCCAAACACTAACACAACCCATATGGCTGCTTTGTCATATAATCGCCTACAAAGGACAGGGAGCCGCATACGACAACCACATCATCCTCTGAGGCTTTGGCAAGCGCCTTTTCCATTGCATCTTTATGATTAGCGGCAGTGACCGTTTCCACACCCTTCGCCGCTATCACCTCTGAAAGCACTGTATTTTCAAGCGCTCTTGCATTATCAGGCGTTACCGTAACAGCATATTTCATGGTTTCATATATTATGTCAACCATTTTATGGTATTCCTTATCTCTTAATACTCCTATTATATAAATAAATTTACGATTTGTAAAATATTTATGCAGAGAATTTTTTAGACTAATCCATGCAGCCTCATTGTGTGCCCCGTCAACGATAACATAGGGTTTTTTTCTGACAACGGTAAATCTTCCCAGCCATTTTGTGTCTGCGATTGCCCTTCGTACCATATTAGAATTTATTACGGCTTTCCTGCCAACAGCTTCGTCCACCTTTATGCTATTGCCAATTTGCATTGCCGCCTCAATTGCAGTTGCGGCATTTATAATCTGAAACTCCCCCGGCATTGAAATAAAATATTCCTCGCCCTTATATAAAAAACGGCTTCCGTCTATGCCCGTGTCAACAACCGTTATATCCGATAAGCTTACATAACATAGCCTTGTGTGTTTTTCCTCACATATATTTTGGATTACCGACTTTGCCTCATCTGTCTGCGGTGCGCACACACATATGCCGTTTTCCTTTATAATTCCTGCCTTCTGATATGCAATTTCTGATAAGGTTTCTCCCAAAAACTGCATATGGTCCCTTGAAATCTGTGCCATAACGGTCATATCTGGATTGGAAATAACATTTGTTCCGTCCATAAGACCACCCATACCACACTCCACAAGGGCAAAATCCACCTTTGCCTCAAGAAACAGACAAAACGCAACAGCAGTTTCTATTTCAAATGCCGTCGGCGGCATACAGCCGTCCTGCTCCATCTCCTCTGCCTGCTTTGCCACCTTCGTCAAGGCTTTTGCAAATGATGTCTCGTCAATATAGCTTCCATCTATCCAAAACCGTTCAAGATAACAAAAGACAGCCGGCGAAATATATCTTCCCACACGGCAGCCTGCCTTCATAAGTACATCCTGCATAAATGCAAAAACAGAGCCTTTGCCGTTGGTTCCGGCAATGTGCAGACACTTAACCTTGTCCTGTGGATTGCCGAGCCTTCGCAAAAGCTCTTTTATACGTTCTAAGCCCGGTCTTTGACCGAGCTTATTTTTTTCCTCTATATATTTCATTGCCTCTGTAAAGTCCATGCTGTCCCGCCTTTATCAATCAATGGAATCATATCTTACATGCTGTATAGGCACGGTTGTTTCGTCTATCGGACAAAGCTCATAGCCCTCTGCCCGAAGTGTGTCTACAAGGTCTGAAATAGAATCCACTGTTGCGTGATTTGTTGCAAGGTCGTGCATAAGCACAATGGAATCGCCTTCATTTGTCCGCACGTACTCCAAAATAGTTTCATTCAATTCATCAGGCGTCATTGAATTTGTAAGGGCATCTCCACTTAATGCATTCCAGTCAAAATATGTAATACCATTATTGTTCAGATAGCTTATGAGTATCTGTATATCGACATTTGAAACTGTATTTGAGCTGCCTCCCGGAAATCTGTAATACTGACAGTCAATACCCGTCTGCTCATAAAGGAAGGTATGAAGCTTTGAAACATCTGCCATAAAGGATTCCTTTGACGCATATACTTCGTCATATATATGTGTGTAGGAGTGCATTCCCAGTGTATGTCCCTCATCAATGATACGCTTGTAATCATGCCATGTGCTCTCGTCATCATTATATACAACAAAGAAGGTTGCCTTCACGTTTTTTTCCTTGAGAATGTCCAAAAGCTCGTCTGTATATTTGTTCGGACCATCGTCAAAGGTTAAGTATACCTTCTTGCCATTGCTTATTGCAGGCGTATCAGGTGCATCAGAAATTCCCTCCTCCGATGCAAAGGAATTGGACAAAAGCTCATTATTGTCCTTATCGCTTTTTTCTATATCCTCCAATGCGTCATTGTCCAAATCAGATTTTACAAGCCGTTCGGCGTCTGTTTCGGTTGCCGCAAAAGCATAATCACTTCTCATATCCGTAATGAGACTTTCTATTCTCGCATCAATGTTATTTACCCGCACAACAAGGTAAATAGAAAAAAGTATCGGTATGACGAACATCATAAGAAGCGCCGTAACAATAATTTTTTTGATTGCATCAACATTTTTTCTGTTGTAGTCAATTTCTACCCAATCTTCATCTTCAAAATATTTTTCTTTTTTCATAAAAAACCCTTTACAAATCCATATATTGTGTTATAATGTCAATAGTATACAAGATATATCCTACAACCAATGGGCTTTTTTGCCAAAAAAGGTTGTATTTTTTATTGTAAACCTTTTTTTATGTTATGTCAAGTGAATTATGTTAATTGGGGTTTACGTAATTGTTACAATTAGTTTACATAAGTCTATTCCTCCACAGCTTTATAGTAAAGCTCTCTCCATCGTTTTCCCTCCGCCTGAAGCTGTTTTGCAAATTCTGCAAGCTCGTCATACTGCTTTTTATATTTTTTCTCCATTTCATTTGCTTGGGTTCTTAGGGTTTTTTCAAATTCCTTCCTTAGCTTTTCCCGTTCCCTTTCGTATTCCTCCTCCTTCAGCCTGCACCGTTCCTCTATTTGTCCAATGGATTGCACACTGCTTAATACATATTCCTCAAGCCCTATCTCGTCCGTCTTATCAGTATGCATTACAAAGCATTTAAAGCTTTCTCCCTGAAGCTTATATTTTAATATATATTTTTCGCCATCAAAAAAAATATGGTAATCTTCTATAATACTGCTGCCTGAGACAAGAGCTTTGCCCTTTCTCTCTCCGTCAGGATATGTGTAAATAAGCTCGCAGTTTTCGTTTACGGGATTATTTGCCTTATAAAAAAGAATATTTTTTCCATTTATCTGCCGCAAACGCAGCTGTCTTACATTCCATATGTTTCCCATGTCCGACAATAAAACGACTCTGTTGTCTTTTCCCACTACATCCCAAACAAGCTCATTGGACACATTGATATATGCAAGGCCTATTTTACCGTTGCTTTCAATCCCGCAAAGCTGGGAATGGTAATCATTTCTATAGTGCACCCATTGTATATTTCTATTCCCTGCTATAAATACTAAATTTATATTGTTACCGTTGTCCATAACGACAATACGTTTTTCATCGGTTGACATAAATATTTTCTGCATGCGTTTCTCCAAAATATCTTTAAATACAATATATGGAAGTCAGCGAACAAAAATAACTAAAGCGAATATATTATTGTAAGCATATTTTGAAAGGAATAACATTATGTCTAAATCCTGTGGCTGTAACAAAAGAATAATGAGCAATGCCGTTCGGGCATGCATAACAAATGATAATAACTGTTATGACGTGTGCGTAGAGCCTCAGTGTGGAACGCCTGAATACCTTACTGTGCTTACACCTGTAGTATATGACGAAATTGGAATAAATGTATGCCGCTCTTTTACACTTCCCGCTGATTTGCTTACCAGCTTTCCTACTGCGGCTTATGCCAGTGCCGAAGTGATTGACGTAGCTGCTACAGGCACCACGGATACTGTTACAATTGCCCCGATTAATTCAAGACCAAATTGTTACGAAGTGACGCTTACAAATCTTAGCGTGACCTTCGCCGTAAGACTGTACGATTGCTGCAAGAGGCTTTTAACTACCTCTACGGTTGCCGGAATTGTATATCTTCCTTCAGACACCACCGATGCAGGCTACGATGCAGATACAAACCCAAGCTCGGTTACGCTTGACCTTTTTGCACCTTACGGTGTGGCATATACGAACGGTGCCATCGATACGCCTGCGCTGAACTACATTGGATTTTCAACCACAAACAACCAGCTTGTTCAGGGACTGAACCTTATGTCAATTGCAAAGGTATTGGATTTTGATATTTCTGACAACACAATGACCGTGGGACTTACACTTATCGTAAAAACCGTTTACTTTACGCAGTATCAAATTCCTCATAACGGCAGGGCGATTGTTTCAAAGGGCGACCTTACCTCAGAGGAAGATTCAGTGTGCATGAGCTTTGTCTCAGGAAGCCTTCTTGACAGAAATATCAAGCCTTTGGAGCCATGCAATCCTTACGACAGCAAGGAATCCTGCGAGTCATGTACAGACCCGAATGATTGTGCGTGTCTTACGCCTGACGATTAATATTTATTTTAATCCGAGCAGTATACTGTGGTATAACCAGACTATCGCAGTTACTGCTCAATTTTAAAATTTATACATATTTATAAATATTTGTCTCATTTCAGGTAATACTATAACTACATTATGATAAATAAGGAGTGACAAAAAAATGAAAAAAATAAAATCTACATTATTACTTTCTGCTACACTTTTAACGCTTTCACTTGCACTTGCAGGCTGCGGCGATGATCAGACAAGCAAGGATAATGCCGGGAGTAATGGTCAGGGAACAACACAATCAGGAAGCAGCAATGGCTCAGGTAATAACAACAATACAGGCGGAGCTATGGATGATGCCAAGGACATCTTAGATGATGCTGAAAACATGGGTGATGATGTTATTAATGGTGCAGAGGACATCCTTGACGGAGGAAGCAATACTAACGGTACCGGTAATAACGGCGGTGGAACCAATGGCAACGGTAATAGTGGCAGCGGTGCAAACGGCAATGGTGCAAACGGCAGCGGATCCAGCGGTGGAACCAGCACAGGCAATGCAACAGGCGGAGGAAGTGCAGCAACAGGTGCTAGATAGCATTAGTTTCCTATTGTAAGCAATGCGAAGAAGTGATACTATACTTTCAAGCAAAAAAACGGATGAATTAAACTTTTTTTCAATCGGATATTGAAAAAAAAACGTTTTTATGCTATTGTAAGAATAGATTTTGGGCTGGTCGAACGACCCGGGTCCACCTATCGGCGGGTAAGACCCCCGCCGTTTTTTTAGGAGAACTACTGATGAAAGAATTAAGTATATTTGTTGACGAGTCCGGGGATTGGGGAGAGTATGATTTCCATTCTCCTTATTACATAATCTCAATGGTTATTCATGATCAGTCAAACAATATAACAGAAAATCTTAAACAGCTTGAAAAGAGACTATCTGATATAGGCTACCCACATCACACTATTCATTCAGGTCCTATTATCAGATCAGAAAATGAATATAAAGGCGAAGATATTGTTATTCGTCAAAAAATCATAAAGAGCCTTATGGCTTTCATAAGAAACAGCAATATAAAATTCAAGACATTCTATATAGAGAAAAAACATATCGAAGATTCCGTGGTTGCGACTGGAAAACTTAGCAAACAGATAGCTTCCTTTATCCGTGATAATTTTGAATATTTCTTCGACTATGGTATTGTTAAAGTATATTATGATAATGGTCAGGTTGAAGTAACACGAATTCTATCCTCAGTATTTAACTCGTTGTTAGATAATGTTGAATTCCGTAAGGTTACTCCTTCAGATTACAGGCTGTTTCAAGTTGCTGACCTTATATGCACTTTAAGATTAATAGAGCTTAAACTGGAAAATCATGCTTTATCAAAATCTGAAAATGCATTTTTTATAACTGAGCGCATTCTAAAGAAGAACTATCTAAAACCAATTCAGACAAAAAAGATGTAGGCGAAGGAAACCTTCGCCCTTTTATTTGTATACATTTCTTAAATTTCAAATTCACTATAATCAACTTAAAATCAATTCAGGCACATACAATTTTTTTCTCAGATTCATCCTTACAGTTTTCTTCAATAAAATTTATCAAGCATCCCCATATAGTATTACTTCTTACAACATAATTTTTAATTATAAGCCCTTCGCTTTTTTCGTACATGCCTTCATCGCCTCAATCACAGCGCTTCGGAAGCCCTTTTCCTCAAGAACACGCACAGCTTCTATGGTCGTTCCTGCCGGCGAGCATACCATGTCCTTTAATTCACCCGGATGCTTTCCTGTCTCAAGCACCATTTTTGCACTTCCAAGTACCGCTTGTGCGGCAAATTTATAAGCAGAAGCTCTCGGCATTCCGTCTGCAACGGCAGCATCTGCCATAGCTTCAATAAACATAAATACATATGCAGGGGAGCTGCCGCTTACTGACACGCACACGTCCATAAGCTGTTCATCAATTGCCTCCGCCATGCCAAAGCTTGATAACAGGGACATTGCATAGGCAAATTCATCCTCCGTGACATTTTCATTTTTACACACTCCCGTAATTCCTTCTCCCACAAGTGCAGGCGTATTCGGCATTGTCCTTATTATTTTTTTATCAAAGCCAAGCCTTTCGCCAAGCCAGGCAAGCGTTTTCCCCGGAGCGATTGTAATAATAACCTGATTTGCAGGAATGCTATCCTTTATCTCATTTATAACCACCTCATAATATTGGGGCTTTACCGATAAGAAAAGTATCTCCGAGGCTGCTGCAACAATCTTGTTGTCTCCTGTATCAACGCCAAGCTGCGATTTTGCTTTTTCGAGCGCCGCCTCCAGCGCATCTGCCACAATAATCTCACTGCCGGCTATCTCTGCATTTTTTTTCAAGCCTCCGATAATTGCAGATGCCATGTTTCCACATCCTATAAATCCAACCTTGTATTTCATCATTTAAGCTTCCCTCCTCTTATGAACAGCACTGCATTTACAGTGCCGTGCTTTGTACAATATCTTCATTGCCATATCAGGTCTATCAGTGATAACTGCATCTGCCTTTAACCATAAGCATCTTTTAATTGCCTTTGGAGAATTGACAGTCCAGACAAATACTTTTAGTCCGTGCTTATGCATATCATTAACATATAACCTGGAACAAAGTGCATAATGAGCTGCAACAAAATCTGCATGACATGCTTTAAGACGCTTCATGGGAAACATGTCGCTGATAAATGTTTTAAGCGGCACATGTTTTCTGCCTACAAGCAGCCCTGTTTTTATATTTCTGTCATATTTTTTTATATGTGCAATTGCCGCATCTGAAAATGACTTCATGACAAAATCGCCATATCCAAAGTTGCTCGTTACCATATCAACAACAGTTTTCTCATAGCCCGCCTCCTTAAGCTCTATGTCAAGCTTTATTTTTCCCTGACAAAGGGTAAGCACATCCTTAAGCAGCGGTACTGTATAGCCATGCCCTGCCGTTATCTCACAAAGCCTGCCATATGTCAGTTCTGCTATGGGCACACCTTCAATTTTAAAATCATGAAACACCACAAGCCAGCCGTCAGCAGTTTTCCTCACATCAAATTCAACACAGTCGCAGCCAAGCCTGATGGCAGCATTAAATGCCTCAAGCGTATTTTCATGTCCGGCTAAGCCGGAGGCGCCTCTATGGGCAATAACAGCAGTTTTCATTCTATATTTGTTCCCCTAAGCTCAATAACGGGCGCACCCTTGCCCTTAATATAATCTCCTGTTATAGTTACTCTGCCTATACTGTCATCCCTTGGTATTTCATACATAATGTCAAGCATGAATTTCTCTATAATTGCCCGCAGGGCTCTGGCGCCGGTTTTCTTTTCCATTGCAAGCGCTGCAATTTCCTCATAGGCTGAATCATCAAAGCAAAGGTCAACCTCATCAAGGGCAAGCAGCTTTTTATACTGCTTTAAAATGGCATTTTTAGGCTCCTTTAATATCTTTATGTACATATCCTTGTCAAGTGCGTCCAACGTAAACATGACAGGGAGCCGTCCCAAAAACTCAGGTATCATTCCAAATTCACGAAGATCCTCCAGCGTGACCTCTTTTATAATATTGTCATTATTATCATATTTATCCTTAAGCTCCGCATTAAAGCCCATGGAGGATTGCTTGGAAAGACGCTGCTTTATAATATCCTCTATCTCAGGGAACGCACCTCCACAAATGAACAGTATATTTTTTGTGTTCATCGTCTCCATAGGGACAAGTGGATTTTTACTTCCTGCCCCTACAGGCACTTCAATTTCCGCGCCCTCAAGCATTCGTAAAAGTCCCTGCTGTACAGCCTCACCGCTTACATCTCTTGTATGGGTTTCCTTCTTCTTTGCAATCTTATCAATCTCATCTATAAATACAATTCCACGTTCTGCCCTCTCCACATCGTTGTCAGCAACGGCAAGCAGCCTTGACAAAATGCTCTCCACGTCATCACCCACATAGCCAGCTTCTGTAAGGGTAGTGGCGTCCGTAATTGCAAGAGGAACATTCAAAAGCCTTGCAACGGTTTTTACAAGATAGGTTTTTCCACAGCCTGTAGGTCCAAGCATAAGCATATTTGATTTCTCTATCTCTATGTCATCCATTGTATTTGTAATGACTCTTTTATAATGATTATATACGGCAACGGATATTGCCTTTTTTGCATGCTCCTGACCCACCACAAACTCATCCAGCATTGCCTTGATTTTATGCGGTGCAGGAATGTTCTCCATTGAAAGCTCAGGGAGTTTTTCCTCCTGCTCTTTCTTTTTCTTTTTCTTCTTTACCTTTTTTGCATTAAACATATCATCAAGATTCATAAATTGCGACAGATTAATGTTCGGCATCTTGGCAAAGTCAAGAAATTGTATCGGATTATCCCCAAATGTATCAAAGCTTTTCTGCATGCAATCCTTACAGACACTTACGTTGTTTGGCAGCTTAATCTGAGGTCCGGTTACTGTTTCTGAGCGTCTGCACAGATAACAGTAGGATTCGTACTCCTCCTCATTATTGTTATTATTGTTGTTATCTGACATATTTATCCTCCAAAGTATGTATATAAGATATTGACAGTATAGCACTAAATTCGATATATTTCTATATGATAAGTTTTGATAACTATGTAAAGTTTTTCCTTATTGTATTTTTATATGAAATGGAGATGTTTTTTATGAAAAAAAGAATACTTGCATATCTTTCCTATATAGACGGTCTTTTGGAGCAGGAGGACGCTGACTGGGAAAAAGAATCGAAAAAGCACCTTGTACAGATTGCTTTTTTCGCCCATGAAAGACAGGTGCATCTTATTGTCATGGCATTGTTTGCAATTGCCGCAATCATTTGCATTTTGTATCTGAATTTTACAGGAAGCATGATCATTCTAGCCCTTACCCTTGCCATACTTGTTTTGCTTGTCCCTTACATCATGCATTATTATCTGTTGGAAAATAGCGTGCAGAGAATGTATGTCCAATATGACGAAATGCAAAACCGCATTGAAAAATCGTTTCATATGTAGAAGATGGGACACAAAGCAAAATATCAATATACTAAAGATATCCGACAGCTATAAAAATACAAAATAAAAAGAGGCTTGTCATATGCGTACCTTAAATCCACGCTATAACAGCCCCTTTATTTGTTATTAATTATAATGCGAAAGAACCTTCCTCGCCATCAGCAGTGAAATAAACCATGCCGGTTTCTGGCTGATAGTATACGTTTAAGTCCTTTACTGACTTCTTTCCACTGATTTCAATTGCCTTTGCAGTAATCTCATCAGCAGATACCTGTCCGTTATTAAACTCTATAAATACCTTAGCTACAGGTGCTGCTGCCTTAGTTGTTGCCTTCTTTGCAGGTGCTGCTTTCTTTGCAGGCGCCTTAGCTGCTGCCTTCTTTGCAGGTGCTGCCTTTGTCTCAGTCTTTGCCGCTGCCTTCTTTGCAGGTGCCTTTGTCTCAGTCTTTGCAGTTTCCTTCTTTGCAGGCGCTGCCTTAGCTGCTTCCTTCTTTGCAGGTGCTGCCTTTGTTTCAGCCTTTGCTGTTTCCTTCTTTGCTGCCTCCACCTTAGCCATAGTTGAATCAACTGTCGCTTTCTTAACTGCCATTTTAATCTCCTCCGTAAAAAAATAATAAATATATGTTATACTATGCTGTCTTTTTTCTGTTGCAAGTTGATATTACGCTTTTTGGTCTGATTTTGCAAGACATTTAAAAAATTTCTTAAGTATTTACCAATTGAAATAATAATATTCTCAAAAAACACAACAGATTGCACAAAGCATTTGCTATGACATAGCATGAATCGCAAATTAATGATACACCATTTACGATGCTTTTTGAGCGTTTATGAATTTTACAAATTCCGTTTTCGGTATCGGCTTTGAATAATAATATCCCTGTATGTACTCACATTCCAAATCTGAAAAATGGCGGACAAGCTGTTCGGTTTCTATTCCCTCGACAACGATTTTCATGTTCATGTCCTTTACCATTTTTATCATATTTTTTAAGATTATTTCCATCTTAGGGCTTGAATTTATGTCTGTAAAGGATTTGTCAAATTTAATGATAGAAAGTGGAAGTGACGCTATCCTTTTCATGTTGGAATAGCCTGTTCCAAAATCATCCAATGAAAAATGGATTCCTGCCCCTGTAAGCTCATTTATGTTTTCTGTCATAACCTTTTGGGAATATGTAGTTGCCGTTTCTGTTATTTCCAGATTAATCTGCTCCGGCGTAACATCGTATTTTTCCATAATCTGCAATATTTCATGTGCAAGTCCCTTCTGCATGCACTGTATAACGGAAAGATTAACCTCTATATACTCAACGCCAAGCTTTTTATATTCATCGCTTGAAATAAATTTGCATACCTCCTCAAATACAAATCCACCTATTCTGTGGATTGCGCCGCTTTTTTCAGCAGCAGGTATAAATATTTCAGGAGACACAAAACCATAATCATCACTTTTCAGTCTGAGCAGAGCCTCGGCTGATGTAAATTTTTCATCCTTGACAGAATATATCGGCTGATAGTAAACCTCGAATTTATTATTGACAAGCGCATCCTCAACAATAACATCAATTTCCTTTATAATGTTATACCCTCTGCTTTTCAGAAGCTCTGACGCATAGATTACATTTGCCGTAAATTCACTTTTCTCCAGTCTGCGCCCAAATTCCATGATGGTTTCAAAATCATCTATATCCTCAGGACATTTTACAACACAGACATATGCCTGAATACCTACATCAATGCCGTTGTCGCTGTGACCATTATTGACCTCATAATTAATAAGCTCGGCAATTTCCTTTGTATTATCAAAATGATATTGATCAATGACAATTCTGTAACGTCCGTTACCGATGTAATACATTTCTGCTCCAAGCTTGTTTTTTCGGTTCATGGCTAAAAAATTGGAGCTGATTTTTCTCATTTCCATGTGGAAGCCCTCATATCCAAGAACATCCAAAAGCGTCCTGTAGTTTGCAATGGTAACCATAATAACATTCATCGTTTTTTTGTTTCTGTATGCCTGTTTTATATCCTCCTCATATGCCGCCATCTTGTAAAGACCCGTAATGGAATCTATACGCTGCTCAGGCCGTTGTACCATTAGCATAATAAAAAGAAGTCCTAATGCCATGGCAAGCTGTTCAAGAAGCAAATGCGGATAAAATGCCTGAATTGCCGTAGACCCCACGATAAACGGATAAATGGTAAACAATGATAATATTTTCATTTTTCCGAGGTATTTTGTGTATTTGACCGTATAGATAAAAGAATAAAAACCATAGACAAAAACAGCCACATACAATATCCAAAAAAGGCTTCCCCTTGTATATGTGTCATGTGCGTCCAGATAATAAATCCAGCCTGTATGATTGCTTGCTATAACTGTAAAAAGAACTACAAAAAACGGCAATGGCATCGTCAGCTTTAGCAGGGTGTTTTGGGAAACCTTATGGCGTGTATCAGTAAGTGCGACAAGGAAAAAATCAAAAACTGCGATGGAAAGATTCCTTGAAATCAGATATACATCATGGGTTATGTACTTCAAAAGCCTATGCCCTTCTCCTGCATTGTCAAGTGCAACAGCAAATATGTCAAAGGCAGCTGTCAGTATAGCAACAAGCAACAAAAAAAGAAAGCTTTTATTAACCTTTCCGTAAAAATGCCTTCTGCATATAATCGCCGCAAGCATGATTAACATGATTGCTATTGCTGCATAATCAAAATATAAAAGTTTCTCCATCCCAAGCTTCACAACCTTACATAAATATTCCTCTCAATGCCAAACTAATACCAGTAACCAAATCGGCGTGACAGGATTTGAACCTGCGACTTCGTAGTCCCGAACCACGCGCTCTACCAAACTGAGCCACACGCCGTAAAGCACCTACATTATTTTATCAAAATTATGTAAAATATTCAACATTTTTCATATATTATTTATATCCCTTCCTCCTTATCGCTTTTTACCAGCATTGTCCGTTGTAATATGAATAACTCTCATTCATTTCCTGCATATCAGCAGCATGCTCATTTGTCCCCTGCTGCATAATTTCCTGAAGCTGCTGCTGTTCCTCAGAAAGTTCTTCCTCCTCAGGCTGCTCCGTCTCCTGCTCCTGATTGTCCGATTCCTGCTGTTCCTGCTCTTGCTCCTCTTTTAACAAATCTATCATTTCCTGAAGCTCGTTTTTTAGTCTTTGCGCCTCCTCGTCATGTCCGTTATCATCATCCCTGTGGGCGCACCCCTCCTCAACCAAAATGTCAATCGCCGTCTCAAGAACTTGAATAATCTCTGTTTTTTCCTCCTCAGTAAGCGCCTGAATGTTATTCAAATCAAGCGTTTCACACAAGGAAAGCGCATAATTTACCCTTATGTCGCACTCCTTACGTTCAGGAACATAAAGCTTTAGTGACTTTTCGTACTCCGAAGCCGCCCTCTCATACTGTCCAAGCTCGTAAAATTCATTACCTCTGTTATAATGAAAAATATACAATTGTAAAACGATGGTTACAGCTATAGCAATCAGAATAAGTGCCGAGCCAATTCCAATAATCAGTTTTTTCACAGTTATCCCCCATTTATTTTTTCTTTACAAATGCCAGCACTGCCTCCGCCGCAAGCAGAAGCAGAAGCGGAATGGCAAAATAATAATATATTTCCCTTGCGCCCTCAATATCCTTTGTTTTTATCGTTTTCCCCGCCGAGGACACAACTGTTTCCATATTCTTTATTTTTTCCAAGGCAGGAGCAATTTCGTCTATGTCAGCCATATGAATATAATCAATACCCACATCCCCTGCTATCTGCATAAGGTTTTCTTCATCCAGCCTTGAAACCGCAGGCTTATACGGATAGGTTGAGGTATCTTGCAGCTCTATAGGCTCATCTTCATAAAAGGACTCAACATGCATATGCCCACCTTCTTTTGTTCCATATCCAAGCACTGCCCCACCGTCCACATAGTCTTTTAACTCACTGTAGGACTCTAATGTGCTTCCATCGGTAATCTCACCGTCACTGATAAAAAACAAAATAATCTTGTCGTCCTCTTTTTCCCGCACACGCTTGAGCATGGAAAGCGTAAGCTCCTTCGGTGTGTTCAGCGAGCTTCCCCTTGCGTAAAAATCATCCAACGGATAAATTGCGGAAATTGTATTAACAATATGCCGGGTATTGCTTGTATAAGGCGATAATATCGTTGTGGAATTATGAAAGGACACAACTCCAAAGCTTGCGCCGGAAAGCTGGGACACTATATATTCACAATCCTTCTTGACCTCATCAAGTCTTGTGTTTGTCCCCCTGCAATCCTCCGCCAGCATACTGATTGTATCGTCAATTACAAACAGCACCTTTATGTTGGTACGCTTTTCCCCTGTCGTAACTGCCTCGCCCGGAAACATCGGTCTTAAATTAATGATAAATAGCAGCAGGACTATGACAATCTGTCTTATATATGCAAATGCGCCCTTACGTTTCAAAAAGAGCATACCTACACATAGACATGCCATAAGCCATATTGGTATCATTGGTCTAAAAAACATGGAAACCTCTCTTTATAAATATTATCTTCTAAGCAGACGCAGACTCACAAACAAAACAATGACAGAGCACAGCGCCGCAATAAATGCCGCCCGGGGAAATTCCGTATCAACCATATAGGTTCTGCCCTGAATCAGGGAGGAGCTTTGGCTTTGAATATCATTTACAATATCCGTAAATGTTTCCTTTTCCTCCTCCAGGTAAAACTTTCCTCCTGTCAGCTCCACTGATTCCTTCATTTCCTCTTTGTCCTTTTTAAACATCGTCTTTGTGCCGATTCCATACACAACAATGTTATTATCCCTGCACAGTACGGCAGCCTCCGGCAAATCAAAAATTTCGGTGCCGTACACATCATTATCTGTCGTAAATATAACAATTCTCGTCCGTTCCTTATCCATATCCGAAAAATTGTAAACTGTGGAGGCAAGTCCATCGCCAATCAGGGAGCTTCCCCTTTCCTGATTTCCAATCAGCGTACCGCTGGAAAGATACTCATTCCAATAAAGGTACTCATCATAATCATCTATTCCTGCGCTAAATACATCAAAATTCATACGAAAGTCCAATGCCGTCTTTATATTTTCCAGCTGCTCCACTACAAACTCATAGTCGTCCGTAAGCGGGCAGAGCAGCACTGGTGAAGTATTAAATATGATAATGCCAAACCGTTCTCCCTTGAGGGAATTAACGGTGTCAATCAGCTCGTCAACAAGGCTTTCGTTCATGGCATCCACAGTAGTTGAAATGTCCATGCAAAGCAGAATATCCCTTGAATGTACATTTTCTTTTTTTACCCTGCTTTTAAACGGACGTGCCACTAAAACGCCCGCCGCAATTACCCCTGTAAAAAGCGAAAGCACAACGAAAACGGACAAAAGCTTATGTAACCTTTTTCTCCGCTTTAAATATGAATTATCCCTGACAAATGCCATGTTGTAAATTTTTGTACCGTCCTTATAAGGCTTTTTCCTTTTTTTCAACAGAAGGTGCAGCAAAACCAGGATGACCGAAAAGACGATACTTGCAACAAGCACAAATCCATGCTTTAATTCCATACCTCAATTACCCTCTTTGTCTTTTCTATGGCTGCATAGGCATCTCCCAATGACACCCTTGCAAATTCCACCTTGTAAAACTCATCTATCAATGCCGTAAGCATCGGCATGTTCATCCACCTAATCTCATATAATGTGCACCTGCTGACCTTTACTCCCGTAATTTCCGAAACAAATTCCCTGACATATCTGCTCAATGACAAATAGCACTGACGAAGTGTAATCTCATCGTTCCAAAGCTTGTAGGACAATCCATCAAGCAGCCGCAGATATTTCATGCGCAAATTATATTTTTCATTATCATAAAGTGCCCGCCATGCTTTTTCGCCATCCACAGCCCGCTTTTTTTTATGCTTCGGGCGGTATTTCAAATATAAAATCAAAGCACACACAAAGGAAACTGCCAAGATAAACAGAATAAGCGGCAAGATAAGATACCCATATTTTTCCTGTAAATGTACTGTAAATCGCATAGCTACCTCTTTTTATATTTATGCTGCTCCAGCATACTCATAATTTCCTTTTCCATATTTACCGTGCTGCCAATTTCAGCACAGGCAATTCCGTAACGCGAAAGCTTGGCATGGCATACATCATCAAGCCTTTGTTTTTCGGCTCTGATAAGCTTGCGGAGTTTTTTATCCTTTCCAAAAAAATCCTCCAAATAAGCGTCCTCTCCTATATCATACATGCCGTCACCCTCAAGGTTTGCATCCTTAACACAGATAATGAGCACATCATTTAACACCTTAAGCTGTCGCAGATTTGCCTCCGATATGCCTGACAATCCCTCTAGGTCTGTAACAATAATCAGTATCATCTGTCTTTTAAAATTACGGGCAATATAAGAAAGCGTATCATTTATATCCGTATGATTTTCCATAACTGCGGCATTACCGTACCCTTCAAGCATAAGCTCAATATTTCCAAGACCTGTCCTAAAAGGGGAATACGCCCAGCCCTTTGCAGTCTTGTATATCGAGCTTATGAAGTCATTATTTCGATTGACTAAAAGTGCAAGCGTACCCGCAGCCATAATGGCAAGCTCCTTTTTTTCAACGGCTTCCTCCGAATTGGCAAGCATCCTTCGGTTTGTATCAAAGGCAAACATAATATTGTGTTTTTTTTCCGCAATAAACTGCCGAACAAGCACCTTACCACTTCTTGCAGTTGATTTCCAGTCAATATCCTTAACATCATCGCCAAAGGCATATTCCCGAAGCTCGTCAAAATTTAAGCTTTTCCCCTTAAACACCGAGGCATAAGAGCCGTCTAACACACAGGTTGTAGGCTTATTTGCAGGTATCATTTTGTAGTTTTTTATATTGGTCTGTATCTTGGACACATATTTCATTTTCATGGTGTTGGAACAGCTCCTATAATCGCATCAATAATTTTTTCCACCTGTATGCCATCTGCAATGGCAGCATAGTTAAGACTAATTCTATGTCCTAAAACTGCATAACGGATTGTCTTTATATCGTCCGGCGTGCAGTATGTTCTTCCGTTTATAACGGCGACAGCCTTGGCAGCCTCCATAAATGTAATTGCGCCTCTTGTGCTGACACCCATGTCAACATACTGCGCAAGCTCTGACGGCAGAATGTTATCCGTGTGCCTCGTTGCCTGTACAATGTCAACAATATATCTTTTTATGGAATCGTCCATGTAAATGCGTTTTCTCAGATTTTGCAGAAAAACCATGTCCTCAATTGAGGCAACACAGCTGCTGCTTGATAGCACCCCTGTTTCTATGCGGTTTAATATCTCAAGCTCTGACACTGTATTTGGATAATCAAGCTTTACCTTGAGAAGAAATCTGTCAAGCTGTGACTCTGAAAGTATGTATGTACCCTCCTGCTCAATAGGATTTTGCGTTGCAATTACAACAAATACGTCCGGCATATTGTATTTTTGTCCACCGATGGTAACCGCATGCTCCTGCATAGCCTCAAGCATGGCACTCTGTGTCTTGGCACTTGAACGGTTAATCTCGTCAAGCAGGACGAAGTTTGCATAGACAGGTCCAATACGGTTTTCAAAGTTGTTTGTCATAGAGTTATAAATCTGCGTTCCTACAATATCGCTGGGTATCAAATCCGGCGTACACTGTATTCTTGAAAATGTGCCGTTTACGGCATCCGTCATAACCTTTGCAGCAGTTGTCTTGGCAAGTCCCGGAACAGACTCCATGAGAATGTGTCCATTTGACATCATAGCCACAAGAATTGCCGCCCCTAAAAACGGCTGACCCACAACCTTACTATTGTAATACCCCAATATGTTATTGACTATTGTTGTTGACCTTTTAAGCTCATCGGCGCTTATCGATTCATTTTGCATAATGTTTATTCCCCTTATTTTTATCTTTTAAATATTGTTGAAAATTTTTTTGATACACATATAAGGATTTTACCATGAAAAGAACATTATAGCTAGTTGAAAAAAACGACGTTTAAAACCAAACCTTTTTTCAGGGTTTGTACCCTATATACAAAAAAGATGTTTTGGGTTACATTACACTTCTTTTAAACTATCTTTAAAGCCATCCTGAAAAGGCTCAAGAAAATAGTCAAGGACACTGCGCTCACCTATTATAATATCACAGCTTCCATCCAATCCTGCCTTTATATCCTGTGGCAAATCCTCCATTTGAATTTTTACCATATATGCAGTTCCAAGTCCCTCTATATTAAATGAAATATCTCCTATATATGTAACAATTCCTTCCATATATTCGTATTTCGTATTATTATATGCTGCAATTTTTACGGCTACAGTATCGCCGCATTTTATCCTGAGAATATCCTCATCAGCCACATATGCCGTAAAAATAGCTTGGCTTTCCTCAGGCAGAATATAACCTATGGCATCCCCCTGATTGATAAGGCTTCCCTTTGAAAATTCAGACATCCCTGTCACCTGTCCGTCTGTCGGTGCTTTCACGATATATAGCTCAAGCTGTTTTTGGGCTTCCTCAAGGCTTATCTCGGCACTGTATATTTTAATATCCAACGAATTGATATTCTGCAACACGCTCAGTACATATTCCTTCCTTGCTGCCTCCCTCTGGCTGTAAGCCACGGTATCTATTTTTGCATCATAAGCTTCCTTTTCCATGACGATTGCTTCGGCAATAGAAGAATATTCCCCATAGTCAAAACAATTAATATCAAATTCCCCAATATCTTCTCCTTCTTCTACGGCAATAAGGTAATCATATATTTCTTTATATACATCTCTTTGAACATTTAAGACATTTAAATTGTACTCATATTCTGCAATTTTAAGGCTTACCTCATCGCTGTCCAAGGATAAAATTATATCCCCCTCCTTAACAAAGCTTCCATCCTCAACATAGATTTCCGAAATCCTGCCACTGTAAGCACTGTTTAATGTAATTACGCCCGTCTCAGGCATAGTAGTCCCCAAAGCAGTTATTGCAATATCAAGCTTAAATACGGATGCCCAAATCAGAGCTGTCACAATCAGAAAAACAACAAGGAATAAAATAACGCCTCCAAGCGCATTTGAAGGCTTTTCGATAATTTCAATCATAGAAGGCAGAAAATCATATTTCAGTTTTTTGTCACGAATCTTCATCCGTTTTTCTAAATATTTATTCATTCTGTATCACCCCTTAGCTGTTGCCTATAAAGATACGCATATAAGCCATTCCTTCTCATCAGTATTTCATGATTTCCCCGTTCCTTCAACTCTCCTCTGTCAATAACCATGATTTCATCGGCAGCAGAAAGCGTTGATAATCTGTGTGCAATAATAAGGACTGTTCTATTTTTACATATATCCTTCAAATTTCTTTGGATAATACTTTCAGATTCGTAGTCAAGTGCAGATGTAGCTTCATCAAATATCAATATGCTTGGATTGTTAATTATAGCTCTTGCAATAGCCACTCTCTGTTTCTGCCCTCCTGACAGCGAAACACCCTGCTCACCAATTACTGTATCGTATCCCTGCTCAAGCTCCATAATAAAATCATGTGCTCCTGCAAGCTTAGCCGTTTCTATTATTTTTTCCACGGATGCCTCAGGACAATGGATTGATATATTCTCAGCCACGGTACCGTTGAACATAAAATTTTCCTGCAATACAACGCCTATCTGTCGTCTTAATGTTTGTGGCGACATCAGGGACACATCCATTCCGTCAATGGATATACGCCCACTTTGAGGAATATATAAGCGTTGAATCAGTTTGGAAATCGTACTTTTTCCCGAACCACTTCTGCCTACTAATCCTGTTATACTGTTTTCTTTTATTTCAAGGGAAATACCATGCAGCACATCAGCCGCATCCATTTTATATCTGAACCTGACATTTTCAAATCTGATTTTCCCGCCCAAGGAAGGCACTTCCTGTAATGTATTCTCGCTCATGCTCTCAACTGGAGAATTAAATATATCCCCGATTCTCTTTACAGATAAGGAAGCCTGCTGATACTCCTGCCAAAGCTGTACAAGCCTAAGCGCCGGTCCACTCACCCTGCCTGCAAGCATTCTGAATGCCACAAGCTGACCAATTGATAAGCTTCCTGCTATAACGGCTTTTGCGCCAAATACGAGAACCAATAAATCCACCACATGCTGTACGAAATTTGCAACTGCACCTGAGTTTTGAGAAATCATAGAGGTCTTATACCCTGCCTTTACATAATCAGACTGCAAATCTCCCCACTTATCCTCAAAGGAATTTTCGAGTGCAAAGGCTTTTACCGTATGTATTCCATTTATGGCTTCCACCAAAAAAGATTGTGACCTTGCACCCGTTTCAAATTTCTCATCAAGTCTCTTTTTAAACAACGGAGTTACTATAATTGATAAAATTGCAAATATTGGCAACGACGCAGTAACAATAAGAGCAAGCCTTACATTGTAAAGAAAAAGCACAACTATATATATAGAAACAAAGAACACATCTACAATTGATGATAGAGGCGTGCCTGTCAAAAAGGCACGTATCTGATCAAGCTCCCTTACCCTTGCCACGGTTTCTCCAACTCTGCGTGATTCAAAATACTTAAGGGGAAGTCCAAATAAATGATGAAAAAGCTTTGCGCTTAACATTACGTCTATACGATTTGTCGTATGTACAAAAAGATAGCTTTTGCACAGGCTTATAAGCAGCTCATATATGTATACGATAAAAATACCTATGGCTATGGTATTTAAAGTGTTCATGGCATGGTGTGCCAAAACCTTATCCACAACCACCTGCGTCATAAGAGGTGTCAGTATTCCTAAAATCTGAATAAAAAATACTGCGATAAGCACACAGATAAACTGCTTTTTAAATTTCATTATCGTTGGAATAAACCAGCCAAAGCCAAATTTTTTATTGCCGTTTTCTCCTGTATGCGTCTTTCCTTTTCCAAGAATAATGACCTCTCCTGATAATTCTTCAAAAAGCTTCTTCTCATCTATGCTTTCTGGTGTTCCCTTTAGTGGATTCAAAATAACCCATTTATCATTCTGATGACTGACAAGCAGCAGATACCCACCATTTTTTAGTCTTGCAATAACCGGAACTGTCGTTTTGTCAAGCTTTTTCACTTTAAGCTTTCCTGCAGCCGCCTTTAAATCAAGGTCCTTTGCTGTTCTCACAAGCGCAAAAAATGTATTTTCTTTTTCAAGGAACCTTTTTTCATAATCCTTCGGTACCTTAACACCCAAAAACTTTGTCACAATAAGAAAGCACATATATCCTGTATTAGGGTTTTTATCCATTGTATGTTTTTAACTCCTTTTACAATTAAGCTTTTCCTTTTTATTGAACCCATAGCTGTACATTATCCATATTATTCACGGTCTCCATACGCTCCATATCATATACCATATCGGTTCCACCCTCAGACATATCCTGAACAAGAATATTTACCATATTGTCAAGCTCCGCATCAGACGTGCAGTATTCCGCCTGACCGCATGGTTCTTCCTGTATGTCATTTTTTTCAGATATAATATTCATGATAGCATTATCATAATCAACCATATATGTTGTACCGTCAGCAAGTTCTACGTTTTCTACATGGCTTCTGCCATCAGCGTATCTATAAGCATCTCTCACCATAACATTGTCACCTTCCCCATACTCTATGACAAGATCGTCTCCTACCCTCTCAAACCTTATGCTGTCAGGTGTGATTCCCTCTCCGAATATTATCCTGTCCTCGGCGTCCTTTATTCCTCCTGACTCGCAATCCCAAATCTGGTCCTGTCCGTCCCCTATGTTGAATATGTATGTGTCGTTTCCTTCCAAGCCGTATAGGACGTCGTTTCCTTTTCCTCCGACAAGGACGTCATCTCCACTTTCCCCGTAAACGGCGTCGTCTCCTTCCTCTCCGTAAATTATGTCGTTTCCTTCTCCTGCCCTTATGTAATCATTTCCTTCCCCTGCATAGAAAATTTCATCCGGGTCATAGCCTGCCTTTTTTGCGTATCCATACATGGTGTCATTTTTGCCGCTTCCGTTCCTTACCCTTGAATGCTCTGCCGTGTCGTCAGCCGTCCATACCGTTCCGTCCGCAAACTCTATGTATTCCACCATGCTCCTGTCATCGGTATATCTGTGCATGTCCCTTATCCTGATGCTGTCTCCTTCCCCGTATTCTATGACAAGGTCATCTCCTACCCTCTCAAGCCTTATGCTGTCAGGCGTGATTCCCTCCCCGAATATTATCCTGTCTTCGGCGTCCTTTATTCCTCCCGACTCGCAATCCCAAATCTGGTCCTGTCCGTCCCCTATGTTGAATATGTATGTGT
>JAMPEW010000004.1:48074-51155 GCA_023664775.1 Clostridium sp. | reverse complement strand
CTTCCAAGCCGTATAGGACGTCGTTTCCTTTTCCTCCGACAAGGACGTCATCTCCGCTCTCCCCGTAAGCTACGTCATTTCCGTCCCCACTGTAGATAAAATCTCCACCATTACCTCCACAAAAATAATCATTCATATTTCCACCAAATATAATGTCTACGTTATTGCCTGCATAATAAGAATTGTTTTTGTCTGCATTACCACTATACACATGCTTGCTACACGCATCTGCGACTGCATATACATAGTCCATATGATTAGCGTATTCAACTAAAAAATCCCTGAAGTTATCTTCATTTTCCACATTAATTGATGAAATGTATCTCGCCATATCGGCAACAACGTCCGTCATGTCACATCCGTTTTCCATGCATACAGATACAAATTCGTTAAATATATCCGTATTCAGATATTTTCTTCCACTCTCGTCCTCAGTCCAGAATGCCATGGACATAAAGTCCTTCATATAGGTCTGCTCACTTAACATACTATAGTATGCATTATATATGTCAATGTACATACCCTCCAAAAGCTCAGCGGCAGTATTGACGGGATTTGCTCCTGCCGTACCCACAAAGTTTTCTCCCATAAATGCCTCAATAACGGCAAGTTTTTGGGCATCATACTCCGTTCCCCTGCTGCCTGCCGAAACATTATCTGCCCCTGTAATAAAGTATAATATTTTTGTAAGAGTATTTTCACGTTCCTCACGTGACAAGGACGTGATAAACTGCTCTACATATCCCTTCAGCACCCCTGTTTCATCAAGCTGCATCATTGTATGCAGGGATCCCACATTACCCATCGACTGTATGTTGGGAAGCGCTGCTATATCAGGTGATAGTTCAATGTTATGCTTTTCCTTAGTGTCATAATACTTTGCAGCAAAATCAAACTCACCCATTTTAACGGATGTGCCGTTTTTAAAGCCTATCTGTGAAACCCTGCGTCCATCCTCCATGGATGTATTAAGTGATATACTGCTGATTCCAAGGTCAGCAAGGGTATACAGCTCACCCTCATCAGTAACCCCGTTGCTGTTTCTATCCTGCCATACCCTGAGGCTTGCATAAATCTCGTCATCTGCATCAATGACTCCGTCGCCGTTACGGTCATACTGTGCCAATGCCTCAAAACCATTTTTGGCAGTTGTACCATCCGAAAGAACCGTTGATGTACCAAATAGTTCCGAACCATCACTTATTATTCCGTCACCATTTAAATCAATGGCAAGCAGACCTTCATCCGCTCCTATCCATTCCGTCTTTTCGGCAAGCCCCTTGTTGTCCTCATCAAAATGTACTCCGTCCTCCACGCCAAGCATTTCAAAGCCGTCACCATCAAGGTCAATCACCAGCGGGTCTGCTATGTACCGCCATACGGCACGTGCCTCGTCATACAACTCCTGAAGATAAGCCCCTAAATCTTCTACGAGGTCACCTACTATATCGCCTACTTTTATTGCCAACCAATATCCAGCAATTCCTGCAAACAGGGTTCCAAAAAAAGCCCCCACAGGACCTAGTATTACCATACCCGCTCCTGCAAAATATGGCGTTAACCATGCCATTGCCGCCTCTCCGCCTGCAAGCCAAGATGCAGCTCTTACACCTGAACCCGCTAAAATCCCTGCCGCCTCAATATAATCTCCATTTTCGACTGCATTTACTGAATGCGAAACCCCATCATATATTATCAAGGCTGAAACAACGGTAGTTACAATCCCACCTGCAATTTCTGCACCCTTTGCAATTTCCGAAACTACCTTTGAATTTTGTAATTTAAGCAGAAAATTGTTTACATGTGGTAAATCTAATTGTATATTGCTAAAAAAATTAATCAGGAACTTATCTACATTATTAAGCTCAGATGCAGTTTTCCCAGAGCCTTGAATATATTTAAGGGTAGCTGCCACAAGATTTTCAGGCTTCCCAGTGCCTGCCGCCACACGGACAAAATAATCAAGCTCCTTCAGCAAATATTTTTCGTCTGCCTTAAGTGAATCATAGGACAAGCCATGCTTTTCAAATTCCAGTTTCCAACGCTTAGCAACTTCAGCATCCGTATCAAACTTAGTGAATATTTCATATTTTGTTGTATATGTATAATCCTTTGGTACAGTATCAGGAATAAGCCCTTCAAGTAAGGTTCCCTTATATGAGCGCCCGATAACATTTCCCGATTCATCCAAAAAAACACTAGAGGCATTCAGAGCCTCCATATATTTTGAAAACTCCATTTTACTTACATGCTCTGGCAGATTAGCATTTTCTTGTCCAAGGCATTCCAAAATATCCAAATAATTAATTTTTCCGCTGCCATCTAGACAGACTCCCGCATTTGACCAGTTTACCAAGTCATAAACAAATCCGTCTGCACCTTTTGTAAAGTTTGTGGCTACCTCAAGTACCTCCGTCAAAGCTAAGCCCATCTCGTTTGCGGAATTTAACAGTTCCGGCAGTTCGGTAAGCAAGCTGACGCTTTGGGAGTTTGGGTTATCCCCGATTAAATATAAAACATTCCCCCTTTTTAAGCCTGCATCCACAATCTTGGAGGACATAAAATCATCAAAGGCAAGAAAATTATCGCTGTCCGTGGCATATCTGCTGACACGCTCAAGATTTCCTTCGGCATCACGTACTTTACCTGACAAAACTCTAATCGTTTTTTCTCCTTTAAGACTGTTTTCACCAATCACCTTTGATATTTCCATTCCGAAAGCATTATCCCAAATCATTTTTGCAGCAGTTTGGTTGACCATGTAATATTTGCCGTCTGACTGCCTGCAGAATTCTTCCACCATTTTATAATCATATTTTGTATACAAAACAAGTTTGGCATTTTCATAGCCCTCCTGATTTGCCCCAAAATTCGCAATTTCCTCACTAATTTTCTCGTATAATTCAGCTAAAAATTTTTCAAGCTTTTCATCGGTCAGTATCTCGCCATCCTCTATGCCATTCTTATCCCGCCACGCATCCATCCAGTCCACAAGCTTTTCAAATGCTACATGATCTGATATTTCATTAATTCCCATTATAATCCGCCTCCACACATTCCGGTTCACTCTGTATATCCACT
>JAMPEW010000004.1:0-47974 GCA_023664775.1 Clostridium sp. | reverse complement strand
AATGCCATTTTTATACCTCTTTTCTTTTTGCTGATTAAAATTTCATCTATTTTTATTCTTATTTTTATGTATTTTCTTTTTTATTAGCATATTCTACCTATTTACCAAAACCGTTTCAACTTTCCATGTAGATTTGGGTATTTTTATTTTCTTTAATGCCCGTTCTAATTCTTTTTCATCTTCACCATTCATTAAATTTTCTCCCCATTATAATAAAATGTAAATTCATATACTCTTTTAAAATTTGGAACCCATACTGAATTCTCTTCATTTTTAGAAATCATGGTTTTCAAATTACTAAGTAAATACTCTTTATCGTTTCTTTTATCAATAAATTCATTTTTGCAAATATTTATAGTTTCAACACGATACATTACCCCTTTCCTTTCTTCATCGTAAATCTCATGGTTTTCATATTTAATAAAATAAAAATCATTTCCAATAATAAACAAGAAAATTTCATGCAAATCTGTATCACGCATATCATTTCTTGGTGAGAAAGCGTGACAGAGAAAGAAGCGACTCGTCTTTATTTGCCACAAAATATTCCCCATTTGCATCAAAATATGGGGCATTTCCATATGGATCACATATTTTCATTTTGCATATTTCTTCACACCTTTTTTTACTTATAAATCCATATCTAAATTTTCCACCATGATATCCACTATTTGGAGGTCCTCCAGCACCAAATAACGGCAACCAATCAGAAGTTTTTGTTTCTTTATCATTTTCTAGTGTTCTTTTTATGTGTTCAAGAGCCTTCTTTGCTCTTTCTGACCTTTCTAGATTATTCATAATGTTTCTCCTCATATAATATTTTTAACCCTCATATTTGAAGATTCATTCATTTTACTTCAATCATCTATAACATATTCTACCTAATTTACCAAAGCCGTTTCAACTTTCCATGCATGAACGACACTTTTTTTGCACAAACGACACTTTTTAATTCCCATTATAATCCGCCTCCACACATTCCGGTTCACTCTGCATGTCCACTGTTACGCTAAACACCTTTCTATCCAATCAGACATACTTGGTCCATTGCTACATGACAACTCATATTTTATTTTGCTAAGCGCCACCTCATAATTATCCATTTATATTTCCTCCCCATTATAATAAAATGTAAATTCATATACAGGCTTTGGTCCTCTTGTTCGTTTAAAACATTCTCTAAACCTTTGATATAAACGCTTTAATAACTTTAATATCGTTGATTTTTCCTGACTTTTTTCTATAGCCTCACTATACAAAAAATCTATTTTATCAACCCAATATTGTACTCCGTTTCTTTCTTCATAATGCCCAACAGGCAGTCCATCATTAATATATATATAGTAATACTCATTTTTATATATCAGCATATATGCATCTTTATAATATTCTCTTTCATCTGCTCTTGGCATAAATGCCCAGATAAAAAGAATTGATTCATCTTCATTTGTAACTAAATAATCCCCATCAGCATCATATTTTTCTCCATGCCTATACGGATCAGGTATGCGCCAACTGTTAATCTCTGCACATCTCTCATCACTTATACAACCATATCTAAATTCCATATTTTCTATATCTATTTCTTCATCACACTCTTTCTCCTCTGATTGTTCTTTATTATAATCAGTTTTTTCTTCTTCCGAAAAAGCCAATCCAAGAGGCGTCCCTCCCATTGCCGTTGTCCAATCAGACATGCCTACATTCTTAACATTACCATCATTTAATGCTTCTTTAATCTTTTTTAATGCTTCTTTTGATTCCTCTGTCATAACAGTTACCTCCTAAAATTCAAGCATATTTGAAAATATATCCCCACCGCTTACCATTATAATTCATTGATACATTCTCCTCGTTAAATTCACTATATCAGAAATGAAACGGACAATACAGACAAACTTTAAAAAATGCAAAAAATTATCGCCCACATAAAATGTGAGCGATAAAGATTGCCTCCCTCCAAATATGGTTCTATTTAACAGCCTGTATTTTTTCCATTAGTACCTCTTGTAATGCTTGAGAAAAATTAATATTACACCGTAGTGCTTCTTCGTTTAACCATTCAGGAATTGTTAGTGTTTTTTTAATAGATTTAGAATTGTTTTTCTTAAGATATTCTAACATGTTAAATTTAATTAATACAACAAATTGTCCTTCATCTAAAACTAAATTATTTGGTGTTGATGGTTCTGGAATAATCTCATTATTTTCATCCATATATGATAATACAAGTCCTAATGCATCTGATGCCATTTCATATGCATCATTCAAATTATCTCCACAAGTATTACATCCGTCAATGTCTGGAAAAAAGACCGAAAACCCGCCATCGTCTTCTGTTTGAAATACAGCGGGATAAAATAATTCTGTTTTCATAAATTGTACCTCCTGATAAAAATATATTATTGCAAACCGAATTATTTTAATCCAGCCTGCTTAAGTATTTCATTTTCCAAGCCTTTTTTAATATCCTTTCTGTGATAAGGAACCGTAGTCCTTTTATTCGTCTCTTTATTTTCAAAAAACTTATGCGAACCATTTTGCCTAATTTCTACAAACCCATTTTCCTCAAGTATCTTAATTATCTGTTTCGGCGTCATTGGCATCTGCATCCCTCCTCTTTGTATTAAGATAGCACGTATTAATACGTATGTCAAGAAGTCTATATAATTCTCTAAAAATTTTTATATGCTTATCCTTGGTGGACGTTATGGATCTATTGAACCTCAATCACAAAAAAGTTATACACAAATTGAATACGAATATGCGTTGTCAAAAGACATCCCTGTATTTGCTGTTGTATTAAACAATAATTATTTAAAATCTAAAACAAATACCATTGAAAAAGATGAAATAAACAAATATAAAACATTCAAAAAATTGGTTATGTCCAAAACAATCCGTGAAGTAAATGATTGTAAAGACATCAAATTAGCTGTCTATTCAACACTTAATGAATTCATTAATACTTACAATTTTGTTGGATGGTGTAAATCTGAACAATTAAATACTATGGCATTTGCACATAATTGGAAAGAGCAATTTTACAAAAAAACACATTTATCAGACTCATCTTATGTAAATATAAATTCATGTACTATCGAATTACCTCCATGGTCACTACCAGGATCGGGTATGCTATAACTTTAAAAAAAGGTCACCAGAGAATCATGTATAGCTAAATGGAATCATTGTTTTATTAATGATTTGTGCCATATACAGTATTAGCAAAACATAAACCTATACTATATATGGTACGTATTTTTTTAACTCTTTCCTATGTTTATATGGGTTTGATTTATTAAATTTGCATTCTCTTCCATTTTTCTTTTTTATTAACATATTTTACCTATTTACTAAAGCCGTTTCAATTTTCCATGGATGAGCGACAAAAAAAGCCACATAAGATAAGTCCTTATGCGGCTTCTTTTTTTCTTACTAATTATAATTATCTATACAACGCTGGAACATACTCTTGTCTATGCCACAGTTAGGACATACCCAATCATCAGGTAAATCCTCAAATGCTGTTCCCGGAGCGATTCCATGCTCCGGATCTCCTACAGCAGGGTCATAGGTGTAACCACATGGGTTGCAAAAATACTTATCCATATCTTTCGTCTCCTTCCTATTTACCTTTGGTATATGTTATATTAGCCGAAGTACCTCTTAAGAAGTCCCTCGAACGCTTTTCCGTGTCTTGCCTCGTCACGAGCCATCTCATGTACCGTATCATGTATTGCGTCAAGGTTGGCAGCCTTTGCTCTCTTTGCAAGGTCAGTCTTGCCTGCCGTTGCTCCGTTTTCAGCGGCAACCCTAAGCTCAAGGTTCTTCTTTGTACTGTCTGTTACAACCTCGCCAAGAAGCTCTGCGAACTTGGCAGCATGCTCTGCCTCCTCGTAGGCAGCCTTCTCATAGTACATGCCAATTTCAGGATAGCCCTCTCTGTATGCAACTCTTGCCATAGCAAGATACATACCTACCTCGGAGCACTCACCCTCAAAATTCATTCTGAGGTCTGCCAAAATATCCTCGCTTACACCCTTTGCAACTCCTACAACGTGCTCTGCTGCCCAAGACATCTCACCCTCCTGTGCCTTAAACTTATCAGCAGGCGCCTTACATACAGGACAGCTTTCCGGTGCTGCATCTCCCTCATAAACATAACCACATACACTACATACAAACTTCATAATCTTTCTCCTTTCACTTATATGTTATTTTGATATTAATAATCATTATCATTTTAGTACTATCAATATATCACAGTAACATTTTAGTGTCAAGCCAAACCTGCTTTATACCCTATCCCCTCATATTGCTTACAATTTCCTCAAGCTTCATTCCGTTTGAGCCCTTAATAAGAACAATATCATCAGGCATCATGACGGACATAAGGTAAAGGGCAACCTCACCGTTATCCTTAAAGGAATAACATTTTATGTCTGAGCCTGCATCTTCCACAGCCCTTCTTATATGCTGTGTAAGCTCTCCCACCACAACGAGCTCATCGATAGGCTTATCCGCAAGAAATTCCCCCACCTCATAATGATACTTTTCGCTGTTTTCTCCAAGCTCAAACATATCGCCGAGTACGGCTATCTTTCTTCCCTTATTTTCCATGTCTGCAAGCACCTCTATGCTTGCCTTCATGGAATCAGGACTTGCATTGTAGGTGTCATCAATAATTGTATATTTACCGGGTATTGAAATAATTTTCTGTCTGATGCCATGAAATTCCTCAAACCCTTTCGCCGCATCATGGAGGTTATAGCCCATGTAATCTGCAATTGCCATTCCTATCAGGGAATTGCTTACATTATGCTTTCCAAGTGCATTTAAAAGTACAGGAATCCTCACATCGCCGTGTACATAATCATATTTTATTTTGTAATCCTCCATACGGATATTTTCTGCCCTGTACTCACATTTTTCGGATAGTCCGTAATAAAATGTCGTAACGCCCGTTTTCTCTTTCAGCTTGAACAGAAGGGGGTCGTCACCGTTTAAAAACAAGGCTCCGTCCTTATTCATATAATTTGTAATGGCAAGCTTTTCCCTGCGGATATTTTCCTGTGTCTTTAAATTCTCAATGTGCGCAACGCCTATAATCGTAATGACGCATATGTCGGGCTTTGCAATCCTCGAAAGGTTATTCATCTCCCCCTGCTCGCTCATTCCCATTTCTATGACTGCAACCTCTGCATCCTCAGTCGTTCGTGATATTGTTACCGGAACGCCTACCTGTGAATTGTAGTTACCTGAGGTCTGATATACATTTGCACAGCCGGAAAGGGCGGTTGCTATCATCTCTCTTGTCGTTGTCTTACCCACGCTCCCCGTCACCCCGATCACGGGTATGTTCATTCTGCTTCTTATGTAAATTCCTATATCCTGCAATGCCTTTTCAGTGTCTGTCACCTGAATGTACGGCTTATCTGATATAACAACTCCACTGTGGTGCTGTGTAAGCGTTGCCGCCCCTTTTTCAAGCGCACTCTCTATAAATCTGTGTGCATCTATTTTGTTGCCCACAATAGGCACAAACAAATCCCCCTCCTTTATTTTGCGTGAGTCAATACAAATGTCACTAAGAGGGGTATTTTCATCGCCGGAAAGAAGCCTTCCCTTCGTTGCCTCTACTATGTCTTTTACCTTTATATTATACACATCTTACTCCTTATAACATCAGCAATCAGCCTTATATACTATTTTACTCGCCAATTCCTCCGCTGTTCCTATGCCCTTTAAAAGAGCAACAAGCGCAAGTCCGAAATCTATAGCTGTTCCAAGCCCTCTGCTTGTTATAATGTTTCCATCTATTACCACCTTGTCCGTAAGCTTATTTGCCCCTATAAGGTCGTTTTCCATGCCAGGATAGCAGGTTGCATTTTTCCCTTCAAGAAGCCCCATCTTTCCATAAACGGTAGGTGCCGCACATATGGCAGCAATATATTTTCCTGCCTCGTTAAAACGATGTATCATATCGGCAAGTCCTTTATGTCCTGCAAGATTTGTCGTTCCCGGCATTCCACCCGGCAGGACAAGCATGTCTGCATTTTCATCTGCCTGTTCAAAAAGCCTGTCCATTTTTACCGTTACCTTGTGTGAGCTTGTTACGTTTAAATCTCCCGTAACGGAAATCATATCCGTGTCTATTCCTGCTCTCCTTAAGAGGTCAACAACAGTTAATGCCTCAACCTCCTCGTACCCTTCCGCAAAAAAAATGTTTACCTTACTCATACCGTACCTCCTGTATACATAACAGCACAAATTTTCAACAAAAAACTTCTTTATAATTACCAATACATTGTATATAATAATACATCATATGTTTGTTGTCAAAAGCATTTTGGGTATATTTTCCAGCGGGCTTGACACCATGCATACGGACAGAAAGGAATAGAAAAATCATGGAGCATATGGAAATAGAAAAAAAGTATCTTATAAAAAACATTCCTGATAATCTTGCTGCTTACAGGCACTATGACATAGAGCAGGCATATATATGTTCAAGTCCTGCAATACGTGTGAGAAAAAAAAGCGTTTTTTCAGACGGCAGCGAAAGCTGCACATATATACTGACCGTGAAGGGAAAGGGACTTATTAAAAGGGAGGAATTTGAGCTTACATTAGAAAAAAATGAATATGAAAATCTGCTGAACAAGACCGAGGGCAACATCATTACAAAATGCAGATATTTAATTCCCCTTACGGAGGGACTTTCCCTTGAGCTTGACATATTCGGCGGCAAATTCAAGGGGCTTGTCATGGGAGAAATAGAATTTCCTGACGAGGACAGTGCAAAAAAATATAACCCCCCTGCATTTATTGGCAGAGAGGTTACATTTGATGAGCGCTTTCACAACAGCGTGATGAGCACCATGTCAGAAAGCGATATATCAGACCTGCTTACCCTGATGGATGATTGCAACTGACAGCGTAATCATGTTCACTGATATAAATACACCTGCGAGGCTCATAAGTATGGCAGGCAAAAATCCGATTGCAGAGTTAAAGTTTACAAGTATCATTCCAAGCGTCTGTCCGTAAAAGCATATAGCAAATACCTGACCGTAGGAAAGCCCCAGCTCCATACGCTTGTTCATGGAATTTATTACAATGGAGAATAAAAGTGCCATCAATCCGTATTTAACAAAAAAGCCTATGCAGGTTACAAGGAATGCCACAACAAGATAAACATATATGCCCGGTATAAAACTTTTTAGCATTTCGTTGTTTAGTCCCTCAGGAAGAAACTTATCCAATGACACTACCTGATAATCTAATATATCATTATCCATAGCAACTGCCATTCTGAGATTTTTAGAACCTATGGCAATATATGCGCCATTTTTCGTCATTTTCTCATCAGGCACAGTTTCCGTTTCCGTGTCTATCATTATGTTCATCCCTTCAATTGAGATATTGAACGGATTTTCAATGGACAGCGTACCATCCTGAAATTCTATATTGCTCATTTTATTTACAAAAAGCTTTTCAAAGCCGCCAAAGCCCGCTATATATGCGCCGGCAGGCACAGCAAACGTAACTATGCCAAGTACAAGCATAAGCACAATCGTAAAGCCTACAAACCTGCTCGTTTTAAGCTTAATCATTTCCTTATATTTTGACGGTTTAAACATTGCGTATATAATCTGTTCCGAAAAATTCAATGCTTTAGTTCTCCTTTACAACATAGCCCTCCTTAGGCACCTTTACGGTAATAATTGTACCCTTTCCAGGCTTATTTTTAATCTCAATGGCGCCGCCGCACATACTTTTGAGCCTCTTTTTAATTGACTTATAGCTCTGCTTGCCCTCGAAGCGCTTATCAGGTCCGATTCCCTTTCCATTGTCAACAATTTGTATGGCAAAGCAATCCAGCCTTTCATAGCTTCTCACAACAAGTCTGCCGCCTGTGTCTGCGCGTAACGCACCGTTTATGACTGCATTTTCCACAAGAGGCTCTATCGTGTTAAATGGAACGTAAAAATCAACGATTTTATCCTCCACCTCTATCTCAAGCGCTGCGTTTCTTTTTTTCTGCATACCCAGATATGCTTTAATATACTCCATTTCCTGCGAAAATGGAACCATATTTTTTTCTACGGTTGACATAATATTATATTTTAGATACACAGACGTGTCATATATCAGTCTGCTGTTTTCCATGTCTCTTGTTTTTAAATCATTTACGACAATGCCTAATGTGCTGTAAACAAGGTTTGTGTTTATCTTTTTAAGCGCCTTGTTTGTCTCGCTTTCAACATTTTCCTCGGCAAGGCTTCTCGTATGGTTCATATCCCTAATTATTCCCTTTTCTACGGAAACTACAAGCAGAACCATGAAAATACCCACGCCTATCTGAAGGACAACGCCGTCATATTCCCTGTAAAAGCTGAAAATTGACAGCAGGCTCTCAAGGAGGGCAGCCACAGTAAGCACAGCATTTGCAACAAGATTGCTGTATATCGTTTTATCTCCGTAGGTATCTGCCGCAAGATACATGATGCCCGACAGGAGAATAAGCCCCAATACGATAAACACCTTTGTAACGATAATGTATGTGGCAAAGTCACATATATGCAGCATCTGAAATACAACGCCTGTCAGCATGTTTACGGCAAATATATAAATTCCGATTTCAAATATGCGACCATACCGCCTTTTTATGGCAAAGCACCGCTGATGCATAATATAAAGTATCGGCAGCATAAGCAAAATCGTCATGTTTGTCATGTAAACGCCAAAGGTATTTGAGGTTATAAGCTGCATAATAGGATTTGAGGTTATGCTCCACAGCGCAACTGCGTTGATAAAGCCAAAGCCGTATGCCGCCCTTGCCTTGTGCACTCTTACATTGTTCATAAATATAAGCGATATGGCAAGCAGCAGCGTAACTACAATAAGCAATATGGAAAATATAAAGCCTACGCAGTTTTTGCTTATAATGTCGGAAACAACATCGCCCTTGGCGCCATAATAAATCCCCTGTAAATCACCGCTGTATTTTTTATATGAGGATACAAGATAGATTGTAATAAGGTCGCCGGGCTGTGCATCCGAAAGCTCTATCATATTATAGCACGGAACGGCATTCTTCATAAGCTTCTGATCGGTCATGACGCCGTTTGTGTAAATCTTTTCATTGTTGATTGTAACCATTATATTCTGGAAATTGGTCTTGACAATCATAACGCTGTCAGGTCCTATATCCTCAGGCACCTCATTTACAATAACGATAACTTCCTCAGCATCGCCCTTTATTTTTTCAGGTAAATCTACAAACTGATCAGGCTGTCCCCTGTAATTCCGCAAAAGCCAGCCCTCATTAAATTCCGTAAGCGCATTGGATTTAAGCTTTTTCTGACCGTCAGGCGCAAAGCCAAACACAAATAAGCCAATAAATATGAGACTACAGCCAATTGCAATAAGCACAAGCAGATTTAATTGTTTCAGCTTTCTATCCTTCATAAAACCGCTCCACCATTTCAAAATCACAGCATTACATTTGCTTCATAAGATTAATCATTTCCAAAGCGCCAAGCGCACAGTCGTAGCCCTTGTTTCCTGCCTTTGTTCCTGAACGCTCTATCGCCTGCTCAATATTTTCCGTTGTAACGATGCCGAACATGACAGGCACGCCGGTTGACATTGATACGGCGGCAATCCCCTTTGACACCTCATTGCACACATAATCATAATGGGTTGTTGCACCCCTTATAACCGTTCCAAGGCATATAACTGCATCATATTTACCTGACTCAGCCATTTTTTTTGCAGTCATAGGTATCTCAAAGGCTCCCGGCACCCATGCAAGGGTAATGTCATCCTCCTTGACGTCATGCCGGACAAGTCCGTCAACAGCTCCACTTATAAGCTTTGATACGATAAACTCATTAAACCTTGCCGCAACGATTCCTATTTTTGCTCCATCTGCTACTAATCTTCCTTCCAGTGTTTTCATTTTTTCTTCCTTTCCTTAAACCATTTTTATAGAAGCATTTGCACAAATTACCAAACGCTGATTTTCATTAAATATCAAGAATATGCCCCATTTTTTCTTTTTTCGTTTTCAGGTAAAACATATCGTATTTGCCAGGCTCCATCTGTATGGGAACCCGCTCCACAATCTCAAGGTTATAGCCTGCCAGCCCATAGACCTTCAATGGGTTATTTGTCATAAGCCGCATTTTTCTTACGCCCAAATCAACAAGTATCTGCGTTCCTATTGTGTAATCCCTTGCGTCCTCAGGGAAGCCAAGCTTAAGGTTTGCCTCCACGGTATCAAGTCCATTATCCTGAAGCTCATAGGCACGTATCTTGTTTATCAGACCAATCCCCCTGCCTTCCTGTCTCATATATAATAAAACACCTCTGCCCTCTTTTGCAATCATTTTCATTGCAGCGTCATACTGCTGCCCACAATCACATCTTGCAGAGCCGAGCGCATCTCCCGTCAGACATTCTGAGTGGACACGGCAGAGTACCGGCGCACCGTCCGCAATGTCTCCTTTGACAAGGGCAACATGATGTTCGCCATTCAGCTTGTTCACATAGCCGTGTATGGTAAACTCGCCGTATCTTGTAGGCATTTTGGCTTTTGCAACACATTCCACAAAAACCTCATGCTCCTTTCGGTACTGCACAAGCTTTTCCACAGTGGAGATTTTAAGCTGATGCTTCCTTGCAAAGGCAACTAAATCATCAAGCCTAGCCATCTCGCCGTCCTCTCTCATGATCTCACAGCAAAGTCCCACCGGCTTAAGTCCTGCCAGCTTCATGAGGTCAACCGTTGCCTCCGTATGTCCCTGCCGTTCAATCACGCCGCCTGCTCTTGCCTCAAGGGGGAACATGTGTCCCGGACGTCTGAAATCTGAAGGCACGGCACCGTCCTCCACAAATTTTCTTGCCGTGTAGCCTCTCTCTGCCGCCGATATTCCCGTAGTTGTATCCACATGGTCAACCGATACGGAAAATGCCGTACAGTGATTGTCTGTATTTGTTATGCACATCTGTGGAAGATGAAGCTTATCCGTGTACTCAGGCGCCATCGGCATACAGATAAGTCCTTTTGCATATGACGCCATAAAGTTTACGTTTTCTGTCGTTGCAAATTCTGCCGCACATATTACGTCGCCTTCATTTTCCCTGTTTTCGTCATCTAACATGACAACGATTTTGCCCTGCTTTAAGTCGTCAAGTATTTCCTCGATTGCGTTAAAGTCCATGATGTTTTCCTCCTGTTGATTAATTTTAAAAATATCCATGCTGCATTAAAAAATCTTCGTCAATATTACTTTCTTTATGCTTTTCCCCCATCAGCTTTTCCACATATTTTCCGATGATGTCATTCTCAAGATTTACAATGTCACCCTGTTTTTTTTCAAGAAGTATTGTATTTTTTGCAGTGTGTGGAATGATTGACACCTGAAAGCAGGCATTATCCACATACGCAACCGTAAGGCTTACGCCGTCTATTGTTATGGAGCCCTTTTCCACTACATATTTCAGTATGCCCCTATCGGCTTTTATTGTAATCCAAACCGCATTGTCTTCCTTTTCAAGCCTTGTTATCTGTCCAGTGCCGTCAACATGTCCTGCCACAATATGTCCGCCAAATCTTCCGTCTGCAGGCATTGCCCGTTCCAGATTAACCTTGCTCCCTGCCTGCAATGTACTAAGGGATGTTCTTCTCATGGTTTCTGCCATGACGTCTGCGGTAAATACAGTTCCTGATATGGAGGTAACTGTCATGCATACTCCATTTACTGCTATGCTATCACCGATATGTGTATCCTTTGTGACCAAATCTCCCAATATGGAAATTTCGGCAGATTTTGCACCCTTCCTTATGGATTTTATCGTTCCCATTTCTTCAATTAATCCCGTAAACATAAAACCTCCATACCTTTCATATAGTATGCCCTGCAAAGCCGCGAAAGCCTTTTTTATCTTAATCTATGCCTGCCTTTTATATACAAGAAGTATGTCTTCTTCAAGCTGCTCCATCCTTTTTAAAGTAAATTTTTCCGCATCATCCGGACCTTCCACACCCATTCCCTCTACAGGGCTTAGGGCAGAAGCGCCGCCAAATATTTTAGGGGCAATGTACACATTAAGCTCATTTACAATACCTGACGCAAGGGCGCTGTAATTCAATGTGCCTCCCCCTTCCAGCAAGATACCATCTATGCCTTTTTCGCCAAGCTTTGTCATAAGCTCTTTTAAATCAAGTCCGTCTGCATTTTTGCCTACGGAAATAATTTCAATTCCATGTCCGTTTAATTGCTCTGCTTTTTTTTTCTCACATTCATCAGAAGCTGCCACAATTGTTCTTACATCCCTTGCAGTTTTAACAATATTGCTGTCCAAGGGTATTCTAAGGCTGCTGTCGCATATTATCCTGATTGGGTTTCTTCCCTTATCCAGTCTGCACGTCAGCATCGGGTCATCTGTAAGGACCGTTCCGATGCCTGCCATGATACCCATATACTCGTTCCTGCTTTCTGCAACCCTATGTCTTGCCGTCTCGCCCGTAATCCACTTACTTTTACCGCTTCTCGTGGCAATTTTCCCATCTAATGTCATGGCATACTTCATTACAACATATGGGGTATTTGTTGTAATGTAATGAAAAAACACATCATTCAGCCTATCACATTCCTCTTTCATCATTTGTGTGTCAACAACAATGCCATGCTCACGAAGATAGAGGATTCCTTTGCCGCAAACCTTTTCGTTCGGGTCGTCCGAGCCCACATACACATGTGATATTCCATGGCTGACAATCGCCTCGGTACAAGGGGGCTGTTTTCCAAAGTGACAGCATGGTTCAAGGGTAACATACAGCTCGGCTCCCTTTGCATCCTCCGTAAGATTTGCAAATGCAGCCCGCTCAGCATGAAGCCCGCCATATCCTGCATGATAGCCTTCCCCGATAATCCTGCCCTCCTTAACAATCACAGCACCAACCAGTGGATTCGGATTTACGGCTCCTATTCCCTTTTTCGCAAGTGTAATTGCACGCCGCATATATTTTTCATCAAACATACTAAACTCCTGCTAACTTCTTTTTTTCATTTATTCTTCTTTTACTCTGCTTTTATCCTTGAATATCAGCCCATTTACAGCAACAAAAACAACCCCAATAAAATCGGGGTTGTCAAAAGCAAAAGAAAGCTCTGCTTACTTCTTCCATCCAGACTATACTGTCGGCTTCGGAATTTCACCGAATCATGCCATAAGGCTCGCGGGCTGTACCGCCGGTAGGGAATCTCACCCTGCCCCGAAGTATGTATTTTATTTTTACGAATCCATCTTGCCGATGGACAAAAATCCATTTTCGTTTGACCGAAGAAGGAAGGAGAGTCCGATATTTTTCTTTGACTCCTCAGTTGCAACATATATTTCTCCCGTCTCGACAAGAGACCTTGCAATTTTTGTTACACTGTCCTTAAAGGTCATCATCTCACGTCTATCTCTGGAGCTCAGCTTAAACATGTACTGGTTTTTGGAGCTTATGAGAAGTACACTATAGGAATGTACATTGTTTTTAGTGTCTCTCATGCCCGATCCTATCATACGTGAGTTTGCAATTATAATCTCCGCATTTTCATCCGGAAGATACTCGGAAAGGATAAGCTTGTATATTTTAAGGTAGCTTTCCTCATTGTCTGCACTTACCGGCAGCTCAGCAACAGCAAATTCAACAACGGAATCGGCAAATTTAATTGTTCCGCCCTCATCATTTATAACTGCCGTACACTCCTTCGGAACACACAGCCTGAAGAATTTGTTTTCAATAATCTTCTCGCCCTCGTCAGGCTCCTTTATAACAAGGTCGTTAAATTTAAGCTCAAGCTTATGCATACATATGATAGCCGAGTCATCGCCTGTTTCTGCTATCTCGATAAGCTCGTCATAAAGCTCCCTTATATCGCTTGTCGCAGACGGCACAATATTGATAAGCACGTCTACGGCAGGCACATGACCCATCTTTGCGCTTTGCAGGTAAAGAGGTATTTTTTCACTGTCAGTTTCCAGCTTTTCAGCCTTATACTCAATTACCTTGAAAAGATTTTCCTTGTCAAAGCCGTCATAGTCATTATCATATGCCTTCTCAAAATATTTTATGCTTCTTATCTCGCCATGATAATTTTCGTCATTTTCCTGCTGCTGATATATCTTGCCAAGCTCATATGCCGCCTGATAGCTTCCAAGTCCAAGTGCTTCATTAAATGCCTTTTCAATCTCGTAGGAATTTGCCATGTAAAATACCTGACTTTGCTTATAAAGCGCTATCTTGAGTGCTGACGCACCGCTTCCTGCCTCAACAGCCCTCTCCCATTTTTCAACAGAGCTTTGAAGATCCTCGCCGCCAAGCTCCTCAATATCCTTGATGTATGCCTCTGCCTCAAGAATACCGTTTGCAGCCGCCTCCTTGAAATACTGTAATGCCTTTACGCCGTCACGCTTTGACCTTAAAACGCCATAGTAATAAAGCCGTCCAAGATAAAATGCAACCCTCTTATGTCCAAGCCTATGTGCATTTTCATACCAGTTTAACGCCTTCATGTAATCCTTAAGCTGCTGGTCATGTATATTTCCCAAAAGGAACGCAAGGTCAGGATCCTTCGTCGCTTCAAAGAGCTGTTTTGCATAGCTTATTGTTTTTTCTATATCCTTATATGGTGAATCATCGTCAAAGTAAAGCTCAATCAGCAGATAGCTTGCCTTTATGCTTCCAAGCTTCAGTGCCTGCTTTGCTGCTGCCATGGCACCCTCATAATCCTCAAGGTAATAGCAGTAAACAGCCTCACTGTAATACTGGTTTTCTTTACGGTTCAGGCTTTGGTCACTAACCATGGTAGGGTCAACAAATGCAAAGGAATTGGCAGTCTCAAAAATAATCTCCTCATACTGCTCGATGATATCCATGGTTGCACAGATAAATTTCATACATGCAAGCCTTTTTCCCTGATAAAATGCAAATGTAACGATACCCTTTTCCATTTCCTTGTGGTAAAAGGTCGTACAAATACCATCTGCATAGTCCGTTATATATGCCTTTAGCTGCAGCTCCTCCTCAAAGGCGTCATTGCAATATCTCAAATAGTTTTCAAGGGTTTTTTTGGAATCCCTTGGAATACTGTCGTAAGATACATACATAGCAAAATCCTTATATGTCAGGCTTGGAGCGTAGTATTCCTCGTCCGTTTCTTCATTTATAGTCTTTACCCAGCCCTTCGGAAGCTTATGTATATATCCATCCACCTGATTGTGCACGTATGTATACTGATACTGGAGCCTTGAAGCCTCGATTGCCTTGTAACGCGGCTCCTTGCCCTTTTCCCTTCTTGACTCAGCAATCTGGGTATAAAGTCTATCTTTCTCCTCAAACTCAATGCTGTCCGTATGCTGACTGGCATATTCAACCCTCTCATAGGCAGATTTTGCTTTCGTATCACCCATATCTGCAAGTCTTTTATACCACCGCATCGCCTTTTCGTAATCTATCGGAACGACAAAATCACTCTTATTTCCATATTGGTCAATTCTATTCAGTCCATTTTCATATATGCTTCCAAGATTCATATATGCTGCTTTTATACCGCATTCCGTTGCCTTCTCAAAATATGTAATCGCCTTTGAAAAATTCTGAATATCCAAAAGCATTTTAGCAAGCTTGTAAATCATTTCCCCATCCTTGTTAAGATTTACATACTTCTCATAATACTTACAAGCCTTATTCATATCAACGTCAACCAGGCAGTTGCTGTACTTTCCCGTCTCATAAAGCTGTCCCATAATCTTTAGTGCATCAACGCCAAACTGCTTATACTGCGGGTCAACGATAGCGATGTCAACGATTCTCTCAAGATTTTCAACAGCCTCCTCGTGATTGCCGTTTTCCATCTGATTTAAGGCTTTTTCATATTGAAGCTCAACATTGCTCTTATTTGATTTCTTTTTTCCCCCTAATCCTGAAAAGAACGGAAGTTTACCAAAAAAATTGCTAAGCTTTCCCATACATTATCCTCCTTGAATTGAAGTGTATATGCATACACACTAACTATTTTAACACAAAGAAGCATGTTATGCAAGGCTACCCGTTTCAATATACTTTATTATTGTATCAACAGCCTTATCCTCATCAGCGCCCTCAGCCTCAACGCCCAGCTCGTCTCCCTTGCCAAAATTAACGCTCATCATTCCCATAATACTTTTGGCATTTACCCTTTTAGATTTATCAATAATATAAACCTTACTCTCAAACTGGCTTGCAATCTGCACCATCATTGCAACAGGCCTTGCTTCTGAATCTGCCGGAAAGTTTACAACTGCCTTTTTGTTAATCATCTTATTTCCTCCTTAGCTCATTCGCTATTTCACTTATTTTTCTTAATCTATGATTTACGCCTGATTTACCCACAGGCGGATTTAACATTTCTCCAATCTCCCTAAGAGACATTTCCGGCTCGTCAACCCTAAGTTCCGCAACCTTTCTTAACCCTTCAGGCAAATATTTAAGCCCCTTTTTTTCCTCGATGTATCTTATGTCCTCTATCTGCTTTACCGCTGCGCTTACCGTCTTATTTATGTTGGCTGTCTCGCAGTTTACCCTTCGGTTTACCGAATTTCTCATGTCCTTTAAAATACGGACATTTTCCATATCCATAAGCGCATTATGTGCTCCTATGATGTTGAGAAAATCAACTATCGCCCCGCCGTCCTTTAAATATACAACCTCGTACTTCTTTCTTGTGACCCTTTTGGGAAAAAGCTGAAACTCCCCCATAATATACATGATAAGCTCTGCACTATGCTCATTTTCACATACCAGCTCCAAATGATACCCCTTGTTTGGGTCTGTAAGGGAACCACATGCAAGAAATGCACCCCGCATGAATGCCTGCTTGCAGCATGACCGCTCCACAAGCATATGGTCCACGCAAATACAGTCATCCATGCTTATAAGCTTTAACGCCCTTGCCGCTTCTTCTGAATTTATATCTATATTTAAAAGCCTTGCAAGCTTATCAGCCTTTTTTTTGTTTTCTTTATCGTTTGATTTTACTTTGTCACCATCACCTGACTGCAATGTAACCAAGGCGCCAAGCTCCGCCAGCCTGCAATGTCTTGAGCTGCTTATATGCTCATAAAGCTCGGACTTTACCTGCGATGAAAAAGACATAGTTTATTCCCCTTTTACAATTCTATCCTTAGTAATATCCCTGTGATATATTCTGACAGTATATGGCAATTGCTCAAGTTTTTTATACAAATCATTTACAACCGTCACCGACCTGTGCTTTCCACCCGTACAGCCAACTGATACAACAAGCTGATTTTTCCCTTCTCTTTTATACATGGGAAGCGTAAACTGAAGCATGTCAAAAAGCTTATCCATGAATATTCCATATTCCTCACAGTTCTTTACCATATCCGAAACGGCAGCGTCGTTGCCCGTAAGCGGACGAAGCTCCGGCACATAATAAGGATTTGGCAGAAACCTTGCGTCAAAAACCAAATCTGAATCTCCCGGAATACCATACTTAAAGCCAAAGGACATGATTGTAACAATGATATTGCTGTACGCCTCTCCCCTGACAAATATTTTTTCAAGCTCGGTATTCAGCTCCCTTGTAAGAAGCGACGACGTATCTATAATATAATCGGCACGCTGCTTTAGAAATTCAATCTTCTCCCGCTCTCTTACGATTCCCTCGTTGATGCGTCCTCCTCTTGAAAGCGGATGCTTTCTCCTTGTTTCCTTGTATCTTTTTACAAGGGTTTTCTCATTTGCCTCCAAAAAAAGAATTTCATAATTATAGCCGTGTCTTTTCAGCTCCTCAAGGCAAAGGGACAGCTGTCCCAAGGATTCCCCGCTTCTTATGTCAATTCCTATGGCTACATTATCCACCTCAAGCTTATCATCATGGGAAATCTCTGCAAATTTTTCGATAAGCATAACAGGAAGGTTATCTACACAGAAAAACCCTGTATCCTCCAATTTTTTAAGTGCCGTAGACTTTCCGGCTCCACTCATCCCCGTAACTATGACAAATCTCATCCTACAATTTTAACCTCCGGCATAAGCTGTACTCCAAATTTTTCAAATACCTTATTCTGAATATCGCCAATCAATGCTTTCACATCGCTACAGGTTGCATTTCCACAGTTAATCACGAAGCCGCAGTGTTTTTCAGATACCATGGCATCTCCCACTCTATAGCCCTTTAATCCTGCGTCTTCTATCAGCTTTCCTGCAAAATATCCCTCCGGCCTTTTAAAGGTTGATCCTGCACTTGGATATTCCAATGGCTGCTTTGACACTCTAAGCTGCTTCAGCCGCTCCATCTCTGCCTCAATTTCCGTCCTGTCGCCCTTTTGCAGCTTAAGCTCTGCACCCACAACAACCATATCGCCGCTTACAATGCTCCTTCTGTAACCAAAGTCCATCTCCTCACAGCTATATTTTTTTACTGCTCCGTCAATGTCAAGAATATCAACATAGCTTACGATATCCTTCATTTCTCCCCCATAAGCTCCCGCATTCATAACCATGGCTCCACCTATGGTTCCCGGTATTCCTGCTGCAAATTCCATTCCATGCAGTTCATGATCCTTAGCAATTACGGCTACCTTAGCAAGAAGTGCTCCTGCCATGGCATATATGCGTTCCCCAGTAACAATTATATCGTTCATGGAATTATATATGTTGATAACTGCCCCATCATACCCATCATCGGAAAAAAGAACGTTGCTTCCATTTCCCAATATATAATATGGCATATGATTTTCACGGCAATAACAGATGATATCATAAATTTCGGCTGCATGTTTCGGTGTAAAGAAATAGCTTGCCGCACCGCCTATGCGAAAGGTTGTATGCTTCTTCAGCGGTTCCTCCCTGGTATAGCTTATCGTATCAAAAATAGCTCCACTCATATTTTACTCCAAATAAAAATCCATAATGTATTTCGTATGGCACTCATACTATAATACATTATGGATTATTTTAATTCAATGTGAAAAAATAAACAATTTTAAGGAAATAATCCCTTTTACTTCGTTTATTTTAACAATTACGGGTTCAGAATTGCACATGCTCCTCCATACATTCCCGCATCGTTTCCAAGTGTTGCAAGCGTAAATTTTGTTTTTTTGCACGCATGGAACGCAAATTCCTGAAAATACTTTTCAACGGTCTCCGTGATAATTTCTCCCGCCTTTGAAACGCCTCCGCCTATTACAAATACCTCAGGGTCAACCACGCATGCAATCTGTGCAAGTGCCCTTCCGAGGCATTTGCCATGATTTTCCACAAGCTGGGTTGCAAGCTCATCGCCATTTTTAGCCGCATCAAATATTTCCTTTGCCGAAACATATTGAAGGTTACGCAGGCTTGAAGGCTTTTCCGTATTATTTAAGGCAATATTTGCAGACCTTACAATACCGGTCGCCGATGTATACTGCTCAAGACAGCCCTTGCGTCCGCAGCCGCAAACCTCGGACTCATCCTCATTCACCTGAATGTGTCCTATCTCTCCGCCTGCTCCATTTACGCCTGACAGCATCCTGCCGTTTATAATAATGCCTCCGCCTACGCCTGTTCCAAGCGTAACCATTACTATATTTCTATAGCCTTTGCCGCCTCCCTGCCACATTTCGCCAAGTGCCGCCATATTTGCGTCATTTCCCGCTTTTACGGGAAGTCCCGTTATGCTGGAAAGCTCATTTGCAACATTGAAAATGCCCCAGCCTAAATTGACACATTTTAACACCGTTCCGTCTTCCTTTACAGGTCCCGGAACACCCATGCCTATTCCTGCCACGTCTGACTTTTCAATCTCCATTTTTGCAAGCTTCTTTTCTATGGACTTTGCAATGTCGCCGAGAATATACATGCCGCCCTCGTCAACTCTCGTCGTTATCTCCCATTTATCCATAAGAGTACCATCAACGGAAAAAACACCTATTTTAACTGTTGTTCCTCCAAGGTCAACTCCAATAACATAATTTGCCATTTTTTACCCTCCTACTACTCATTTATCATTTTATTGTGAATGTTTTGCAATATTTTGTGTAACTCTGTTATAAAGCTCCTGCGCGGCATTATAGCCCATCTTCTTTTGCCTGTGATTTACCGCTGCGGACTCCACGATAACCGCTATATTTCTTCCCGGCCGAATCGGTATGGAATGGCTCACAACCTTATTGCCGAGGAACTCCGTATATTGATCCTCCAAGCCAAGCCTGTCGTAGTTTGCCTCCTTGTTCCATTCCTCCAGATTAACGACCAAGTCAATATTTTTTGTATTCTTGACGCACTCTACGCCAAACATCGTTTTTACGTCAATGATGCCGATGCCTCTAAGCTCGATAAAGTGTCTTGTAATGTCAGGGGCGCTTCCCACAAGCGTCTCGTCACTTACCTTTTTTATCTCCACAACATCATCTGACACAAGCCGGTGTCCTCTCCTGATAAGCTCAAGGGCAGCTTCACTTTTTCCAATTCCGCTGTCCCCCATAATAAGCACGCCCTCGCCATATACATCAACCAAAACCGCATGAATTGAAATCCTTGGTGCCAGCTTGACATGAAGCCACTTTACTATCTCGTGGACAAACTCAGAGGTTGTCTCACATTTGTCCGTAAGTATGGGAATACCATGTCGCCGTCCCGCTTCAATAATGAAATCAAATGGTGTTATATTTCTACAAAATATAAGGCATGGAATTTTGTATGCAAAAAGCTTATCAAAAATTTCAACATTTTCCTCCTCCGTATGCATATTCGCAATGTAGGCATATTCTACATTTCCACAAATCTGCACCCTTGCGGCGTCAAAATGCTCAAAAAAGCCTGCAAGCTGGACTGCCGGTCTGTTCATATTCGGGTCCTTAATCAATATCTTGTCCGTGTCAATTTCAGGTGTGTGATTTACAAGCCTCATTTTCTCAATAAGCTCTGTCACTGTTACGCTGTATTCTTCCTCCATTTTATGCCTCCATACAAAAACTTAAAATCAAAAGGGCTGTCACATATCAAATCACATAATGTGACTACCAGATATTGCGGCAACCCTTTTCTTACACAGGAGCTTATCCTGTATTCATAGTCTGCTATTCTTCAGTTTCACTGGCAGATTCCTCATACGCTTTTAATATGAGTGACTGTATTTTTTCTCTGGTTTCCGAATTAATCGGATGAGCAATATCACGATACTCTCCGTCAGAAGCCTTCCTGCTTGGCATGGCAATAAATAACCCCTTTTCTCCCTCGATGACCTTAATGTCATGAACGACAAATTCGTTGTCAATCGTAATGGATACTATTGCCTTCATTTTACCTTCCTTTGTAACCTTTCTTACTCTTACATCCGTAATCTGCATACAAATCCCCCTTTAGTCATATACTTGTTTACAGTGCGTATCTAAAGTTCTTTTCCACAATAACCTTGATGTCGTCCGGCTCACCTGTCCTGACCGTATTAGCACGAAGCGTATCTCTGCTCTCAACAATACAGTTTTCAATGTAACAGTTGTCACCGATATGAACGTCATTCAGTATGATAGAATTTTTAATCACACAGTTATTGCCAACATATACCTTCTTGAACAATATGGAATCTTCAACGGTTCCGTTTACAATACATCCGCTTGCAACCAGACTGTTATTTACCACTGCATCACCATTATATTTTGCAGGCGGCAAATCCTCAACCTTTGAATAAACCTCAGGATATTCCCTGAAGAAGTAATCCCTGATGTCTTTTTTCAGGAAATCCATATTGGTCTTGAAGTATGACTCAACGCTGCCTATGTTTCTCCAATATGACTCCAGCTTATAGGCATATATTTTCTTAACACTCTTGTATCTTACAAGAATGTCATTGACAAAATCACTTCGTCCCTCTGCGGCACATGCCTCAAGAAGCTCGATTAATTGTCTTCTTCTCACTACATAAACGCCGATTGATGCTGTGTTCGTCTCTGCCACAAGAGGCTTTTCCTCAAAGCCGATAACCCTATTGTCGTCTGCAAGCTTTACGACACCAAACCTGCTTATGTCGTCTTCCCCCGGTTCTATATCCTTGCATACTATGGTTATGTCTGCTCCTGTTGCAATATGCTCCTCAAGCACCTTATTGTAATCCATCTTGTATACGGCATCGCCTGAGGCTATCACAACGTATGGCTCATGCGCTGACTTGAGGAAATTGATATTTTGGTAAAGTGCATCTGCCGTGCCTCTATACCAATAACTGTTTGTCGCCGTGATGGTCGGCGTAAATACATAAAGACCGCCCTGTTTTCTTCCGAAATCCCACCACTTTGCAGAATTAAGGTGTTCGTTTAACGAACGTGAATTGTACTGTGTATATACGGCAACCTTCTGAATGTGTGAATTTGTCATATTGGACAATGTAAAGTCTATGGCTCTATAGCTACCCACAATAGGCATTGCAGGAACCGCTCTCTTTGCCGACAAATCTCCCATTCTATTGCTTCCACCGCCTGCTAAAATAATACCGACTGCTCTCATATTTACTCACCTGCCTTTATTATGCTTGAACCGCTCTTTAATAATCCATCCGGATACTCGTCTATCGTCGTCTCGCCAAAAATTGCAACATTTTTGCCAATTTTTACTCCGGCAGGTATAATCGAGTTTTCACCTATCGTTACAAGCCCATATGCGTAAATATGCGGTGCCAGCTCATTCGGAGCCTCATCGCCAACTCCAAGCTCAGTATTTTCTCCCACAACAACGTCCTCAGCAATAATTGCCTTGTCTATAACTGCGCCGTCGCCGATTTTAACACCGTTCATTATAATTGAATTTTTTACTATGGCTCCCTTGCCTATGGAAACGCCTGAACCGATTACCGACTTTTCAACCTCTCCGTAAACCTCAGTACCCTCACCTACAATACTCTTTGTAACCGAACCCTCAGGTGCTACATACTGCGGAGGAAGAATATCACTCTTTGTATAAATCCTCCAAAATTCCTCGTAAAGATTGAACTCAGGTATAATGTCAACAAGCTCCATATTGGCCTCCCAATAGGAACCGAGCGTTCCGACATCCTTCCAATAGCCCTTATAATCGTAAGCACAAATCTTGCTTCCATGCTCATGACAATATGGAATGATATGCTTGCCGAAATCACATTCCGGCTGATCCTTCATAACAACAAGCGCCTCCCGAAGGAGCTTCCAGTTGAAAATGTAAATTCCCATGGACGCCTTATTGCTTCTAGGATTTTCAGGTTTTTCCTCAAATTCCATGATGCAGCCTGACTCGTCAGTAATAACTACACCAAACCTGCCTGCCTCCTCCATCGGAACCTGATAGGTCGCAAGCGTAACGTCCGCCTTGCTCGACTTATGAAAATCGAGCATATTCTCATAATCCATCTTATAGATATGGTCTCCCGATAAAATAAGCACATAATCAGGATTGTAATAATCAATGTATTCCAAATTCTGATAGATAGCATTGGCAGTACCCGTGTACCACTGGCTGTTTGTGCTCTTTTCGTAAGGCGGAAGCACCGTAACGCCGCCTACGCTTCTATCCAAATCCCAAGGCATACCGATACCGATATGCTGATTAAGTCTTAACGGTCTGTACTGTGTCAGGACACCTACAGTATCAACTCCGGAATTAATACAATTACTGAGTGGGAAGTCAATAATCTTGTATTTTCCTCCAAAAGCTACAGCCGGCTTAGCAAGCTTGGAAGTCAAAACACCCAAACGGCTTCCTTGTCCACCTGCTAAAAGCATGGCTATCATTTCTTTTTTAATCATATAGTCACCCCTTTTTAGCATAATTTAGTTATATTATAACATTAATAGTAAATATTTGAAATAGTTTTTGTACAATTTTTATATTTATTTTTGTACATTTTTTATACCTGCACGGCTATATTCTTCCCCGCCTCCAGCATTTTTTCCAAAAATGGCAGAAAATCAACCTCAAGGCACGCAGCCGTCTTAATATCGTCCTTTTCCTGAAGTACCTCTCCAAGCCTTCCGACCGCTGCAGCCATTTTACTTTTGTCAACGTACATTTTTTCTGTATTGATAAGCTGCTCGCAATGGTTAAAAACCTCTATCTCCCAGTTTATACCCTGAATGACAAGATTAAACAGTTCATCCGTATCTTTTTTTCTGTCTACCCGAAGCTCTTTTATCACGTCCCTCGTGGCTTTCATTATATGCTCGCTGTAATCCACAAGCTGGGCAAGTGCCTCCTTTTGTAATTCAAGCTTATTGGCCATCTGATGTTACCTCCTGTTATTTACGGTTTGCCTTATGATTGATTTTGTCACCGGCATCATCGCCAAGCTCACCCTTTGCATGTACGATTCCTCTGAGCGTAAGCCCAATCCCTCCAAAAAAGGTCATCAGAATAAGAATCACCTCAAAGGCAGACATATACATAATGTGGAATTTCATGCTGAGTATAATTGAAATGATAAACAGCAGGAATAAAACTCCGAGTATAAGTCCCGTAACAAAGTTTGAATAGACAATGTAGGCAACAAAAAATATACACATAAGCAGCATAAGGATTGCTGTCACATTCACTTCCTTGTATCTGTAAAAAAATGTAAAGGTTGTAACTCTTACGTTAGACAGAAACAGCACTGCCCCTACAATTGTAAGCACGATACCAAGCAAAAAACTCATTAAGCTTTTCATATGTCCTCCTAAACCAAAGACCAAGACCTTATGCCTGCGGTGCTTTGTTCTCGACTGCTATTTCAGTAAGTGAAGATGCAAGCCCTGCAATACTTGCAATTTCTGACGGAATAATCAGCTTTGTAGCCTTTCCGTCTGCCGCCTTGGCAAATGCCTCAAGGCTTTTCAGGGTAAGCACTGCCGTTTCAGGCGCAGCCTCATTCAAGAATTTAATACCGTCTGCATTTGCCCTCTGCACAGTTAAGATAGCCTGGGCCTCACCTTCTGCCCGGCGGATAGTAGCCTCCTTTGTTGCCTCAGCGCGAAGAATTGCAGATTGTTTTTCAGCCTCCGCGGAAAGGATAAGGGATTCCTTTTGTCCTTCTGCACGAAGAATTGCAGACTTTTTCTCACCCTCAGCAATCAAAATCTGCTCACGTCTCTCACGCTCCGCCTTCATCTGCTTCTCCATGGCATCCTGTATGGCCGCCGGAGGTATAATGTTTTTAAGCTCAACACGATTCACCTTGATTCCCCAAGGGTCTGTGGCAACATCAAGGGTTGCCCTCATCTTTGTATTGATTGTCTCTCTTGAAGTAAGCGTCTGGTCAAGCTCCAAATCACCGATTATATTTCTAAGCGTTGTTGCCGTTAAGTTCTCAATTGCCATGATTGGTCTTTCAACTCCGTATGCAAAAAGCTTAGGGTCGGTAATCTGAAAGAACACAACGGTATCAATACGCATAGTTACGTTATCCTTTGTGATAACCGGCTGTGGTGCAAAGTCCACAACCTGCTCCTTCAGTGAAATACGCTCTGCAATCTTATCAAAAATAGGCCACTTCATATGAAAACCCACTGACCATGTAGCCTGATAGGTTCCAAGCCTCTCAATAACGTAGGCATGTGCCTGTGGTACAATTCTGATTGAGCTTGCTACCACAACAATTACAAGAAATACTAAAAATAAAATGAAAATCTGTCCACCTGACATTGTAAACCCTCCTAATAGTTTTAAATAATTAAGCTTCCCTTTTTACAATCAGCTTAACTCCGCTTATTGACACTACCGAGACCCTGCAATCTTTCTCAATGCTTTCCCCGCTTTCAGAACGTGCCGACCACTCCTGACCGTTTAAGAAAACCGTTCCCTCTGATTTCAGATTATCAATAGCATCTGTCACTACTCCAATCATTCCTACAAGTCCTTCAACATTTGTTTTTTCCGGCTGCCTCAAAAAATGCTTTCTTGCCACTGGCGCCGTAAATATAAGGAATACAAAGGAAAGCACAGCAAAAACGATAAGCTGTATGCTTACATTTGCACCAAGAAAAGCCGCAAGCGCAGCAGCAAGCGCTCCTATGGCAAACCATATGGTAGTAAGCCCAAGCGATACAATTTCAGCAATAATAAGCACTGCCGACACAACCAGCCAAACTACTATCATAATAGATAAACCTCCTCTCATTATTATTTGACGATAACCGCTTATCAAATCAAAAAATTAAATAAAGCTATACTTAGAAAAAGTATACCACAAACGGGTATACTTTTTCTACAACATAATACCAAAAATATTGTATTTTTCATTAATTTTCCTTGTAATAATTTATCAGACAGCCTGAGAGTATGATGTCTCTTTCATCATCAGTCAAATCACCAAGCTTAAACGCAAGCTCCTTCATGCCCTTATTTACAACATATGCCTTTATTATTTCGTTCTTGTTTATTATGGCATTCCTTATTTCAGGCACAAATACATAATCATCAACCGCAAATTCAAAATCCTCCTCAAGTACAAATGGAAGCATTCCCCAATTGATAAGGTTTGAGCGGTATCTTTTTGTAGCGTACTCCTTTGCAATATTCGCCCAGCCTCCAAGCACCTTCTGACAGGAAGCAGCCTGCTCTCTCGCAGAACCGTCTCCCGGCTTTACGGCAAATATCGTGCTGCCATATCCAAGGTTTTTTCCCTTAACGTCAGGGTATTTTTCCTTTATTGTATGGATAATTGTATGAAGCTCGTCACTTGTCTTGCAAAGACAGCTTCCTGCCTCACGCTCCTTTTCAACAGCCTGCACTGCCTTTGCACGTCCAACGTACATCGGATCCTTTCTTGATAACGTAAATTCTGCAAGGCCCAAAGGATTTGACCTGAAGGAGGAGGTTTCTCCCGAAGGAATCAGCTCATCCGTCGTTGTTACGGGATCATTTATTACCGAGGCAACCTTAAGCAAAAGATGATCCGTAAGGGCAATCATTTCCGGCCAGTCCTTGATGTTCGGTCCGAATTTTATCTCCACGGAGCCGTCTGCCTTTCCAACTCCGTTATATACCCTGTTTTCATAGATTGTTTTGTCAAAGAAATACTTTGGCGACGTATACTCTACATCCAAATCAGTTGCAGCCGTAAGATAGCCCTTATTTACTGCTGTTGCCGCAATGGAACGGGCATCCATAAGCGCAACGGAGGATATTTGTCCATTTTGTATTTTTGAGCCTTCCCGATTCGGGAAGTTTCTCGTTGAATGTCTTATGCTGAACGCATTGTTTGCCGGTGTGTCCCCTGCACCGAAGCACGGTCCGCAGAATGCAGTTTTTACAACAGCACCCGTTCCGATAAGGTCTGCAAGGCGTCCATTTTTAGCAAGCTCCATGTAAATAGGCGTGCTTGCAGGGTATACGCTAAGTGTAAATTCATCCGAGCCAATATTGTGACCTCTTAAAATGTCTGCGGCATCGACAATATTTTCATAGCCGCCTCCCGCACAGCCCGCAATAATTCCCTGCTCAACGTAAAGCTTTCCGTCTCTCACCTTATCCTTAAGCGTAAAATCAACCTTTCCGTCAAGGGATACAAGTGCTTTTTTCTCAACATCGCAAAGGATGTCCATAAGATTTGCATTTAACTCCTCAATGGTATATACGTTGCTTGGGTGGAATGGCATTGCAATCATAGGCTTAATCTTTGACAGATTTACGTACACAACTCCATCGTAATATGCAACGTCGCCCGGCTTCATTTCCCGATAGCTCTCCGGTCTGTAATGTACGTCATACCATCTCTTTATCTCATCGTCTGTTTTCCAAATGGAGGAAAGACATGTGGTTTCCGTCGTCATTACGTCAATGCCAATTCTGAAATCAGCAGGAAGCTTATCTATGCCCGGACCTACAAATTCCATAACCTTATTTTTGACATAACCACAGTTAAAGGTTGCCCCAATAATTGCAAGTGCCACGTCCTGAGGTCCTACTCCCTTGGCTATCTCGCCATCAAGATATATGGCAACAACCCCTGGCTTTGCCACATCATAGGTTCTCTTTAGAAGCTGCTTTGCAAGCTCTCCGCCGCCTTCTCCGATTGCCATTGTTCCAAGTGCACCGTATCTTGTATGGCTGTCAGAGCCAAGTATCATAGCGCCGCACTCTGCAAGCATCTCCCTTGCGTACTGATGGATAACTGCCTGATGCGGAGGAACGTAAACGCCGCCGTATTTCTTGGCACAGGAAAGTCCAAACATATGGTCATCCTCATTTATGGTTCCGCCTACCGCACAGAGAGAATTGTGGCAGTTTGTGAGCACGTAAGGTATCGGAAATTCAGTAAGCCCCGAAGCCCTCGCTGTCTGTATAATTCCTACAAACGTAATATCATGGGACGTCAGCTTATCAAATTTTATTTTAAGCTGCTCCATATTGCCTGACGTATTATGCTTCTCTAATATGTCGTAAGCCATTGTATTTTTGGCAGCTTCTTCCTTTGAAATATGAATGCCCTTGTTTTCCAGCGTATGCTCACCCTCAGAATTCGCCTTTACAAGCTCGCTTCCGTTTAACAAATAGGCTCCCGTGTCATACAGTGTAATCATTTTTTATCCTCCTTCTTGAACGTCAGCCCATTATAGTTTTGCTTTCAGCAAAGGGGCTGACGCCTTGTCTCGGCGGCTTTGCCACCGGACATGCTACATATCAGTTTTCACAGAAAACTAACACATCTAATATGACATAATATATTTTCTTGCATCATCAATGCTTTGATATTTAGAATTTTTTATATTGTACTCGCTTTGATGTCCAAGTATAATCGTCCTCTGCGACATGTAGCTAATTTCATCCGTCTCAGAATAGTTTACATAATACGTGCCACCCATGTCCTGACAGCTTGAAGACTCGGAAAGGCTTTCTCCGTCATATGCCTTTAAGCTGTATTCCGTTCCCTCACTTCTTGTAAATGCCTCAGGGAAGGTAATGAGATAGCTGTCCCTGCAAAAGCTGATTACATTTGCATATCCCACATATCTCATGCTTGCGCCGTCATAGGTGTATATAAAACAGCCTACATAATCACGGTCAAGCTGCGATGCATTGAACAGGAAAAGCTCTGCCACGCCGTTATCATCTATATCATATAGCAGCAAATTGTCAGGCTTGTAGGAATCATACCTGTTTTCAAGTATATAAGTGCCTGTATCAGTACCCGTAAGGTCGGTTTTCAGCCGTTCCTCATAATTTTCCATATAATTCAGATATGCAAGCTGCCAGCTTTCAAGCATTGCCTCCTGTACGGAATCAAGATTAAAGTCCTCGCCGTATACCTGCGCGATCTCCTCCATGAGCAGTGATGCCTTCTCCTTTTCGCCGTCTCTTACAAGGGCGTCAAGCTCCGCCTCATAATAAGGCTTGCCAAGGTCATATGCCTCACCACGGAGTGCCTGTATTTTTGATTTATAATTTTCATCCTTCGGGTCAACCATAATACTGTCGCATCCATTTACAACCTCAAGATAGTTCTGCTCGTCCCGCATGGCGACAAGCTCATTGTATCTTTCCCTATAAACGCTTACGCAAAGGGCATTGTGCGTTATAACACCCGAATAATCGTATGCCTTATAAAATGAGGAATTTGTAATTATGGTTGCAAAGGAAATTATCTGCTCATAGGAAATCTCCTCCTTCAAAAAGGCATCGTACTTCTCATTGAGCATCTCTATCATAATCTGTTCCTTTTCCTCCACAAGCATTCGCTTTTGGGCGTTTATGGACCGTTCATTTGCTTTGTGGGTAACGTCCACATTATGATTTTGTCTGGAAAGCCAGTATTCATACATGGCATCCTTAAGCTCGTTATGATTTAAGTCCGGACTGTATTTTTGAAAGATTGCTCCCGTTTTATCTATGCTGTTTATGGCATCAAGGGAAGCCGCAGCCTCCAAAAATGTCCTGTCACCGTCAATGTAGCTTTGGCACACCCACGCTCCGTAGGAATCCAGATAGCCCATAACCTCGTCCTTTTGGCTGTCGTTAAGCTGCTCAAAGCACTCGCTTGCCTCCTGCCATCTTCCTGCGTCTATGTTGTCAAAAACTCTCCTTACCTGATAATAAGGGGTTAGAAACACAATGCTTAAAATAAGCTCAAGCGCAATCAGCACAAAGGATATAATAATGACCTTTCTCCATGTTTTTTTCATTATTCGCCCTCCTTTGCATCCGCATCCGAAGGAGATGCATCCGTGCCCGTCATAAGCTCCAGCATATCACTCATCTCATATGCGTCTGAGGCAGATGAGATTTGTTGGTAATTTAAGGAATACTGCTCGCCGTTCTTGTCATAGTACGGGCGAAACACCATAAAATAAACGCACAAGCCTACAAGCACAAGTCCCAAAATTGCCAGCGTAAGAAATAATATTCCTGCCGCCTTAAGTCCCTTTGATGCTTTCCCGTTTTCATTTTTCTTTGGTTTGTCAGTCTTTTTTTCAGACCTTGGAGCATCTACCGTCACCCATCCGTCATCCTCCGGGACTTCGTCAACAACAGCTTCCCCTTTATCAATGTCAGCAGCCTCAAGGCTTATTTCACCGGTATCTGTTTTGGCATCATCATCGTCCCCGCCAATATCCTTGTTAATTTTATCAAGCATCGCCGTTATATCGTCTATATTAAATTCCTCGTTATTTTCATGGGCATTTTCATCAACGAGAGGCTTTCCACAGATTTTGCAGATTTTCTCATCATCCGAATAAATTATCCCACAGCACTTTTTACTCATTTTTATCTCCCATATAAGTTTATCAGTAACAAAGCTTCCTAGATTAAACAAAATCCATATTATTATAACAATTTCATAAGCCATTATCAAGAAATATGTGTTTTTTATTGTATAAATATGTGTTTTTTTATCTGTTTTTTTGTTTTACAGTATTTACTTTTTCCCTTGTAATGATATAATGAACGCATAAATGCGGACGCAGGTCCTTGAACATTCGATGACGGCTTGCAGTCAAGTGAATGCTCAAGGATCTGCGTGAGTGTAACGAACACCGAAAAGCCGAAGGTTTTGAGGTGTGCATTTATGCAAGAACGTATATTAAAGAAATTTTTATTTCTCAAGGGAGTAATTATATGAAAAAAAATATTGAAATCAGATGGCACGGACGTGGCGGACAGGGTGCAAAAACTGCTGCCTTACTGCTTGCTGACGTTGCCTTTTCCACCGGCATGCATGTTCAGGGTTTTCCTGAATACGGCCCTGAGCGTATGGGTGCGCCCATAACTGCATACAACCGTATAGGCGACGAGCCAATAAGGGTTCATTCCAACATTTATGAGCCTGACTATGTTGTTGTCGTTGACGAAACCCTCCTTCATTCCGTCGATGTTACAAACGGTCTTAAAAAGGAAGGCGGCATTGTCATAAACACAACGAAATCCAAGGAAGAAATTATCCCTCTGTTAAAGGGCTACGAGGGCAGCATTTACATAATTGACGCCCACAAGGTTTCCATGGCAACGCTTGGAAAATATTTTCCTAATTCCCCGATGCTTGCGGCAATCGTCAAAATTTCAGGGGTTATAGACAAGGAAACCTTCCTGTCACACATGGAGGCTTCCTACCAACACAAATTTGCAAAGAAGCCTGAGGTTATTGAGGGAAACATGAACGCTTTAAAAATGGCTTTTGAGGAGGTGAAATAATGTCAAAGGCAACGGATATAACAAAAATAAATGAACATAGTCCTTATTATGACATTACACCGGGAGATCAGATTTACGGCGGAGGCGGTTCCAAAAAATTTAATACGGGAGAATGGCGTACACAAACGCCTGTCATAGATTGGGATAAATGTACTCAGTGCCTTCTCTGTACTCCTGTTTGTCCTGACAGCTCAATACCTGTCTCAAACGGAAGACGTGAGGATTTTGATTACGACCACTGCAAGGGCTGCGGTATATGTGAAAAAGCATGCAGCTTCGGCGCAATTACAATGAAGGAGGGAATGTAATATGTCTATTCGTGAAAGAATGTCCGGAAACGAAGCCGTGGCATACGCCATCAAACAGATTAATCCTGATGTCATGCCTGCATTTCCGATAACCCCTTCAACGGAAATACCACAGATGGTTTCAACCTTTATCGCAAACGGAGAAATTGACACGGAGTTTATCCCGGTTGAGTCTGAGCACAGCTCAATGAGTGCAACAATGGGTGCAAATGCAGCAGGCGCACGAGCCCTTACTGCTACCTCCTCGTGCGGTCTTGCATATATGTGGGAGCTTTTATATGTTGCAGCGTCAGACAGGCTTCCCGTTGTGCTGGCACTTGTGAACAGGGCCCTGACGGGACCAATCAACATAAACTGCGACCACTCGGACAGCATGGGTGCAAGAGATGCAGGCTGGATACAGATTTATGCAGAAAACAACCAGGAGGCATATGATAATTTTATACAGACATTCAGAATTGCGGAGCACCCTGACGTAAGACTTCCTCTTATGGCATGTCAGGACGGCTTTATTACAAGCCACGCAGTTGAAAATATCGAGCTTATCGAGGACGATAAGGTAAAGGCATTTGCAGGCGAATATCACCCTGAAAATTATCTTCTTAATCCTGATATGCCTATGGCAGTCGGTCCTTATGCAAACTCTCCATTTTATATGGAAACAAAAATGAATCAGCGTCTTGCAATGGAAAATGCCAAGAAGGTCATACTTGAAATTGCAGAGGAGTTTGAAAAAATATCAGGCAGAAAATACGGTTTCTTTGAGGAATACAAGCTTGAGGATGCCGACTATGCAATCGTGATTATCGGCTCAGCGGCAGGCACTACAAAGGACGCAATTGACGAGCTTAGAGAACAGGGCATAAAGGCAGGGCTTCTGAAAATAAGAGTATTCCGTCCATTTCCGGGCGAGGAAATGGCAAAGGCACTTTCGCATGTAAAAGCCATTGCCATTATGGACAGGGCAGAGAGCTTTTCGGCATGCGGCGGTCCTATCGGCTCAGAGCTTAAGGCTGCGCTGTTTGATTTTCAATTTTCAGGCATTGCCGTCAATTACTTCTACGGCATAGGCGGACGTGATTACACAGTTGCAGAAGCAAAGGCTGTATATTCCGACCTGATTGCCTACACGGACGGCAGCAAGCCTGTCGAAAATTACAAATACATTGGTCTTAGAAAGTAAACGGAGGAAAACGAGATGGCATTTAATTTTAAAGAAGTTATGAATAAACCGGAACGTCTCGCTCCGGGACATAGAATGTGTGCAGGCTGCGGTGCCACAATTGCAGTAAGGACAGTTCTTCGTGCGCTTAAGCCTGAGGACAAGGCTGTAATCGGAAACGCAACGGGATGTCTTGAGGTATCTTCCTTTATGTATCCTTATACTGCATGGGAGGACAGCTATATACACAACACCTTTGAAAATGCAGGTGCTACACTCTCAGGTGTTGAGACTGCATATCATGCCTTGAAGAAAAGAGGCAGGTTATCTGAAAATTATAAATTCATTACCTTTGGCGGCGACGGCGGAACCTATGATATTGGTTTTCAATCACTTTCAGGGGCAATGGAACGAAACCATGATTTAGTCTATGTATGCTATGACAATGGCGCATACATGAATACGGGCATACAGCGTTCCTCTGCAACCCCTATGTATGCAGACACGACAACAACGCCTGTAGGCTCGCACTCCAATGGTAAAATGCAGAATCGCAAGGATCTCGCGGCAATCATTGCAAGCCATGACGTTCCTTATGTTGCACAGTCAACGCTTATTGGAACAATGAAGGATTTATACGAAAAGGCAGAAAAGGCTATCTACACCCCTGGTGCAGCCTTCTTAAATGTTATGGCTCCTTGTCCGAGGGGTTGGCGATATGATGCTGCCGACATTATGAAGATATGCAAGCTTGCAGTAGAAACCTGCTACTGGCCGCTTTTTGAGGTTGTTGAGGGCAAATGGATATTAAGCTATGAGCCAAAGAAGAAGCTTCCGATTGAGGACTTCCTCAAATCACAAGGACGCTTCAAGCACCTTTTCAAGCCTGAAAATGAGCAGCTTCTCGTTCAGTATCAGGAGGAGGTTGACCGCCGCTGGGAGGATCTTTTATTTAAGTGTTCACGCTAAACAATACAAAGAAACTGTTGTCCAGCGTTTGTCTAGAGATTTTTGAGAACAAACAATTTTCAACCAACGTCTTTATGCAGGAACAAAAACGACCATATAAGAGCAAATATGCTACTATGTGGTCGTTTTATACCTCATCTGCACTTATTCTGCCCCTCTCATAACCTCATTGATAATCTGAGCCATTTGTTTATTTCCAAGCTGCGTTCTGAAATGAACCGTATATCCGTCAGCCGTAAGCATATCAAAAAAAACTTTGGCACATTCAATTTTTGCTTTTTCTGTATCTCTCAAATTAGTCTTGTCTTCAACATCTTTTGTTTCAACAACAATGTTCAATTCTTTATTACCATTTATATGCTTAACAACATACATAAAATCTGGACTATACATTCCACCTGTAATAGTAGGGATAGCTATGCTTGCTCTTGGAATTTTACCATAAACTATTACTTCCTCAATATCAGCAGTAATATTATCTTTCTCCAAAGGTGAATCATAAGTATATGCATCATATAAGTATTTTGCACTTGGAGTTCCAGGAACAAGCTTCGTACCAATTCTTCCTTGTGAAATTTCACTTCTTACTGTTCCATCTGCATATGTTAGTGCTGTAGCACCAAGAGGAGCCTTGCTACGTTCATATTTAAATCTTCCTTGTAGGTTTTCGTTTTTCCATATTGAAAATTCCGAACAAAATCCTGCTATGGAGTTTTCATTTATATGTGCAGTAAAGTCAGTTCCATGCTTCTTCGCAAATCTGCACAAAGCCGAATGAAGCAATTTAATCGGAAGATTTGTTACAGTAGAAATTCCTTTCAAGAAAGTATTGTAGGGCATTATTTTTTGAACAACATACTGAACACCCGTTTCCCTAACAACACTCATTTCCGTTCCCGTACTATCGACTTTATCTCGCTCACTTCGTATAACTAAATCAGTAAATACTCCCGGTTTCTCAAATAATTCTAAAATAACATCTTCAATGATGCCATTCAAATCATTATCATAAAACAGCAAATAACGATGATTGATAGTCTCCCATAATTCTTTGAGCTCTTTATACATAGCTTTACGTATTTTTATAGAGTTTGGTTTTTCCTTATTTCTATCCTTTACTTTTCCTGATGAAAGACCAGTTGCAAATTCAGGATATTCCGCAAAAAAAGCATCTCTTGTTTCGGTTTTTACAGTATTATGTCTATCAATATAATGTTTGTTATAGAGTTCATCAAACAAATCATCACTCGTTTTGCCCAGTTTCTTTGCAACAAAATCAAGTTTTTCTTCTGAAATTGTTGCAGTCTGTGGAAGTTCATTATTAATCTGATTTACTAACTTTTGTGCAAAATCTGCCTCGGTAAAATCCACAATATAGTTAAGGGCAAATTCCTCATTTGAGATTCTATTTCCATTTTCATCAACAGGAAGACGCAATCCACGACCCACTTCCTGAAGTTTACTATTTTCACTTCCACTCGAACGAAGCTTAGTAATAGTAAAAACATTAGGATTATCCCAACCTTCTTTTAAAGTCCATTTTGAAAAAAGGAAACGAAGCGTATTAGGGCTTGCATCTTCATTTTTAAAAGACAAAAGTTGTTTTTTACCACGCAAAATAATATCTATTTCTTTTGCAATATCTTCATCTGAATCACTATTATCTTGCGAAAAATACCCCGCATGACACGCTTTTATATCAGAAAGACTTGCTTCGAGATACTGTTTATACTCCACATCATGTTCATTTAATGATGCAATAGTTTTTTCAATTTGCTCTTTCAATAATTTTTCAAACATAGTAAGCAAATATGGTTGTTTTCCATCTTCACTAACTCTATAAGAAGAAATATCATCAATAAAAAAGAGAGCTAATGTTTTTATCTTAAATGTTCTATTGCAGAAATTTTCTTTTTCAGTTTCAAAATGGCGTTGAAGTGCAAGGCGAAGCATTTGCTCTTGATAAGATGTCATATAAATATCCACATCAAGTTCTTCACCTAAGGTCTTGGTTAATCCATTTGAAAATTCAACAGTAGACTTGTCTATTACAGAAATAGTAATTCCTTCAAAAGCATCGCTGATTATTGATAAAGAATCACCTCTTTTTAATGTAAAATTTTTAGTTACCTCGTCTTTCTTTTTGTACTGAAAGTGTACTGCTTCTCTGCTGTCAATAGAGGTTATTTTAACCTTTTCTTCTTTCTTTGATACTGGTTCAAAATGTTCTTTCACTACCCCTTTAATAAGACCTTGATTAAAAGATTCACAAGCATTCAAATCATATAATAAATTCTGATAGTCTTTTACAATAATTTTATTTTTTCCTCGTCCAGTAGCAGTTTCTGGAAATGTTGCACCAAAGCGAATAATAGCCTGTGGCTTTATTTCTCCAAGAATTACCTTGAATGCTTTTTGGTCACGAGAAAAACGATGTGGCTCGTCAATCATAACAATCGGCTTAGTTGATGCAATTGCATCAACTGGTTTGTAAAAGCCTTCTACTTCATAATCGTAATCATCACGCATCAGCATTTTACCATTAGTCAAAAGTTGCATATTCACAAGAAGCACATAAATTTTCCTAGTACTTTGACAAGAACCTTTAACAAAATCATTTACAACGCTTGGAAAATATGCACGACCTTTTTTCTTATTCTTAGGTGTTTTCAAAACTAAAGTTTCAATCTCCGTTCCATATCCACAACCATCAGTAAAGTGACGTTTTACATATGGATCATTTAAGAATTGTTCTGTGCCTGCTTTAATTGCCAAAGATGGGACTACTATGATAAACTTATTGAAACCATATTTTTTATGCAGTTCAAATATTGTTTTTGTGTAAACATATGTTTTTCCAGTACCTGTTTCCATCTTAACATCAAGATTAAGATATTCACTTTCAGATACAGGAATGCTTGAACGATACTCTACAGGTATTTTGCTTTGTAACGTTTTAATATTATTCGTAATATGTATGTCTTTCAATGAAAAAGTCGGATTTTGATAAAATTGTGTCGGATTTGAAATATATGCTCCCTTAAATACATCAACAATTGAATCAACAGCTTTCTGTTGATGTGGTAATTGTTGTTGAAGGACTAATTCCATATGGCACCTCCTTAATAACGAACATCAAAGTTTATACGAAGATTTTTTTCCGTAGCCTTGAGTCTTGCTAAATTCATTTTTAATTCTTCTGTCATTGTCCATACAAAACTGTAACCAAAAAGAACAACATTCTCAGCATTAAAATTGCCATCTGTTTCATATTTGTCCACAATAGCAGCAATAGCTTCTTTTGAAATATCCGCATCAATAAGATATAAGTGCTTATCAATATAATATCCAGTGTAGCCCTCAAAATCTATCGTTTCAACAGACGCATTAAAACCATAACCATCACGGACAAGCCATGTTGTTAAAACAGTCTGTGTTCCAAAGTCTGTAAGAATATCGTTTGTTAAGAACATGCCTTGATCTTCTGGAATAAAGGTTTCTAACTTATCAAGAGTAATTTGATTTGGCTCTTGAAGATTATAGTGTTTGAAACCAAGATCTGTTGTTGTATTTGGATATGCTTCTTTGATTTTAGCTACAGCTCTATCTATTCTTTCTAACCCAACTTGATCTAATGTATGTGGTCTACTTACACTGTCTAAAAAATCTAAGACTTTCTTTATTTTAGCTTTCTCATTTTTTGAAACGCTTTCATATTTAGTATCCAAATTTTCTGGTAACTGAACTGCTATGATTTTTCTTCTACCATCATTTTCAACATTTAATGACATCAAAGCTTCAAACGATGTCCCCGAACCAGAGAAGAAATCCATACATATATCTCCATCATTCGAGCCGATATGAAATATCTTTTTTATAAGATATGTTGGTTTCGGGAAATCAAAAGCATCGCCCATACCATACGCAGTTAATTCTTTCGAGCCTTGTTCAGTAATAACATTTGTTTCTTCCCAAATATCATCATCTTCTTCAGTCAAATCTCCAACTAAATCTTCTTCATACCATATTGTTTTAGCTTTAAAGGTCCCTTTTCTGTACTTTTCATAACAACCATATTCCCCTGTACTTTTCTTCTTTGCTACGACTTCGCTTTCCATAGACTGCATAGGGTTATTGAAACGACTAAATTTATTCTTACTCCAACGCCAACAGCTTTCCTCGTTTTCACTATTTAATGGTAAAATTTCCAAATTGAATTCGTCACTTTTTTCAAGAGAAACTGGAGAATATCCACAATCATCTACCACATTAGGATTTGTATAGATCGGAAAAAACAAATTAGGTCTATTAAATCTTCCAAATTTAGGGTTACGATTTCTTAATTCTCTTTCCTCAAATTTCCCAATATTGTCTTGTTTATCAAAAGCACCCTCTCCTTTATTCAATTCATTTAACTCAGTATATACATTCTTTGTGTAAACCAAAAGATACTCATGGGTTTTTGCAATTTGTTTATAAGTCTGACCTCTTTTGTTAGCTTGTATTATAATATTAGCAATAAAATTTTCTTCTCCAAACACATCATCACAAATAAGTTTCAAATTTCCTTGCTCATTATCATCTATAGAAATGAAAATAACACCATCATCTGTAAGTAAATCTCTTGCCAAAAGAAGACGTGGATACATGAACATAAGCCATGCTGAATGTGAAGCAGAGCCCCTTTGAGTTAAATCAAGAATTCTCTGTGCCTGTTCTTCCTCAATACTTAACTTTAAGGCAATTTCACTAGTAGTAAAATTAAAGTTATCATTATAAACAAATCCATCTGAACCTGTATTATATGGTGGATCTATATAAATGCACTTAACTTGACGAGCATAACTTTTTAACAACTGCTTTAAGCCATCAAGGTTATCACCAGAAATGTAAATATTCTGACTATCCTTATTTTCTACTTTGTTATTGTGTTCCCCATCTGGAACAATTACAGTAGTAGTATCAACTGATGCTAATAAACGAGCATAATTTTTACCAAGAAATTTCAATTCATACCCTTCGCTGCTTACTGTTACCTTATCGCTCAAATATTCTTTGAACCTTTCAATATCAAAACTGCCATCTTCTCTAAAGCAAGACGGAAAATTCTCCTTTAAAATTTTCATTTCATTCGTATTTGGAAAAACAGTTTCGTTTCTATTTATAGTATCTTTAATCATTTTTTTACCCCCGCTACATAGTCATGTCACGTCTCCTCGACAACAGAATATTCAAAATCGCTTTTAAAACATATTTTTTCTTGATTGCCGTAAAATTTTTATCATCTTCCCATATTTTAATTATAAAAAACATTGCATAATTCTTTTACAAAAACAAAATTTTCATATTATAACCTTTTCTTAAGCTTATAAACAACATAGCATATTATACCACGTAAATATTATTTTTTCTACTTTCTATGATTAGTAGAAGATTTTTATGGTTGCTAGAACAAAGGATAAAAGCTTTAAAAACGATCATCAAGTTATTACTTCCATTCCTATTGGAAAACGTAAAGAAAATTACATAACCAACATTTTATCAACTATGACAATATTTTCAAATAATTAAAGTCATCTTTATGGCAGCCCCTTTTATTTTCTGCTTTTAATTTTGTGCTTTCTTAAATAAAAGAACAGCACCAGCTTTTCGGGGATGCGCTTTAATATGATTTGTATTTCCTCGTGCTTTGCTATCGGCTTTACCAAAATACTGTGAAGCCTTGCATTATTTGCGCCCCATATATCTGTAAATAACTGGTCGCCCACAAACAGGGTATTTCCTTCATCTGTACCCATTTTTTCCATTGCCTGACGGTAGCCTGACGGAAGCGGCTTGCCCGCCTTATAAATATAATACGCCCCAAGCTCTTTGTTGAATGTGGCAACACGCTCCTCATCATTATTGGACAAAAAGCATACGGCATACCCAAGCTTCATCAATTTCCGAATCAGCTTTTCCGCACGCGCATCCAAAGGAGCATCATGCTCCACAAGCGTATTATCAATATCAAATATAACTGCCCGATAACCTTTCCTGTAATACTTGCCAAAATCGATGGAATAGGTCGAATCGTAGTATTCTGTCGGATAAAAAATTTTAAACATATAGCGTACCTCGCTTTATCAGTTTATATCAATTCATTCTAAAATATAGTTTTAAGCTATAGCTCCAATGAGTCCGCATTTAACAAAAAATCATATACATTCATTATCAATATTCCCTCCTCACTGTAAAATGGCCTTGGTGTATTTGAGGTAATCACAATTTTCTTAAAGAAATCATTGATTTTTAACAGCGGGCGCATCTCCTGTGCTATTTTTTCTTCCGTTTCAAGAAGATACGCTGATTGGATATAATACCTCTTAGAGCCCTTACTGCAAATAAAATCTACCTCCAATTGCTTCTTTATCGCCTTCTCGTTTTTGTTATTCTCAACAATTGATAAATTTCCTACATCAACACTGTAGCCCCGCATTCGCAGTTCATTGTATATTACATTTTCCATGGAATGTGTCACTTCCATCTGGCGAAAATTAATTCGTGCATTCCGAAGTCCCATATCCATAAAATAATACTTAAGAGGAGTTCCTATATAGGACTTTCCTTTAATGTCATACCGTTTCACCGATTCAATCAAAAAAGCATCTTCCAGATATTCAATGTATTTTGTAATGGTTGTAGCTGTAATTCTTGAATTTTCCACACTTTTAAAAGTATTTCTCAGCTTATTCGGATTCATCAGAGAGCCAATTGTCGAAGAAAGAATATCCAATAGTGTTTCCATTTCGCTAATATTTCTGATTTTGTTTCGTTTTACTATATCCTGAATGTAGGTTTCTTTCAACAAATTATCAAGCAGCGCTACCTTCTGTTCCTCTGTATCTGCAAGGACAACCAACGGAATCCCTCCATATGATACATACTCATTCCATCCATCATACTTATTACCTTCATATACGGACATAAACTCCGAAAAACTCAATGGATACATATGAAGCTCATCACCTCTGCCACCAAATTCCGTAGCAATATCCCTAGACAAAAATCGGGCATTGCTGCCAGATACATATATGTCACAATTCTTTTTATCAGCAAGACCATTTAGCACACTGACAAATTCGCCAAGCATCTGAACCTCATCCAAAAGGATGTAGTATTTCCCATCGTCTTTAAGCTGCTCTTTTATCCAAGGATAAAACATTTTGGGATTTCGATACTCAATATTATCAAACAAATCAAATGCCATTTCTATAATATGGTCAGGCGCCACACCATCTGCAAGCAAATAATTTTTAAATAATGTACGTAACAGGTATGATTTTCCGCATCGCCTGATACCCGTTACAATCTTTATCAAACCATTATTTTTGCGTTTTATCATCTGCTCTAAATAAAAGTCACGTTTAATCTCTATTTCCATAGCATCGTCCTCTTATAAAAGATATTTCAGTTATTTTTTGCCTTTTTTTCTTTTAGTTTACCATATTTCCGTAAATTTTCAAGTTATAAAAGATATTTCGGTTATTTTTACCTTTTTTTTGCAGCTCTGTAATCAGGATTTACTGCGGATGAAAAAAATTGTATATGGTTTTTGCCACGCTATCAGGTATTCCCGAAAGCTCCGACAAATCGTCCATGGATGCCTGCCTTATATTTTCTACGCTTTGAAAATGCTTCATTAAAAGCTTTCTCCTTGCGGCGCCGACTCCCGGGATGTCGTCCAATATGGATTTTACCTGATTGGCATTCCTAAGCTGTCTGTGGTACTCAATTGCAAAACGGTGTGCCTCGTCCTGAAGCGCAGTAACCATGTGCATTGCCTCGCTGCCTCTCTTAAACTCCACTTCCCTGTTATTGTAGTAAAGCGCCCTCGTTCTATGGTTATCGTCCTTAACCATTCCACACACAGGTATGGAGAGTCCCAAGCTGTCAAGCACCATAAGCGCCACATTTACCTGACCCTTTCCACCGTCCATCATAATGACGTCAGGAAGCACATCAAGCTTTTCGTCAGTAAATCTCCTGCTAAGCACCTCCTTCATGGAAGCGTAATCGTCAGGTCCCGTAACGGTTCTAAGCCGGAATTTCCTATAACCGTTCCGTTTTGGCTTTCCCTTTTCAAACACTACCATAGAGGCAACGGAGAGCGTTCCCGAAATATTTGATATATCAAAAGCCTCCATCCTGTCAGCGGTCGGTATTCCAAGTGCCTCCGCAATCTCTCTTGCCGCCCCTGCCGTCCGTTTTTCCTGTCTTTTTATTCGCTCCATGTCCTGCTTCAAAACAAGTGCCGCATTGTCCCGTGCCAGCGATACCATTTTGCTTTTATCGCCCTTTTGGGGAACGCTTATCCTTACACGGCTTCCCTTTCTTTTCGTGAGATATTCCTCTATAACCTCGCAATCATCAACGGCAGCCTGTACAACAATTTCCTTTGGGAGATAGGGCGTACCTGTATAAAACTGTTTTATAAATGTTCCAAGTATCTCGCCTGCCGCATCCTCGGCAGTTCCATTCATATGATGGTTTTCCCTGCCTAAAAGCTTGCCGTCACGGACAAAAAAGATTGTGACAACAACATCATTTTCATTTGCGGCATAGGCGATAATATCCCTGTCATCATTTCCAAGAGACTCAACCTTCTGCTTATCTGCTATACACCGTATGCTTTCAAGCAAGTCACGACATTCTGCAGCCTTTTCAAATTCAAGCTCCTCGGAATATTTCTTCATGTCAGCATTTATTTTGCTTACAATGTCCTTATGGTTGCCATTTAAAAACGCAATTGCCTCATCTATTTTTTCCCGGTATTTTTCTGCCGATACATAGGCATTGCAGGGTGCCATGCACTGTCCAATCTGATAATAGAGACACGGTCTGTCCTTCCCTGTTTCCTGTGGCAGCCTTTTATTGCAGGTTCTAAGCTTAAACAGCTTATTTAAAAGCTCTATTGTATCTTTTACAGCTTTGCCGTTTGTATATGGTCCGAAATACTTTGACTTGTCCCGTTTCATTGTGTGGCTGTATATTAGTCTCGGATATAGCTCCTCAAGCGTAACCCGTATATATGGATAGCCCTTGTCATCCGTCATCATTGTATTGTATTTTGGACGATGTTCCTTTATAAGATTACATTCCAGTATGAGTGCCTCCATCTCCGAGGAGGTTACAATATATTCAAAATAGTTAATCTGCTCAACCATCTTCACTATTTTAGGCGAATTGTTGTGTCCGTGACCTGTGCGGAAATATTGTCTTACCCTGTTGTGCAGATTGATTGCCTTGCCGACATATAATATGTGATCCGCTTTGTCATGCATGATATAGACTCCCGGAGAATTGGGGAGCTTTTTTAATTCCGCTTCAATATCAAAGTTTAACTTTTCTTCCATGACTGCCTCCACAACCTACAAAGCTTTAAATAGGTAATTGCGAAACTAACATTTTATTAATATACGTTGTCGAAAATATACAACTTCAACGCAGGGCACGCTTGCGCTTAACGCCCTGCCTATGAACTTGTATATTTTCTCCAACTTACGTTATTATAAGGCTAAGTTTCGCAATTGCCTAAGCTTTAAAGAAAGAAAGGAGGTATCCCTATAGAATACCTCCAATTATAATAAAGGTTTTTTTGTGTCTGTTTAAAGAAGATCAACTCTAAGCTTCTTAATAACCTGAAGTGTCTTTGTCCTAAGCTCCTCTGCCTCATACAAGGAAAGCATCGTGCTCTTGTCAAGCTTTGCACCTACAATAACCTCAAGCCAATCATTGATGTATGATTTTACATATTGAACATTCTCGTCTGACTTATCTTTAAGTGCGACAATAATGTTTTCTATGCTCTCAATAATGGAAGGCGATGCTATCGTGTTCGATACAGGTGTCTGACTTCCCTCGTCAGAAAGCTCTATTACCTTGCCGGTCTTAGTGATAATGACCTTTTTGTTAGGCGTAGTTTCCGGCTTAGCTGAAGATGCCTTCTTATCCAAAAGCTTTTCAGCGACCTTGATAAGGCACGCAACACTGTAGGTACACTCCTCAGGCGTCTGCTTTGCATTGCCCTTTCCCTCATGCTGGAACCAAAGCCATTCGGATTTGAGGAGCATCTCCTCAATCTTGGCATCTGATAACAGCCTCTTTAGGTCAGCGTCCATGGCAGGGGATGAGTTCTTTCCAAAAAGCTTTCCACCTGACTGTGTCTCTGTCTTCTTATACTTTGCAGGAACCTGAATTTCAGCATACGTCTTAATAAGATACTTCTCAGCCTTCTTCGGGTCGTAGTCGCTGTTTATTATGTTCACCCTGCCGCTGTTAAGTCCATTTACAATCATGTCCTCGGCAGCCATAAATACAAGCGCTTTCTGTCTGTCATCAATCAGCTTCTTTATCTCATAATTTGTCTTTGACTTCTCAAGGATTGAATTTTTCCGAACCTTAAATGCCTTAATCTTCTCCTTAACACTGAAGAAAAGCTTAAGCATTGTAGGATTTGCATTCACATAGTTGCCAATCCATGTAAGCTCAACATACTGATGCTCAATTTTATTGGAAATTTCATATACGTTGTATCCGTCAAATATTACATTGAGGGTCGTATATAAAAGCTCAAGTATCTCGTACTTTTCTTCCCATGAGCGGCTTGATAAATCCTGATTTACAAGCTCCTTAATGCCACATTCATAAAATACAAGATTGTACTCATACAGCCCCTCAAATATATTAGCCTTATCACGAAGCGCTGCTCCTGCTCCAAGTATCTGAAGATTTTTCTTCATGTCAGGCTCATTCTCTATGTACTGGTATACCTTCTTAACAAAGCCTGAAACCTCTCCGATAAGCGTATCAATACGCTTGTTGTAAATTTCCTGCTTTGAAATGGCATTGATAACGCTTCTGCTTAAAACGCTTGTATTCTGTGGTGAATTTGTATTTCTGATAAGCTCCTTAAAGCTCTCATAAACCGCCATGTTGTCAATAGGAATGTACTCCGCATTAAGACCATAAAACTCAAATGCCTTATTAAAGTCCTTATTGCTTATGTATGTATTGAATAATCCGATGCTGAACTGTATCTTGTAGTCATTGCCAACGTGTGGATCCTCAACAACATAGTCAAACAACACCTCAAGATTATTCATGTATGCATCGGCATTCGGTCCCTCGGCAGGTATTCCCATATCCATGATGACATTTATCAAATCGAGATAACCCATCATTGCCTTATCATAGTTTTTAGGTCTGTCGTCATCCTCCAGTATCTGATAGCTTACATTAATAAGAAGTGGTGCTATTCTGTCTCCGATCAGTCTCATAGCATCCGAAAAGCGCTCTCTCTGATACAAATATATCAACCATATACTGTATCTGTATAATCCGGAGGTGCTGATAGGTGCATCAACATCCGACGGGTCAATATCACCATACACAAATCTAAAAAGAGGCTCAATCCACTCCTCTATCTCATATCTGCCTGTTGCTTTAATGTTCTCGTCAACAAATTCTCCAAGCTCGTATAGCTTGCTGCACTGTGCCTTAACATCCTCGTCTACCATCATGTTTGCCAAGTCAAAGTTACTGTCCTTTAAATAGTCAATTACCAATGCATAAAAGCCATCCTCAACCTGCTCATTTAAAAATCTTATGAGCAAGCCCTTATTATTAGATGCTGCAATTGATAAAACATTGTTATCTGAACCAGATGTAATGTTTGCCGGTAAAGCCATAGGTTACTTACCCCCTTATCAATTATATAATAATCTAGGATTATTCTATACCAAAAGTCTGCAAGGTGTCAACAAACTTTTTGTAACTTTCACATAATCGGCATTATGCATAATGCACAATAACTTTTTCACAACTTTAAAAATTTTTTTTGTTAATTTTGTATATCAAAGCCTGCCAATCTAAGAATTTCCCTTGCATTTGTAGTCGTGCACCTGCCCGATTTTATTTTGTAATCAAACCTTAACTGGCCATCCTCATAAAATTCCTCAAAGTGATAGTTTTCTGCTTCCTGCCCTGCTTTGTTTTTCAAAGTGCAAAGCTCAAAATCGTGGGTTGACACAACCGTGATGCAATTGCCATCCCCAAGGCTTGTAATAACATGCTTTGCACCCACAATACGATCAGCAGAATTTGTACCCTTAAATATCTCATCAATGAGACACATCATCGGAAGCTTCTGTTTTTTAAATTCTGCCATTGCCTTTATGCGCAATATCTCTGCATAAAAGGTTGATATTCCGCCTGCAATGTCATCCGTTATTCTCATGGAGGTAAACAGCCTCATCCTGCCTGCCGAAAGCCGCTTAGCACAAACAGGCGCCCCTATATATGCCAGCACAAGATTGATTGCGATTGTTCTTAAAAATGTTGTTTTCCCGGACATATTGGAGCCTGTAATGATTGTGACCCCGCCCTTGAGCGATACGGAATTTGCCACTGCAGCGTCAGACCTTATCAATGGATGGTATAGATTTTCTCCCTCCAAATAAACATTTGCTTCATCTTCAACATGAGCATAGCTGCATTCTCTTACATTTCCGATTACAGAAAGGCTTAAAAGCATTTCAAGCTCTGCAATTACGTCAAAGCAAAGGCATAATTCCCCGCCGTACTTTTTTTTCCATTTTGAGACAAGCACCGCAAGCATGTAGTCCCACAGCACAAACCCGCTTAAAATTTGGTGGACAAGGGGATTGAAGGAAATATTATAAGCCTGAACGATCTTGCTAAGCTGTTTAAAGCCCTGTATTGCACCAGTTTCCTTTGCAACAGTTTCCTGAAGCTTTTTTAAATATTCCACTTTAAATTCCTGCTGCCCTAAAAGCTCCATCATGTCTTTGTAGCCCTCTACAACACGGCTCATGTCCGAAACAGGGGACATAACCTTCTCGGTAACGGATTTTGTAATCTGTGTGAAGGCTAAATTGAAAATAAAGCCTGCAAGCGGCAGTCCATAATTTACAACCCCTGTTATCCAAAGCACTAAGAATGTAAGCTCCATCAGAGGCAGTATAATTATAAAAAACCTGCACCATAGAGGAAGCAGTCCTACGGATTTATCTCCACAATGCTTCTTAATTTTTGAAATATCCAGCTTTCGTTTTGTCTTTTCAACAATCATGCCCGCAGCCTCAAAATCCACGGCAAAATCCTTTTTTTCGCAGAGCTCAGCTATTGCGTTTCCCCTTTCAGCATGTATTACCCCAAACTCCTTCAACTTTAAACCGTCACTAAAATACTGCTTTCCAAGCTCCGTGTGGCATACATTTATCATCTGATAAAGCGAGTTCGGCCCAAGCAAGTCCACATCATGGGCAACAACGTCCTCTGCCGTCAAAAACTGTTCTCCGTTGTCGGCAAAGCTTCTCCAGCCCTCTCCAAATCTTTCAACGTACTTTTCTGCCGACAGAAGGGCATTATCCACATACTCCATTTTTGCATAGACCTTACTATGCCTGTATATAAGATATAAAAAAAACACAAATATGACAGCGCCTAAAATGACTGCAATATCGTGTTTGTCACTAACACCAATTAACACAAGGATAAGTGCAGCTAAAAAGCTTGCCATTCTCATTGTTGAAATGGTAGAAATGCTCCTCGCAAGACTGCTTTGTTCCTCTTTGAGACGAGCTGCTAAGCTGCTGTAATATTTATATTCCTGTTCCATCTGCATATAATAATTTTGCCTTTCAAAAAATTAATGTACAATATACCATATCGTCAATCAAAGATTGGCGATGCGCTATTTGCGATGTTCTTTCGCAAAGTATAATATGTGTTTGCGCATATTATACCATATCGCCAATCGAAGATTGACGATGCGCTATTTGCGATGTT
>JAMPEW010000049.1 GCA_023664775.1 Clostridium sp. | reverse complement strand
AGCAAGCAAGCAAGCAAGCAAGCAAGCAAGCAAGCAAGCAAGCAAGCAAGCAAGCCCTTAATTATGGATATTGATAAATATGTAAACACGAATCCGACAAAGGAAGAAATGACAAAACAACTGCGCCTTGACGCTGCACTTATGGAGTGCGTGAGGACGCTTTATTTTAGTGATGACGTAAATGCCGCAATCAATGAAATATTAAAAATTATTGCAGGCTTTCACCACGCTGACAGGGCATATATATTTGAGTTCGATAAGGACCAGTCGGTTGTAAATAATACATATGAGTGGTGCAGGGAAGGCATTGAACCGCAGATAGATGTGCTTCAGGGCGTGGACATTGCCGTTATCGACAGATGGATGGTTCAATTTGAGACAAAGGGAGAATTTTACATTAATTCTCTTGATGCGGAAGCGGATAAGGATTCCGATGAATATGAGATTTTAGCCTCTCAGGGTATCGAAAGTCTTATGGCAGCACCATTGAAGCTGGACGGTGAAATTGTAGGATTTATAGGCGTTGATAATCCTGCCGACAACACAGATACGCTTTTCCTTATGCAGTCTGCCGCTGCATTTGCCGTAAATGATATTCAAAGGCGTGTTACATTAGAGCAGAAAATGATAGGCGCCATTTCCAATATATACATTTCAATGCATTGTTTGAATATTCCTGAAAATACACAGATAGAATTTCAAAGCAATTCGGACATAAGGAAATATGTAAACAGACCTGAGGATGCTAACGTACAGATGCGTGAGGCTGTATCTGCGCTTATAAATCAGGAATATGTTATACAGATGCATGAGTTTACAAATCTGCACACCCTGAATGAGCGTATGAAGGGACAAAATATAATCAGTCAGGAGTTCCTTGCAGTCAACGGACATTGGTGCAGGGCAAGCTTCATATTTGTAAGCCGGGATGATGTGGAAAATATTATACAGACTATTTTTACCGTCAGGTACATTGACAGAGAAAAGCAAAAGGAGCTTGAATATCAAAGGGCGCTGAAAAAGGCACTTGAAAATCAGAATGAGGTATATACCGAGATTATGAATATGCAAAACTGTGGACTCATTGCAATTACTCCCGATGATAAAAAGGTGCTTATGGTTAATGATGTGGCAAAGGAGCTGTTTGCGTCCACGCATATGAATCAGTCGGACATTGATATTGACAGGGATTTTATTGAAAAAATAATGTCAGACGAAAAGGAGGAAATGTTTGTTAATATCAGAAAGCTCACAGAACCTGGGGAAAGCTATGTGTGTGAATATATGCTGCCTAGCGGGAAGGATTACATTTATATCATGTCCCATTCAAAGGTTGTTGTTTTGCAGAATGGTACAAAAGTGCGTATTTCTTCCCTGACGGATATTACGGATAAAAAGAAGCAGGAGCAGAAGCTTATCATGCTTTCCCGTACAGATGCGCTTACAGGAATAAGCAACAGAGGAAGCGGAGAGCGTGAGATTGAGGAAATGCTTGCAGAGGATATATGTGGAATGTTCTGTCTGTTTGATATTGATAAGTTTAAATCCGTAAATGACGATTACGGTCATGTTGTAGGTGATAAGGTTCTGATAGAAATTGCAAATTGCCTTAAAAAATGCTTCAATAATGCAGACGTGCTTATGAGGCTTGGCGGAGATGAATTTGCCGTATATGCCATAGGCGTTGACAGCGAAGAAAAGGGAGAAGAAAAAATAAAAAGCTTCTTTCAGGAGGTGGATAAAATATCCATACCTGAAATGGGACAACGCGGCATTTCCGTCAGCTTAGGAGCCGTAATCAGACAAAAGGGCAGCAATAAGAATTTTGACTGGCTTTACCAAAAAGCAGATTCGGCAATGTATATATGTAAGAATAACAAAGGGAATTATTATGGCTTTTACAGACCGGAGGATTAGGAGCCGTAACGAAAACAGCAAAATTTCCCTTTTTATTTTCATTGACACATGGGTATACTTTAAATATAATAGAAGTACGAAAATAAATACAAAAAAATGTACATTTTTGGAAGGGGGCAAATTATGTTAGCAGTAAAATCTGTAAATGTTCGAGATAATTTCAAGGAATGGTGTGATAAAATCAGCATGGGGGAAACGGTTGTTATTTCACGACCACGGAACGAAAATATTTACATGATAAATGAAGCAGAATATAATGCATTGCAGAAAGCAAAACGTAATGCGGAATATCTTGATATGCTGGATAAGTCAGATAAAGAATTAAGAGATGGAAAAGTAATTGTTAAGACCATAGAAGAACTGGAAGCTATGGAGAATTGAAGCCATGAATATTTTATTTACAGATACAGGCTGGGAACAATATACGGAATGGCAGGCGCAAGACAAAAAAACTATAAAACGAATAAACCAGTTACTTAAAAGCATAAACCGAGATGGAGCAATGCAGGGTATAGGAAAGCCGGAATTATTAAAGCATGATAAATCAGGACTATACAGCAGACGAATAGACGATACAAACCGTCTTGTGTATGAAATATCAAATAACCAAATAATTGTAAAGTCCTGCAAAGGACATTATGAGATTTAAGACTGAAATGAACTCCGTTCATTAGACTTTGAGATTGTCTAATAAATGGGGTTTATTTTATTTCCTCCGTTCACAAATCTTTCACAAATTTTATTAGCACTCACTATTGACGAGTGCTAATAATTGTGTTATAACAGTTATAGAACAAGGAAATGAATATGAAATGAATAAAAAATCCATTACCTGTTCAGAGTAAACTATAATATTTTTTTATATATGAATGGAGGAATGACCTATGATGTTACCTAGTTTATTTGCAGAGAACCTGCTGGATGATTTTTTTGATATACCTTCCTTTAAGAGCTTTGGAAGCAGTGGAAAGATGCCGCAGAATATTATGCATACGGATGTAAAGGAAAGGGAGAATGGCTTTGAGATTTACATGAACCTTCCGGGCGTTAAAAAGGAGGATGTAAAGGCAGAGCTTAAAAACGGTTACCTTACGGTAAATGCTTCCACGAATTCATCAAGTGATACTAAGGATGAGGACGGAAAGTATATCCGTAGGGAGCGCTACAGCGGTTCATGCAGCAGAAGCTTTTATGTTGGAAATCAGATTACGCAGGAGGACATTAAGGCGAAATTTGAGGACGGCGTATTAAGGATTGATGTTCCTAAAATCGACCCTAAGGCTGCCGTAGAAACAAAAAATTATATATCCATTGAGGGATAAAGATGAGCATTTAAAAATGCTTAACGGGACTGCCACACACGGATTATACATTGATTTTGTATCCGTGGGCGGCAGTTCTTGCTTTTTTATTATGGTTTTCGGAGCGCTTCCTTGAACCTGTATACAGCCATGTTGTCAATTGCAATACATACAAACTGCATTTTCATTGAGATTTGGCTTAAAATATGGTATGATTTTACAAATATAAAATTTTACGGATGGGAGAAGAAGCGTATAATTTTGCAATTCTCCATTCATAATGTAAGTATACGAGGGATAACATGCTTGGAAAAGAAAGAGGAAAAAGAATAGATCACTATGTCAGTGAATATGTTGTGTTTGATTTGGAAACAACGGGAACATCTCCAAACCGTGATGAGGTTGTAGAAATTTCTGCAATAAAGGTACGGGCAGGACAGGTCGTGGAGGAGTTTACTACGCTGGTCAATCCGAAAAGACCTATTCCGTATGGCGCAAGTGTAGTCAATCACATAACAGATGAGATGGTTATGGATGCTCCTTGTTTTTCTCAGGTATTGATGGATTTTTTTGAATTTATCGGGGATATGGTGCTTGTAGGACACAACATACATACCTTTGATATGAATTTTATCTATCGGGATGCGGAAAAATTTTATGGAAAAATACCTGACAATGATTACATAGATACGCTTCGGATGGCAAGAACCGTACTGCCTGAGCTTGCGCATCACAGACTTGTTGATTTGTCCGATTATTATGGAATTTCCACCGAAGGAGCACATCGGGCGCTTAATGACTGCCGTATGAATATGCAGGTATATGAGCTGCTGGCAAAGGAGCTTTCCCCTGACAGGCTGAAGGAAAAGGGAATGAAGGTATGTCCACGCTGCAAGAGCATAATGAAGAAAAGAAACGGACGGTATGGAGAATTTTGGGGATGCAGCGGTTATCCGAATTGCAGGTACACGGAAAATATTGAAAATACAGTGGTATTTTAATATAATATATAAAGATGTATTTATAAAGGAGGTATGCCGTATATGGAGAGAATTTACTTAAATGATGACTGGAAATTCACTGAGGAATTTAGCGAAAAACTGATTGATGGGTCATATGATGACAGCGGGCTTCTTGCTGTGCGCTTGCCGCACACGTGTAAAGAGGTGCCGCTGCATTATTTTGATGAAAAAGAATATCAGATGGTAAGCGGTTACCGTAGGGTGATTGATGCTCCTAAAAAATGGAAGGGGAAAACGCTGCTTCTCACATTTGAGGGCGTTGCGCATGACAGCAAGGTTTATATAAATGGTACGCTTGCAGGTGAGCATCATTGCGGATATACGGCATTTACAATCGATGTAAGCGACAAGCTTATTTTGGGAGAACGAAATGTAATTACCGTCAGGGTCGACAGCAACGAAACCCTCAATATACCGCCTTTCGGCTTTGTAATTGATTATATGACCTTTGGAGGAATTTACAGGGAGGTTTATCTTGATGTAAAAAATGCCTCCTACATTGATGACGTTTTTGTCATGACGAAGCTTGCCAAGGAGGGGGCAAATTCTGCTGCTGTTTCCGAGGTTGCCGTCAAGGGGGTAAAGGCTGGCATAAGCATAAGACAGTCCATCCGCAAGAAATCGGCAGATGAGGAGTTTAAAGTATTGGACGAGGACTATCCGGCAGATGTGAAGGATGCAGATAAGCCTGATTGTCAAAATGAAAATGCATCATGTGATAAAGCAAGAACATATACCATAACACATAATACGGGAAAAATTGATTTGTGGGATGTGGACAATCCTGTGCTTTATGAGCTTAAAACGGAGCTTATTTACAAGGAAAAGGTAATTGATGAAAAAACAGTTGCTTTTGGTTACAGAAAGGCTGTATTCCATGAGGACGGCTTTTATTTAAACGGCAGAAAGCTAAAAATACGGGGCTTAAACAGGCATCAGAGCTACCCTTATGTGGGCTATGCCATGCCTTGCAGCATGCAGAAAATGGATGCAGATATTTTGAAAAATGAGCTTGGATTAAATGCAGTGAGAACCTCCCACTATCCACAGTCCCATCATTTTATTGACAGGTGCGATGAGCTGGGACTTCTTGTGTTTACAGAGCTTCCGGGCTGGCAGCACATAGGTGATGAGGCATGGAAGCTTCAGGCAATAGAAAATGTTAAGGATATGGTTAAGCAATACAGAAATCATGCATCCATTATTTTGTGGGGCGTCCGCATAAACGAGTCGGTTGATGATGATGCGTTTTATGAGAGGACGAATGCGGCTGCGAGAGAGCTTGACCCTACAAGGCCGACAGGCGGAGTGAGATGCTACAAAAACAGTAATCTTCTTGAGGATGTTTACACCTACAATGATTTTCTCCACAACGGCAAAAATAAGGGCTGTGACAAAAAATCGGCAGTTACCTCCGATATGGCAAAGCCTTACCTGATAAGCGAATATAATGGACATATGTATCCGACAAAGCCTTTTGATTGGGAGGAACACAGGGCAGAGCATGCAATACGTCATGCCAATGTTCTTGATGAGGTTGCCGCACAGGAGGACATAGCTGGAAGCTTTGGGTGGTGTATGTTCGACTACAATACGCACAAGGATTTTGGAAGCGGTGACAGGATATGTTATCACGGCGTTATGGATATGTTCAGAAATCCAAAGCTGGCAGCGGCAGTATATGCAATACAGCAGGAGGAAAATCCTATTCTTGACATAAGCTCATCTATGGATATAGGAGAGCATCCCGGCTGTAATAGAGGCGACATTTATATTTTGACAAATGCAGACAGTGTAAAGCTGTATAAGAATGATAAATTTATAAAGGAATTTTTTGCAGAGGACACGAAATATAAAAATCTGAAGCATGCGCCGATTCTTTTGGATGATTATATAGGCGATGCCCTTGAAATCGGCGAGAATATGAATCATAAACAGGCTGAGGATTTGAAGCAGATTTTAAATGAGGCTGCAAGAGTAGGACTTTACGGACTGTCAAAGACTATGTACCTAAAGGCGATGAAGCTGGTTGCCCGCTATCATATGAGCATGACGGATGCTGTGGAATTGTATAACCGTTATATCGGAGATTGGGGTGGAAGCTCCACCGTATACAGATTTGACGCAATTAAGGACGGCGAGGTTGTAAAGACCGTTTACCGCCAGCCGATGAAGAAGGTGTATATTAAGGCGGACATAGACCACGATAAGCTGTCCGAGAATAACACCTATGATGTGGCAGCAGTGAGAATAACAGCAGTGGACGAATATGGCAATATACTAAGCTTCTTCAACGACCCGATATGTCTTAGCGTTGAGGGACCGGTAGAGCTTATCGGTCCGGGTATTGTGTCCCTGTCAGGCGGCATGGGAGGAACATATATAAAGACAACGGGAAAGAAGGGAAAGGCGAAGCTTACAATAAGCAGCGGGCAGGCAGAAGCTGTTGTTGTAGATATGACAGTTGTATAATCAATACAAATATAAGGGGTGAGAAAATATGAAATTATCAGGAAAAGAAAAGGTTTCATACGGCTTGGGAGCAGTAGGCAAGGATATGGTTTATATGCTTTCTGCAAGCTATATTTTGTATTATTATCAGGATATACTTGGGGTAAGCGCTATTACCATGGGCGCAATTCTTATGGCTGCAAGGGTGTTTGATGCATTTAATGATCCGATTATGGGTGTGCTTGTTGCAAAGACAAAAACAAAATGGGGCAAATTCAGACCTTGGCTCCTTATCGGAACCTTGTTTAATGCGGTTATACTTTATCTCCTGTTTGCGGCACCGCCGTCACTTTCGGGAAACGGACTTGTTGTATATGCGGCAGTAACATATATTTTGTGGGGCGTAACCTACACAATGATGGATATACCGTATTGGTCAATGATACCTGCATTTACGGAGGGTGGAAAGGAAAGGGAAAATCTGACGAGCCTTGCCCGTTCATGTGCAGGCGTAGGTTCAGCGCTTATAACAATACTTACTATGATATGTGTAGTTGCACTTGGTGGGGGGAATCAAATTCCTGCTAACATGGATGATCTAAGCCCTGAAATTCAGGCGGCAATACGTGCTTCCCAAGCTGCAACAGAGCGAGAGGGCTTTCGTATTTTTGCCCTTATCGTTGCAATCATTTTTGTTGTATTTATCACAATAACCTGTGTATGTGTAAAAGAAAAATCCACTGTGGACATGGAAAGTCCGTCTGTAGGACAGATGTTTAAGGCATTGGTACAAAATGATCAGGCAATGACTGTGGTTATCACAATCGTGCTTGTAAATTGTTCCCTTTATATCACGTCAAATCTCCTGATATATTTCTTTAAATATGATATTGCAGGTGCTGATTGGCATGGTACTTACACGATTTTTAATACATTTGGCGGCGGTGTTCAGATTCTTTCCATGATGCTGTTTTACCCGCTGCTAAGAAAATTTTTCAGCTCAATCAAAATTTTTAATCTAAGTATTCTCTTTGCAATTGCGGGGTATGGTGTTTTATTTCTGTTTATGTGCGTGGGCGTTCATAATATTGTAGCGTTATGTGTCCCGGGCTTCTTTATATTTGTTGCATTTGGAATGCTTACGGTGCTTACAACCGTTTTTCTTGCAAATACCGTAGATTATGGGGAGCTTAAAAACGACAGAAGGGATGAAAGCGTCATATTTTCCATGCAGACATTTGTTGTAAAGCTTGCGTCAGGCGTGGCAGTATTTATGGCGTCCATATGCCTGCGTCTAAGCAATCTCTCAAATGATACGTCAGATGTAGAGGAGGTTGTTGAAGCTGTGGAGGGCTCATCGCTTATCATACTTAGGATGACAATGTCGTTAATACCTATTATTGGATTTATTATTGCATATATTGTTTTCAGGAAAAAATATATTCTTACGGATGAGAAGCTTTCAGAGATTTCTGAAGAACTGAGGGGATAAACATGATTATAAAAAAGGATAACGCTTTTATATTGAATACGAAGCATACAACCTATGCCTTTCGCATTATGGAGACAGGGCATTTGGAGCATTTGTATTACGGACGGAGGATTATGCTTTCCGATACGCTTGCAGTGCAGGAAAAGCATGCGTTTTCCCCTGGAAATACAAATCAGTATGACAAGGAGCATCCTGAGTTTTCACTTGAGGACGCAGCACTTGAAATATCTGCCTATGGCAAGGGAGATATCAGGGAGCCGTTGATTGAGGTTGTGCATAAGGACGGAAGCTATACCTCTGATTTTGTTTATGAGTCGGCTGAGATTTCAAAGGGAATATTAAATTACAGTGTAGATGAAAATGGCGAAGCAGGAGTCTTATCGAATGGCAGTAACAACGTAAAATACAAACTGGCAGGAATGCTTCCCCGTGCCTACGCTGAGGAAAATCAGGCTGATACGCTTGCAGTTACATTAAAAGATAAGTCATATAATCTTACGCTTAAGCTGTATTATCATGTTTTTGAGGATTGTGACGTTATTACAAGAAGCGCTGCGTTTATAAACGACAGTGAGGACAGCGTGCATTTGAAACGTCTTTTAAGCATGCTCATTGATTTTGATACTGCTGAATATATTTTTACAACCTTTAACGGAGCTTGGACAAGGGAAATGAAGCGGACGGACATAAGGCTCTTGGCAGGCAGGCATGTAAACGAGGCTTACACGGGGACCTCCTCCAGCAGGGCGAATCCGTTTGTTATGCTGTCCAAGGAGCATACGACAGAGAATTTTGGCGACTGCTACGGCTTTAATCTTATATACAGTGGCAATCACTATGAAGCAGCCTCCGTAAGCAGCTACGGAAAAACAAGGCTTGTGCAGGGGATAAATCCACGTTCCTTCGATTTTCTGATTGAGCCGAAGGCATCCTTTGAGACGCCGGAGGCAGTTATTACATATTCGGCTGAGGGCTTTAACGGCATGAGCAGGCATATGCATGATTTTGTAAGAGCGCACATTGTAAGGGGCAAATGGAAAAATAAGCTGCGTCCTGTTTTGCTAAACAGCTGGGAGGCATGCTATTTTGACATAAATGAAAGCAAGCTTTTAAAGCTTGCAAAGGCAGGGAAGGAAGCAGGCATAGAGCTTTTTGTCATGGATGACGGCTGGTTCGGCGAAAGGGATGACGACACAAAATCCCTTGGAGACTGGGAGGTTAATAGGAGAAAGCTTCCCAACGGTTTAAACGGTCTTTGTGGAAAAATAAAAAGCTTGGGAATGGATTTTGGCATATGGGTTGAGCCGGAAATGGTAAATGTGAACAGCCGCCTTTACAGGCTGCATCCCGACTGGGTATTGCAAATTCCCGACAAACCACACTCGGAGGGACGCAATCAGAGAATTTTGGATTTGACAAAGACAGAGGTACAGGATTATATAATAGAGGCAATGAGCCGTGTGTTTGAAAGTGCAGATATATCCTATGTGAAGTGGGACATGAATAGAACCTTTACCGATTACTATTCTGACAGTCTTGGAAGCGAACGTCAGGGCGAGGTGGCACACCGCTATGTTTTGGGGCTTTACAGATGCATGAAGGAGCTTACGGAGAAATTTCCGGATATTTTGTTTGAGGGCTGTTCCGCAGGCGGCAACCGATTTGACCTTGGCATTTTGTGTTATTTTCCACAGATTTGGGCGAGTGATGATACGGATGCGCTTTGCAGGGCTGAAATTCAGACGGGCTATAGCTACGGCTACCCGATGTCTGTGGTAGGTGCGCATGTGTCTGCGTGTCCAAACCATCAGACCCTCAGGAATACGCCGCTTGAGACAAGGTTTAACGTGGCGTGCTTTGGCATGCTTGGTTATGAATGTAATTTCTGTGATATGAAAAAAGAAGAGCTGGAGGCTGTAAAGGCACAGATAAGCCTGTATAAGGAATGGCGTCAGGTTTTGCAGACAGGAGATTTTTATCGCGGCAGAAGCTTCTCGGATAACAGCATGGCAGCAGGAAGCGTGCTTGCAGGAAATACAGGGAATATTACTGAGTGGACCTGCGTTTCAAGGGATAAAAAAAAGGCGGTTGGTTTTATCATGCAGAAGCTTGTACGACCAAATACGCAGTATGAGTATTACAAGGCATGTGGACTAAATCCTGACAGCCTGTATCATTTTTATAACCGCATTTTAAAATATAATGTCAAGGAGTTTGGCGACCTTGTAAATACTGTGGCGCCTTTTCATATAAAACAAGATTCCTTTGCACATAATATGCTTGCGAAATTTGTAAAAATGCCGGGGGAAACTGAGGAGTATGATGTATACGGAGATGCGCTCATGTATGCGGGAGTACGGCTCAAACAGGCATTTGGAGGAACCGGCTACAGTGACAATGTAAGATTTTTTCAGGATTTTGGGTCGAGAATTTATTTTATGGAAGAAATATAAATTCTTATGGAAAACCGTTATTAATTAAAATTGTGACAAAATTTGGGAGGTACACAGGTGATATATACTGCACTGACAAAAAGGGCAATGGAAATATGTTATAGGGCGCATGCCGGACAGCTTGACAAGGGCGGTATGCCCTATGTGTTTCATCCGTTCCATATAGCCGGTCAGATGGAGGACGAGTACAGTATATGCGTGGCACTTTTGCATGATACGGTTGAGGATGGCGGCATAGAGCTTTCTGAGCTTTCAGATGCAGGTTTCCCTGAGGAGATTGTGAGAACGGTCGACATTCTCACGCGAAGAACAGACGAGCCGTACATGGAATATATAGAAAGGCTGAAGGGAAACAGTCTTGCAGTAAAGGTTAAGCTTGCAGACCTTAACCATAACAGTGATATGACAAGGTTAAACATCATAACGAAGCAGGACATGGAGCGTAAGGAAAAATATGAGAAAGCGATGGAGGTGCTGAAGGGCGGCTTGGTATAAAAAATTTACAAGGAGCATAGTTTTATATTTTCAAAACGTGGATTTTTTTGAAATATGCGATAGTTGATAAATATTATGAAAAGTAAATTGTGTGAAAGGGGAAAACGCTCAAGGCTCCCGCAGGAGCTTTCAAGCAGATAGGGGAAATGGAAAAAAAGGAATTAATTTATTATAAGCTGGATGCCATTGATGAGCAGATACTTACAATGCTTCAGGAAAATGCAAGGGTGTCCCTGAAGGATATTGCCGAGAAGGTTTTTATGTCGCCTACGGCAGTCGGGGCAAGGATAGATAAAATGCTTCAGGAGGGCGTGCTTGAGGGATTTACCACGAGAATAAACCCTGAGGCAATGGGGCATTACATAAAGGCATTTATAAATCTTGAGGTGGAGCCAAATCAAAAAAAAGAGTTTTATCCGTACATTGACAGTGTTATGAATGTGGTGGAATGTAATTGCGTAACAGGAGATTATTCCATGCTGATAGAGGTTCGGTTTCCTACAACTGCCGAGCTTGACGGGTTCATTGGCGAGCTACAGCGCTTTGGAAAAACGAAAACACAAATCGTATTTTCCACCTGTGTAAAGCACCGCTGCAAATACTGGAAAGAAACAGACCGTTTGTGATATGTGTATTAATTGTATTATTGAAAATCAACTTGTTTTTTTCAAGTAAAAATAACTTTTTTCTTTACAATCAAAAGTCGGTGTAATATAATTTTTTCATCGGTTTCTTTGAAACCTGCTAAGATTAGAACAATAGTGCTAAAGGCGCTTTGTTCTATCATTGCTTTTGTGATACATAATAAAATTAAGTTCTAGGAGGAAGTAAAAAGATGTCATATGTTGATGAAGTGCTTGAGATAGTACAGAAGAAAAATGCAGACCAGCCTGAGTTTTTGCAGGCAGTTACAGAGGTTCTTGACTCACTCAGACCTGTAATTGATGCAAATGAGGAGCTTTACAGAAAAAATGCAATACTTGAGAGAATTACAGAGCCTGACAGACAGATTATATTCAGAGTGCCTTGGGTAGATGACAAGGGACAGGTACAGGTAAACAGGGCATTCCGTGTACAGTTTAACAATGCAATCGGACCATACAAGGGAGGACTTAGGCTTCACCCTTCAGTAAACCTTGGAATTATCAAGTTTTTGGGCTTTGAGCAGATATTTAAAAATTCACTTACTACACTTCCGATTGGCGGTGGTAAGGGTGGATGTGATTTTGACCCTAAGGGCAAATCAGACAGAGAGATTATGGCATTCTGCCAGAGCTTTATGACAGAGCTTTGCAAATATATCGGTGCCGATGTTGACGTTCCTGCTGGAGATATCGGAACAGGCGCAAGAGAGATTGGCTATATGTTCGGACAGTTTAAGAGAATTCGCGGCTCCTATGAGGGCGTGCTTACAGGAAAGGGACTTACCTACGGTGGTTCTCTTGTCCGTACTGAAGCTACGGGCTATGGTCTGTTATATCTCACTGAGGAGCTTATGAAGTGCCACGGCGAGAGCATGCAGGGCAAGACAGTATGTGTTTCAGGAGCAGGAAATGTTGCAATATATGCAATTCAAAAGGCACATCAGATGGGTGCAAAGGTCGTTACCTGCTCTGATTCAACAGGCTGGATATATGATCCGGACGGAATAGATGTTGACCTTCTGAAGGACATTAAGGAGGTTAAGAGAGCACGTCTTACAGAGTATGCGGCAGCAAAGCCAAATGCCGAGTACCATGAGGGACGCGGCGTATGGCAGATTAAGTGTGACATTGCACTTCCATGTGCAACACAGAACGAGCTTCTTCTTGATGATGCAAAGCAGCTTGTAGCAAACGGCTGTAAGGCAGTATGCGAGGGAGCAAATATGCCGACAACTCTTGATGCAACAAAGTATCTTCAGGAGAATGGCGTATGGTTTGTAGGCGGCAAGGCAGCAAATGCAGGTGGTGTTGCAACCTCAGCGCTTGAGATGTCACAGAACTCAGAGAGGCTTTCATGGAGCTTTGAGGAGGTAGACGCAAAGCTTAAGAACATCATGGTAACAATATACCACAATATAGATGATGCAGCTAAGAGATACGGTGTAGAGGGAGACTATGTTGCAGGCGCAAACATTGCAGGCTTTGAAAAGGTTGTACAGGCAATGCTTGCACAGGGCGTTTGCTAGTTGTTGTGAGTGAAACGCAAAAAATAATATAAGGTTCATTGATAAGCATAATTGTTTTTGAGGTCGGAAATGGTTCCCGACGCACTCTGAAAGGAGTACCTGAGATGATGGATACATCGCCCATCCAAAAACAATTATGCTTTTATTATTTAGAAGTAAGTATTGCTGGAAATGGTTTTACTAAATCAGCAAATGGACAGATTGTTCATGGATATGTTATTCTAGTTGGGAAAAAGATAAAAATTCAGGATGGTACTGAGCTTTGGGAGGTGGATAATTATGACATTAAATGAATTAAAAAACAAACTTTCATCAGAACGACATGCTGTTGGTTCTTTACAGATTATATGCGGAGAAAAGTGGGAAATGCCAGATGTGTTGGGAATATATGAGGAGGATGGTGTTTGGTATGTGTATGATACAAACGATAGAGGAGGAATCATTGTTTTAGAAGAGGGCAACGAAAATGATATGACAGAGGAATTATATCAACGTGTTTTAAAGAAAGAAAAGAGATATTTGAAAAAGAAAGAGTGGTATAAGAAAAAGAAGGAAGAAAGCGATTTGAAAAAGAACGAGTAAAATTATTTGTATGGAAAATTAAGGAGAGATAAATATGACATTAAATTAAATGCTTTTGCTTGTGCCTGAAAATAAACGCAAAAATTTTTATGCTTTTCCATTGGTAAACTTTCCGGATATAATAAACTAACATGATTTTTTTAGATCCGTTTTTTGTTTCTCGTGCTTTATTCTCCAAATCTTATCATAAACGATCATGAATGCCATAAACAATATAGCTGTAAGGGGTAAAAACACAAAATACAATTTTCCTATTTTGGAGTTTGTTTGGGCGTCAGCTTTGCTGACAGCAAGGGACCCGTCAGGTGCTATATATGCCTGAATCTGCATCATGGGGCGATACCAGCATCCATTCACATCTGAAAGATACCATTTGCCTTCACGTCCTTTATACCTTACAGTTACGATATACCGAAGTCTTCTGATGCCACCGATACTAATATAAGTCTTTTCGTTACTTACAACTGTAGCAGTAACGGTTTCTTGGTTAATAGGCTGTTTTTTCGTTGCAATAAATAATCCAATTGTTATAAAAAGAGAAATCAAAAATAACACAAAAAAAATTCTCATTAATTTTTTAGGCTTCATTTAAATACCCTCCTATAACAAAAAATGTATTTATGATTAAGGTAGCATATGGATTTATGGGTGTCAACCAATGAAATTGCACGTTAGCTGACGGACTGGCATTTGTAAAAATTAACAAAATAAATTGAATATTTGTGACAAAAAGATAATATTTAATAAAAAATACTTGCTCATTGCATGCTTATATAATAGAATAAATGCGAAAGGAGGTATATTATGGCAGTTTTAAGAATAGACTTTGATGGCATTGCAACATCAAAATTAGAAATTGACACGCAAAAAGCGAATTTTGAAGATTTGTATGGAAGTATGAAAACTACAATTAATAATTTGCCTGAGTATTGGGAAGGTGA
>JAMPEW010000048.1 GCA_023664775.1 Clostridium sp. | reverse complement strand
CGGAGGAGTCGGTTTACAAGATGGATAAACTAAAAAAACGATTGTTGGAAAAGTATCCTATTTAAAGCAAAATGCAAAAATAGTGAAAGAAGTCTCCGCAGTGCAAGACGTATGAAATAATATATATCACACATCCTTCCTTGAATACACCACCTTTCCATCAATAATGGTATAAATAGTATTTGTAAACGTATTCATTGGATTGCCGTCAAATATTGCAATATCAGCGTCCTTTCCGACCTCAAGGGAGCCTACGCGTGCGTCAACACCACATATTTTTGCAGGATTGATTGTGATTGACTTGTAGGCTTCCTCCATCGGAAGCCCTGCCCGTACGGAAAGCCCTGCACAAAGGGGAAGGTACTGTATGAGTGCGACAGGGTGGTCGGTTGTGATGGCGGTAAGCACCCCTGCCTTATTTAAAACGCCGCAGGTTTTAAAGCTCATATTTGCAACCTCAATTTTGTTTTTGGATGTAAGGTCGGTTCCGACGATTGCAGGAAAACCCGATTTTTTAACGTGCTCTGCAATAAGGTGTCCCTCTGTACAGTGGTCTAAGGTTATATTTATGTCAAATTCCTTTGCAATTCTGATTGCAGTCAGAATGTCATCCGCCCTATGAGCATGGATTTTCATAGGGATTTTTTTCTGAAGGACAGGCTGCATTGCCTCCATATCTGCATCGTAGCCGTTCTCAGGTTTGTATAGTCTTGCCTTTTGTAAGGTTTCCCTGAGAAGTGCTGCATTTGCCATGCGTGTGGAGGGGTATTTATTTTGGTCGCCATAGCACACCTTTGGATTTTCGCCGAGGGCAGCCTTCATTGCGGCGGGTGCCTTCACAATCATATCGTCAATACATCTGCCGTGTGTTTTTATAAATGCAAACTGTCCGCCTATGACATTTGCACTGCCCGGACCTGCAAGCACACCTGTTATGCCTGCGGCAACTGCTTCGTGAAACGCTGCGTCCATTGGATTGATTGCATCTATGGCACGAAGGGAGGGCGTTACGGGATTTGTACATTCGTTACAGTCGTCGCCAATTGTGCCCTTTTTCTCCTCCATAATGCCGATGTGGGAGTGGGCGTCAATAATCCCGGGCATGACAAGGCATCCATGCACATCTAAAATGATATCGTCAGCAGCTTCGGGAAGATTGTTCATATCGCCGATTTCACTGATTGTTTTTCCGCTTGTTTTTATATATCCGTTTTCAAGCACTAAGTCGTTCATGGTTATTATTTTTCCACCTGTAATGAGCATTTTTAAAGCCTCCGTATGTTATAAAGTAAAAGTAGGTAAAATGTGTTGTTTGAGGGATAGTAGGTTTGTTTATTTTTATATGCTTCAAATTATCCCAAAATAATTTTTAAGGATAAGACCTGTAAAGGTTTGTAAAAAGTATTTACAGAAAATACAGTTTTCACACAAAAAATAGAAGAATATAATGAGAAAATAATAGTTTAATGGATGTTTTATAATGAAAAACACATATGTATAGTACAGAATGTTGTACAAACGCCAAACGCCAAAGGTAAATGCCAAATAAAAAGGTAAATGTCAAATAAAAAAACAGTTGACATTTGTATGTTTATGTGGTAGATTATTCAAGTATTTTGAAGAAGCAGAGTATCCACTCTCACCTTAGCGCATGAGGCGGCTTGGGTTAATAGAATTTTAGATAGGGTTTGCCATATGGCACAGCCATCTTCTATTTTTTAGCGTATGTGTGGATAGTTTGTCTATCCATTTTTTTTTGGAGGTGTATATTATTAGCGAGGTAATGATTAATGAACAAATTAGAGATAAGGAGGTCCGTGTTATAAGCGAGAGCGGAGAGCAGCTTGGCATTATGACTTCAAAGGAGGCTATGAAGCTTGCTGAGGAAGCTGGGGTTGATTTGATAAAGATTGCTCCGACTGCAAAGCCGCCTGTTTGCAAGATTATGGACTTTGGTAAATATCGCTATGAGCAGACCCGTAAGGAAAAGGAAGCCAAGAAAAAGCAGAGGGTTATTGAGATAAAGGAAGTAAGGCTTTCGCCTAATATTGATAAGAATGACCTGAACACTAAGGTGAACATGGCTAGGAAATTCATTTCAAAGGGTGATAAGGTTAAGGTGACGCTCAGATTTAAGGGCAGGGAGCTTGCTCATGTCAATACCTCAAAGGCTATATTGGATGAGTTTGCTGAAATGCTTTCAGATGTTGCAGTTGTTGATAAGCCTGCTAAGTTTGAAGGACGCAGTATGATAATGTTTTTAGCTGAAAAACGTTAAAATTATAATAATTATAGATGATTTAAGGAGGAAAAAGATATGCCAAAGGTAAAAACGAAAAGGGCGGCTGCAAAGCGTTTTAAAAAGACAGGAACAGGTGAATTAAAGAGAAACAAAGCTTATAAGAGTCATATTCTTACTAAGAAAAGTGCAAAGAGAAAAAGAAATCTTAGAAAAGCAACCATAACTGACAAGACAAACAGCAAGGTTATGAAGAAGATTTTACCATATATTTAGTGTTTAGGAGGATAGACGAATGGCAAGAATTAAAGGTGGCATGAACGCCAGAAAAAAACATAACAGAACACTGAAGCTTGCAAAGGGCTACAGAGGAGCCCGTTCAAAGCAGTATAGAGTAGCGAAGCAGTCAGTTATGAGAGCACTTGCAAGCTCATATGCAGGAAGAAAGCAGAGAAAGAGACAGTTTAGACAGCTTTGGATTGCCCGTATTAATGCAGCGGCAAGAATGAATGGACTTTCATACAGCAAATTTATGTATGGACTTAAGCTTGCAGGCATTGAGCTGAACAGAAAGATGCTTTCAGAGATGGCAATTAGTGATGCGGAAGGTTTTGCAAAGCTTGTTGACGTAGCAAAGTCAAAGCTTGCTTAAGTAAATAAAAGGGCTGTTGCAGTAAGGCGTGTATGAACTTATCTGTAGCAGCCCTTCCTTTGTTTAGAATAAAAAAAGGAAAGAAATAATAAAATATATGAATAAAAAACAAAAAAACAGTTGACATTACAATCCCTAAATGGTAATATACTACTTGCGTTGAGCGTATGCCCAATGCTTTTATATTGAATGCGGGAGTGCTGGAATTGGCAGACAGGCTAGACTAAGGATCTAGTGATGGCAACGTCGTGAGGGTTCAAGTCCCTTCTCCCGCACTAAGAAAACAACCGATTTTGTTACAAAATCGGTTGTTTTTAAGTACAGAGTGTTTAAATCATTTATTACAGACTTTTTATTTGCTAAAAGCAAAAAAGAGAAGCAAGGGTGCGCTTCTCTTTTTGGTCATATGGTATGGTTATTGTCCAATTAAAAACTGGAAGATTGATATAAGAATGATATTCTTCCATATGACATACACATTTTACTATAAAATGCCATAAAAAGCAACAAAAAACAGATGAAACGTCAGGATTTTGATATGGGGAAAAAGAAAAATATTAAAAAAACCGAATATGATATAAACAGCTTTACGGATATTGTAAAATTTATATATATAACAATAATTTTCAGTGCATATCTGCTAGTTATGCATAATAAATATTTTGATATAACAAAAACAAGATATTTATTTTTTGTGGCTGTATCAATCCTTTTTATTATATATTATTTGATTGCTGAGATGATTGCAAGATTTTTAAAGGATGAAAAGCTTGGGGCAGGCAATATTAAGAAAACGGATTTTCAGTCGCCTGTCACATGGATGCAGTTATTTTTAATATGCAATATTATATCCTATATATGTTCTTCCCAGAGAGGAAAATCATTTTACGGGGAGGACGGAAGATATATGGGCTTTTACATGTACTTTGTTATATGCATTGTAACAATTTTTCTGTCAAAGGGTTTGAAACGCTATGAATGGCTGTACCTGCTTTTTCTTGTCACCACATTTTTTTCCTATATTGTTGCCATTGCGCAGCATATGGGAAAGGATTTTATGCATTACAGGGACGGCGTTTCAAAAAAACAGTTTAACATATTTATGTCAACCTTTGGAAACATAAACATTTATGCCAGCTTTATCGTAATATCCCTTGCCGTTGCTATTTCCATGTTCGTTTTTTCAAAAAAAATGGTATATCATATATTTGCAGGAATTATTGTTGTTTTGGGTGGAATGTCGATGATGATTGCAAACAGTGACAGCGTATATATGGGCATATTTGCAGCTACTGTTATTTTGTCTGCACTAGCTATAAGGGACGGATATGTTTGCAAAATGCTTATGTGTATCAGTGGTTTGGCAATCGGCAATCTAATTTTGGCATTTATAAACCGATATATTGTAAAGGAATATGACAAACGGGAGGGTATCGCCCGTCTTTTTGACAATACAAGAAATGCGCTTATATTGACTGGTGCCGCTTTGCTTGTTTTATTGCTTGCAGTTTTTATGAGGAAAAGAACAGAAAACATAAATAAAAAATGTGCAGCACTGCTTTTTCTTATTGTTGTGGGTGCAGGGCTTATCGCATTTGTGATTGCAGGCAATGTGCGAGGTCTGTCCGTATTTGATTTTAATTATAAATGGGGCACATACAGGGGATATATATGGACGAAATGTGTCGGGCTTTTTAATGAAGCACCACTGATACGTAAGCTGTTTGGATATGGACAGGAAACCATAAGAATGCTCACTGTTTCCAATTTCCATGATGAGATGCTTGAAATTACGGGCAGGGTATATGATAATGCACATAACGAGCTTCTGCAATACTTGCTTACGATAGGCTTTTTTGGGGTTGTTTCTTATGTGGGAATGGTGGCATCGTCATTTATTTACATTTTGAAGAATAAAAAGCGAAATATAATAACGTATGTTTCGTTATCCGTCATTTTAGGATATTTTGTTCAGGGGCTGATAAATTTAAACCAGCCAATAACGACGCCCCTTTTCTTTGTATTTATGGCGATGGGAGTCGGTAATGCAGCATACGAAAATAAGGCTTAAAATTATTGTAAAAGGGGAACGGGATGACTGATTTTCTTGTAAAGCATTTTGTAAAAAATTATGAGCAGCTTGATAATCCGCTGGTAAGGGAGCACTATGGGATTTTCAGCTCCTTTGTCGGTATCTTCTGCAATGTTTTCCTTTGCGTATCAAAGCTTTTGATTGGTATTATGTCAGGCTCAATTTCAATTATATCGGACGGCTTTAACAATCTTTCCGATTGTGCAAGCTGCGTTGTAACGATTTTGGGCTACAAGATGGCTGCGAAGCCTGCGGATAAGGATCATCCCTTTGGACATGGCAGAATAGAATATCTTACCTCGCTTGTGATTGCTGTTGTTATTATTGTGGTGGGCTTAGAGCTGCTTAAAAATTCATTTGATAAGCTGATACATCCGACCACATTGGAATTTTCCTATGTTGCCCTTATTGTGATTATTATTTCTATCCTTGTTAAAATATGGATGGGTCTGTTTAACAAAAAGCTTGGCAGGAGAATTAACTCCAGCATTATGCTTGCCACAGCAAAGGACAGCATGAATGATGTTGCGGCAACCTCAGCCACGCTTGTTGCGCTTGTTGGCTCGCTGTGGACAGATTTCCCTCTTGATGCAATCATGGGTATACTCGTATCTGCATTTATTCTTATTTCAGGATTTGGCATTGTAAAGGAAACCGTAGATTTGCTTTTAGGACGCCCCGTTGACGAGGCACTTGTCAAAAGGCTTGAGGCAATCGTTGGGGCAAGCGAGGTTTCTCTTGGGATGCATGACCTTGTTATACACAGCTACGGACCGGGCAATATGATGGGAAGCGCGCATATTGAGGTGGATTGCAGAAGAAATATTATGGATATTCATGAGGCAATCGATGAGCTGGAGCGGGAAATATATAACACCTTAAAGATAAACATTACCATGCACATGGATCCTGTTGACCCTGGGGATGAGCTGACAAAGGCGTGCAGGAGAATGGTGGAGCAGCTTGTCAAAAGCATAAATGACACGTTATCCATCCACGATTTTCGTGCAGTGGATTGTGGAGGGCAGACGAAGCTCATATTTGACATGCTCATACCATACGAGTGTTCCATGCATGAGGATGATATCCAAAAGGAAATAGACAGCAGGCTTAATACGTCAGAAAAAAACTATGTCACCGTTATTACCTACGATAAGGGATAAACTATATATTGACAAATTCTATATTTTTTTGTAAGATAGCCATGTTAAAGGCGTTGAAGAAAACAAGTAGCATGGATAGGGCTGCCACAGAAAGTCGCTGGTTGATGAGAAGCACGGTAAGTGATGCATGTGAATACATTTTGGAGCTGCACTCTGAATTTAGTAGGAGCTGACGGTTTGGCATCCGTTATTTTGCCTGAGTATTTCTTGATACTTGCCAAGGCGGTAATTGTGAGATTACCGTGAATTAAGGTGGTAACACGAAGTGATTGCTTCGTCCTTAAATGGGACGGAGCTTTTTTATTTAAGTTTTTTAGGAGGTTAGTATGGAAATTTATGAAGAACTGGTTGCCCGTGGATTGATTGCACAGACGACAAACGAGGAGGAAATAAAAAGGCTGATAAATGCAGGGGAGGCAACCTTTTATATTGGCTTTGATCCGACAGCAGACAGTCTGCATGTGGGACATTTTATGGCACTTTGCCTTATGAAAAGACTTCAGATGGCAGGAAACAGACCGATTGCCCTTGTAGGCGGCGGAACGGGTATGATTGGCGACCCGTCAGGAAGAACGGATATGAGACAGATGATGACGCAGGAAACCACCGCACATAACTGCGAGTGCTTTAAGAAGCAGATGTCCAGATTTATCGATTTTTCAGAGGGAAAAGCACTGCTTGTCAACAATGCAGACTGGCTGTTAGACTTAAATTATATTGAGGTATTAAGGGATGTGGGAGCACATTTTTCCGTAAACAGAATGCTTGCTGCCGAGTGCTACAAGCAGAGACTTGAGAAGGGGTTAAGCTTCCTTGAGTTTAACTATATGATTATGCAGAGCTATGATTTCTATGCACTGTATCAGAGATATGGCTGTAATTTGCAGTTTGGCGGCGATGACCAGTGGTCTAACATGCTTGGTGGAACGGAGCTTATCAGACGTAAGCTTGGCAAGGATGCCCATGCAATGACAATTACCCTGCTGCTTAACTCTGAGGGCAAGAAGATGGGCAAGACCCAAAAGGGTGCAGTTTGGCTTGACCCTGAAAAAACAACGCCGTTTGAGTTCTTCCAGTATTGGAGAAATGTGGATGACGCAGATGTCATCAAGTGTATCAAGATGCTGACATTTCTTCCCCTTGAGCAGATTGCCGAGATGGAAAAATATGAGGGAAGCGAGCTGAACAAGGCAAAGGAAGTGCTTGCATATGAGCTTACTGCACTTGTCCACGGTGACGAGGAGGCAAAAAAAGCGTTAGAGGCTGCAAAGGGACTTTTTGCAGGAGGCAATACTGATAATATTCCTTCGGCAGATATATCCGCAGATGATTTTAAGGAAGGAAAAATAGATATTGTGACCCTTCTTGTAAAGTCGGGACTTGTAAGCTCAAGAAATGAGGGAAGGCGTGCCGTTGAACAGGGCGGCGTTTCCGTCAATAAGGAAAAGGTAGGAGATATATCCGTTTCCTATACAAGTGAAGATTTTTCGTCTGAGTTTATTTTACAGCGTGGAAAAAAGAATTTTAGAAAGATTACCCTTGTTTAGACATTGGATATTAGGAATAAAAACCGTTTCTTTGTAGAATGATTTTCAGGGCAGATGCATATATTTGTAAAAAAATGTGAGAATGATATGCTTAAGCTTCCTGAAGTTGACAGCAGCAATAGAAATCTGATTAAAACAGCCATAGCATTTATGCTGGCACTTGCTGCTTTTATGTGTATTTTAAATTATAGGGAGGAGGTTCTTGCAGTTGTGGGAGAACACTGGGAGGACCGGCTTCCCATTTATTGTGTTGAGACGGAGGAGAAGGTTGTCAGCCTTACGTTTGACGCCGCATGGGGTGATGAGGATTTAAAGGATATTTTGGCAATTTTAGAAAAACATAACTGCAAGGCGACATTTTTCGTTACAGGTGATTGGGCGGCAAGGTATCCTGAGGCGATACAGCTCATACATAAATCGGGGCATGACCTTGGCAATCATGGGGCAAACCACAAGCATATGACACAGCTTTCTGCAAAGGAAAAGCAGGAGGAAATTGAAGGCTGCCACCAGCTGATAAAGTCAATGACAGGGGTGGATATGGATTTGTTCAGGGCTCCTTATGGGGATTACAACGAAAGTGTAATTATGGTTGCAAACGCAAAGGGATATTACACAATACAGTGGGATGTTGACAGCCTTGACTGGAAGGATTATGGGGTAGATGACATTATAGACAGAGTGAGCAATCATAAAAATCTTGGAAACGGCTCCATCATTTTACTGCATAATGGCGCCAAGTATACGTGTGATGCATTGGATGGATTGCTTACCGAGCTTGAAAACAAGGGCTACAGTATCGTGCCGGTGTCGAAGCTTATCTATCGGGACGGCTACACCTTGGATCATACAGGCAGACAATCGAAGCATTGATTAATTTTGAAAATATTGCTTCGAAAATAATGTTTATTATGGACTTATAACCGTCTTTTTAGTATAATAATGAATAATATTGTTTTTACTTCGAGAGGCAGATATGAGAAAGATTATTAATACATTCAGATACGGTTCATTATATACGAAAAAAATACTTTGTTATGCTTTGCTTGACATTATTGCATTTGTTGTATTCGGCATTTTGGCATTTAGCACAAAGCAGATGATATATTTTTTTGGTCTTGTCGTATGTGTTTTTATATTAATTTTTCTGATTCAGACCTTGAGTATTCATGGCATGGATGAAATAAATCCCGGAGATAAGCCTGCGAAAGAAAAAAAGGGTAAGAATCAGAAAGCGCCAAAGGAACCGAGAGAAAAAAAAGAACACAAAATCAGGGAGCAAAAAGAGCCGAAGCCTAAAAAGCAAAAGAGAGCCCGTTTCAGCATAAGGGAATTTTTCGGTATGCAGGATAAAAAATCTGAAAATACTGAAAAGGAAAAAGTCATTAAGGGGACGGCACCAAAGCCAAAACAGCAGAAAAGTGGCGGTACAGCTCAAAAGCCAAGACAGGCTGATACAGAAAACGCTGCACAGCCAAAGCAAAATAAAGCTGCCGAGGATGAGGAAAACAAAAATCTTATTATTATTCGTCAGGTATCTGATGAAACAGCAGATTCCTATGACAAGAGAAAAATAAAGAGAACCCTTTACAAATATAAGGTGAAAAAGGATCACAGGCTTGTGCTTGTGGATTTTAGCAAGAAGTACATGATAAAGCAGTGTCCGGCGTATATATGGATTGCAGAAAAGCAGTTTAATATGTTGCTTTTGGAGGAGGAGCCAAGGCATCTTGCAATTCCTCTCGGACGTATCAGGGAAATTACATACTTGAAAAAGCAGTCGGCAAATGTCGATACTGATTATCCGATGTTCCATAGGAACAATCTGCTTACCAGTGTATTCAAGCCGTACCTTCCGGATTATGCTCATAATACGGTTGCTTCGGATAAAAATTCCTACAAAAATCTTTACGGAATTACAGGAGGAATTTACTTTACAAACAGATCTGCGAAAAATTTGTTTGACCTTTTGAATGTGGAATTTAGGGTGGATGATAAGGTTACAACATCAAGCAAGGTAAACATTTTCTTTAAGGATGCATATAAAGCGAATATTATGCTCCGGGACAATGTAATAGATGCCAATGGATATGCAGACAGTATCGCCAATACGCTTGAAAATATGACGAAATCCACCATAAGCTATATGGAATTTAAGGATACGCTCAATTTAATGATAAAAAATAAGCTTATTACACAGGAATTTGCTTCTCATTATATGGGAATGTGGGATAAGTTTAATGGATAGAAAAGGAGATGCATTTTATGTTAGGACAAGAAAAACCAATCGGTTCATGGGACTACAGATACTTACCAAACAAGATGATTGAGCTGGTGAAAAATTTAGGAGACATGAAGCAGGCGGGCACAGGATATTTTTCTGATACTGAGTCGGAGATGTTGACCGTTCTTGCATATCTTAACTATGGAGAGGAAACAAACATAACGGAATCCATGAAGGAACAGATAGATGCTGCCGTTAAGCATGTGGAGGAATTAAAGCTTGAAACGATAAGAGAGGATGCCGAGAGATATCTGTTTTAATCTCCCATATAATAGGCAGTTATGCTGTCGGATATTTCTCCTAGTATTTGTGCCACGTGCTCTTGGTCAATTGACGAATATTGTTGGTAAGCAAAGTAGCAGCCCTGAACAAGCACCGTAATATAAATATTTGTTTTTAAGTCCGTGCGCAGTTCAGGATGCTCATTGTAAATAAGCTGTTTAACATTTGCTTCCAATGCTGACACAAGAATATTTACCCTTGAGCCGGAAAAAACCGTCTTAAAAAGCTTTCCCTTTGACGTGGCATTATTAAATAATTCTATGGTTGTTTCTTTGATGTGGGCTAAAATATCGCTTTTATAGGTAAGCGATTCCATAAGCTCATTAATAAGATTTTTTTCAATCTGCTCCGATAAATCGTATATATCCTTGTAATGAAGATAAAAGGTCTGTTTGCTTATTTTTGCCAGCTCCGAAAGCTCCTTTATCGTTATTTTTTCTAATTCTTTCTTTTCACGCAGGGCAAAAAATGCATTGTAAATACTCGTTTTTGTTTTTTGTATTCGAATGTCCATTGCTTCTCCTTTAAAATTAGAAAATAGTAGACTGCTTTATTTACTGATTATATAATATTGTAATATATTTTACCACAATCAAATGGATAATTATATGGAAAAATAGCCAAATATTTAAAAATAAAGGCAGATAATAAACGCTTGCTTTAGGACTATAAATGTGTATGTGAAAATTGACAATACATTTTCAAAGGCTTAAAATATAACATGTATTTCCGTGAAATATAAATCAATAAAAACAGAAATAAAAGTATATGAAACAACTGCAAATGAACATAGAAAAATTACAATAGGAGAGGAAGATTTTTATGCGGGTTTTGATTGTAGGCGCCAGTAAGGTTGGCGAGGCTGTAACGAAATATTTATGTCAGGAGGGGCATGATGTTGTTGTGATAGATAGCGAAGCAGACAGAATTGACGCAATCACAGACAGGTTTGACTGTAACGGTTATGTGGGAAACGGCGCTTCTGTTGAGCTTCTGAAAAAAGCGGGTGCTGCTTCATCAAAAATGCTGATTGCAGTTACAAAGAGTGACGAGACAAACATACTTTGCTGCTCCGTTGGAAAAAAGCTTGGAATTAAGCATACAATAGTGGCAATTAGAAAGCCTGAGTATAGGTCTGAGCATAAATTTCTGAAAAAGGAAATGGGAGTGGACTCCATCGTAAATCCTGAGAGAATGGCGGCAAATGAAATACATAAAATGCTCAGATATCCTGATGGAATTGAGATTGAAAGGTTTGGCGACGGCAATGTTTTCGTTGCAAGCATCACAATTAAAAAGGGAAATATGCTCGTGGGAACAAAGCTTTTTAATTTTAGGGAAAATGCAGGCGGGGACGTGCTTGTCTGTGCTATAAATAGAGGTGGAAAAGCCGTGAGCCCGAAAGGTGATACGGAAATAAAGGCAGGCGACAAAATAACCGTTCTTGCCGTGGGCGAGGTTATGGATGCCTTCCTAAATAAAATCGGTATAATAGAAAAGGTAATAAAAAGGGTTCTCATTGTGGGTGGAAGCAAGATTGGATATTATCTTGCCGAGCTTATGCTTCAAAGTGGAATAAAGGTTAAGCTGATAGACAAAAATTCGGAACGATGCAGGGAGCTTTTGGAGCGCTTCCCAAGGGCTGAGGTTTTATGCGGTGATGGAACAGATGCAGGACTTTTGGAAAAGGAGCTTGCAGGTGTTGACGGCTGTGTAACCGTTACGGGAAGTGATGATGTAAACCTTATAATATCCATGTTTGCAAAATCCTTTGGAATAGAAAGAATATCAGCCGAGATAGACAATGAAAATTATAACAATATGATTTACAGCAGCGGCATCAGCCATATTTTCTCAACTCAGGACGTAAGCATGGCTGGAGTAATCAGAAATGCAAGGGCAACGGCAGGCTTAGGCGACAAGGATTCAGGCAATATTAAATGGCTTTATACGCTTGATGAGGGAAGGGTTGAGGCTGTTGAATTTGAGGTAAAGGAAAGCTTTAAATACTGTGGCAGGCAGCTTATGAGCAATGATTTTAAATTAAAGGAAAATGTACTGATTGCTACCATTATAAGAAATGGGGCAACGGAAATTGCCAATGGTTCATCGGTAATTAATGCAGGCGATAAGGTAATTGTTGTATCGGCAGACAGAAAAATTACTGAGCTGTCAGATATTTGTGCATAGGCTTGTCGCTATTACATGTAATGTTCAAAGGATGGGAGAATACAAATGGAATACATACTTGCAGGCTTTTTGTTTTTGCTTTTTATGATTATCGTAATCAGCATTTTAAACGAAAAGCTCATTAAAATACCAAATGATATAGCGTTAGTGCTGTTTGCCTTTATTTTCAGTGCCGTAGTAAAGATATTGCAGGCGACGGGGCTTTTCAGCTTTTCAGATACGATTATAGGTAAAATACAAGGCTTTAATTTTCAGGAATTTTTAATGGATGGAATCCTTTGCTTTATGCTTTTTGCAGGTGCAAGTGGAGTGAATTTTAACCGTTTTGTAAAGAACATAAAATCCATAAGCCTTTTGGCTCTTTTGACAACGGTTATTTCCTCGTTTTTGTATGGGGGACTGTTTTATCTTGTGAATTTGGGACTGAATCTTGGGTTTTCCATATGGATGTGTATTTTGCTTGGATGTATCGTGTCGCCAACCGACCCTATTGCTGCAACCTCCATACTTAAGAAGGCAGGGCTTTCAAAAAATGTATCAACTGTTATAGAGGGGGAATCCCTTTTTAATGATGGTACAGGCGTTGCTGTTTTTGTCTGTATAAAAAATATAGTGAATGATACGTCAGATTTAAGCTTTCCTGTGCTTATGGCAAAGGAGCTTTTAGGGGCAATCGCAATCGGACTTATCGTTTCATTTATCATGTTTTCCCTTTTGAAATGTACAAGCAATCCTATATTGCATATTTTTATAAGTATGTTTGACGTTATGGCAGCTTACATCATCTGTGAGCATTTGGGTTGTTCGGGTGTTATTGCATCTGTTGTATGTGGTATCTATTTTTCAAGATGCATGGCAGGAAAGGAGGAATGGCGTAAGGTTGTTGACCCTAAGGATTTGTATGAGGATTTTTGGCATATAGCTGATACGCTGTTTAACAGCATACTTTTTATTCTGATAGGAATTGCCCTTTTAAATATGCCATACCACAGAAGCCTGTTCCTTTTAATCATAGCTGCCATTGCCGGTAATTTTATTGCGAGATATGCAGGGGTATTTATTTCGACATTGATTATCGGAAAAAATAAAATACCGAACAGGTATAGTGTCAATGAATTTACCACGCTTATGACATGGAGTGCCCTAAAGGGCGGACTTTCACTTGCCCTTGCATTTAGCTGTGGAGAGTTTTTATCCCCTGACGCATATAATGTTGTGCTGATTGTGACCTATGTGACAATGTTCTTTACAATCGTGGTGCAGGGACTTACCACAAAGAAAATGTTTGGGGTTGTGGAGAATATGAAGGCGAAACGGCTTTGAATGGGGAATGAGGGTGTAGCTGATGGAGCTTATTAACAATATAGTTGTTCGGGAATTTTGAACAACTATATTAGATGGAATAAATTACAATGCTTTATTCATAAATCATGACTTGGGGTTGACACAAAATTTAATAGCAGAATTATTTGACGTAGCTAGAAGCACAATTACAGAACATATAAATAATATATTCAAAGAAGGAGAGCTTAACGAAAATAACACTGTCGGAAAAACCGACGAAAGTACCAGAGGAAGAAAAGTTGGCTTTTGTGTTGCTAATTGTAAAACTTCAATTTATCTGTCGGTTCATTATAACAAAATAAACCCTGAAAAGCAATTGCATCTACAACATCATCTAAATCAGACTTAAATATGTGAGCGTAAGTAATTGGTTAAAGAAACAACAATGGATGTTTCTTCATAACAAATTTAAAATAAATCAGTGAAAATATGTTGAAATGGATATCCAAAACGAAAGGATAATCTTTTATTTTTGTGATATTGATGATATGATTATAAATGTGGCGAGAGCCAATAGGAGAGTGCCCATGACAGGATGGTAGCCTCCCGAACCAATTGCCCTAGCTTGCTGGGAGTACATAGGAAGGGAGGTGCGTAATATGACGGCTGTGGATGTTATGAACTTCACGCTTCGATATTAAATGTATTCTTATCTTTTTTATAAAGCAATGTCATAACAAACGCAACAATTATCAATATATGTAATACTATATGATATACATCAGGAACATATCTTCCGTCCACATTTATCAATTGAATACAGTCAGCAAAGTAGGCAATCTTCTTGTTCGTATCTCCCATAAATCCACTACCGAATATAGTATACCATTCATGGCATAAAAACTGGGTAATAAACCACATTCCTAACCATGCCAAATGTATATTTTTTCCGATTTTTTCTGTGGTTAAACATAAAATAAATGTAACAATTGGAACAAGCATGAATATCCACTCTTCCTTAAATGCACTTGTTACTAAGTATTTATCTCCAATCTTCAAACCTGTCATAGAAAGAAAATACCAAAATAACAGAATGATATTCCCAATTATTATATGATGTTTTTTCATAAAGATATTACCTCCTCAAATTCCGATTCGTCTGTCGGTTCATTATAACAAAATAAACTCTGAAAAGCAATCTGTCAATCCCATCATAATATTAAAACAGTGCAAGATGTATGATAAAAGTTCTATATGTTTTTTGTGTGGAAAGGAAAATGAGTATGTCAGAGAATAAACCACAGGAGGAAAGCAGACCGCAGCTTATAAAAACAAATGGAGAAATAGATAACCGACTTGGACGCTTGACAAGATATTACAGCTATGATAAACTTGAGTTAGTCCTAACTAACACAAGCTTTGCTTTTTATTATTACAGGAGGAAGTCATTAATGAAGAAAAA
>JAMPEW010000047.1 GCA_023664775.1 Clostridium sp. | reverse complement strand
GGGAGTGGATTAGAATGACACAGGTAGGAAGATTATTTGAGGAAGAAAAACAGCAGGCAGTAAAACAGGCAGTTAAAGTGGCATTTGGAGAGGGCGAATTTAAAAGGCTTATCACACTAGTTTGCCGTAAACTGCGAAAATCAAAAGAAATAGATGTTATAGCTGACGAATTAGAGGAGGACATTGTGGTTATATCAGAAATGTGTGAAGCGGCAGAACCCTATGCTCCTGATTACAATGAGGAGCTTGTATATGAAGCTTATAAGAAACAGTATATGACTGTTTAAAATGATATAACATTTAAAATTAAAAGTACAGAACAAGTGTTCATATTTGCTCTGTACTTTTCCTTTATAGTATGTTAAAATATCCACTACGGAGGTTTCTTATGGATAAATTTGAATTGGTATCAGAATTTGCACCGACAGGTGACCAGCCGGAAGCCATACAGGGACTTGTGGACGGTTTTCAAAACGGCAAAAAACAGCAGACGCTCCTTGGCGTTACAGGCTCAGGCAAGACATTCACAATGGCAAATGTAATAGCAACCATCAATAAACCGACTATCATTTTGGCGCACAATAAAACGCTTGCAGCACAGCTTTACAGCGAATTTAAAGCATTTTTTCCACACAACGCAGTGGAGTATTTTGTAAGTTATTATGACTATTATCAGCCTGAAGCGTATGTGCCTTCTACTGACACGTATATTGCCAAGGATTCATCCGTAAATGACGAGATAGATAAGATGCGTCACAGCGCTACCGCTGCACTTATTGAGAGAAAGGACGTTATTGTTGTGTCCTCGGTTTCATGTATATACGGTATCGGTGACCCTGAGGATTATAAATCCATGATGCTTTCCCTTCGCCCGGGCATGGCGAAGGACAGGGATGAGGTCATACGGCAGCTTGTTGACATTCAGTATACAAGAAACGAGATGGATTTTTCACGTGGCTGTTTTAGGGTCAAGGGAGATGTTGTTGATGTTCTTCCTGCTTCCACGTTTGAGGCAGGAATCAGAATAGAATTTTTCGGCGATGAGATTGACCGATTGGTAGAGTTTGACCCGCTTACAGGCGAGATAAAGAGAACACTTAATTTTGCATGTATATTTCCTGCGTCTCATTATGTGGTAGCAGAGGACAAGCTGGAACGGGCACTTGTGGAGATTAAGAGAGAGCTGGATGAGAGAGTAAACTATTTCAAGGAAAATGATAAGCTTCTTGAGGCACAGAGAATAGCGGAACGAACGGAATTTGACATAGAGATGCTGAGGGAAACGGGATTTTGTTCAGGAGTGGAGAACTATTCCCGTATTCTTGCAGGGCTTGAGCCGGGGGCGACACCGAATACCCTTCTCAAATTTTTTGACGACGATTATCTTCTCATTATAGATGAGTCCCATATGACGCTGCCACAGGTGCGTGGCATGTATGCAGGTGACAGGGCAAGGAAACAGACGCTTGTGGATTATGGCTTCAGGCTTCCATCGGCACTTGACAACCGTCCCCTTAATTTTCAGGAATTTGAGGAGCGGGTTGACAAAATACTCTATGTGTCGGCTACCCCTGCTGAGTACGAGCGTTCCCACGAGGAAAATTTTGTGGAGCAGATAATCAGACCGACAGGGCTTCTTGATCCGGTGGTTGATGTAAGACCCGTTAAGGGACAGGTGGACGACCTTGTGGCAGAGGTAAATCAGGAGACAGCCAAGGGACACAAGGTGCTTGTTACAACACTGACAAAGCGCATGGCTGAGGATTTGACGGATTATATGAGACAGCTTGACATAAAGGTTAAATACCTTCATTCTGATATAGATACCCTTGAGCGTATAGAGATAGTCCGTGACCTTAGAATGGGAGTTTTTGATGTTCTTGTCGGCATTAATCTCCTGCGTGAAGGACTTGACATTCCTGAGATTACGCTTGTGGCTATTCTTGATGCTGATAAGGAGGGCTTCTTGCGTTCAGAGACGTCCTTAGTGCAGACAATAGGACGAGCCGCAAGAAATGTTGACGGGCATGTGATTATGTATGCCGACATGGTTACAGGCTCCATGCAGAGAGCGATAGATGAGACGAACAGAAGAAGAAGCATACAGGATGCTTACAATAAGGAACACGGCATCACGCCTGAAACAATCAGAAAGGAGGTTAGGGACATTATTTCCCTTGAGGCTGTCGATGAGACAGAGGCAGAAAAGGCTGATAAGAATAAAAAAGAGCCTGAATCCATGACGAAGAAGGAACTCAAGGAGGAAATTGCAAGACTTACCAAGCGTATGAATAAGGCGGCCGCTGAGCTTAACTTTGAGGAGGCGGCAGTATTAAGAGATGAGCTTAAAAAATTAAAAATTATTTTACGTGATTATGATGCCTAAAATGTTGTATACTATATATTAAGTTTTTAATTTACTTTATAAATTCAAAGCTTAATGCCATCGCCGCCTTATCGGAGGCTGATAGGGATGCGATGATGTACTATATTCAATATTATTAAAACGATTAAAAGGAGGACAAGATTATGTTGAGAGATGAGATGGTTGCAGAGATTTCCATGAGACGTGATATTCCTATGGAAACAGTTGAGGAGGTTCTTGAGGAGCAGGATGAAATTTTTGATGAGGAATGTAAGTGTAAGAAAAAGAAAAAATGCATGATTAGCATTTGCCTTGTGACGGTCTTTATTATGGGAGCTGCATTTGCACTTTACATTTTGGATAAAAAAGAGAAAATTGACATGCAGAATACGATGAAAAAATATATGGAAAAGATAAAAAGCATGGAATTTAAAAAGGCATGTAAGGATTGCCTTTAAGAGCATGGTGCGTGCAGCACTGTAGTTCAAGGCTTAGCAGGCTTCGTAGGAATGTGCCAAAGAAACGAAGCTTTCTATAAAAAATTAAGTAACATAAGATAGGCGGATACACATGAACGAGCATAAGTATATTACAATAAAGGGTGCGAAGGAGCACAATCTGAAAAATATTGACATTAAGATACCGAGGGATAAGTTTGTGGTTTTGACGGGACTTTCAGGGTCTGGTAAGTCCTCGCTTGCATTTGACACCATTTACGCCGAGGGGCAGAGGAAATATATGGAATCCCTCTCCTCATATGCAAGACAGTTTTTGGGGCTTGCCGAAAAGCCTGACGTGGAAAAAATAGAAGGGCTTTCCCCCTCCATATCCATAGACCAAAAATCAACAAACAGAAACCCAAGGTCTACCGTAGGTACTGTTACAGAGATATACGATTATCTCAGGCTTCTCTACGCAAGAATCGGGATTCCCCATTGTCCGAAATGCGGCAAGGAAATCATGAAGCAGACAGCAGACCAAATGACAGATGAGATTATGAAGCTTGCGCCAGGAACAAAGTTTCAAATTCTTGCGCCGATTATCAGAGGCAGGAAGGGGGAGCATGCGAAGCTTCTTGCGCAGGTTAAGAGAAGTGGATTTGTACGTGCCATTATTGATGACAGCATGTACGATTTATCTGAGGATATAAAGCTTGATAAAAATAAAAAGCACAATATTGATATTGTCGTTGACAGACTGGCAGTGAAGGAGGGCGTCGAAGGGCGTCTTGCCGATTCTATCGAAACGGCACTTAAAATGTCGGAGGGCATACTAAAATGTGATGTCATTGACGGAGACACCCTTGTTTTCTCCGAAAGCTTTTCCTGTCCTGATTGTGGAATCAGCATAGATGAGATAGAGCCGAGGAGCTTTTCCTTCAATAATCCTTATGGTGCATGTCCATGTTGTACGGGACTTGGCTTTAAGAGTGAGTTTGACGTTGACCTTATGATACCTGATACAAGCCTTTCTCTGAATGAGGGCGCAATTTCTGTTATAGGCTGGGCATCAAGTGGTGACAAAAAAAGCTACACGCATGCCTGTCTTGAGGCGCTTTCAAAGGAATACGGCTTTTCCCTTGACGTTCCATTTAAGGATTTGGATAAAAAATCAAAGGATGTCATTCTGCATGGAACGGGAGATAAGCGCATAAAGGTATCATATCAGGGCTCTCGTGGCGGCGGGGTCTATATGATTGCCTATGAGGGACTTATCAAAAATGTTCAGCGCAGATACCGTGAAACGTCTGCAGAGATTATTAAGCAGGACTATGAAGCATATATGACTACCATTCCATGTGAGGAATGTAAAGGAAAAAGGCTGAAGCCTGAGATACTTGCAGTTACGGTAGGTGGAAAAAATATTGCTGATGTTACGGAATGTTCCATCGGCACTCTGATAGAGTTTATTGACAATATGGACATAACCGACAGACAGAGAAAAATCGGTGAGCAGATTATAAAGGAGATACGGGGGCGGCTTTCTTTCCTTATGAATGTCGGACTTGATTATCTTACCCTTGCAAGGGCAACGGCATCCCTTTCGGGTGGAGAGGCACAGAGAATCAGGCTTGCAACACAGATAGGCTCAGGGCTGGTTGGCGTCGCCTATATTTTGGACGAGCCGAGCATAGGACTTCATCAAAGAGATAACAACAAGCTGATTAAGACCTTGGAGCGGCTTCGTGATTTAGGAAATACGCTTTTGGTTGTTGAGCATGATGAGGATACGATGTATGCTGCCGACCACATCGTGGACATAGGACCGGGCGCAGGCGTAAACGGCGGCGAGATCGTGTGTGAGGGTACGGTTGAGGATATAAAAAAGTGCTCTGCTTCCATTACAGGGGCATATCTCAGCGGCAAGCTGAAAATACCCGTACCTGCCGAACGTAAAACGCCCACAGGCTTTATAGAGGTAAAGGGCGCAAGACAGAATAACCTTAAAAATATTGACGTAAAATTCCCACTTGGCGTTATGACCTGCGTGACAGGAGTGTCAGGCTCAGGAAAAAGCTCACTTGTAAATGAAATACTCTACAAGCGGCTGGCAAGGGAGCTGAACCGTGCAAAGATAAAGGCAGGCGACCATGATGAAATACTTGGGCTTGAGCAGCTTGACAAGATAATCAATATAGACCAGTCTCCGATAGGAAGAAGTCCGCGTTCAAATCCTGCCACATACACAGGCGTATTTGACCTGATACGTGATTTATTTGCCAACACAAAGGACGCAAAGGCAATGGGCTACACAAAGGGCAGATTTTCCTTCAACGTGTCGGGAGGAAGATGTGAGGCTTGTAAGGGAGACGGAATCATAAAAATTGAGATGCATTTTCTGGCAGATGTGTATGTGCCATGTGAAGTGTGCCACGGTAAACGGTATAACAGGGAAACACTTGCGGTAAAATATAAGGGCAAGAGCATATATGATGTTCTTGACATGACCGTTGACGAGGCATGTGAATTTTTTGAAAATGTACCGTCTGTACTTAGAAAAATATCTACATTACAGGACGTTGGTCTTGGCTACATCAAGCTTGGACAGCCTTCCACAACCCTCTCAGGTGGTGAGGCACAGAGAATAAAGCTTGCAACGGAGCTTAGCCGAAGAAGCACAGGCAGGACAATATATGTCCTAGACGAGCCTACCACAGGACTTCATTTTGCCGACGTCCACAAGCTTGTTGACATACTGCAGAGGCTGACGGAGGGTGGAAACACGGTTGTAGTTATCGAACATAATTTGGACGTAATCAAAACTGCCGACTATATTATAGACATAGGGCCGGAAGGTGGCGAGCGGGGCGGTACAATTGTGGCAAGCGGCACGCCTGAGCAGATATGCAAAAATAAAAAGTCCTATACGGGAGAATACCTTAAAAAATATATTTAGGAAATTGTGAAAAGCGGCTGTCGCATTTCCTTTATGGAAAGTGCAGGCTTTAGGAAATAACAATTAAATTTGGTTGAAAGTTTGGATTAAAAATTAATAAAAAAGTATAAAAATTCAATAGTTTTTATTTATAATGAGTAAAAACTATTGAATTTTTATATTATTTTGGCTATACTCATTAGAGATGGGAAAAATACATTATTTCTAAAACGCAGTTTTGTATGTGATTATATACGCATAACGGAGGAGGCAATAGTATGATTACCAGAACCCATTATTTGAATATACTGAAAACATACCGTGATGTGCCATTAGTAAAAATACTGGCAGGAATACGCCGTTGTGGTAAATCCACAATTCTAACTATGCTGCAGGAAGATTTAATCAGAAGTGGAATTGATGCTGACCATATTATCAGCATGTGCTATACTTCAGAGGATTTTGACGCCAATATGACCGACAAGGATATGTACAAGGGTATCAGGGGCAAAATGGTTGATGGTGAGCGTTACTATATCCTGCTTGATGAGGTTCAGGAAATTGTCGGTTGGGAGAAGGCTGTCAACAGCCTGCTCGAAAATGCTAACACGGACATTTATGTTACAGGCTCTAATTCCAAGCTGATGGCAAGTGAAATATCTACTTATCTGACAGGGAGATATGTTTCTATCCCTGTATTTACGTTGTCCTTTGCGGAGTATATGGAATTTAAAAAGCAGACAGAACATACGCCAAAGGAACTGTTAAGTGAGTACATTCGGCTGGGTGGATTTCCGGTTGTTGCGATAAGTGATTTTGATGAGAACACAGCCTATCAGATTGTCGAGGGCATCTATCATTCCGTTATCACCAGTGATATTACAAAACGTCATAACATTAAGAATTTTGACCTCTTTAACCGAGTGGTGAAGTATATAGTGGAAAATGTGGGTAAGACATTTTCGGCGAATGCCATTGTAAAGTTTCTGAAAAATGAAGGACGTTCTCTTTCGGTGGAGGCTGTCTATAATTATTTGGAATGGCTGGAAAAGGCATTTGTGATTTACCGCTGCCAACGATATGACCTGCAAGGAAAATCAGTGCTGAAAACGCAGGAGAAATTTTATCTTGCAGATGCATCCCTCAAATACTGCATGATGGGATTTAATCCGAAAGCTGTTGCTGCCATGCTCGAAAATATCGTGTATTTCGAGCTTTGCAGAAAAGGCTATGAGGTTTACATCGGAAAGAATGAAACGAAAGAAATTGATTTTGTTGCAGTACGGCGTGATGAACGTATTTATGTGCAGGTGTGTCGTGACTTGCCGAAAGAATCTGACCGTGAGGTTGCTAATCTGCTTGGGCTTAAAGACCATTATCCTAAATACGTGGTAACCCTTGACGAGCTTGCCACAGGGAACATTAATGGTGTTAGGATTGTACATTTGGTGGATTTTTTGTTGCGGGAAGAATATTAGAATGGTCTCTTTGTAGTTGATTTTGAAAGACTGATAAGTTATATTTTATTTATGGAGATTGTGGGTCTTAGTTTTGAAATAATTAAGTCGGTTAGGAATGTCTATTGCAAAGGAAAACTGCCTGTAATAGTTAGGGTTAGGTGTTGAAGGCGTATGTATCAGACGGAGGTGTCAGCAAATGAGAAATAAGAAGCTTATTCCTGTAATTATGCTATTTTTTATAATGTTTCTGTCATCATGTACGGCTGTCACAGGCAAATCAGACGCAGGGAAAACTGGTTTAGAGGGTGATAGTAATACGGAAATTACAACTGATGATAATGCAACACAAACATTGCAAACGGCAGAAGTTACGAACAACAATAATACATCTGACACATTACAATCAGCAGGAAGCACAACCAGTAATCAGGCAACACAAACATCGCAAACGGCAGAAGTTACGAACAACAATAATACATCTGACACATTACAATCAGCAGGAAGTACAACCAGTAATCACGCAACACAAACAACGCAAATGGCAGGAAGCATAGCTGGTAATTTTGTATCACAGACAGTACAAACGGCAGAAGATACGACCGATAATAATACATCACAATCGACAGGAAGTACGAACAGCAATAATATATCACAACCGACAGGAAGTACAACCAACAATCATACATCACAATCGACAGGAAGTGCGAACAGCAATAATACATCACAGACGCCGAGTACAACGGAACAGCAGGCAGGCGAAAATCAGGAAAACGGTAATGGGGCATACACCAGCATACACCAGCATACTTGGGAGGCGCAGTACCGAACCGTCCACCACGATGAAGTGGGGCATTATGAAACTGTATGTGTGAAAAAGGCGTGGGATGAACCAGTTTATGAAACGCATAACTTTTGCAATTATTGTGGCATAGATATCACAGCAACGGGAGTAGGATTGGGACATTGCACGGTATGTGGACCACCATATCCTCCCGAACACCCACTGTATGGTCAGTTTGAAACGTAGGGTTCCAGCTACAGCTCTGGGCATGTCCAAGTCGACACCATCCACCACGAGGCATCCTACGAGGAAAAATGGAAGGTAGACAAAAAAGCATATGACGAAAAAGTGTTAGACGGATATAAGTGTACAACCTGTGGAGCGACAAAATAACAACAAAAGCAGGGAAAACGTATTTGATGGAGGTAAAAGCATATGGACTATAATGTGCTGTATCAGAAAAAGGAACAGTTAAGTCAAATATGGGAGCAGTTACCGCAAGAGACAATTCAAAGCTTTGACAAAAGCTTCGAAATTGAATATACACACAATTCAACTGCCATAGAGGGAAATACATTAACATTGATACAGACGAAGGCTGTTTTGGAGGATGGAATATCTGTTGGTGGAAAACCACTTCGGGAGCTTTATGAGGTTGTCAATCATAATAAGGCATTTCAATTCGTTAAAAAATGTATTTCTGAGAAAAGAGCTTTGGATGAAACTATAATTAAGGATATTCATGCACTGCTTATGGAAAATATTTTAACGGGCGGGGTCTATCGAAATGTGGAGGTGCGGATATCGGGCGCTAAGCATAAACCACCAACACCGGGTGAAATGTATCAGCAGATAAAGGCATTTTATGCAGACATGGAGCAAATGAAGGATAAAAATGATATTGAGCTTTCTGCATGGACGCATGCAGAGCTTGTAAAAATTCATCCCTTTGTTGATGGAAATGGAAGAACCTCCCGTATGATTATGAACTATCAGCTAATGAGGGCGGGATTTCTTCCCGTGTCCATTGCAAAGGAAAATCGTTTGGAATATTTTGAAGCATTAGAGACATATGCAACAGACGGAAATTTAATTCCCTTTGCAGACATGATAGCAGAGCTAGAGAAACAAAGACTGGATGAATATCTTAATATTATACATGAATAGGCTTCAAAGAAAAAATGATAGTATGTCGCTAGCGGGTATCAATTTTTATATTCGGAAGAAGGGCGGAAAATAAAAGCGTACATAATAAAGCTACAGGCGGGACATATTAAAATGGAAAACCAATCATGCCGTAAGACACGCATATAGACATATAAAACCACATTATTCATCATTGTAAAAGAATGGGTTTTATTGTATAATATTTTGCGAAAGCAATTAACAGCGTGGCGTGACGCTGCGAATTACAAAAATATATAATGAAACGGAGGAACAAAAAAATGTTAGTTTCAGCTACAGAGATGCTTAAAAAGGCAAAGGAAGGCAAGTACGCTGTCGGTCAGTTCAATATCAATAACCTTGAGTGGACGAAGTCAATTCTTTTAACCGCACAGGAGCTTAACTCACCTGTTATCTTAGGTGTATCGGAGGGTGCAGGAAAGTATATGACAGGCTTTAAGACGGTTACGGCTATGGTAAAGGCTATGGACGAGGAGCTTGGAATTACCGTTCCGGTAGCACTTCACTTAGACCATGGTACCTATGAAGGATGCTATAAGTGTATTAAGGCAGGCTTTACCTCAATCATGTTTGACGGCTCACACTATCCGATTGAGGAGAACATTGCAAAGACACAGGAGCTTGTAAATGTAGCCCATAACCTAGGACTTTCCATCGAGGCTGAGGTTGGTTCCATCGGCGGTGAGGAAGACGGAGTTATTGGTGCAGGTGAGTGTGCAGATCCGAATGAGTGCAAGGCGATTGCTGATTTGGGCGTGGACATGCTTGCAGCAGGTATCGGTAATATTCATGGCAAGTACCCTGAAAACTGGGCAGGCTTAAGCTTTGAAACACTTGCGGCAGTTCAGGAAAAGACAGGTATTATGCCTCTCGTGCTTCATGGTGGTACAGGTATTCCTGAGGATATGATTAAGAAGGCTATTTCACTTGGCGTTTCAAAGATTAACGTAAATACTGAGTGCCAGCTTTCCTTCCAGGAGGCAACAAGAAAATATATTGAGGAAGGCAAGGATCAGCAGGGTAAAGGCTTTGACCCACGTAAGCTTCTTGCTCCGGGTGCAGAGGCTATAAAGGCAACCGTTAAGGAGAAGATGGAGCTTTTCGGTTCTGTTGGAAAGGCATAATATGTCGGTAACTGAAAGGGTTATTAAGGAAACGTTCATGAAGCTTTTAAATGAACGTCCGCTTGAAAAAATATCCGTTAAGGATATTGTTTGCGAGTGTGGCATAAGCCGTAATACATTTTATTACCATTATCAGGATATATATGCCCTGCTTGAAGATATATTTGAGACGCAGGCACAGGCTATGCTTGAGGAGTACAGACCGTATGATTCATGGCGTGACGCACTCATTCACATTACGGAGTTTCTGCTTGAGAACAAGACGGCAATCTATCATGTTTACAATTCCGTAAACCGTGAACAGCTTGAACGGTATCTCTACAAGGTCGCACAGGAGATTATGCTTGATTTTGTAAAGGTTCAGGCGGACGGCATGGAAGTATCTGATATGGATATTATGTATGTTGCCCTTTTCTATAAGCATGCAGTTGTAGGCATTATTTTCGAGTGGCTGCAAAGGAACATGAAGGATGATGCGGAGACTGCCATATATGAGCTTAGCAGAATTTTTGACGGAAATATCCGTCTGACATTAGAACGTGTCAGCAAAAAGTAATTTTAGTACATTTTAAAGGGTGTGCACAAATTTTGTGCACATCTTTTTTTGTGTTTATTGTTTTGAGTCGGCTTTAATACTATATTTCCTAATGAAACAATGCTTTTAGGAAAATTATAGTAAAAGGAAAAGAGGTAATGGCTATGAGCAGATTTGGAAAGGCAGTGGTAAAATTTAAAATTCCCATTTTAATCATCGCAGTTTTACTCCTTATACCATCTCTTTTTGGAATGCTTAACACACGTATCAATTACGATATGCTTGATTATCTTCCGGGAGATATTGATACGGTAAAAGGGCAGGAGATTCTTCTTGATGATTTCGGGAAAGGAGCCTTTTCCATCGTTGTAATCGAGGGTATGACCCCTAAGGAAATATCCGATGTAAAGGAACGTGTAGAGGAAATCAACCATGTTGAAACCGTCATATGGTATGACAGCATAGCAGATGTGTCAATTCCTATGGAGCTTCTTCCTGACAAATACTATGAGGTATTTAACAAGGAAGACGCAACACTTATGGCGATATTCTTTGATACCTCCACAAGTGCAGATGAAACCATGGAGGCAATTAGTGAAATAAGAAAGCTTATGGGAAAACAATGCTTTGTAACGGGAATGTCTGCAATGGTTACGGATTTGAAAGAGCTGTGTGAGACTGAGGAGCCGGTTTATGTAGGGCTTGCGGTGCTTTGTGCAACGATTGTCATGATGATTTTCATGGATTCGTTTTTGATACCATTTATCTTCCTTGCAAGCATAGGAATGGCGATTCTTATGAACCTTGGAACAAACATAGTGTTTGGAGAAATATCCTATATCACCAAGGCGCTTTCAGCAGTGCTCCAGCTTGGCGTCACAATGGACTATTCCATATTCCTATGGCACAGCTACACGGAGGAAAAGGGAAATTATGGTGAAGATAAGGAAAGCGCAATGGCATCTGCAATTGGAAAAACCCTATCCTCGGTTGTGGGAAGCTCCATTACGACAGTTGCAGGCTTTTTGGCACTTTGCTTTATGAGCTTTACGCTTGGAAAGGATCTTGGAATTGTTATGGCAAAGGGAGTTGTGTTTGGCGTAATTGGCTGCGTGACAACACTTCCGTCCATGATACTTGTATTTGATAAAGCAATTGAAAAGACGAGGCACAAATCGATTATACCCAATATGGATAAATTTTCAAAGCAGGTTGTTAAGCTTGCACCTGTATTGATACTATTGTTTTTGGCTATTGTGGGACCTGCATTTTACGGCTATCAGAAAGCGGAGGTTTACTATGACCTTTCGGAGTCGCTTCCTGAGGATATGAATTTTGTCATAGCAAATACAAAGCTTCAGGATGAGTTTGATATGGGAAGCACACATATGATACTTGTGGATTCGGCTACATCGCAGAAGCAGATGAAGGAAATGATGGATAACATTGAAGAGGTTAAGGGGGTTAAAGCAGTTTTAGGCTTGGAATCTATTGTAGGCTCACTGCTTCCTGAGACTGTGCTTCCCGAATCAATAACCGAAATTCTTGAAAGTGATAACTATAAGCTGTTAATGGTAAGCTCACAGTACAAGGTTGCCACAGATGAGGTAAATGCACAGATTGATGAGATAAACGATGTGCTTAAAAAATATGACCCAAATGGCATGCTGATCGGTGAAGCGCCATGTACAAAGGATTTAATAGAAATAACAGATCATGACTTTATGGTTGTAAGCTGGCTTTCCATAGCGGCAATATTTATCATAATATTGTTTGTGTTTAAGAGCCTATCCCTGCCGGTTCTCCTTGTATCGGTAATAGAATTTGCCATATTTATAAACCTTGGCATTCCGTACTTTACGCATACCTCGCTGCCTTTTGTGGCACCGATATGTATCAGTACAATTCAGCTTGGGGCAACCGTGGATTATGCCATACTTATGACAACAAGATATAAGCGTGAAAGACTTGCAGGAGTTGGCAAAAGGGAGGCGGCAGGAAATGCCCTGTCAGCATCCATACCGTCAATTATCGTAAGCGCCTTTGGATTTTTTGCGGCAACCTTTGGCGTAGGAATGTACTCTGAGGTTGATATGATAAGCTCCATGTGTCTGCTTATGGCGAGGGGCTCAATGGTAAGCATGGTGTCGGTTATACTTGTTCTTCCGTCATTGCTCAGATTGTTTGATAAGCTGATATGTGTAACCAGCATCGGCTTTGTGCAGAAGAAAAAAGCTGCGGAAATGGCAGGACAGTATTCATAACTTAAATATAAGGAGGAATTATCATGAGAGATAAGAAAAAGTATAAAGTTGTTTCTTTGGCTGTTGTGGCTGCGCTTATTACAGGTATGGCAGGTTACGCGGCAGGTGCGGACAGTGTTACAAATTTGAAAGAGGTACAGCTGCAGGAGCTGTCGGCAGAGGCAGGTACGGAGGTAAGCGGCACAACAGATATTTCCTTGTCTGAAGCATCCGACGAGGCATCAGGCGAAACGGCAATTGAATCAATCATTGACAATAAGGCTGAGGCAGGCAAGGAGGAAACGGTATATGTTCTTGCAAGTGCTGACGGCACAATCAATAAGGTAATTGTAAGCGACTGGTTGAAGAATCCAAAAAATCTCGACCAATTGGAGGATATATCGGAGCTTGATAACATTGAAAATGTTAAGGGCTATGAAAGCTATACAATAAACCCCGACAATATGAAAATATGGGATGCCGGCGGGAATGACATCTATTATCAGGGAACAACGAACAAGGCGCTTCCTGTTGATGTTAAGATAAGCTATAAGCTGGATGGCAGGGCTGTATCGGCAGCAGAGCTGGCAGGCAAAAGCGGAAGGGTAACCATAAGATTTGATTATAAAAATAATGAATCACAAACGGTTTTGATTGACGGAGAAAAGGAAACCGTATATGTTCCTTTTGTGATGATAACGGGGCTGGTAGTTGACGATTCCCAATTTACAAATATAACGGTTTCAAATGGCAAAATTATAAATGACGGGGACAAAAGCATCGTTATGGCATATGCCCTTCCGGGCTTACAGGAAAGCCTTGCACTGTCTGAGGAAAAGCTTGCGATTCCTGACTATGTTGAAATTACGGCAGATGTGAAGGATTTTTCAATGGCAACCACAATTACCGTTGCAACAAATGATGTTTTTAATTCCCTTAATTTAGATGATATAAGCACGTTGGAGGATTTACAGGCATCACTTGATACGCTTTCTGCCTCCTCCCTTGCACTTGTGGACGGCTCATCGGCACTTTATGATGGAATAGAAATGCTTGTCAGTAAATCACAAACACTTGTATCAGGCGTAAATGACCTGCACACGGGCGCAGGCGCAGTAAACACAGGAGCGTCCCAAATCAGTACGGGGGCTGCCCAAATAAGCACTGGAGCGCAGGCCTTGGATGCGGGAATTATACAGCTTAATCAGGGACTTGCAGCACTGAGCGGAAGCAGTCAGGATTTAAGGGACGGGGCAGAGCAGGTGTTTAATTCTCTCCTTGCAACGGCAGACAGTCAGCTTGCGGCAGCAGGACTTTCCGTTCCAAAGCTTACAATTGAAAATTATAAGGAAACCTTGAACGGCGTTCTTGGTTCATTAAACAGTGACGCAGTATACAGTATGGCATACAATACGGCACTTTCACAGGTTACAGAAGCAGTAAATGCAAGCAGACCGACAATACGTGCAGAGGTGGAAAAAGCAGTGCGGGCACAGGTGCTTCAGGGTGTGCTTGATTCACAGGGACTTGGCATGACGTCTGCCGATTATGAGGCTGCCGTTTCCGCAGGTTTGGTTGATGATGCCACAAGGGCAGCGATAGATGGTGCCGTAGATGCAACTGTTGCAGGTGCTGACATGCAGGCAGTCATTGATGCGAACACCGAGGCAAAGGTGCAGTCCCTCATAAATGACAATATGGCTTCATCGGATGTCACTACAAAAATAAATGCCGCCGTTGCCGAAGCGCAGTCGGGGGCAGGCAGCATACAGGCGCTTATCACACAGCTTGACAGCTATAAGGCTTTTTATGACGGTGTTGTTACTTATACACAGGGTGTAGATACGGCATACAGTGGAAGCAATCAGCTTGTAAGTGGTTCTGCTGAGCTTAACGCAGGCGCACAAAATCTGTCGTCAGGCGCATCTACTCTGACAGAGGGAACAAATACTCTGTATTCAGGAATGGAAACCCTGAAGGATGGAACGCAAGCTCTTGTCTCAGGAGAAAATGAGCTTTCTGACGGCTCCGAGCAGCTTATGAACGGCATGAAGGAATTTAACGAGAAGGGCATACAGAAGCTTGTGGAGGCATTTGACGGAGATGTGGAGGTTCTCATAGCGAGAATGAAGGCTGTAGTAGATGTATCAAAGGAGTATCAGACCTTTGCAGGCAAGTCTGATGATATAAGGGGAAGTGTAAAATTTATATATAGAACGGACTCTATAGAGTAGCATATCAATTGTACAGTGCAGACAAGTTATGCAGGATAGTAAAAACAAAACGGACTATAATCAATGAATTGTAGTCCGTTTTTGCATGGTATAGGAAATGCAGATGAATTTTCTGCACCATGTTCCTTACGGAGTCTGCTAAGATGTGAATTACGGCATTGAAGATGCGTTGTTCTATAGGCTCGTGATTGGAAACAGAAATTTCATGCAAATTTTATTGTAAATGAGGGCAGTCTTTTGTATAATTAAATAAAGGCAGGAGAACCTATATCCTATCTCCTGCCCTGTTTCTAAGAAATTGAGGTGATAAGGTGCAGGACGAAACGACACAGGCAACATCTACGCAGGAAGTAAAAGCAAAGCGTACAACGAAAAACAGCGTGTTTTTAGACCTTTTTAAAGA
>JAMPEW010000046.1 GCA_023664775.1 Clostridium sp. | reverse complement strand
CAAGGGAAATCACCATAAAGCAGGGCGGCTATATGAATTTAAAAACATCGGATAAGGGGAATATATTTCAGCTTTATATCAGTAAGACGGTGAAAAAAGATAAAAAAATTGACATGGATATATAGAGGACACATCCCATTGCTACAATGGATGCAGATGAGAAAAACGATGCTTTTGTTAATGTCCGTTTTGCTCATTTCTGTGTAAAGATGGAAGGGAGGTCTTTTTATGAAATTTACAATTTTACCTGATATGGAAGCAAAAAAGGAAAATCGGCAGAGAAGAAAACGGCTGAAAAGAGAAAGAGCGATTGTAAGAAATGACAGGCGCAGGCGTAAGGCACTTTCAAAACGTGACAGCTTTTGGAAGCTATTTATAAAAAGGTGGGTCGTAATCGTAATGATTGGTGCTGTGATTTGTGCCATGGGAACGGTTATGGTGGAAAGAAATAGCTACATGGAGGTTAAAAGGGTATATGAAGCTTGGAAGCTTGGCATATACCATGATGCAGTGCTTGCCACGCTTGAGCTGGATTCCTATGGAGATATGTATACAGACGAAGAAAAACGGGCAATGTTTGCTGCAAGGGTGAGGGCAGCTATGCTTGTGCAAAATCATAGCAGTATGTATGATTTTTCGGCAACCATGTATGAGAGAGACTCTGATAAAGGAGTTGTAAATAAAGTGTGTGACTCGCAGGAGGGCATTGTCTTGGGTGTTCAGCAGTTTAATGATATGGGGATGCTCCCAAACCTTCGGTACCCGGCAGAAGAAAATATGTATTTTGAATGTCCAAATGAAGTATTTGGCGATATTGTTGACCGTATAAAGGATATTGGTGTATATGATAAAGATGGTGCGTACTTAACCTTGGGGATACATGACTGCTATATAAAAGGAACTGAGTTTAGACCAGGTGTCATGACGATAAATGCAGTTGGCGGGGACGGTTTGATAACAGATTGCAAAACCTATGACCTTACACCTGAAAATACAGAGGGCTGGTTTCATATTGATAGTGATGAGGAGCGGGAAAAGCGAATTGCTGCGGCAGAAGGGGCGGAAGTAACATATCCGTATTATTTTATGATACTTTATGTTGGCGGTACGAGAAAAGATAGCCCTGCATATGTGGAAACCAATACCATGGAGTATGAGTTTTATGACAATGGAGGAATGTCTATAAGCTTTGGCACAAATCATGGAAGTATTGAAAAAAACGACCTTGAAAATTATAGGTCAGAATATGAGCTATACAGTGGATTGGGAGATATACCATATATAAAATGGAAAAGCATGGGGAAAGAGTATTTCATACAAACATATGGCTATTACGATTTTTACGAGTACCATATGGACGACTGCATTAAGGCATATTGCATCGCCGCCGTGCTTGCGACTATGCTTGCGCTTCTTATAGCAAGGGTCAGGTGGTTAAGGGTAAAAACGCAATATGAAATCGAGGATTACAGGAAAAGCTTGACGGATGCCATGGCGCATGATTTAAAAAGTCCCCTTATGGCGCTTTCGGGATTTGCAGAAAATCTGAAGGATAACGTACACACGGAAAAACGTGGGTACTATGCAGGCGTCATTTCAGAAAACGTAGCTTATATGAACGGCATTATTGAGCATATTCTTGAGCTTTCCAAGACGGAAACAAACGACATGAAGCTGAAAAGGGAAGGCTTGAAGCTGCAGACATTATTTGACGAGGCAGTTTCCAAATATGAGGGACAGATAGATAAAAAGAGGCTCACGGTAGATGTTGAGGGAGATACTACCATAAACGCAGACAGACAGCTTATGCTGCAGGCGATAGACAACCTGATATCCAATGCAGTTAAATTTTGTAATGACGAGAGCATCATCAATATTGTATGCGGCAAAAATTACATGACAATAAGCAATCCCTATACTGCCGGCGAGGATGAGCCTGACGAGCTTGAATTGTTAAAGCCGTTTGTAAAGGGGTCTGCGAGCCGTAACAACAAGTCGGGAAGCGGCGTGGGACTTACAATTGCAAAAAACATATTTGAGCTTCATGGATATAAGCTGACCTTAAAGAGAGCCGAAGATACATTTATTGTCAAAGTCAGCTTTTAAAGAGGCTGCCACCCCTACGGACACCCCGACGGCTGCAGGGGCATATTCTTAGACATAGTGGTACTAAGAATTGCCAGTACGGATAGATATACAGTAACAAAAAACCGTTTGGAGACGTCGGTACTTGAGTTGGTGCAGGGAATGTCTTATACAGGCAACCAAAACACGCTTTCGCTCGTCTCCGACGTAACGGTACTAAAAATTGCCGGTCTAGGCTATCCCTATATAAAAAGGAGTTGCTGGGACCGGCAATTTAAGTACCGACATCTCCAAACGGTTTTGGTTGCCCGTATAAACATTCTCATGCACCAACTCTTAGTACCGTTACGTCGGAGATGAGCGAAAGCGTGTTTTTTGTTACTGTATCATCTAATCCGTACAAGGCAATTCGAGTACCAACGTGTAAGTTTAATGCCCCTGCAGCTGTCAAGGGCTGTCCGTAGGGGGGGCAGCCTCTTTAATGCTGGATTGTAATGCTGCCCATATCGCAGTCTATTTCAATCATTGTATCTCCACTGTCGTTATATGCTTTGCCCACGTTTGCGCCGTTGATGGTTACGCTGCCCATGTCACAGTCAAGGTCAAAGCCGCAGCGTGCATTTCCTGTAAGCGAGATTGTGGCATTTCCCATGTCAAGGTCTGCTGTCAGCCTGTATTCTATATGTGTATCAGACATATCCAGCCCGCCCATATCAAGGCTTACATCAGCAGATGAAATATCGGTATTTAAAACGTCAATGCTGCCCATATCGAGGTCTGCGTCAATTTCGCTTATCGAACAGCCTGCTATATCTACGCTGCCCATGTCAAGGTCTGCATCTATTTTGTTGATTGTACAGTCTGTTATACTTAAGCCGCCCATATCAAGGTCAATGTCCATATTGTTAATGGCTGCATCCGAAATCTCGATGCTGCCCATATCAAGCTTTGCCGTCAGGCTGTTGATATCAGCGCCCGCAGGGTAATAAATATTGATATAGTCATTATGCTTTTCATTTATTCCAAAGCTTAACCGTGCAAACGTCCATGCACTGTCATCAAATATCAGTTTTTTGTTATGTATTTTATAAAGCGTATTCTTGTTGCTTGTAATACTGTATTCAATATAGTAATCATCAGAAGGGATAAAATACACCGTGGCATATTGTGCATCTATGTCTATATTGTCAATTTCCTCTATTTTGGTCTTTGCGAGCGTAGTTATATGTCCTGTGTCGCCGATGGCAAGACGGTTTACGTCATCATCCCAATAAAGAACATGCCCTGAAATTCCGAGCAAGGCAAAAAATCCCACAAAAACAACGATGAATAAAACGACTATGGTAATGATAACTCTTCGTAAGGGACGCTTTTTCTTGCCCTTTTGTGGAGCAGGAGAGGATTTTTCACCCAGCTCCGTATCTATGATATTGCTTGCAAGCTCCTTTGGAGTTCCAAGCTTTTCAATTAAGTCCTCGCCGTTTGCCACAAGCTTTGCCGTATGGTCATTATAAAATTCAAGAATTTTCGTCTTGCGGTCCATGGGAAGGATTGCAAGGTAGCTGCCAAGCTCAGTTAAATATTTATCTCTGTTCATAAAATCGTTACCCCTCTGAATAGTTTTAAACACAGTCAATTGCAAAACACAGATTTTAATAATAAATGTTGCAATTAACTATGTCTTAACACTCAATAGTGTAACTACAAATGATAAGGTTGTCAAATTAATTTCTTAAAACATTGGGCTGCAAGCCGTAATAATATGCTTGCAACGGCAGCGGCTTTATAATAAAATGGATTGATGAAGCAAATATTTAGATGTGCTGATGTTCAAAACAGGAGGATGAAAATATGGAAATGAAACAACTTGCAGATGAGCTTAGCCAAACCTCATATCCGGGCAGGGGAATTGTCATAGGCAAAACGCCTGACGGAAAAAAGGCTGCCATAGCATACTTTATCATGGGAAGAAGCGCCAATAGCAGAAACCGTATATTTGTTGAGGACGGCGAGGGAATAAGAACGGAAGCCTTTGACCCATCCAAGCTTGAGGATCCAAGTCTTATCATATATGCGCCGGTAAGGGTTTTAGGAAACAAAACAATCGTTACAAATGGGGATCAGACCGATACCATATATGAGCTTATGGATAAGCAGTTTACATTTGAGCAGGCACTTCGTACAAGAGAGTTTGAGCCTGATGCACCAAATTACACGCCTAGAATTTCAGGAATACTTCATTTTGACAATGGAAATTACAACTATGCAATGTCCATATTAAAGAGTAACAATGGAAATCCTGATGCCTGCAACAGATATACCTTTGCATATTCAAATCCTGCTGTGGGAGAGGGACATTTCATCCATACCTATATGGGGGACGGCAATCCGCTTCCAAGCTTTGAGGGCGAGCCTGTGCTTGTTGACATTCCAAATGACATGAACGAGTTTGCCGACATTGTGTGGAACAATTTGGACGAGGAAAACAAGGTGTCGCTGTTTGTTCGGTATATCAATATTGAGGACGGCACATATGAAAGCAAAATCATAAATAAAAATAAGTAGTTTCGCAAATGCCTAACCAAAAAAAGAGAGGAATTAAATCATGAATGAAATCGAATTAAAATACGGCTGTAACCCAAACCAAAAACCATCAAGAGTATATATGAAGGAGGGAGGCAATCTCCCGATAGAAATTTTAAACGGCAAGCCGGGCTACATCAACCTTTTGGATGCATTTAACGGCTGGCAACTTGTAAAGGAGCTGAAAAAGGCAACAGGACTTCCTGCGGCAACCTCCTTTAAGCATGTATCGCCCGCAGGGGCGGCAGTGGGACTTCCACTGAATGACGTGGAGAGAAAAATATATTGGGTTGATGACATGGGCGAGCTTACGCCTCTTGCAAATGCATATGCGAGGGCGAGAGGCGCAGACAGAATGTCGTCATTTGGAGATTTTATATCACTTTCCGATTGTTGCGACGTCGCAACTGCAAAGCTGATAAAGCGTGAGGTTTCGGATGGAATAATTGCACCGGGATATGAGCCTGAGGCACTTGAAATTCTTTCGGCAAAGAAAAAGGGAAGCTACTGCGTAATCAAAATAGACGAAAATTATGTGCCTGCCGCTATCGAGACAAAGGACGTGTTTGGGGTAACCTTTGAGCAGGGAAGAAATGAGCTTATTATTGACGACGCTCTTTTTGCAAATATAGTTACCCAAAATAAAAACATGACGGAGCAGGCAAGGATAGACCTTGCCATAGCAATGATTACATTAAAATACACACAATCCAATTCCGTATGCTATGCAAAGGGCGGTCAGGCAATCGGCATCGGCGCAGGGCAGCAGTCAAGAATACACTGCACAAGACTTGCAGGTCAAAAAGCAGATAATTGGTTTTTGCGTCAGTCGCCAAAGGTGCTGAACCTTCCATTTAAGGATAATATCGGACGTGCAGACAGGGATAATACGATAGATGTTTACATGAGCGACGATTACATGGACGTGCTTGCAGACGGCATATGGGAGAAATTTTTTACTGAAAAGCCTGAAGTATTTACAAGGGAGGAAAAACGTGCATGGCTTGACAAGATGCAGGATGTAGCTCTTGGCTCAGATGCATTTTTCCCATTTGGAGATAATATAGAAAGGGCAGCAAAAAGCGGCGTAAAATATATCGCCCAGCCGGGCGGTTCCATCCGTGATGATAACGTAATTGAAACCTGCGACAGGTATGATATGGTAATGTGCTTTACGGGTATTAGGCTGTTCCATCATTAGACAATATAGACCACTGCATCAAGGATATTCTTGTGATTATGATATAAATAGCTTTGATGCAGTGGTTTTTTGCGAAGGGGGAGGTTTGAAGGTGCAAGGGTCATTTGCTATTTGTGACGTTGCCGAGATATATGATATCCTCATGAAAATCAAAGTACATTTGCATCACCAAATGGCGGACGCCGCATTCATCTGTATAAATCCATTTGCTTTCACCACAGTCACCCTCAGCGTCCCAAGCCATAATAAGCCATTCGTCATTTTGAAAAACTCTGTCGCATTTAGATTCCGAAATGTCCTCAAACTTATCAATCGGTGCATTTGTCACGGTATTTTCATAATAGTTGCAAAGCGTATGTAAAGGCAGTACCTTTTTTATGCTTACTGAAATCCATGCCCTGTATTCGTCTGAAGCAAGTATTTTTTCAAATTTACATTTTACAACGGCACAGTTTTGGAGCTCTTCTTTTGTAGCATTGTTCCAGCCATTAAAAAACAATGGTGCAGGTTCATATAATGTAAAAAATTCGTTTCCGATTTTTTCATCAAAGGGCTTGCGGACACGCACAGTTCGTAATTCGTTTGCAATTGGAGTACGTTCACTTCCTATCCAATTTTGTTCCGATAAATCAGGAACATCATCTGCAAAATTTGACCATTCAACGCAATTGTAATATCCCCAATTCACAAAAGAACCTATCACTTCTTTATTTGTTTCAACATATTTATTACATGCACTACATTTAAAACGCAAATTCTCCATTGAAGCTACCTCAATTTGAATGTTTATTACAGTTGCATTCGCAAAAAAACACTATATATTTAATGTGTATCATATTTTCCTTAAAAAATCAATAACGCAACAGGACAGTTAAGGTTATTAAAATATCTGCCGATATAACATATGAGGAAGTCTGTCATGCATTGGGAAACTTTCCAATCGGACAGACTTCTTTGGGTAAAAGGATTTGCCCGTAACTCGCGATGGTGTATACATACACCGAATTATGGTTAGAAAGGATGCGATACCATGATTATTAATTCAAGCACTGTAGCTATGTCTTCCAATAGGAGCTACAGTAGTATCAGACAGGAGGAGCAGGTTTCTGTCCAGGAGAGAAACGGCACTGCTTCTGTCACGCTCAACATTTCCCAGGAATCCAAAAACATGATGGAGCAAATCAAGGCATACAAGGAACAGCAGAAGGAAAAAGAGCAGGAGAACCAAAAACGTCAGATTGACAATTTAAGGGACAGCGCCCGCAGGCATGTTGGTGGTGCAGACGGAAAAAATGGTCAGTTTGAGGTAAGGGAGGATCCTAAGCTTCAAATGCTCAGAACTCTTTTAGAATCCTTCAGGAAAGCCTTTGGACGTGGAAAATATGTCAAAAACAATAGCTTTGATTACCTTGAGAAAGCCCTTAGGGCATCATCAAGAACATTAGAGCTTCAGGGAAGCCTGACATTAAAGGGCAATGACGTGGTTGATATGGGAAGTGGAGCAGGCAGCCGTACAGTGAGCAATGTGAGTACGATGACCCGTACAACAGTTACCTCAGGCTTTTTTGCTGAGACGGAGCATACCGCTTACGAGGCAAAGGGCGTTGCAAAAACTGCTGACGGAAGGGAAATCAGCTTTGGTGTAACTGTGGAGATGTCAAGGGGCTTTTGTGAACGCTATGAAACGCTTACACAGGAGACACTTACGCTTTGCGACCCGCTTGTCATCAATCTTGACAGCAATACTGCAAGTGTATCAGACATGAAATTTCTGTTTGACCTGGACGCAGACGGAGAGGAAGAAGAAATGTCTTTTGCAGGAAAGGGAAGTGGATTTATTGCTTTGGACAAAAACGGCGACGGAAAGATAAACGATGGCTCCGAGCTGTTTGGTACAAAGAGCGGGGACGGCTTCGCTGACCTTGCCGCTTATGATGAGGACGGCAACGGCTGGATTGATGAGGCAGACAGCATTTATAAGGATCTCAGGGTATGGACAAAGGACGAAAAAGGAAACGATATCCTGATAGACCTAAAATCGGCAGATGTAGGAGCACTATATCTGGGAAATGCCTCCACAGAGTTTTCCTTGAATAATATGGAGACAAACAAGACGAACGCAGTTATCAGAAGCACCGGCGTTTACCTAAAGGAAAGCGGCGGCGTTGGCACGATGCAGCACGTTGATTTGGCTGTTTAATGAGGGGGTTATATTGGATTTAAACGGCTGGAATCCAATGAGTAAGCTGTCGGATGTATTGATTAGTTTTTTAGATGGTAAATTTCATATATTTGTAACCTCCTACAAGCCGCTTATGTAATCTTGTAAAAAGACAATGGTTACATAACAAGAAACAGCACATATGCATGGGCTGTCACATTATAAATATTTTTAATGTGACAGCCTATTTTGTGTATAAATGTTCATCGTGACCTTATGTAATGTGTTGCTTGTTCCCGAAATAGATTTATGCTATTATGAAAAAAATAATTATGAAGAATATATACTGTCTGACAGTATGACGCCGATTGGTATTTACTGGTTGGAAGGAGAGAAAAAATGAAATTATCTGAGATGCAGGATGAAATTATACGAATGAAAAAGGAGCAGGACGTGTGTATTCTTGCCCATGCATATCAAAGCCACGACATTTGGGAGGTAGCAGATTACATAGGCGATTCCTATGGTCTTGCAAAGGAAGCCATGCATGCGCCACAGAACACTGTCATTATGTGCGGCGTAAGGTTTATGGCAGAGACAGTAAAGCTTTTGTCCCCTGATAAAAGGGTACTGCTCCCAAAACCAAATGCAGGATGCCCGATGGCAGAGCAGTTTACGGTGGAGGACGTTGAAGCACTGAAAAAAGAAAATCCCGGCTACAGCGTTGTGGCGTACATTAATACAACCGCTGCCCTTAAAACGGTATGCGACGTCTGTGTAACATCAGCATCGGCAGTTACTATAGTAAAAAACATGAATACCGATAAAATCATATTTATCCCCGACATTAACTTGGGAAGCTGGGTAAAAAAGCAGTTTCCAAATAAGGATATAAAGCTTTTTAACGGCGGCTGTCCTGCACATGGGATGGTGACAGGAAGTGAGGCTTTAACTGTAAAACAGGAGCATCCTGACGCACTTTTGCTTGTGCATCCTGAATGTAACGGCGAAGTAACAGCTCTTGCTGATTATGTGGGAAGCACAACAGGAATCATGGGCTATGTGGAAAAGAGCGATGCGAAGGAGTTTATCATAGGAACAGAAAACAGTATTGTTTCCCATCTCCAGCTTGCACACCCGGATAAGTGCTTTTATGAGCTGTCCAAAGGGTTGATATGCGGGGATATGAAGCTTACCACAATCGGCGATATATATAGCTGTCTCAAGGGTATGGCAGGCGAGGAAATTGTTTTGGATGGGGAAACGATGAAAAAGGCAGGACGCTGTATAGATGAAATGCTAAAACTTGGTTAATTTTACTTGAATATTATGTTGAAAAAAGTGTGAACAAAGAGTAAGATATATTTCATTAGAAAATTGTCAAAGGTCAACAGGCTGTGTCAGTCCGTCTGTTGAAAACAAATTTGGAATGGCTGACATTTAAGCAGGTAGGAGATATAAAAATGAAAAGTCCATTTTCAAGGAAAAACAGAGGTCTTAACATCGTTATTGTAGGCTGCGGCAAGGTTGGAATTGCGCTTGTGGAAAAGCTTAGTCAGGAAAACCATGACATTACGATAATTGACCAGGATTCCGAGGTGGTTTCCAAGGTTGCGGGAACCTATGACGTAATGGGAGTGACAGGCAGTGGTTCAAGCTACAATGTGCAGCTTGAAGCGGGGGTTGACAATGCAGATTTGATTATTGCTGTAACGGCATCGGACGAGCTTAATCTTTTGTGCTGCACCATTGCGAAAAAATTAAATGACTGTACTGCCATTGCCCGTGTCAGAAAGCCTGATTATACGGACGAGCTTAGCTATTTGAGGGAGAAGCTTGGAATTTCCCTTATCATCAATCCTGAGCTTGAAACGGCAAAGGAAATGGCGAGACTGTTAAGGCTTCCGATGGCGCTTGACATTAACTCCTTTGTAAAGGGACAGGCGGAGCTTGTTAAATTCCGTATTCCTGATACAAGCGCACTGAATGATAGAAGGATAGCCAATATCAACAAGGATTTTAACAGTGACATACTTATATGCGGTGTTGAAAGAGAGGGAGATTTGGTCATTCCTGACGGCTCCTATACCTTGAAGGAACGTGATGTTGTTACATTTCTTGCCACGCCAAAACACACGCATACATTTTTTAAGCAGATTGGTGTTGACACGCATCAGGTAAGGTCATGCATGATTATAGGCGGCGGAAAAACCTCTTACTATCTTGCAAAGCAGCTTACGGAAATGAATACGGACGTAAAGATTATCGAGATAAACCAAAAAAGATGCGAGGAGCTTTCCGTGCTGCTTCCTAAGGCGCTGGTTATCTATGGCGACGGCGGAGACGAGAAGCTTTTAAAGGAGGAGGGCATAGACAAGATGGGTGCCTTTATTCCTCTTACGGGACTCGATGAGGAAAATATACTGCTCACGCTTTTTGCACAAAAAATTTCTAATACAAAGGTTATAACAAAAATAAACAGGACAACATTTAATGATGTCATTGATAATTTAGATATGGGAAGCGTCATGTACCCTAGATACATGACGTCTGAAACAATACTCGGTTATGTGCGTGCTATGCAAAATTCCATTGGAAGTAACGTGGAAACCCTATATAATTTATTTGATAACAGGGCGGAGGCGCTTGAATTTAATGTCGAGGCAAATTCACCGGTTGTTGGCATACCGATTATGGAGCTTCCTCTTAAAAATGAGCTTCTGCTGGCGGCTTTAAGCCGTAACGGAAAGGTAATCATTCCTCGTGGTAATGATATTATACAGGGAGGAGATAAGGTTATTGTTGTTACAAAGCATACAGGCTTTAATGACGTTTCCGATATATTGAGGTAGGAGAAATGAATTACGGTGTTGTTGTTTATATTATAGGATGGTTAATGAATTTTGAGGCGGCATTTATGACGATGCCATGTCTTGTTGCATTGCTAAAAGGTGAAAAGGAGGGCTTAGCCTTTTTGTGGGTGCTTCTCGGCTGTGCTTTGGTTGGAGTGCTGCTTGTTCATAAGAAGCCTAAGGATATGACCTTCTACGTAAAGGAGGGCTTTGTGACAGTGGCATTAAGCTGGATTATTATGTCAGTGATTGGCTGTCTGCCATTTATCTTAAATGGTGATATTCCCAATTTTGTAGATGCACTTTTTGAAACAATATCAGGTTTTACCACAACGGGAGCCAGCATATTAAATAATATAGAGGCGCTTTCCATGTGCAGCTTGTTTTGGAGGAGCTTTACACACTGGATTGGGGGAATGGGAGTTCTCGTATTCATACTTGCAATACTGCCTATGGCGGGTGGTTCAAATATGAACCTGATGAAAGCAGAAAGTCCGGGACCATCTGTTGGAAAGCTTGTGCCTAAGGTAAGACAAACGGCAATCTATTTATATGGCATATACATAGCGCTTACGATACTTGAAGTCATTTTCCTGCTGTTTGGGAAAATGGGAATATTTGAATCCGTGACAACAGCCATGGCAACAGCAGGTACGGGAGGCTTTGCAATCAGAAATGACAGCCTTATCAGTGCCAGTCCGTATATACAGTGGGTTGTTACCATATTTATGATACTGTTTGGAGTTAATTTCGGAGTATATTTCCTGCTGATTACAAAACGATTTGGTTATGCAATCAGGCATGAGGAGGCGAGAACCTATCTGCTGATTATACTTACATCCGTTATCATTATTTTTATAAATGTGAAGGATTTATGGAAATCAGCGGCAGATGCCATAAGACACGTGACGTTTCAGGTTGCTTCCATAATCACTACCACAGGCTTTTGTACTACGGATTTTGATTTGTGGCCCCAGACGTCGCAGGTTTTGCTGGTTTTGTTAATGTTTATCGGAGCGTGTGCAGGAAGCACAGGCGGCGGTATCAAGGTTTCACGTATTATGATTCTTGTAAAGACTGTGGCAAAGGAAATAACCTCCTATATTCATCCGAGAAGCGTCAAAAAGGTAAAGATGGAGGGGAAGGTTGTAGAGCATGAGGTGTTAAGGGCAACAAACGTATATTTCATAACATTTACCATCCTGTTTGCCCTGTCGGTTTTCCTTTTATCCTTTGATGATAAAAGCCTCGTGACGAATTTTACGGCGGTTGTTGCAACAATAAATAATGTGGGACCCGGACTGGAAGGTGTCGGACCCGTCCGTAATTTTGCAGAATTTACGGATTTTTCAAAGGTGGTTTTAATGTTTGACATGCTGGCAGGAAGGCTTGAGCTGTTTCCACTGCTTTTGCTGCTTTCGCCGTCGGTATGGAAAAGAACGAAAAAAGTATAGAAAAATGGAGGGCTGTGTATGGGCGGTCCGGGGGATGTAATAAAAAAAGGTTGGGATTACCTCAAAAATAACGGCGTGAATGGCGTAATGTCCCAGGTCAGATACAAATTATCAGGACCGGGTCCTGCATACAACGGCTGGTTTAGGGAGGTACATGAGGGTGACGAGGAAGCGTTTGCCCTCCAAAGAAAGGCGCATTTCAGATACGAGCCGGTTATCAGTATCATTGTGCCTGTTTATTTGACGCCTGAATTTTATCTTCGGTCAATGATTGCGTCCGTTCAGGCACAGACCTACAAAAATTGGCAGCTTTGCTTAGTGGACGGAAGCCAGGGAGAAGGCTTCCCTGATAATGGGGGAAACAAGATTTCCGCTTACGACAGGGTGCATGGCTTAGAAACAGAAAAAATTATTAGGCAGTATATGCTTGGAGATGATAGAATTTCCTATCAGCTGCTGGAGGAAAACAAGGGAATTTCAGAAAATGCAAACACAGCCATTGCCATGTCGACAGGTGATTATATTGCTGTTCTAGCACATGATGACATTCTCACAGAGGACGCCCTTTACTATGTAGTGGAGGCGCTAAATGAATATAAATATGAGCTTATTTATTCGGATGAGGATAAAATGTCAGAGGACGGCTCCAAATACACTCAGCCGGCATTCAAGCCGGATTTCAGCATAGATTTACTCAGAAGCTACAACTATATATCCCACCTTCTTGTTGTGGAAAGAAACCTTGCAATAGAATGTGGGGGCTTCCGTCCGGAATTTGATGAGGCATGGGGGTATGATTTTATACTCAGGTGTTGTGAAAAAACACAGGAAATAAAGCATATCCCAAGGGTATTGTATCATAAGAGGATAACAGGAAAGAGTGCAGATAATGCTGCCAAGCAGGAGCTTGAAAAAGAGGCAGGAAAAAGTGCGCTTGCCTCCCACATAGCAAGATGCAAGCTCTATGCCACCGTGACGCTTCCAAATGTCAAGGAGCCGTACAAGGTTGTATATGAAACACCGGGAAATCCGTTTCTGTCAATTATCATTCCGGGAAATAAAAATACTGCGCTGCTGGAAAAATGTATCAGACCATTATTTGAGTTTGCACGTTACAGCAACTTTGAAATTATCATTGTCGACTATGACGGCGAGGATGAAAAAATGCTGAAATTCTATCAGCGTATGGAGCGGCAGCGAAAAAACATAACGGTCGTGCTTGATAAAAAATCAAATACGCCGGGTAAGCTGAGAAATTTTGGGGCAAGCCATGCAAAAGGCGATTATCTCCTTTTTCTCGACAGCAATACAGAGCTGATTGAGCCTGCTTCAATCGGAGAGATGCTTGGAATCTGCATGCGTCAGGAGGTTGGCATTGTAAGCGGCATTACCTACAATGAAAACAATATGATTAACAGTGCGGGAATCATAGTGGGACTGAACGGCTCATACGATTATATTTATCGCGGCATGAGAAAAGGCGAGCCGGGGTATCTGATGAATAATCTTGCAAATAGAAATTGCAGTGCCGTAAGCTCAAGATGTATGCTTGTAAAAGCAGGGCTGTTTAACATACTAAAGGGCTTCTCCTCGGACTATATGTCAAGGCTTGCAGATGTTGATTTCTGTCTTCGTGTACGGGAGATGAATTATGTCATCGTATGTGCTGCAAGGGCGGCATGGCAGGTGCATCCCGACCCTGTCAGTCTTACGTCCGAGCTTGCGCATATGCCGAAGGACCGTATGCAGGGACATTTTCGGGGAGAGGAAAATATATTCCGAAACCTATGGAGCTACATCATGGAAAACGGCGACCCATATTACAATATAAACTTTACAAGGGAGGGCAGTCCGTTTACCTTACAAAAACCATCTTAAAGCAAAGCTATTCAGCAAGATCCGTCTTTGTAAGCGTGCGAAGCTGCTTGTCCGATATATTTTTTATATCTACCACACGGGAAGCTTGACGGGCAATGGCTCTTTCAATATAATTCCTGACCTCTCTTGCATTTGCAAAATTTTCGTCATTTGCATTTGCCCGCGCAGTAAGATACTCCTTCACATAATTTTTGCCTGCCTCATTTGGAAGGTAATCCTGCTTTTCACACATGGACATAAATATTTCAAATAGCTGGTCGCCGGTATAATCATCAAATAAAATATATTTGTTAAAACGGGATTTTAGTCCCGGATTGGATTCCACAAATTCCTCCATCGGCTTCGTGTAGCCTGCAACAATGACGATAAGGTCGTCACGGTTATCCTCCATAAGCTTTAAGAGCGTGTCTACCGCCTCCTGTCCAAAATCCTTGCCGTCCTTTCCTGCCGTGAGCGTATATGCCTCGTCTATAAAAAGCACGCCGCCAAGGGCGCTTTCAACGACCTCCTTTGTCTTTGTGGCAGTCTGACCTACATATCCTTCCACAAGACCTGAACGGTCAACCTCCACAAGCTGTCCCGTTCTTGATATGCCAAGGCACTTGTATATTTTGGCAAGCAGTCTCGCGACTGTGGTTTTGCCTGTGCCCGGATTGCCGGAAAATACCATGTGAAGCGATATGGAGGGCTGCTTCATGTCCCGTTCCTCACGGAGCTTTTTCACCTTGAGGAGATTGATAAGGCTTTTAATGTCTTTTTTCACGCCGTCAAGTCCCGTAAGCTCGTTTAATTCATTCATCAAATCATCAAGCTTAAGCTCGCCCTCAGGAATTTCCTCCTGATTCAGCTTGCCCTTCATGGCTTCCAGCTCGGCATTAACGGACGGCTTGGAAGCAGAGGCGTTAGTTTTAGCTGTTGGAGCGTCCTTGCCGGCAGACCTTACAGGTGGTCTTTGCCCCGGCTCATAAAGCTTATGCTTTCTCAAAAATTTTTCGATTACAAGGCAGTAATCGGTAAGCTTGGCAAGCTCATCTTCATTTGTCCTTGCATCACATGCAATAAATTCCTGACCGAGACGCTCGTAAATAGTAAGCAGAAATCTGGATTTTGACCAGCCCTTTGTGGTATAGGCGGTTTTTCCCGACAAATCTGCGTTTGCAAAATATGTAAAGGAACGTGGAACCTTAGTTGGAAATTCCTTTGCGGTTGTCCGTTCATATTTGAATGTCATAAGCTTATTGGTGCTGAAATACATATTTAGGTACTGCTGGATAAATGAAATTTCTGCTGACAGGGATTTTCCGTTATTGTTTATCAGATAGGCGAGAAATTGGAGCAGGTCGAATTTAATCATTTCCTGCATGCTGATGCTGCCGTCAGGTCCAAGTCCCTGCTGTGTAATTATTTCACCATATATGTATAGATTGTTAATATCCTTTTTAAGCTCGTAATTCATTTAAGAAATCCTCCTCGTGTTTTTCACAAAGTGTAATGTGGCTGCCACACTAAAAAATTATAGGATGAAATAAATTTTTTAATGCAACAACTACATTATACCATATCGCCAATCGAAGATTGACGATGCGCTATTTGCGATGTTCTTTCGCAAAGTATAATATGCGTTTACGCATATTATACCATCTGTGAATAATGGTCGTAAAGTATGAATTCTTGAGTTTCCGCAAATTGCAATGTAAAAGTGAGTAAACCTCCCCGAAGTACT
>JAMPEW010000045.1 GCA_023664775.1 Clostridium sp. | reverse complement strand
TTTTCCCAATCGGTTTCCTCCTTTAACTAAGTGCCGCAGGAGGTTACCCAAATCTGTCTTGCAGGAATCATTCTTGTAGTAAAATTCCGTTTGTATTAAAAATTCGCCCATACTGTAATTTTGCTTGTACTAAAATTCCATTTATACGAAATTTCACTTGTGCCGAATTTCTGCTTGTACAACAAATTCATTCTCACTGAAATCCAACTCATACCGAAATTTGCTTGTACCACAACAAAATCCCAATAAAACATCTGCATACAGCATCCTTCTCAAATACGGACAACCCCTCTGCTTAAATTGTAATGTAATGAACTCAAAGCATCGAAGTTCCGAATTTTCTGATTATTTGATGAGGCTTGTACCCCAAAACAGAATAGAAAGATAAATGCTTTAGAAAAATGATAGCACAAGAGCGTATATAATGCAAGGCATTTTTCTTTTTCAATCGATAACCGGGAAATTTCTTATTTAAAAAATTGAGTTATGAAAAATAGACAAAATCATAAATAGGCACTTTGAATTTGTTAATGTTTCGTGAGGTATTTTCCAGCTTAATACAATTATGTGCAATAATCAAAACGAACATTTGTTCTTTTTTCTATTGTAAAAACAGCTGTGCTGTGCTATAATAAAAATCGAACAGATGTTTGTTTTTATGAGGTGATGCTTATGAACAAACTCATACCATTATTTATCCTTCCTTGTACATTGGCACTTTATGTATTTGACTTTCATTTTTGCAAGCCCCACCCTGCTTCGCAAATTGAAGTCGACACGGAAGCTGTTGGCAAAGCAGAAGCTGTATTTGCTGCTGAAACCACCGACAAACCTGAACCTATATCTGCTTCCGATAACACAGACACATCCAAGCCTGTACCTGCTTCCGATAACACAGACACATCCGAACCTGTACCTGCTTCCGATACTACTAACACTTCCGAACCTGCTGTCGATGCCGCTGACACACCTAAACCAGCTCCCACTCCCGAAACCGTCACGGAAACATCTGCTGCACCTGTTACGGAGGCAGCCACGGAGGCTGAAGCAGCTACAAACGGATTTTTGTATTACCCTTCCGATTTGATTGCCGAAGTCAATCGTTACCGAAGCAGTTTCGGCTTACCTGCCCTCTCGGAAGCCAACAGTCTTGACTATGCTGCGGCAGTGAGATGCAGGGAACTATTAGCCAGCATGTCACATACAAGGCCTGACGGCAGAAGCTGCAGCACTGTTTATGCAGAGCTTGGCATATATCCGTCCATCTGGGGCGAAAACCTTGCCGCAGGATATTGCACCTCAACAAATACGGCATCGGATTGGATGTCCTCCGATGGACATAGGGCAAACATCCTAAATCCTGCCTTTACAAAATGCGGTGTTGCACACATCACATGTGATTACGGCTACTATGATTACTGGGTGATACTATTCTCCGACTGACAGACAGCTAAAAACTGTTTGCATACGCCGATACTTAAATTGCCGATTTCGGTTATTTCATAATAACTGAAATCGGCAATTTTTAATATCACTATGTCCAAGATGAATTACGCACATATAATGATCAGCATTATTCACAAGTGCGGCAGCTCCTTTAGACATCGTTACGCTTTATTATACACAAACACCGTTGCCGATATTTTCGGAACCGTAATCGTCAATGCATTATCCTTCACCTGATAAGCCTCATTGCTTATAACATACCCCTCCTCTGTAGTCTGCATCAGGCATGTCATATAGCTTCCATCAGAAATACCAAGCCGCCTTACATATAGAGAAAGCTCATGCTCCTCATAATCATTATTGAGTACGACGACAGCCGCCTGTTTGTCCGTAAAACGTCCAAAGCTGACAAGCTTATATTTTCCATAAAGAAAAAGCATTGAGCCTTTTATAAATGCTTCATTTTGCTTATGTATTTTTATGATTTCCCTGTGAAACTGTATCAGTGCCTTATCCTCTCTGCCCCAAGGATAGGTTCTTCGGTTGTCAGGGTCTGTCCAGCCACAAAGTCCTGCCTCGTCACCATAATATATGGTCGGTGCACCCGGCCATGTCATTTGAAATACAACTGCTTCCCTGAACACGCCATAGTTTATATTTTCATTTGCTGCCTCGGCTCCCATGGTATGCAGCCTGCCGACACGCCTGTTTGTCCTTGTCAAAAACCTTGAATGGTCATGGTTTGAAAGCTCATTCATGGCTATTTCAAGAGAATTTTGATTGAATTTGGACATATGGTGCCTCAATGAACCCGTAAATGCATCAGGATTGCCAAGGAGGTCGCCCCGAAATTCATCGCTGTGCTTCTCCACGCCAGTAAGAAACCATGTGATAGGCTCCATAAATGCATCATAATTCATAACTGTGTCCCACTGGTCGCCCAAAAGCCATGCCTTCGGATCCCCATAATGCTCTGCAAGTATGATTGCATTTGGATTTGCCGCCTTTACCCTGCTCCTGAAATCACGCCAAAATCTGTGATTAAACTCCTCCGTATAACCAAGGTCAGCCGCCACGTCAAGCCGCCAGCCATCCGCATTATACGGCGGCGATACCCATTTTTCGCCAATTCTCATAATATATTCATAAAGCGTTTCCGATTCCTCATAATTGAGCTTTGGCAGCGTATCATGTCCCCACCATCCGTTGTAGGTTGTATTGTGCGGCCATTGCCAAGGGTCCTGAAATTTAAAGAAGTTCCTATAAGGACTATCATGGTCAATGTACGCACCCTTTTCATAGCCCTCCTGTCCCTCATAAATACATTCTCTGTCCATCCATTTATTGAAGGACCCACAGTGATTAAATACACCGTCAATAATAATCTTCATGCCCCTTTGGTGGACTTCCTCCACAAGCTTGGCAAAAAGCCGGTTGCTTGCCTCAAGATTTTCCTTGTCAGTCACCCTCCTTATATATCGGGATGCCTCTTTATTTGTGACTGAACCCTCTCTCAGACAGTCACCATCATCATTGACTATCACGCCAAAATGCGGGTCAATATAATCGTAATCCTGAATATCATACTTATGATTTGACGGAGACACAAATATCGGGTTCAGATATAGGACGTCAACACCCAAATCCTTCAGGTAGTCCAGCTTATTTATTACGCCCTGCAAATCACCGCCATAAAAGGAACGCACGTCCATTTCATCAGGATTTTTAAACCAATCCGTTACCCGTTTCGTGCCCTCGCCGATATAACAATATTCGTTATCCAGCACGTCGTTGGATTCGTCCCCGTTACAGAAACGGTCGACAAATATCTGATAAAATACTGCACCCTTTGCCCACGCAGGCACCTTGTAGTCAGGCACAATCTGAAAATTATAGTCAGGATTTAGTGTCTTTTGTGCCCCAAGCTTGTTGAAGGAACAGGTTACATTTCCTGCATGTATTTCAAAATAATACTCTATATCATCATTTACCTCGGCAATGGTATGTTCATAATAGTCAAACAAGGCATCCTTGCGTCCGATTTTCATCTCGCGCCTCTCGCCATTATAAACAATATAAACCTTGTCAACATTTCCAAGTGCCGTTCTGAAACGAAGGGTTACGGATTGCCCCAGCTCCGGTTCAGCCGGCGTTCTGTAATACTCCGTTCCATCGGAAAACAAAGCGCCTACGTTAAGTGCTGTTTTTGTATCAAAAACATAATCAAATACTTTTTTCGCTGAAGCCCTATCTGACATACTTGCAGCCTCCAATTCTAAACATATATTCAGTATTTTAATACAAGTTGTGAATTTTAACAAGAAGAAAAACAGGGAAAAGGACAGCCAACGTACGACTGTCCTTTTCGGAGAAGGTATTTTGTTACTTATGGGGTGTAGCAAAAAACTATATAATGTATTGGGGGGTTACAAGTATTATTATAGCAAAGTTTATTAAAAAGTGTGTCTAAACATTTTTTTATTTTTTATTTTTTTTTGTGCATAAATGATAATAAAAAAATTTTAAAAATTCCGAAAAACGCTTTTTTTGTATATTATTTACAAAAACTAAAGTGTTTGATGTAGATTTTTACTATTCCCAATATCACTCTGCATCAAATAATGCCTCAAACTCAGCCCTGTCAATACGTTCTTTTTCAAGCAGACGTTCCGCACACTTGTGAAGAACCTCCATATTTTCCGTCAAAATACGCTTTGCCTCATCATAACAGTAAGCAATTATTTTTCTTACCTCTTTGTCTATCATGGCTGCCATTTTCTCACTATAGCTTCTGGAATGTCCCAAATCCCTTCCGAGGAATACCTCCTCGCTGCTGTCAACCTCATAGTTGATAAGACCGACATGCTCTGACATTCCGTATTTAACCACCATATCCTGCGCAGCCTTCGTTGCCTGCTTGATATCCTGAGACGCACCTGTTGTTATATCGCCAAATATAAGCTCCTCTGCAATACGCCCTCCAAAGCTTACCTGAATATCCTGAAGCAGCTTTGTCTTTGTGGTAAACACGTTATCATTTTCAGGCAGCGGCATCGTATAACCGCCTGCTCCAAGTCCATTTGGAATGATGGAAACAATATGAACAGGTCCCACCTCGCTTAAAACATGGAACAAAATCGCATGTCCCGCCTCGTGATATGCCGTTATCTTTCTATCCTTCTCAGGTACAAGACGGCTCTTTTTCTCACCGCCTATGCCCAGCTTAATAAACGATTTGTCAACGTCCTCCTTTGAAATGTACGGACGATTTTCCTTTGCGGCATTGATTGCCGACTCATTCATAAGGTTTTCCAAATCAGCGCCTGCAAAGCCTGATGTCGTTCTTGCAATCTCATGTAAGTCCACATCATCGGAAAGCGGTTTGTTTCTTACATGTACCTTTAATATTTCTTCCCTTCCCTTTACGTCAGGCCTGCCGACCATAACCTTTCTGTCAAAACGTCCCGGACGCAGTATGGCAGGGTCAAGTATGTCAACTCTGTTTGTGGCCGCAAGTATAATAATTCCTTCATTTGTTCCAAAGCCGTCCATCTCAACGAGCATCTGATTCAAGGTCTGCTCCCTCTCGTCATGTCCGCCGCCAAGACCTGAGCCTCTCTGTCTTGCAACTGCATCAATCTCATCGATAAATACGATACATGGTGCATTTCTTTTGGCATCCTCGAACAAATCCCTCACTCTTGCCGCACCGACACCTACAAACATCTCAACGAAGTCTGAACCCGATATTGAGAAAAACGGTACGCCAGCCTCGCCTGCAACAGCCTTTGCAAGCAGGGTCTTACCGGTTCCCGGAGGGCCTTCAAGCAAAACGCCCTTAGGAATACGGGCACCCAGCGTATTATATTTCTTAGGATCCCTGAGGAAATCCACAATCTCGCTTAATTCTTCCTTTTCCTCCTCAAGTCCCGCAACATCCTTAAATGACAGCTTATTGTCTGCGTCAGAGAGCATCCTTGCACGGCTTTTGCCAAAGCTCATAACCTTTCCGCCTCCGCCTGCGCCACCCGACGCATTGCTTGTCATTACAACGATAAGTATTACCATAAGCACGGCACCAAGTATGATTGGCAGCCATGTCAAAAATGTACTCTGCTTTGGAACATCGTACATCGTCATGCTTACCATGCCGTCGCCGTATTTCATAATATATTCCTGAACGACATTTACATCGGAAACATAAAATTCCTTTGTTTCCCCTGTGTCTCTGTAAGCAAAGGTTACAACACCTGTTGGAACCTCGCTGTTTTGACGGATAACTACCTCACTTATTCTATCTTCCCTTATGTCAATTTGGAAATCATCTATTGTATAATTGATATCCGTTTCTGCCCCCTGCTTTGACATCCAAAGCACGATGCAAAAACCGATTACGAAAAGCAAAAGATAAAAACCCAAACTTTTCCTCATGGCACTTCTCATTTTACGCTCCCTTCCGACCTTATTCCTCTATTACTCCAATGTACGGCAGATTTCTGTATTTCTGCGCACAGTCTAAACCACATCCGACTACAAACCTGTCAGGAATTACAAATCCTGTCATATCCGGCTCTATATCAACAACCCTTCTGCCCGGCTTATCCAAAAGGGTAATAATCTTAAAGCTTGCAGGCTTTCTCTCCCGAAGTATTTTTACAAGGTAGGAAAGCGTCCTGCCCGAATCCATAATATCCTCGACAAGAATGACCTCCCTGCCCTCTATGGATTCATCTAAATCCTTAATCAGCCGTACAACCCCTGACGACTTTGTATCATTGCCATAGCTTGTCACAGACAAATAATCCATTGTTACCGAAACCGTAAGCCGCTTTGCAAGCTCACACATAAAGAAAATGCTTCCCTTTAACACTCCAATTATATGCACGCTTTTTCCTGCATAGTCCTTATTTATGGCATCTGCCATCTCCTGGATTTTTTCCGCAACCTTATCTTCACTTATCAGCACGCCTATCTTTTCTGCCATCTTACTCTCCTTTTCCTTTGAAATTTATACACATAACCTTGTACGTATTCTCATCCACCTTGTAAGCTTCACTATACCGAAGTCCTACAGCCCAGATAATTTCATTGCCACAGGCGATAACAGGCCATGTAAGCCTTTTTATTCTGTCTATCTTTTTATCAATAAACAGTCTGGACAATTTCTTAGAACTGCCTTTGCCGTCAATTATAATATAATCCCCCAACTCGGGTGTTCTTATACAAATATTGCCTTTTATTTTACCATAATCAACCATTTTAGTATAGATTTTTTTTGAAACTTCCATGCCTGCCTTCCACGGCCCAACGCTTACGGAAAATGTACCAACGTCCGAAATTTCATAGCATCCACTACCATCTATGTCAACGCTGTACCCTTCCCTTGCATCACAGCATTTGGTTATGATGATATTGTCATAGCTTCTTCTTGCACATATGCCATAGGGCAGCATAACCTGTTTTCCCGTATCAGCCCTGCAAAGCGCAAGAACTGCCAAAATATGTTTTCTGCTTATATCCTTACGGCTCCCTGCCACACGTGCGGCTGCTTCATGGAGCATATGCTCCTTTATAACGTCATCGCAGACCTCAAGCTTATTTATATCAAGCTTAACGCTCCTGCCTGAAGGCTCCTTGGAAATAACATTTTCCATATCTGCTGCCGCCTTTTCATGTACATACCCATAAACCCTTTCCGCCTCGGCAGCAAGGCTGTAAATGTGTTCTATGGCATTGGCATTCATTTTTACAAGCTCAGGCAAAATGATATGTCTTATTCTGTTTCTGTCGTAATCAATGGATAAATTTGTAGAATCTGTCCTGTAATCCTGTCCGATATCTGCAAGATATTTCTCTATCTCTGCCCGATGGCAGAACAGCAGCGGTCTTATAACATCATCCCTTATGGGTCTTATGCCTGCCATGCCCCGAATCCCGCTTCCACGAAGCATGTTAAATATAAATGTTTCCACTACATCATTTTTGTTGTGCGCCACTGCAAGCCGATTCATATGGTTTTCCTTCATGACCTGACGGAAGCAGTCATATCTGTACCTTCGTCCTGCCTCCTCAACCGAGCATCCAAGCTCCCCTGCATAAGCCGTTATATCTTTTTGAAAGCATACAAAGGGAACGCCCAGCACACCACAAAGCCGCTCGGCAAATTTCTCGTCGGCATCCGCCTCCTCACCTCTTATTCCATGATTAATGTGTACACAGTAAATGCGTTTTTTTTCAATGCCAAAGCAACCGGCAAGCTCACACATAACCCTGAGAAGGCACACGGAATCAGGTCCGCCTGAAAGTCCTATCACCATGCCGTCCGCATTTTCCAGCATATGATTTTCCTCAATATACTTTTTTACGTTTAAAATAAATTTATCCATCTGTTAAAACCTGACATTACCTAACAATATGTACTATATTATAAATCACGATTTTGGGGATGTACATAGTTATCACAAAGATTTAACAAGTTTTCCCACAATTATCGTTGCATCATCCTTGAGCCTGTTTCCCGATATGCCTCGTATTTCCTCAATAATTTGCTCAGCTATTTCCTCGCTTTCCATATCATCACAGGCTAAAATCATGTCACGGAGATATTCCTCCCTGTTTTCAAAAACAATGCTTTCCAAAATACCATCGCTCAGCATGACGACCAAATCACCATCATAAAACTTCTTTTCACAGTTTTCCCACTCAGCGCCCTCAACGATGCCCACAGGCAGGGAGGTAGATTTAACAATTTCCATTCTGTCGTCCCGCTTTATATAAGTTGCCGCCGCCCCCTGCTTATACATGGCGCCGCAGCCTGTATGCAGGTCGAGTATGAGCATGTCCAGCGTTGCATACCGTTCCCCCCTGTTGTGCCTCGACAAATACGAATTAACAACCTTGATGGACATTTCCTTATCAAAGCCTGCAAGCAGAAGCTCCTCAAGGGCATCAAGAAGATTTCTGCTGTCTGAGGATGCGCGCTCACCATTTCCCATGCCGTCAGCAATCATAAGCAGCATTCTGCCATCCCTGATATCACCCACATAGAAATTATCGCCTGACACCTGATTTTCATAGTGGCTTAACGTCCGTACTGCAACGTCACACTTAAATTCAGGTCTTTGCTCAAGACAAAGTATGTCATAATTTCTTCCCACAATGGAACGGCTGTCCTCCTTCAAGCCGAGCCTGATGCCCATATGCTCCTCAACAACCTTTCTCACATTATCCGAGACAATCAGACGCCCCCTGTTACATTTCAGGGTAATATAAACCTCATATCGGTCACTCCTGTTTTTTGTAAGAACAAGGCTTCTTACCGCTATCTCCATTCTGTTTAAATCCTCGATAATTTTTGCTTCAATTGTTTTCTTCAGGGGCACAGGATTTGCAAGCTGATTTGTGAAATCGTCTATAATTTCCCCCACGTCAGAAAACCCGATGCCTGTTCCCGACTCCTTCGCCATCGTGTAGTCAATCCGCTTAAATGCCTTTGCAAGCGATTTTATACGCTTAATAACGAGAATCGCCCACTCAGGGGACGTTCCCTCAAGCGCTCCGTTTTTTACCCTCTCATCCACTGCCGCAACCCAGCCTGCGGGAAGGAGAAAAAAAATAAAAAGCGCCGTCACAACAGCTTTCAGGGAATCCTCCCCAAGCATACTTTCGTAGAACCCAAAGCCTATGGCAAAATACACTGCGGCAAAGGTAATGCCGTAGGCAATACGCCCGCCCTTTAATACACATAGTACGGCAAAGGAAACGATTGCCACAAGAATCCAATTTGTGAGATAATAGTCATCTCCCGTCTTAACAGACATTACTGCGCCTGCAATGGTTGTCCAGCTTATTCCAATGCCAAAACCAAACCGATACATCGCATACAGAATACTAAAAAGCGCAAAGCACTCTGCAACTACAATACTGTCATATACCGAAACAGGCATCCCTGCAAGAGCTGTCGCTGCAAGAGCCACAGCGCTAAGTGCCGCCTGATTTTCAATTGCAATTTTTACATAGTCATTTATGATTGTTCTTATCGCATAGGAATAGATAACGGCAGCCGAAAATGTAAGTGCCGCCTCTGCAAATGCTTCCCCTATGGATATGCTTTCCGGAAAAATAATCCCCCAAGCTGCGTCAAGGACAAACACAAGCGTCGATGCAAAAAATATAATCCCATAATCCTGCCATTTGAAGCTTCTCTCCCTTTTCATATTCATGACAAGATAAATCACGACAGCAATAATCAGGTACCTGGCAGTTTCGCCGGCGCCCATAAATGAAAACACGCCCAGCATAAGGCTTATTCCACATGCAAGCCCTCTTTCGCCCAAGTTGCACACTGCAATTAAAAATCCTGCCATAAAAGGATTGATTCCGTAAATGTGGCATCTTCCAACAAAAAAAGCTGCCATAACGAGCCAGGCTCTCTTTAGCAACCGCTCCACCGGATTATTATCTTCTGCGACAACACCTGCAATATCCATCTCTACCTCCTACACAAATATAAAGCATAGCCTGCCCTTAAAATCGTTATTTCTCAGGCGGCGTTTATAGATTATACTTGTCCACAGATAGATTGTCTGTCAAATCTTAGTGGGATTTTTAAAATGTTATAGACAAAAAAATAAGACGCACAAAATTGAAAGCACAAAAAAAACACCGTACAGCAGAGAAAAAAATTCTTCCCAAACCATGCCGGTGTTTTTATTCCTCAGGTCTTATCACGATCTCATCCGGATATACAAGCCCTAACTTTTCCTTTGCAACGTCCTCTATATACTGCTTCGTCTTCATATACTGCTCCCTTGCCTCAAGCTCCTGTCTGTCAAGCTCCGTCTGCTCAAGCTTATGCTCAAGCGATGCTTCCGTATATGTAAGCTCCTTGCTCTGATTATAAAGGTCAGAAATTTTAAATAATGATGCCACACACACAACAACAACAGCCACAACGATAAACATACTGGCTAATCTTGACTGTCTTCTTGTTGATTTTTTTCTTCTTTTTGCCATAAGCACACCCACTATAAAATAATCATCCTATGTATTTCTTATCTGTTTTTCGACATTCTTGGCTTTATTTTAACCCATTTATTTATTTTTTTCAACAGTACATTACATTTTTTGCATATTTTTTTGTAAATTTTTCTTATAAATACGATCACGTAGTCGGCAGCAAACAGAAACACCCAGCTTACCGTGTAGTGATAAACCAAAAAGCCAAGAAGCATGCCAAACAGCACGTACCATCTCAGGCTTCCATAATTATACCTGTTGATACAGGCGATTGTAATACATGCGCCAAAAAGCCAAAACAGCAAATCTGAAAGTGCAATAAAAAAATTATTGTGACGGACAAGCCTTCTGAAGCATCTTATCAAATCATAAATAAAACCCATGCAGACGCCTAATAAAAGACTAATAAGCATCATATTCCACTGACCGCTGATAAATTCATACATCTATCTAAACAACCTTCCGAATAGTTTTGATGCAGCTTTTCCCGGCTCCATAACCTCCGAATATGTAATGCTTACGACACAGCCCTGAAACTCCAAATCACCGCTGTCGCTGTCATATTTCTCCATATGTAAATCCTCGCCTTTTATGGTAAGCTTCCCAAGCTCAGTATTTAATTCAGCTTCTTTTTCGCCAAAGCACAAAACTTTTTTTACACCCGTAACAGTACCGCTTTCTCTCCCGTTAAGGCAAATCCCATGTTTTCCTGCAAGCTCCATAGCATTCCCCCGCTTATAAGACATCGCATATAAAATATTATATGCCGGTTTACGGCTACAGATACCTGTACATTTCCTTTGCTTCTTCTTTTTTGCTTGTATCAGCTATCATTGTAACCTCTGCCTTAACAGATTTATTTCCGAAGCTAATCTCTATAATGTCGCCTACCTTAACATCATAAGATGCTTTAACGACCTTATCGTTTACCATAACACGTCCCGCATCGCACGCTTCATTTGCAATCGTCCTTCTCTTAATCAGACGTGAAACCTTTAAATATTTGTCAAGCCTCATATTAATCTCCTTATATAAATTAATAGGTCATCACACCGAAAAGTGAGATGACCCATTAATTTATGCTTTAATTGTCAGTATCTTAGTTGATGGAATCCTTTAAAGCCTTTCCTGCCTTAAACTTAGGAGCCTTTGAAGCAGCAATCTTCATTGTCTCGCCTGTTCTAGGATTTCTACCCTCTCTTGCAGGTCTTTCAGCTACCTCGAATGTACCAAATCCAACTAACTGAATCTTCTCGCCCTTCTTTAACTCGTCAGCAACAGTCTCAGTGAAAGCCTTAAGTACCTTCTCAACATCAACCTTCTTAAGTCCGGTCTTCTCAGCCATGCTTGCAACTAATTCACTCTTGTTCATCGAAATATTCCTCCTATAAATAAAAACGTTTTGATTACTCACTTTATTTTAGTAATCCCCATATACTTAAGCTTTAAAAAAAGCCCTACGCATATTTATACCCTTTTAACCATTAATTGTCAAGTAAAAAAGCCTGCAAAAGCAATATTTTTCAAAAAAAGCATAGCAAATCAGCCTTCCATCTGCCTTCCAAGGAAATTTGCGGCTATAACGGCAGCCTTCCATTCACTTTCCCCGACTGTTTTATCTCCGTCCTTGCTGAGTAAAATAACAGCGCCGATTGCATCTCCCTCGCTTATGATAGTCTGAACAATTTGACCTGAATATTCATTTTCACCATTTCCGGTTATCTTGATAAACTTTTTTTCACCCTTCCTGGCAAAAATAGATTCCCTGTCATTAATGGCATCCTCAAGTTCCCTGTGCAGGCTTCTTCCCAGCAGCTCCTTTTTCGGAATACCTGCAACAGCAATAATTTGATCCCTGTCACATACACATACACCACAGCCGAGTATCTGCGCCGCAGCCTCAACATACTGCTGTGCAAATGTGCCAAGCTCACCTATCGGTGAATATTTTTTTAAAATTATCTCGCCTTCCTTATCGGTAAAGATCTCCAGTGGGTCTCCTTCTCGTATCCTAAGAACACGCCTTATCTCCTTAGGCACTACTATTCTTCCAAGCTCATCTATTCTTCTGACAATTCCCGTAGCTTTCATTTCCTGCCATACCTCCATCATATTCTTTTTTCAATGTGATGTTAGTATCTGTAAGAAATGGGGATTTATGCACTTAAAAAAACAGTTTTTTCTTGTTTTCGGCTATCCAGCCCATTTTCCAAGAGTGGCAAGAAGCTGCTTCAAATCCAAAGGCTTTGCAACGTGCTCATTCATGCCAGCTTCCTTTGATTCACGTACATCCTCTGCAAATGCATTAGCCGTCATGGCTATAATAGGCACATTTTTTGCGTAATCTCCTGCCATTGCCCTGATTGTGCGTGCAGCCTCATATCCGTTCATAACAGGCATCTGAACATCCATAAATATAATGTCGTAGTAGCCGTCCTCCACCTGCTTTAATTTTTCAACGGCAAGCTTACCGTTGGAAACATGTTCAATCTCTATTCCCGTCATTCCGATAATTTCTTTCGCAATCTCTGCATTCAGCTCATTATCCTCAACAAGAAGCGCCCGCTTCCCCTTAAAATCCTTTTTCTGCAATTCCTCAAATGATTGTGAAACGTCACTTACATGGTTATCTGTTTTTTCGTCAGCTTTTTCCCCATTATTCTGGAGCTTAAGAAATATTGTAACCGTAAATTTTGTACCCTCGCCAAGCTTGCTTTCAACCTTAATATCGCCGTTCATCATGCTGACAATATTTTTAGCTATCGACATTCCAAGTCCCGTACCCTGCACCTTTTCAACTCTGGAATCCTTCGCCCTTGAAAATGGCACGTACAGCTTTTCCAAAAATTCTTCACTCATTCCAATGCCGTTATCCTCAAATATAAATTCAAAGCAGCCTACCCTGTGATTATTTGTGGGCTTTTCGCTGGCAATAAGCTTGAGCCTGCCCCCATCAGGCGTATACTTAACAGCATTTCCAAGCAAATTCATAAAAACCTGCTGTATGCGCATGCTGTCTCCGATTACATTTTCATGTTCAACATTGTTCATGGTAAGTGTAAAGCTATGGTGCTTATCCTCTATCTGCTGCTTCGACATTGTGACAATATTGTCAATCAGACTCGATAAATTTATATTTTCCGCAACAAGCTCAAGCTTGCCTGACTCTATTTTATTCATGTCCAAAACTTCATTAATCAATCCAAGAAGATGATTTGACGCTACTGTTATCTTATTCAGGCAATCCTCCACACGCGTTTTATCCTCCAAATGCCCTTTTGCAATGTTCGTCATTCCTATAATGGCATTCATAGGCGTTCTTATATCATGGCTCATGCTGGCAAGGAAATCCGTCTTGGCATTATTGGCACGGTTGGCAGCCTCATAGGCATCATGCAGCGCCTTTGTAGCATTTAATTCCTTTCGTTTTTCAGTGTCAACACTTCTTACGGCATAAATAACATTCGTTACATTTCCATTTTTATCCTTCTTCGATGGAATAAATGTTGCCGAACACCAGCCGTTGATGATGGACAGATACTCGTATGTAAGAACATTCTCATTGTTTATCCTATCCTGTAATGTATTTATATCCAAAAATGCGCGCATGGCATGTCTGTACTCGATTGTAACATATTCATTTAGTATGACATCGGCCGCCTCGTTATATTTTCCGCCTGACCTTTCACGTACCAAATGAGCCCAGTCAGGGACAGATATTTCAAATATCTCCCTGCTTTCCAAATTGATTTCCCATGAAGCAAAATATAAGCTGCTGAAGGATTTTGTTATTTCCATCTGCTTTGTGAGGCTGCGGTTAATCATGGCAAGCTCATTTCTCTTGATTGAGCTTTCCCTGATTACTTCTGTAATATCATTTGCAAATACGATAGCCATAACATGACCGTTTAAATCATTTCTTGAGAGCAGCGTAACTCTCCTGTAATAGCGGTCTGTTTCCGTAATATAATACTCGCAGGCAATATGTGTATTTCCCTTTTCAAATTGTCGGATAAGCTCCAGCGCTGTATTTTGATTTTGCAGATCAGGCGTTAAAAGCTCAGGCTTTTTTACCTTTTTCCACGCTTGAATCAAAGCATCATAGCTTGTTGGAAATGTAACATTATAAACCCCGCTAAAGGTTTTTCCGTTACTGTACCTCACGTCATGATACAGCATGCCGTCAGTAACATCAAAGCTGAAATCGAACAGACTGTTTGAAATAACAGCCTCACGATACTGCTTACGTTCCACCTTCAGCATATATTCCATATTTTCTTTTTCCGTAACATCCTGCATTACGCTTAAAATAAACCGTTTGCCGTCATCAAAGTCGAGAAGCTTTGTTTGACATTCAACAGTGATGAGGGCATCGTCCCTAAGAATATGGTATTTATATTCACAGCTATCTCCCGGCTTTTTAAGTCCTGACGTAATCTCATATACCTTTTTTGAATCCTCGGGAACAATCGTCTCCTGTATAACCTCCCCAATGGGTTTTCCCTCGGCATCGTCATAATGAAACAATCTTTTGGCCTCAGTATTGAATATTAGTATCTCACGCTCGGGAAGCGTGTATGCAAACACACCACAGCTTAAGGAATCTGACATATATAGATGCATTGTCAGCATATTTTGAAGTTCTTTTATGTCCACGGCACACACCTCCTTACAGGTTATGTAAAAATTTATTTTCCCAGCTTAAGTATTCCAAAGGTTTGAAGCAGAAGGAGTATGAGAAAAATCGGGGCAACAAATTTTAGCATAATAACATAAAGCCGTTTCCTGCCCATTTTATTACCATTTTTTTCAACCTCATCTATAACAGTTTTCGGCTTTAATATCCAGCCGATAAGAATACATGTAAGAAGTGCAACAATCGGCATAAGACAGTTATTGCTGATATAGTCCAATACGTCAAGCAATTGTGCAAATTCCCCATTTGGAAGCATAAGCTTGAAGTAAAGCTTATTGTAACCAAGACATACTATAATTCCACCTATCAGGGCAACAATTCCTTCCAGTATTCCTGCTTTACCTCGTGAGGTATGAAATTTATCCATTATACTGGAAACAACAGCTTCCATAACAGAGACGGCGCTTGTGATTGCCGCAAAAAGAACCATTGCAAAAAATATACAGCCGATAACATTTCCAGAGGTTCCCATTGCCTTAAATACCTTTGGCAACGACACAAACATAAGACTTGCTCCCTTTGACATACCCTCAGTGCCCGTAAAAATGTATACGGCAGGAACAATCATAGCACCAGCCAAAAAAGCGACTACCGTATCAAATATTTCAATCTGATTAATGGATTTCCCTAAATTAGCGTCATCCTTAACATAAGAGCCATATGCAATCATAATTCCCATGGCAACGCTTAAACTGAAAAACAACTGCCCAAGCGCATCAATGAAAACCATAAACAGCTTTCCTAATGTAAGGCCCTTAAAGTCGGGAATAACGTATATTTTAAGACCTTCCAGTCCCGTTCTTGTAACGCCCGAAGCATCCGTATGGGAAAGTGTAAGTGCAAAAATGGAAATACCGACAACCATCAAAAGCAATATCGGCATGATAATTTTTGATGAGGATTCTATCCCTTTATTTACTCCCCCAAAAACGATAATTGCCACAACTACAAGAAATACCGCCATCAAAATGATAGGCTCTGTATCTCCCGCAATAAAGGCATCAAAATATCCGTCCTCTGCTGCCTCAGCTCCTGCCCCTGTAAGAAAGGCAAGAAAGTATTTTAATACCCAGCCTCCGATTACGATGTAATACGGCATAATTATAAAAGGAACAAGGCTTGCAATAACCCCCACAAAGCCCCATTTCTTATCAAGCCGTCCATATGCAGTAAGAGGGCTCTGCTTTGTCCTTCGACCGATTGAAATCTCCGTTGTAAGAAGCGTAAATCCAAATGTAAGTGCAAGCAGAATGTAGATAAGAAGAAACAATCCCCCTCCATCCTTTGCCGCTAAATATGGAAATCTCCAAATATTCCCCAAACCAACTGCACTTCCTGCCGCTGCCAATACAAATCCAAGTGAGCCGCCGAAGGAATTTCTCTTTTTATTTTCCATAATTATGTTTAACCTTCTCCTAATAATATATGCTTTAATTATAGTATGAATTCTTGGGAAAGTAAAGGAGAATTGGCAGGGTGGGGATGTATAATCCGACACAGCAGAACTGAAAATCCAATAAACGCAATTGTCATAAATGAAAACATATGGTAGAATACGCACGAGGAACAA